>NZ_QLIQ01000010.1 GCF_003428165.1 Cysteiniphilum litorale | reverse complement strand
ATAGCGACTGTGAACCACCTGATTCCATTCCGAACTCAGAAGTGAAAACAGTTAGCGTCGATGATAGTGTGGCATTCGCCATGTGAAAGTAGAACATCATCAGGTTTTTTATTTAGAAAGGCACCTAATAGGTGCCTTTTTTGTTTCTAGAATAGGACTTTTTCAACCCTTTTTTTGGGAAAGATAATAAAATTAATGCTAGTTTTTTGCTTTAGATTGAAATGCAATAACCAATGCATGTACAATACGACGTTTACTACGTTAAAGATAATGTAACTGAATTCATGACTAATATAATTTTAAAAACACCTGAACAAATTGAGAAAATGCGTGTAGCAGGTCGTTTGGCGGCTGAAGTGCTAGAGATGATTGAACCATATGTTGTGCCCGGTGTGACAACAGCAGAGCTTGATAAGATATGCCATGATTATATCGTTGATAAGCAACAAGCCATTCCTGCTTGCTTGAATTATCGAGGATTTCCAAAATCAATATGCACATCGATTAATCATGTTGTGTGTCATGGTATTCCTGCAGAAAAGAAGCTTAAAGCGGGTGATATTATAAATATTGATGTGACGGTTATTAAAGATGGCTTTCATGGTGATACCAGTAAAATGTTCTTTGTTGGTGGACGTGAAAAAGCATCAATACTCGCACAACGATTAACAGATGTGACTTATGAGTGTCTTGTTAAAGGGATTGAACAGGTCAAGCCTGGCAATCGCTTGCATGATATCGCTCAAGCGATTGAGAAGCATGCCAAGTCGCACAACTTCTCTGTGGTCGAAATGTTTTGTGGGCACGGCATCGGTCAAGGTTTTCATGAAGAACCGCAAGTATTGCATTATGTCTCAAAGCAGGCGCATGAGCATAAGTCTTTACAGACTGTTTTAAAGCCTGGTATGACATTTACCATTGAGCCGATGATTAATGCCGGCAAAAAGCAGGTGACGGTATTGCGTGATGGCTGGACGGCTGTAACTAAAGATAAAAGTTTATCAGCACAATGGGAGCATACGTTAGCGGTGACTGAAAGTGGTGTTGAAATATTAACAAAACGCCACGATGAGACAATTTAGGATAGCCTATGTTAAGCCAATCTCAAGTGAATGAAGCATGTCATATGTTAAAACGTGACGGGCAGGAAGTCACGATTGCCAAAGTGCGTAAATTACTTGATAAGCATTATTCTTTTTTTGATGTGGCAGATAAAGTCCTTTTATATAAAGAAGATGCTAAAAAAGCGGAAACGATTGCCAAGCAAGAGGTGGTGCAACCTCCTGAAAAGAAGGTGCTAGGTTTAGGTGCTGTGATTGATAAGGTATTATTATCTTGCGCTTTGCGTGAACATAAAGAGGTTGCCATCAAACTTAAGGAAAAGTTGCAAGATTATATCGATCAAGAAATTAAAACAAAAATACATAAGTATGAACATGAGATAAAAAAAATACGCCAGAGAAATGATCATCTGGAGGTTAATTACTATGGATCGAAAGCAAGATTTGAGCAGCTTATTCAAGAACATAAGTTGCTAAAAGAGCAAAACTATATGTTGCAGCAGCAACTGCAAAAGGCGCAAGTAGTAAAAAATCACCGTGTTACCGAGGAAAGTCAACAGCAAAAACCAGCGCAAGTAAGGGACTATCAAACACAGATTAATTTATTAAATGCTGAGCTCTGTGCTGTATATGATGTGCAAAAACAAAGTATTGTTGTAAAAATGCCACCAAAACATAAGCTAGAGCGTGAGTTTCAAAAAGGCATTAATAGCATTTATTTGCGTGCCAATGCTGTGTATGACTTTGCCACTAAATTTTGGTTTCTGGATCAATTTGAAGCAAAGACAATTAACTTATTGGTGCGCAATAATTTTGTCATTTCAAAAGAGCTTGCGTATGTCTTACAGAAGTTGCAAGGTTGAGTGTTAATAAATCTTTTAAAACCTTGGGTAAGTGTTAAAATATTGACGTTTTTAAGAAGCTAAAAGGTGTGGGTATATGCCATTTGTGGTAACAGAAAGTTGTATTAAATGTAAATTTGGTGACTGTGTTGAGGTGTGTCCGGTAGATTGTTTTTACGAAGGTGAAAATATGCTGGTGATTAACCCTGATGAGTGTATTGATTGCGCACTGTGTGAGCCGGAATGTCCTGTCAACGCCATCTATTCAGAAGATGAATTACCAGAAGATCAGTTAGAGTTTGTTGAGCTTAATCGTGAGTTGTCACAAGAGTGGGATAATATCACAGAGAAGTGTGATCCGCCTGAAGATGCAGATCAATGGCGTGATGTGAAAGACAAACGTCAGTATCTAATTAAATAATTGATATTTTGTATGACAAAACAAATAGAAGTGATAGCGCCAACACTTGTTATTCTTGATCGTGATGGTGTGATTAATGAAGATTCGGATGATTATATAAAGTCAGCGGATGAGTGGCAGCCTATTCCTGGAAGTATTGAGGCGATTATTGAGCTTAAAGCAAAAAAGATCCCTGTGGCAATAGCAACGAATCAATCAGGTGTTGGGCGTGGACTTTTCGATCTTGCGACACTGATGAGTATGCATGATAAGTTATATGGCTTATTAGCTGAAGATAAAGATGCCATTAAGCATATAGCCTATTGTCCGCATGCGCCGGATATGGATTGCATTTGTCGCAAGCCGCAGACAGGCATGCTTGATGAGATTAGTCTGAAACTTGACATTGCACTAAACCCTATGGTGTTTTTTGTCGGTGATAGTTTTAAAGATATCCAAGCGGCAAGAAAAGCGAATTGCACACCAGTCTTGGTTAAAACTGGTAAGGGCTTAAAAACATTGGCGAAGCATCAAAGTGAACTAGCGGGTGTAATGATATTTGATAATTTACAGCAGTTTGTGGAGGCTGTGATATGAATCTAATGAAAGGCTTATGGTATGGCATATTGTGGCTAAGACAAATCATTTTTGTGGTTTATGTCTTAGTATTGACCACCGTTTTAGCAACGTTGACAGTGGTTCTAGGCATATTACGCTTACCCATTGGGATACGTTTAATTCCAGCAAAAGTGTGGTCAATATTAACACGCTGGGGGCTTGTTATTTTCTTATGGCTACGTGTTAAAACCGAAGGTCAAGAGAACCTTTTAAAAGAGCCGTGTGTTTATGTGTGCAAACACCAATCCTCATGGGAAACCGTGGTATTCCATGGCTTGCTAAATAATGTGTGTTTTGTGTTAAAAGAAGAGCTTCTAAAGATCCCTGTGTTTGGGCAAGGTTTAAAAGCTGTCGATAGTATTCCTATTGATCGCAAGCAAAGCTTAAAGTCCTTTAAAAAAGTATTACAAATGGGTAAAGAGCGTTTAAAGTCAGGGTTAAGTATCGTGATTTTCCCAGAAGGCACACGTGTGCCTGTTGGGCAATATCCGAAATTCCATAAAACGGCGATTACTTTGGCAAAATCCAGTGGTGCAATGGTCGTGCCTGTGGCGCATAATTCAGGTAAGTTTTGGCCAAATAAGGCAGGTTTGATCAAGCCGGGTATAGTGACATTGTCTTTTGGGCAAGCTGTTTCACCAAGTGATTTGGGTGTTGATGAGCTAAATGAATATTGTTACCAATGGATTAACGATAAGGTTAAAGCCATTGGTGGCTAAACACTAGGAGTAAACAAATGAAGATTACAAAAGCAGTATTTCCAGTTGCCGGATTAGGGACGCGTTTCTTACCAGCAACTAAAGCCTCGCCAAAAGAAATGTTAACAGTCGTTGATAAACCCTTGATTCAATATGCAGTTGAAGAAGCGATTGAAGCAGGGATTAATGAGCTTATCTTTGTGACAAGCACGCATAAGCGCGCGATAGAAGATCACTTCGATAAGAACTTTGAACTTGAATATAATCTTGAGCAAAAAGGCAAACTTGAACTATTGGAAACAGTGCGCAATATTTTACCTGCTGGTGTTAATTGTGCCTATGTGCGCCAAAAAGAAGCACTAGGTTTAGGTCACGCTGTTTTATGTGCCAAGCCTTTAATTGGCAATGAACCTTTTGCTGTCTTATTAGCGGATGATTTAATTGATAATGTTGATGGCAAAGGTGCTTTGTCACAAATGATGAATCAATATTATTATCAAAAATGCGGTGTAATTGCGGTGCAAAATGTACCCAAGAAAGATACGGGCTCTTATGGGATCGTCAAAACGCGTGCAGATCAGAGTATTGAAGCTATTGTTGAAAAGCCCGCACCTGAGAAAGCACCGTCAACTAATGCCGTCGTTGGTCGATATATATTGCCAGGGGAGATTTTTGATTATCTTGAAACAATCCCTAAAGGTGCTGGTGGCGAGATTCAACTAACTGATGCCATTGCCAAGCTGATTGAAACACAACGGCTTGTCGCACATAACTTTGAAGGTACGCGTTATGATTGTGGTGATAAGCTTGGGTTTTTGATTGCCAACTTTGAGTTAGCAACTCGCGATAAACTATTGGGTAAAAAGTTTATGGCGCATGTGCAGACAACGCTTGGCGTAAATACAGTGAATGAACTTTTGGATCATTAATAAAATGAGCAAGTTAGGTACGGTTTATATTGTTTCTGCCCCCTCAGGTGCGGGGAAGACTTCATTGTTAAAAGCGCTTATTGAGACCAACGATGGCGTTGCGGTTAGCGTGTCACATACAACGCGCAAGCCACGTCCGCAAGAAGTTAATGGACAGCATTATCATTTTGTCAGTCATGAAGTATTTGAAAAAATGATTACAGAAGATGACTTTATCGAATACGCCAAGGTGTTTGATCATTATTATGGAACATCCAAAGCATCGGTTGATGCACTGACACAGAAAGGCTTAGATGTAATCTTAGAGATTGATTGGCAAGGCGCAAGGCAAGCCAGAGAAATCTTTAAGAATAATTGTGTTAGTATTTTTATACTGCCGCCAAACTTGGACGCTTTGCATGAGCGCTTAGTTAAACGTGCACAAGACTCACAAGAGGTGATTGTTAGACGCATGCAAGATGCACAAAATGAAGCATCGCATGCTAATGAGTATGATTATGTCATTATTAATGACAACTTTAATGAAGCCTTAGCTGATTTGCGGGCATGTTTTCGTGTGTAAAAGTTAAAATCTCATCTAGACTACTCTTTGTAATACCCATCGTAAATCATTTTGCGGTGTTTGATTGTAAAGTAGTTTGTGAAGATTTTGGCAAGTTGGATTGCAGGTAATAGTTAGGACTATTGTCAAAATTCAACTTGCCAAAAGCACGCAAAAAACAAAGCAAAAAATTCTGTAAAATGCTTTGTGATGGGTATATAAGTTCATTAAATAGGGAGAATGCCGATGATAAAAAGGATAGTGGGTTTTTCAGCGATTTTTTTAACAACGATAAATGCTAATGCAACTTGTGGTATTGATAAGGCGGGTTGTTCTTTGTTTTCGATCTCACCAATGGCAGGATACTATAGCTATCGTGAGCCGGGGCTTATGAGTATCAAAGGACCAAGCTTTGGTTTAGATGGTAGCTACCAATATATTGATCGCAATAAAGTGACCTTGATTGTCGATGGGCAATTTGGTTTTGTCAATGGCAAATATGATGGGCGTCTTCTTAATGGGCAGGCATTCCAGATGGATAATGATAATAGCTATATCTTGGGTATTTCACCGAAGGTGGGTTATGTTTTCTCATGGCAAAAATCAGGATTGAAGCTTACCCCGTATATTGGTTTGGGCTATCGTTATCTGAATAATGATTCAAGTAACAATTCAGCGGGATACTTACGTATTTCAAATTATTTCTATATTCCAGTAGGTGCCGATATCTCATGGCATAAGAATAAACTGATTATCCAATCACGTCTTGAGTTTGATGGGTTGATTCATGGGATACAATACTCTGGTATTGATGGCGGGGTTACCAATCAACAACGCGAAGGCTGGGGTGCCAATGGCTATGTGCTTTTGGGGCGTGATCAAGGCAGTTGGGCATGGCTGATTGGTCCCTATATTAAATATTGGAAAATTCAGACTTCCGAAACAGCGGATGGTGCGACAACGAAAGGGTGGCATGAGCCAGAGAATAATACGGTCGATGCTGGCTTAATGATGAAATTTATCTTTTGATAGATAAGAATATAGATAGATGGTTGTAAAGGGGCGTATGCGCTACGCCCCTACGATTAGATCAATTAGAAATTCCTGAAAAGCGCTGGAAAAAAATCACTTGCTCAACTACTGTTTATAGACAGTGGTTTATGAGTAACAAACTATGCATCAAAAAGAAATGGAATTGCCCACTATCCCAAGTATTTTCTTGTGTGTTTTAGCTGCTGTTGTGATTTATTTTGTGGCACTTTATCTGCCAGTTGGACATTTTAGTGAAGCCGGTAAACATGCATTTGCGGTATTTTGTGTGGCTGCCTTTTTATGGATTAGTAATATTTTCCCGTTGGCAGTAACGGGCATTATTGTATTGTTTTTGTTACCGATGTCAGGCGATATTTTTTCACAAGATGTTTATAGTTATTTTGGTAACTCAGCGATTTTTTTCGTCTTAGGTGCTTTTATTTTAGCAAGTCCGGTAATGCGTTCAGGACTCAGCAAACGCTTTGCAATTACGATCATTGCAAAGTTTGGTACAGGCTCAAAAAGACTGTGTATGTCGATCTTTGTGCTAGCAAGTATTATGGCATTTTTTATTAGTGAGCATGCAGTAGCGGCAATGCTATTGCCTATTGTGCTTGAAATTGTAACGGCTGCAAATGTAAGAAAGAAAAGTCGCTTTGCCTTTGCCGCTTATATGGCAATGGCGTGGGGTGCGATGATCGGCGGGACCGCTACCCTATTAGGTGGCGCGCGCGCGCCATTAGCGTTAGGGATTTTGCAAGATACCTTTGCCAATAATGCTCAATTTGCGCATGCCAGTCATATTGGTTTTATTCAATGGAGTATTTGGGTGATCCCGATTGTGCTTATTATGCTGGCATTAGCAAGTGTTTGTGTCTTGATTGCAGCGCATAATACAGGGGCTAATATTCAATTAGCGCGTGAGACATTAATGGCGCATAAAAAACAAATTGGCAAAATCACAAAGCGCGAGATTTTAACACTGATTGTCGTATTATTTACGATTTTATTATGGGTGTGTTATGGCACTGCTTGGGGCTTAGATTGGATTGCCTTTTTGGGTGTGATTATGGCGTTTAGTTTACGCATTACCAATTGGAAAGAGGTTGAGAAAGATGTGCAGTGGGGCATTGTCTTGATGTATGGTAGTGCAATTGCTTTAAGTGTTGCTTTACGTAACACAGGAGCTGCCGCAGAGATGGTGCAAATAATGATGCGCTTAGGCATTGAGTCACCTTTAGTTGTTCTCATCTTGCTTGTGGTATTGGCAGCGATATTAACAGAAATTATGAGTAATGCGGCTTCAGTAGCTGTTCTGTTACCGATTGGCTTAGCTTTAGCGGTCGAGTATGGCATCGATCCACGTGTGGTAACTATTGCGATTGCGACAAGTGCTGGATTAACCTTTATGTTACCTGTGAGCACGCCAGCAATGGCGCTCGTTGTGCAGTCAGATCATGTCAAAATTCATCAAGCAATGGCATGGGGTGTCGGGCTTAAATTAGCTGGGATTATTGTTATTACATTAGCAATGGCGCTCTATTGGCCACTTCTAGGTGCCTTTTAATTTTAGCCAAGAGTATAATTTTATAAAACTTTAATTGACAGATAAACGTATGCTGATTATGATCGGCGCACATTCCTGTGATAAAGGAGTCGCCAATGTTGTATTTACATCGTTCGATCTTGTAAATAGCGCTTTTGCATAGAATAGGTGGGTATTAATGTCCAGAGGATATTGCTATTTGATCATTCTTACATGTTAGGAAAATTTAGATTACACAGCTAATATTTCATTATGTATACTCCAATACATATCACGTTGTTATGCAAAATTTTAGACTACATTATTTGCTTGTGCCAGTAGCTGAAAATTCGTTATATCTCAGTTAGCAAAAAAAAATTTAGACAATTAACCTTAGTGAACTGAATCACTCTTATTAATATTATATCCCAAGAGATAAAAGCATCAGCGCTTACTTAGTTTGGCTACTTGCTTTAGGGAGAGCTGGCGATGTCCATTTATAAATTTAGAAACATTTTCTTGATTGCCAAAGATGTCTACAAGGCCTTTTTGCTTAAGGTTATACTCTGCCATAAGAAATTGAACCAGCTTATTGGGAGTGGTTAATTCTGAAAGCTTGGGCAAATGTATGTTTGATCTAGTATTAATCAGCATGAATATACAATTTGTTACAAATTTTTAATAATTCTATTTACCTGCCCAAAATGTTGTGGTAAAAATACTACCGTCATAGCAAAGCTATTTCATGTAATAAAGGGAAGAGTTTATTTAAAACACAGGCAAGGATCGTTTCTTTTGCTTGCAAGTAATGTATTTAGGCATGTTTTATCAGCATTTTTTGCTAATAAAATAGTGTGATAAATATATGCTGCCCAATGTTTATTGATAACCAAAAGCTGTGAGATAAATAGTCATAACAAGGAGAAAGGAATGAAGTTTAAAAAGGGTATTGCATTAGTTCTTAGTATGTTAGCAACAGGAGTTTATGCTGCAGAGAGGGTTAATTTAACCAATGCACCGATTGATGATTTACAGGGTTTTCATTTGAAAACAAATCAAATAGAACCGGTGAGTAACGCGCATGTAATGCTTATGGCAGCACCGCAAACAAATACTTTAAATCAAATATCTCAATCCAGTATGGCTGGTGTTAATTATGAGCGTTATCAGCAGTATTATAAAGGGATCAAGGTCGTAGGCGCTCAGATTACGATTGCTAAAAATATTGGACATAATATGTTATTAGCTGCCAATCAGGAGAAAGCTAATGGTGAAGTGGTCAAAGATCTCAATGTTGATACAAACCCAAGTATCTCAGCGCAGCAGGCAATTACCCAATCTTTGACTGTATACAATGAAAATGCTAATGGTTATCAGGTGGATTATTTAAATGGTAATGCACCAAGTGCTGAGTTACAGATTATTACGGAAAATCAACAGCCAAAATTGATTTATCAGGTTAAGTTTTTTGCGCAAAAGGCAAATAATCAACCACAAGATATGCGTTATTATGTTGATGCTAAAACAGGGCAAGTGGTAACAAGCTGGGATAATATCCAAAATTTCGAGGATACAGGGCCAGGTGGCAATGAAAAGGTGCAAGAATATTGGTATGGTCAAGATGGGATGCCATCTTTGGATGTGACAAAAAAAGGAACAAAGTGCACGATGGAAAATACTCGCGTGCGAACCGTCAATTTACAACAAAAGTGGGATGACTATACGACGACACCTTACCCTTATACCTGTGGCAAAAATACAGGACAAGATGAGATTAATGGTGCATATTCTGCTATTAATGACGCGCAATATTTTGGTGATGTCATTATTGATATGTATAAAGACTGGTATGGCATTAATGCATTATCTGAAAATAATGAGCCGATGCAGCTTGTGATGCGTGTCCATTATGGCAGTAATTATGATAATGCTTTTTGGAATAGTAAAAATATGACCTTTGGTGATGGCAGTGATTTCTATCCTCTGGTATCCCTAGATGTGGCAGGTCACGAAGTAAGTCACGGTTTTACAGAACAACACTCAGGGCTTATGTA
Organism: Cysteiniphilum litorale; assembly: GCF_003428165.1. GTDB lineage: Bacteria > Pseudomonadota > Gammaproteobacteria > Francisellales > Francisellaceae > Caedibacter > Caedibacter litoralis. The sequence continues at coordinate 77,609 of NZ_QLIQ01000010.1, read as the reverse complement.
TAAAGATCAATCAGGTTCTTTAAATGAAGCATTTTCAGATATGGCAGGACAAACCGTCAGAGCCTATTTACTAAGCCAGAACGAGACTAATTATGTGAAGTTTTACCCAGAAGATCCAAAAGGGCAGATTGGTTGGGGGTTAGGTGAAACCATTATGAAAGGTGATGGCGTAGCTTTACGTTATATGAATAACCCATCACAAGATGGTGCTTCAGCTGACTGCTATGATCCGACACTTAACGGGGCGCTGTCATGCAAGATCAGTTACAATCAAATGCTTAAGAAAGCACGTGGTAATCAATCATATATCGTTCATACCGGTAGTGGTGTGTTTAATAAAGCATTCTATTTATTGGCAAGCACATGGGCATCTGATAATCAAGTGCAAGGCTTGTCCAATCAATATGCTGAAGGTGTAAAAGAAGCGTTTCATGTAATGATGTTGGCAAATGTCAAATATTGGACATCTTTAGTGAATTTTGAGCAGGCTGCTTGTGGCGTGGTCAATGCGGCCAAAGATCTTCACTATTCGACAGCAGATGTTAAAAAGGCATTCACAGACGTTGGTGTCAGTACAGCTAATTGCTAAGTTTTTAAAACTTGTTTACACAAACAATATCTACGTTATAATGTCCCGACTTCTACTAGGGAGTAGCTTCTTGGGTTCTGACCCAAGGCATATGTCAACATAATTGGTAAACAAAGCCATGGCATATGCGACTGATTGTCGAGAAATCACATAGGTTTAGCAAGACTGGTAGTACACTATTTCCTTAACTGACTGGGCTAGGAGATGGTTGTGCTATTAGTGCATGTTAGCCTAGTCTTAAGTACATATAAATGCAGCATTACCTACGTTTCTTTGTTGGATCAAGCCTTGTGACGATCATATGCTTAGTATTGGGTGTAATCTATCAACCGATGCATTATCTTAATGTTATATATTTGATCGTGCTATTGGCAGTGCTTGAAGTGTCTTTAAGTTTTGATAATGCAGTCGTTAATGCCAAAGTATTAACAAAAATGTCCCCATTTTGGCAACAAATGTTTTTGTGGTTGGGAATATTTGTTGCTGTATTTGTTGTACGCTTATTAGTCCCGGTGTTATTGGTAAGTGTCAGTGCGCAATTGTCTTTCTTAAGTACCTTGAGATTAGCGCTGCATAATACGGCAGAGTTTCAACATGTTTTAGCCAGTAATTACGCATTGATCAGTGCATTTGGTGGTGGATTTTTATTGATGATTTTCTTAAGTTTTTTATTCACAGATGAAAAGCGTGCATTATGGTTTGGTTGGCTAGAGCAGAAATGTGCTAATAAGCGCTCAGGCATGCTGCCATTGATTATCGCAGTGATTTTTGCTGTTATTTTCTTTAGTGTTTATGCATGGATATATAAGGCATCAATTGCAGTACTCATTGCGCTGGTGTCGGGTATTTTATTAAGTCATTGCTTAGCACTAATCAATACTAAAGTGAATCAATTATCATCGCTTGTTAAAGCGGGCATTATTGGCTTTTTATATCTTGAAGTGTTAGATGCATCTTTCAGCTTTGATGGCTTGTTTGCGGCTCTTGTGATGAGTAATGATATTGTCATTATTCTGTTGGGGTTAGCAATTGGTGCGATGTTTGTTCGTTCATTAACCCTTGTTATGGTTAAGCGCAACACTTTAAATAACCTACCTTTTTTAGAGCATGGTGCGCATTATTCAATCGGTTATTTGGCGCTGACGATGTGGTTAAAAAACTTTATTGCAATACCTGAGTATATTACCGGAACGATCAGTGTGCTGTTGATTGTAATGGCTTTTATTCACTCCAAAAGCTATGTAAAACAAGAAAATAAGATGGTTATGGTGTAGGAAATTTATTTTGCCCAAGTCATGGTGACTCTAAGTCCAAGGGTAGGATCATTTTCAAAAATAATCGTGCCGCCGGTCAGACTCACTAGCTCATGAACAATCGCTAGACCCAGCCCATAGTGTTTTTTAGTGTCCATGTTATTCTCAGAGAAACCTAATTGTGTGATTTTGTTTAACTTGTCATGAGCAACACCTTGTCCATGATCAATAATGATCAGTTCAATAAGCTGTTTGGTTTGCATTAAGCTAATGTCAACTCTATCGGAAAAACGAAAGGCATTATCAAGGATATTAGTCAAAATGCGGTTATATACTTGTGCCGAGCCATAGACGATGCTCTCAGGTGCTTCCGTGTAATCAATGTGATGCCCCATATCGGCGTAGTTGTCTTGCAGTGTCAGTAACATTAGGTTGAGGTCAATTTTCTTACGCTGTTGTAAATGAAGGTTAGATAGTGATAAGAAGCTTTGTACCACCTCATTGATATGATCAATATCTGCCATGCTTTTAATCGCATCCGTGTCACCCTTTAACTCTAATTGCTCTAAACGAAAACGCATGCGTGTTAACGGTGTTTTGATGTCATGCGAAATCGATGACATCAATTGTGCGCGTGTGCGCGTTAGGTTATGAATACGCAATTTCATTTGTTCAAATAATGCTTTGGGACCAGAGATAAGCCCAAAGTAAATCGAAGTATTTTGCGGAAGACCTAGTTCGATCAACATCTGTTGACTTAGTTCAGTTAATCGATATAAACGCAGTAATAACCAACAAGCAAATAGCAGTAAGATAACAATCAGCAAGATAATTGCAAATTCAGTGGTAAATAAAGAGAAAAAGTAATGATAATTTTTGACAGCATGGATATTAAGCCACAGGTCTTTGTGAATAAAAACTGAGAATTTATGTATATTGTCTTGATGCTGAAGTATTTTGTTCTCAAGATCTTGTGCATTTTTGATGGTGTAATCTGGGTGAAACTGTGGAACAGTGGATAAAGCCATTTCAAGCTCGATACGCTGAATCTGTATATCTGAGAAATGCTGGCTATCAAAGGTTTGAATGAAGCTCTTAAGATCTTCATTTTCACCATATTTGACAATTTTAGCGATCTCCCACGCAATTTTATGATGTAGTTCTGCGTGAATATCTTCATTGATCTGGCGATACGCACTGATAAAAAGATAGCTAATTGAGATAAGGCTTAAACAAAAAAAAGCAAAAATACAAAGGAGGTTCAGATGTTTTTTCATGTTGATCCATATGTGATATTAATAATTATAAAATGTCGTTGATTCGACTCTAAAAAGCAAGATGATCAATCAAATATTCTTTAATTGACTTGAGTTACGCACTTTTTTATTACAACACCCCGCCTCACAAGCTCGGCACCCCTCTTGCAAAGAGGGGAATATAAAATAACCTTTGCCTAATTCCCCTCTTTGTAAGAGGGGTGGCAGCCGTAGGCTGACGGGGTGTTTATAAAATCATAGTTTTTCTAAAGTGCGTAACTCCAGTAATTGAAATGAAACTCAGGTCGCTTTTTTAACAACATTTGCATTAAATACATAACCGCGCCCATGATGCGTTTGGATAAGTTTAGGTTGTTTGGTGTCTTCTTCGATTTTCTTGCGTAATAACCCAACGCGGACATCAATTGCGCGATCATAAATATCACGTTTACTGGTGTTGGTCTGATTCAGTAGAAATTCACGCTCCAAAATGCGCCGTGGATGCTCAAGAAAAACCATCAGTAAATTCGCATCTGCCGTTGACAGTTGCACTTCCTCTGTCGCTGTTGTTAGCAATGACGTGCGCGTATCAAACTGCCAACGATCAAACTGGTAAATCTTATCTTTAAGCTCAGGTGAAGCCTGCGCCATGCGTCGATAGATGGCATTGATGCGCGCCATAAGCTCAAGTGTGCTAAAGGGCTTCACTAAGAAATCATCAACACCAGCATCAAACGCTAAGATGCGCTCAGAAACTTCTTGTGACGCAGTAATCATAACAATTGGCGTATTGGTGATCGTGCGAATGTGGCGACAGACTTCAATGCCATCTATTTCAGGTAACATTAAATCAAGTAAAATAGCATCAAATTTTTTCAGAGTCAGTGTCGCACCGGCTTCTTTAGGGTGATGAATAGCAAGCGCATCAATATTAAAGCGACCCTTAAGTGTTTGCTTCAAGCTTTTGGTGATTTCTTTGTCATCATCAATAATGAGAATGTTTTTAATCGAAGCTACTTGGCTATTGGTTAAAGTCATTGGCTGTAGTCCTTACATCTTTTTATTGCTTCTAAACATAATTAAAAACTTTTTAGATTGTTTTGCAAGAGAATTTAATGATCAATTTTATAAATAGTAAAATACATATTTACTACATATTTCAACATATCTGTGTATTTTTATTGGACTATACTCAATTTTAAGCATGGGGAGTGCGATGACTACTAAGCTGAATGAATTTAAGTAAAGTGGAGATGATAATAATGAAGATAACAAAATTAATACCAGTGATCGTATCTAGTATGTTACTGTTTGGTTGTAACTCAGATGATAGTGACAGTAATCATAAAAATACAGCGACTACGACAGCGAGTTTAGTGCCAAGTCAAACACAGGCTAATATTGAAACATCTCATAGCTTGCAAATTACCGTTACCAATGCGGGTAACAAGCAGGCAGATGACTTTGCTGTTGAGCTGCAAGCAGATGATGGGGTGAGTATTGATAAGACTGCATCAAATATTCCCAGTCAATTAGCGCCGGGGGCTTCAGCGGTGATTGTTTTAACAGCGAGTAATAGTGCCGTTGTCGGTAGTAAAGCGACATTGACGATACGTTCAAGTGATTCGATTAATCAATTAAGTATTCCGGTGGATGTGATTGCAGAGCCGCCGGAGGTGGTTAAGCTTGCATTAAGCACAGGCTCTTCGGTGTTGGGTAGTGGTGGAATGAAGCATTATGTGTTAACCAACAACAGTGCTCAAGATGTTCCTGAGTTAACAGGCGCTGATAAGGGTGTTTCAGGTCTGAGTCTCGCTGCCTATCAAAGTGGTACGAGCATTGCTGCCACAGGTGTATCAATTATAAATAATACGTGTTCTGGCGTTATTCTTAAACCTTCAGAGAATTGCACTTTTGATGTTAAAGCTGCAGATACGGCAAGCAATCAAGCGATTGATGTTAAAGTAACCGTTAATGGACAAACGGAAGTTTCAAAAAGTTTACAAATATTGCGTCCTGTATTGTCAATTAACCCAGAAGACGCCTTATCAGGCTTTAAATCGCAAATGACCAAAACACAATCTCAGCTTTTAAGCTTAGATAGTCAACACATTACGATCGTGCCAGGGATGAAAAAAACAATTCAGATTACCAATAGCTCGGTGGTGCCTGCAACCGATGTGCAGTTTAGCATTCCTGCACTATCGGGCGTTAGCCAAGATCCTGCCAGTACCTGTATTAATGGCATGACGTTAAATGGAGGTGATAGTTGTACCATTATTGTTGACGGTAGTTTGGAGAACTATCCGTCGGGTAGTGGTGATCTTCAGATTTCAGCAAATAATGCCGATCAAGTGAATCAGTTAATGTTGGGATCATCGTCATCCAGTCAACTGCAAATGTCTGATAGTTATCGCTTAGTGATTAATGGTGGTAAGTCGATGGATATTCCATTGAAGGCGAGAAATAATAGCTCATTAAGCCTTGATCATTTAGCGATGAGTATTTTGCCAAATGATGGCAGTTTAGTCGCATCAACTAATAATAATTGTGGTACAACTTTGTTAGGTCAGGGTTATTGCACCAATAATTATACCTATACGGCACCCAATGCAACAACGCATGAACAAAAGCTTTATTCACTGGTGTATGGCAATACACAAAATAATGGTAATAATAGTACGGGAACACTATTAGGTGTTGATGTATATCCGACAGGTGGCTTTATTCCAAGTAATGCTTTGACCAACTTAATTCCTGGTGCGTCGGGCAATGTTGTCGTTGAGAATGGTGTGATGTATGTTGCGACATTAGGTCTAAGTATTTCAAAGGATAATGGACAAACCTGGCAGACAGTTTCATCACCTGAAATTGCTGACCCAAGTTCAGTCAGTAACGTTGCTGTATCAGGTGATAATATTTATGTTTCAACTTATGCTGGATTATCTTTATCTCACGATGGCGGTAAGACTTGGAAGACAAAAACAACAACCGACAGTTTGCCAAGTAATTCAGTGGCTTATGTCTATGCGTCAGGTGATGATGTTTATCTAGCGACAAATGCAGGATTAGCCATTTCGACAGATAAAGGAGCTACTTGGACAACAAAAACAACAGCTGACGGTCTGACAAGTAATGATGTGAGAATGGTTACAGAGAATAATGGTGAGATTTATTTAACAACACGTAGTCCAGGAGGGGTGTCATTTTCAACAGATGGTGGAACAACTTGGACAACCAAAACGGTCGCAGATGGAATCTTAAATGATAACCGCTCAATTTATGTTGATGGTAACAAAATCTATGTGGGTGGATATCAAGGGTATTCAGTCTCAACTGATAATGGTAGCACCTGGACAAGCGCAACATTACCACAATTACAGTATGCTGCGGTATATGGAATTTATGCCGATGGCGACGATATTTTTCTTGCCTCAGGTAATGGAATTTCTGTGTCACATGATGATGGTGTGAATTGGACATTGGAGAATAGCTCGAATAATAATTTGCCTGGTGATTTTACTTCAGCAATTTCAAAGATTGGTAATGTGCTATATGCTGGAACTGGCTATGCACTAGCTAAATCAACGGATAATGGTAATTCATGGCAAGTTGTCTACTCGGCACCAGGTGTTTATGCTGATAGAGTCTCATTTATCAATAAGTTAAATGGCACACTTTATGCCGGCACAATATCAACAGGGCTTTATATCTCTAAAGATGATGGAGTTAATTGGCAGAATTATAATTCCAAGACGGGGCTATCAGGTGATTGTGTTGTTGGCGCATTTTATGATGTAGCTACTCATACGCTATATGTAGTAGTTGGGGATTGGAATGGCGCTAAAACGATTAACTACACAACAGATGGTGGCAAAACCTGGGTACAAGAGCCTAAAGCTACATTTGGTAATTCTATTATACGTCATGGTGGAGTCTATGTTTATAACAATAAAGTTTTTGTGCCAACTTGGAATGGTTTAGTGACATCAAATGATGGTGGAGCCACTTGGTCAGCGCCTGTTAGTGCGCCATTTGGAGGTAGTCAATTATATGGTATTACCGGTGAGGGCGATAATATTTACTTATTCGGCAACCATGGACTTTGGGTTTCAACAGATGGCGGTACTAATTGGACGAAAAAATATAATCCAGCAACTTATTTTGGTTCGATAGGTGGCGTCTTTGTAAGTGGTCAGAATATTCTGATTAATACATGGAACTATGGTGCAGGCAAGCCAATATTGCTGATATCCAGTGATGGGGGTAATAACTGGGTATCTAAAACTGCCGTTGACCTTGGGATGCCTGCAGGGAGTTATATTCAAGGAGCAGTCATTGCAAATGGTACAATTTATGTGGCAACTTGGGGTCTTGGGGTTATTTATTCTACTGATGGTGGTAACACATGGTTACGTAAAACAACGGATGATGGTTTACAAGCTAATATGATTCAGGCAATCAATGCTGACAAAAATGGCGATGTTTTCTTAGGAAATGTAGCCGGTTTTTCGATTATGAAAGCCGATAATGAAGGTATTTTGATTCCTGAGTAATGACATTGAGTTAAAGCAAAAATGGATTGGAAGTTAATAAAGGTAAAAAATGATGTATATGAAAAGTTATAGCAAAACCTACAGCAATGTCACTCCTCAGCAAATTTGGATGATTTGGTCAGATATTCAAAAGCGAACGCTTTGGGATGATGATACAGAGTGGGCAATGATAAACGGAGATTTTAAAACCGGTAACACTTTTCACTTTAAGCCAAAAGGCGATCCAAAACTTAAAATGAAGATAGTGGAGTGCATTCCTAATAAATCGTTTACTGATTATTTTCGATTGCCTTTTGGACATCTTTATGGGATCCATAAGATACAAGAGTGTGAGGAAGGGATTTGTATAACAACAACTATTCAGATCAAAGGTTATCTATCTTGGCTATGGCAAAAACTTTTAGGGGAAAAAATTGTTGCAACCTTGCCTCGTCAGACAGAGCTTTTAGTAAAAGTTGCAAGAGAAATCTAATAATCTAATCAATATTTTATAGTTAATACATATTTATACATATCGCTATGATGTTGTCCGGTTATAGTGCTGCCAAGAATGTGAGCGAGTCTTAATCCTGCTTACTAATATCCAAAGATTAAATAAAAGGGAGAAGAAAGTTGTGTTAAAAATAATGGTAATTTTTTGGGGGGTGCTTTGCTTTATAATTGTTAATGCCACTTCGATTCCAAATAATCATCCACTAACAAATGGCTTTAGAATAGCCATTGGCAATGGCTATTGGAGTATGCGCCAGAATAAAGCAGATATTTTAACACAAACCTATAATACCGATCGCAGTGATTATTATGTGCAGGATCTTGATTATGGCTGGATGTTTGGTGCTGATAGTTGGCAGTCTTTGCATTATGGCATAGGTGTTAGAATGTACAATTTTATCAAAAACAATGGTAATGCTGTTCTGCCCGTTCCTGAGCTATACCTTAGTAAATACCTTAGCCAGAATCTAAGTCTTGTCGCTAATTTTGGCAGCTTAATTTATTTGTATGATATTGGTTTAGGTAGCGCCTATAATTTAAATCGTCATTTATCTGTCAATATTCAAGCACAGTATATGCCAAGTATCGCAATTATGGGGCATAACCATAATATTAATGGTTTGGGTATTCTTATTGGCTTGGCATATATGGCTTAATTTTTTTTGATGATTGCTTTAGGTAAACAAAGTTGGTTAAACTATAGAAGCAAGGCTATATCGATGGGAAAAAATAAGGAATGTTTTGCTCAATACGCTAGAAAGGTACATCAATGTTCGGTGGGGAAATTGTTAGATGATTTTGCTGCTGAGGGAGTTACTACTCAGCAAGCGTCTCAATTGACAGGCTATGCAGTCTCAACAATTAATAAGTATCTGCGTAAACATCGGGTCAAATTAATAAACGAACGCTTGAAGTTAGCGCATGAAGAGCCCACGGCGTTTGAAGAGAATTTTTATAAAGCAGAAATGAATATTTTTAATTTTTTAAGTAAATCATGGGATTGTTAAAACAAGCACTAATTATGGGGGATATTGTGAGAAAATTGATATTAGTAATGGGTGTGACCATATTAACAATAACGATAGCAAATGCAAATAATCATCAAGCAATCGCTCAAAGTGGATTAACTCTTGGTATTGAGGGTGGTTATGGTCAAATTACTGGATCATTCTGGGATCAAAGTAGTTTGGATAAAAAATCAGGTGGAGCTATTGGCAGTATTGACATCGGGGGGCAATATGCACTTAATTCTTGGCTAGCGTTAGGTATGCAGGTCAATGTTATGTATGGACATAAATTATTAAGTTATGGAAGTAATGATATCAATTACAAAGCAACGTTTGTTTTGCCAATTCAGTTAACCGCACAAGTTGTTTTGCCAATTGGCGTGAATTTTTTAGCGGGTGTCGGGATGGCGTATGTTTCCCAGAGAGTGACATACGGCAGTGGTGCAAATCAAGATGATGAATTGGTCAAAAAATGGAATCCTATGGCAAGTATTGGCATTGGTTATCAAGTGACATCAAGATTTAATATTTTTGCAAAATATCAATATATCTGGGGCAAGAAAGACAAGGCAGTATTCCCACAATTTGGTCAAGATGAAACCAATCCAATTCAGGCATTGACGCTTGGAATGAGTTATACGTTTGGGGTATAGATTTTTAATTTTTTATTTTTAAATGTGGGAAAGTTCAAATGAGTACAAACATTACAGAGAAGGCGTTACAAGATACCTCTTCTCAAAAAGTAGTTTTGCTAAAAACATTTCAAGACAACCATCTACCGATTGATTTTAGGCAAGCTAAATTTGCGCTTGATGGTCAGGATATTTTAATCGAAGCTCACAATGGTGAGGTTTATCATCTTGTGTTTGGGGGGCAACTTGCCAATCTTGATAAAAAAGCATTTGAACTTGAGTTTACCGATGGCAAAATATTAACCGCGCAGCAGGTGCTAGATATTGCCTCAGCCGATATCATTAATACAGACGGTCATCTCACACATGAGAAAAACCAGCAAGAAGTAACGCCAAATACTCAAGCACAAACAAAAGTTTATGTCATTGATGAAACTAAAAACTCAGATGCGAACACAGCTCAAGATAGTGACAATCTACAAAATGATGTCAATGAATCAACTGATAATATACTTTTAAGTTCATCATCGAGCGATGATGTTGATACGAGTCATATCACTGCTACAGATGTTCCAGTTGTTGAGGCCCAAAGTCAAAATAATAGCCATAGTGAAATCACACAAAGTAACCACCCAACAGTGGTTCCTAAGTTAACTGTGTTACCTGATTTAAATATGTATATTCCAAAGCCACAATATGATAATGCGAATCATACTGTTAAGGCGGGAGGCTCGGGTGAAGCACTGGGGCAAAAAGGTCAATTAAAGCCAATTACATTGGATCTGTCTCAATCTCAGCATGGCTGGACGATTGATGCCGATCAGGTTGGTTCATCAAAGCAAGAAACAACTTTGCAAAAAATATTCGAGCTGCCACCAGGCTCTGAAATTACTAGCATCACGGGTAGCGGCGCGTCGAATATAAAAATTATTACAGGTGAGATGCAGCCAGATTTATCAAAAAATCAGTTTGCCATCGATTATGACACCTCTGATACGAGTGCGTATAAAATTATTACTATTCACTTTAGCCCTGCTGACAAGCAAGGGCGCACTGAATATGTCATTAAACTTGACGTTACTGATAATCCATATCAAATAACAGATGGTGATGGTACTTTTATGTTGGGGACTCATCCAAATGCCCAAGAGATCACCGGCAGTCAATTTGATGACATTATTTTAGCTTCAGATCGAGGTGGTGATACTTATGATGGTAGCGCTGGCAATGATACTGTTGATTATAGTAATCATCTTAGTGGTATAACGATTGCTGGATCAGATGACGGGGTCAATAGCTTTAGTGGTACCTTTAATAACGGCATCGAAAAAATTGAACAAACATTAAAAAATATTGAGATCATCAGAGGAAGCGCAGCATCAGATACATTTATAAGTAGCACAACAACTCAGGCAACTTTTGAAGCAGGTAAGGGCGATGATCATTTTATTTCTCATGGTGGTGAAGTTACTTTTGATGGTGGTCAAGGTAGTGATACCGTTGATTACAGTGATTTGAGCGCTAAAAATACGGGTATTAGCTTTGATTTAAAGCACATCGACTTTGTATCGACTAATCCTGTGGATTCAACAGAAGCTGTTGATGGTATTGTCGTTGATCTTACGAATGGCAATATTGTGCATAGCGGTAATAAGCAAGATCATGTTGAAAATGTAGAACAATATATTGGTACAAATCATAATGATCAATTTATTACAAGTGCTGCAGATGATTATATAAATACAGGCAAAGGTATTGATGAGGTTATCGGTAGTCAAGGTAACGATCACATTAGCTTTGGTGGTTTGGGCAAAATCGATTATTCAAGCTTGAATGATATAACTAATATCAGCGTTGACGGTAATGAAATATCGATAGATAAGCGCTCTGCATCAAATATGTCACTGGGAAGCGATACTGTCAATGGTGCCGTGAATGAAGTTGTCATCGGTGAGTTAGGCGGTGAGGTGCACGTTAACAATAATGGTGATCTAACGGTTATTGGTGGGGGTGATGCTTCACATAATACTTTTTATGCTGATGGCGCTCATACAGCATTTATTGGTGGAGGGAGTGGCAATCATTCAAATGCGATAAATGTTTATAATATAGGACAAAATAAATCAGCAAGTGCTTATATTGAAGGGCACGGCAAAAGTAACACCGTTAACTACTATAGTGGAGTTGTTGATTTCACAGGAGATGCCGATAGCATAAATGATACGATCAATGTTGCATTTGAGCAGGGAGCAAATAACGATATTGATCTTAAGTTATATGCACAAACTTCTGAGGTGAATATTGGTACGGCAAAGTCAGGGGTTAACGGGAGTATTGCTGTTGAAAGTTATCAAGGCGTAACAACTGTTCACAATAGTTTTTATGCTGGTATGCAACCTGTTACTTATACAGTCCATGGTGGGCAGCTCATTATAGATTACGATGATACCTCTATCAGTCACGAGGTATCAGCTTTGGATGTCAATTTAAAAAGTGGTGTGATAGATTCAGATCAAGGAGTCTTAGGAATTCTGCAGAGTGGCCAACTGACTGAAATTAAAGGTTTAAGTATTGGAAATACTACATTTATACAAGGCAATTATGGTTTTAGTGCTGTAGCTTATGGTGACAATAATACCTTTATTCTCAGTGGTGCCTATGGCATGTCAATCAACGGTGGTGATGTTGGTAGTCATAATAACACCGTTGATTTATCAAGTGTCGTCAATGTTGGGCTGAATGTTGATCTACAAAATGGCGTAATCACTGATAATAGTGGCTCATATTTAGCTAATACAGTGACACATATTCAAAATATTATTGGTACACAGCAAGGCAATGCAACCTATCGTTTGTCTGATCGTTATGATGGTCAATTAACCTTGCAAGGTCAGGATAATATAGTTATCTCAACCAAGAGCAATAATGCCAATTATCAGCAACACTCAGAAGGAGCAGCTGCTAACTTTAACTTTAATAACCAGATAAGTTATGATAATCAAGATGCTGCTATTACAATGACTGATTTGGGAACAATTACTAAAGCAGGTGGGGGTGTTGATACTTTTGAAGCGAGCACTGGTTCCGCGCCACATGTTACGTTTACCAATATTATAGGCAGTCAGTATGATGATGTGTTTCATTTGAAAAGTCATTATACAGGTGTTGATTATACTCGAACCTCGGGTGTGACCTATCAAATCAATGGTGGCAAAGGTGATGACACTTTCTCTTATGAAGATGGCTCGTATGGGAACTATAACTTGTCAGGTGGCGATGGCGATGACGAGCTTATATTGAGTGGAACATACAATAGCAGTCAGGTGACTATTAACGGGCAACATCAAGGGACTTTCTATAGTACAGGTGGTTATAATGCCAGCCAATTTAGCTCAGTTGAAAAAATCACTTTTAATACAAATTCTAATTATCTTAATATGAATGTAGCTAACGCTAATCTAAACGTTGATGCAACAAAAGCGGGTATGAGTTTTGTTGATATTCATGCAATGGTAGGTAATAACATATTTGATATGCCGGATTATGAGGTGGTTAGCTTTGACACGCATGTAAATGGTTTTACTGGCTCTGTATTATCATATTCTAAAATGAGTGATGCGCTAACGATTGATCTTAATAATGATTTAGTAACCGATCAACGAGCAGGTGTGAGCGATGTTACTCATCATGTGCGTAGAGTCCAAGGCGGGCATGGCGATGATACTATCACAGGATATAATAATGCTGATAATTTTGTGTACGCAGGAGCAGGTAATGATAGCTATAACTTTAATAATGCAGGACACAAAAACTATTATGAAGTTGATGTTGGCGTTAATCAGTATTTAGGGCAGGGGCAGTATGAATATAATACGTTTAATAATGGTTCGACAAATTACTTTCAAAAGCTAACGGTTGATTTAAGAGCGATAGCGGGTAAAGAGTCTATTATCAAGGATTATGCTTATGGTAGTGATAGTACCGATACGATCGATGGTCATCTAGATGTGCTGAACTTTAACGCTGGAAACTATGCTAATGGCAGCCTTAAAATGTTTGATTTTTATGGTAGTGACACCGAGTCTAGTCTTCTAAACTACTCTAACAGTAATGTTAGTTTAGATAGTCATATCTATTTTGGTAATGCCAAGCTTGATCTTTCAATTCAGTCGTATAATTCAGGGTCATATCAGCAGAATATGACGATTGATTTTAGCCGTTTGAATCAGCAAGTTGATTTCCATTTAGATGGTAGGGGAGGGAATAGCTATAGCGTTGACACGGGAGGGATTAGCGACAATATCTCTCAAAATGGGCAGTTACAATCTGAGTTTGACGTTATAGGAACAAAATATGATGATGTATTTGACTTTTCTTCTTTGGCAAGTTTAGAAAAACGTTTTGGTCAAAACAATAATAGTTTTGATGGAGCTGATGGTGATGATACCTTACGCTTGACTCGTCAGATACATGTGAATAAGGATTTAAATGTTGAGGATTTATTTGAAGACTTTCACAACTTTGAAACATTCGATATTAAAAATATGATTAAAGATGGTGGAACTGCCAATACTTGGACATTTGATTTAGATAACTTCATTCATCAGCATCGCGCAGATAGCAATAATCATTATGAACTCGATGTTGATAATTTCTCAGATATTGCCTGGTTACATGGTGGTTCTTTGACACAGATTGATAGAACACATTACCAATATAACGCCAATGGCAAAACCATCGATGTATATAGTCAGCGTAATACGGTTTCAGAACATAGTAATGACCATAATAGTGCAGTGGATAACACACATCACGAATCTGCTGTAGCGGGTTAATTTGATCTATAAAAAAGGTAAGTATAATGACAAAGATTAAAAATTTTTCAGCACTCATTATTGTTATGGGGGTGTTGATGATTGCTTTTGCTGTGGTTGATATTAATGCATTAATCATAGTTATTTCACATAACACTGTGATTAATACACTTATTGTAACGGGATGTTTGCTAGCTGTATTGTATGCTATTTTTAGTGCGATTCAGCTAAGAAAGCATGCTAATCTATGGCAAAGGGAAGTCATGGCTGAGACTCCTTTTGCTGATAAGAAAGTGCTTAAAAGTATTTTTGGGGGGAGATTTTATAACTTATTAGGGAGTAATAGTAATGCTTTGGAGGCGCTTATTGAGGAGTGGCGCGAGTATAAAAGCTGGAGTATTAAAGCATTAGAATACATGTCTGCAACTTTAATTGGTCTAGGACTGCTCGGGACATTTATTGGGATGATGCGCACAATGAGTAAGGTATCTGATGTGCTGAATATGTCGAGTGCATCAAATATACTTAATTCATTAACCGCACCATTAGCCGGAATGTCAACAGCATTTTCAGCCTCATTGTTGGGGTTACTATTTTCTTTAATTGTCGGACTTTTTGCGATTATTTTAGCAAGAGCAACAACTGATTTTACTCAGCAAGTTAAGACCTGGGTGTTAGATAACGATGTATCAATCAATGAACCAATCAATGGCAATAATTTAATGAACCAAGGTGCTAAGCCAACATTTAAACTATTGAACGAAACGTTACCTCAGGTTACTGAATTATTGCAAAAGAATAATGAGATGATGTCAGCTTTACATAGCTCTCAACAAAGCATTCAACAGCAAAATAATGACCTTATTGTATTGGTTGATCAAAAGCTTGCTACCTATTTGCAGCAATGCACTAGGGCTTTGGAAACAGTTGATGAGAAAATGTTACGGATTACGAATGATTTGCCAATAGTTGGACAAAGTTTGATAGAAGTTATTACTCATAGCGCAACCACAACGGATGTGCTCATTCAAGAATCGCATCATCGTGTTGAGGAAATGAGTCTTTTAGTGAGTGACTTAATGGCAATGTTCCGTAAATTTCAGGCGGTAGTTATTGATGATGTCGAACGAATTGAAAAAGCCACCACTGCACAATCATCAAGCATATCACTGAATCTGCTACAGCAAATGTCTCAGATCAAATTCAGTTTAGAAAAGATGCTCAATAAGCAAGGTCAATTGTAATTAACTACAAATTTCCATTATTAAAGGTGTATTATGAATAAGTTTTTTAAGATGGTTTTGACTAGCTTATTAAGTGTGATATCAACTATGGCAATGTCAGATCAGAGACTACCGTTGTCATATATTGACTTTCTACCTACAGAAGTCAGAAATGTATTAAATATGGATTGGTCACAAAAGTTATCAGCTTTAGGTAAATCGAATGATTTAAGTGTATTATATCCAACAGCACAAATGCTTTTTAAAGCCCATTTATTTGCGATGGAGAAAAATACTGCACCAAATAAAACCGCAAATGACATATCTATTTATGTTGAATTATCTGAAGCGATTAATAAAGCATTACACTATGATCTATCAGTAGATGTATCTAAAATTCAGGAAAAAATTGCCAAAGCAAAGCTTAAGCAGGCAGATTCCAAATATTGGCCACAATTACAAGGTACTTTAAGTTTTGCCAATTTTCATTATCTTGAAGGTAATGATTACACCACTCCAGACTCTGATGTGCCTAATATCAATATTTCAGCCATTTATACGATTTATGATTTTGGCAAGCGCTATTCCGCTTATGAGGCGCAAAATAGTGCATTACAAGCAAGTAAATGGCAACGTGATATAACACATCAAATGGTGACAGCTAAAGTCATCAAAAGCTATTTGATATATATACAATACGCGGAGCTTGTCAGTGCCGATAAAGTCTACTTGTTACGAGTTAAAAGTATTGCAGATAAAGTTAATAAACGCGTAGATGCAGGTTTGTCAATTATGTCTGACTTATTGCGATCAAAGGTTGCTGTTGATGAAGCACATAATTTCTTAAGTAATGGTGAGCTTAGATTACAGAATGCTAAAATTGATCTAGAGACAATTACTGGTTTGTCTAATGATCAACACCGCAGTTATAAATTTTATCAAGGTATTGCAGAGAGTAGATCATTTCCAAAATCACATCATTTAACACTTAACTACATATATCAACATAGTTTGTTATTAAAGCGATTGAAATCTGAAGTATCTCAAGCAAGATTTAACCACGAAGAGGCAGTAAGTCAAGACTACCCAACCATAAATATCAATGCCGGAGCAACACAATGGAGTCGATCGGTTCAATCTCCCAAGTTAAGCGGAAGTATCAGTATAACAATGCCTATCTTTACGGGAGGATATAATTCAGCAACCATTGAGAGTGCTGCAGAGAGCGAATTTCTCGCTGAAGATAAACTGACAATGGCTATGCGCAGTATTAATCAACAATTAGAGAATAATTTAATTGTTTATCAGCGAATGCGTGAAAATTATGCGATTAATCTATTGACTGCCTCAAAATATAAAAAGGTCAATAAACTCTATAAAAAGGAGTTTTTTTCAGGAAATAGACCGCTTTTGGATTTATTGAATTCTGAGCGGGGATTTTACCTAACTTTGGTAGAAAAAATTAAGGACAAGATCAATGCATATGAAGCCTTAGTCAACCTATATGAGCTTGCTGGGCAGACTCATGATGTGTTGAAATTTATACACATGACAAAGTAAGAAAAAACTCGATAAAAATGACGTTACTAATACGTAAATTAGCATGGAATAAACTATTTATCGAATGTGATAATTTGGCTTGACGATCTTTATTTAGGAGCTATTTGTGAAAAGAAAAGCTTCCACTTACCATGGTGGCAATAATAAAACAACTTTCTGGGTGAGTTATGTCTCTCTAATGGTTATTGTTTTAATTATGTATGTATTTTTTAATATGATTTTGGGATTTTTATCTAGTATGACTGTTCGTAATCAAGCGCAGGAAGTGCTGCAATCAAGTAATCATGTGGCGCGCGAAAGAGTATCATCAAAAAACTATAAATACTTACAGCAAAACAAACGTAGCGATTGGAGTTTTACATTAAAATTAAAAGCAGATAGTTACCGCTTAAGTGATGCTGATTACGCCAAAATAAAGGAGTGGGTAGCTAAGCATCCTAATAGAAAATATATTGTTTTGGTGTATGTTGCTAAAAATCAAAACTTTTCAACAGGATCTTTATTAAGAAAACAGTATCTACTCTATAGTCAGTTATTAGGTTATATGTTACACACATTAAAAATCCCATCATCCAATATTGTTTATCAAGACAGTTTACCCTCACCATATTCTTATGACATGATCAAAATGGCTAGTGAGCCATTATAGCTACTTCATCTAGAATCCCTACACTTCAGTTAGTGCCGTATTTGCTCCAGTAAGCATGGGCTTTAAAATATATTGGGCAACCGTTCTTTTACCAACAATAATATAACCATCTACTTGCATCCCTGGGTATATTTTAATGTGCTGACTATCAATGTCTTGTTCATTGAGATCAACATCAACCTCAAAATAAGGTCGCTTATTGCCATTGATGTTATCATCTTTAGTGTCGGCACTAATAAGTGAAATTGTCCCAGACAAGAAATTGGCGCCAATAGTTGAAATGGAATTGATAGAGATTTTTACAGGCATACCAACCCATAGTTTATCGCGATCGCTCGGCAATACTTTAAGGACACAGATAATTGGAACATTATCAGGAGAAATTTCAAAGAGTTTACCACCTGAGGGAATAAAAGCACCAGCATTAGATTTGAATATGCTTTGAATGATACCATTAGTTGGGCTAAAAACATTCTCAATCTTTTTGCGATCTGATATCCCTGTTTGTTTGGCTTGAAGCTCAGCAAGTTGTTGCTCTAATTGCAATAGTTTATTACGTTTATCCGACATGAAATCAGTGTGAATTTTAGTGACTTTTAATTGAGCTTCATAAGCCTGAGACTGTAAGAGTTCTTGTCGAGAAATTGCGGTATTAAGTTGATTAAGAATTTTTTGTTCTTCAGCCTCTTGATTTAGTAATGCAGATTTTGATGCGGCTTCTTCTTTAACCAAATCTCTAATCATCTTCACTTGATCTGAGATGAGTTGCTTTTGTTTTTTCAATCCTTCAATATCTATAGCATTGGCTTTAATTTCGTCGAGTTTTTCTTGATAGGTAGTTTGCGCTAGCTTTTCATTTTGTTTATAGGTATCAATTTCACTATCATAGACGTTTTTTTCCGTCAAAAACATAGCTTGTGTTACCCCGCTAATCTTAATACTTTCCGATATAAATGGCTTTTGATTAATCTCGGCATTAAGGCGTGCTGCTTGCAATTGTAACATGGCAATACTGCTCGTGTTTTTGGTGTATTCTTGACTAACATAACTGTTATCTATCACGGCGAGAAGCTGTCCTTTATTAACATGCTGCCCCTCATGAACAAGTAGCTTTGATACTGTCCCTCCAGTGGCATGTTCAAGCATAATATTTTTGAATTTGATTTGTAGATAACCTTTGGCGTGCACCAAAATATCAAGACGCAGAAAAAATAAGCTAATCAAAAATATTATAAGTAAGCTAGCTAATATAATCTTAAAATTGATGCTCGATTTCTTTAAGATGCTAATAACTGACAGAGTGTGGATTTTTTTGAGTTTGGCTTTCATTTTTTCACCTTGATTTTAATCAGATTAGAAGCACCTGCGCTTTGGTTTGATTGACTAAGGAACTGTATTTGGCTAGTTGGAATATTATGTTTATTATGCATATAGTTGGCTGTTTTAGCATAGAGGATGTAGATTTTGCGTAGCATTGCACCAAGAGAGATATGTGTTTGGTTAGCAAGTTCTATGGAGATTTCATAGATAGCGTTATTGGTCTGTTGATGTGTTTTAAACCATTTATCAATCATCTGTTGTTGTGATTTTGCAAAGTTTAAAGAGTTGTCAAGTGACAGTATTAAGTCCCATTGTGTCACATGAGCATTCTCACTCATATAAATGATAGGCGGAGGAAGGTGATGTTTATGCTGCTGGGTTGCTGTTGATGTCTTTTGCTGCATCTCTACAGTCATTTTTTGAGCGATGTTGTACATGCTTAGGCGAATGATAAATACAATGCTAAACATAATAAAGATCATTACTAAAACAGTGAGCATATCAACATATGCAGGCCAAATAATGTCATCTCTTTTTTCATGTGCCATGTTACTGAGTCCTTGGGTTTTTTATAAAGTTTTGCTTACTATCTGAAAATGAAATACCTGTTGAAGTTAAAATTGAAACCTGATCAACTAATTCAAGTAGGCTGGTACGATTTGAAAAGATTACAAGAGTAATACTTTTATCTCTCAACAATTTGTGCATGTGCTCGATAAGTGTATTGTGCGCCTTGTTAGGCAAAAATGTTGTAGGGTCATCCAAAACATATATTTTTTTGCCACTTGTCAGCATTCTTGCTAGATCTAACATTTGCCGTTTTTCATCCGAAAGCAGCTGACTAAATTGATTGAAGGGTGTATAAATGCCATCTTTTAGATAGGGGATGATCCATTGCATAAAATCCAAAGATAAAGCAGATTTACACTTTTCTTTGGATTCCCAAAAATAGCTAAAGATTGTTTCATGGAATAAAACGTATGGATAACTTGAATAGTAAGTATTTATATGTAGATCATCAAAGCCATAATTTTGGTTGCACTGAAAGTTTACATGACCACTGTTGGGATACATAATACCCATTAATATCTTTGATAGTGATGTTTTTCCAGTGCCTGGTCTAGCTACTATCAATAATCTAGAGTGTAATGGAATATCTAAGCTGACGTTTTCAAATACAGCTGATCTTTCATCAAAAGATAGATTAACTTTGCTAAGGGTCCAACCATTTGCTGTTGGTCGCTGAGGGCTATAAGTGATAGAGGTCGGCTGTTGCTTATTATTTTGGGATGCTTGAAAATCATTTATAGCATGGGTTAAATCTTTTACCTGTTTAAATGTGGGAATTGCACCTAATAAATTCATGACAGGTTGAGACAGTTTGCCTGTCAATAAAATAACAGCAAATAGAGCGCCCTGTGATATGACATTTTCTTGGAGTAGGTAGAATGCTAGAATGACGGTAAATATCGTCTGTGCTGAACTTAGCAAAAAAAGAATAGCGTTAAGGTGACTATTTTGTTTGGTTTGCGTGCTTTCAGCAATATCATATGCTTCATATCTTTGGCGGTATATAGATAAAAAGGTATTTTTTAGTCCATTGGCAATGAAGCTTAAGATTCCATCAGTTGGAATATGTGTTGAAACATATTTTTTTTGACGGGTACCAAGGAAGTAAAAAATCAGTATAACTTGGATTGTACTAATAACCAGTGGGACTAATACAAGATAACCACCAACTAACCAGATGCAAAATAAAAATAGAAAGAAAAAGGGTAAATCAATGTAGTTGCTGCTGATTATACGCCATGCTAGCGTTCTTAATTGTCCTAAACTATGAATAATCGCTTGTTGATTCTTACCCCATTGATTGTGCTCTGATGCTACTGTGTCAATAGCGTTCTTGAGTGTGGTAGGTTCAATGAACTGTATTACTTCGCTAGATAGCTTGATACTGCTTTCAAGTCGTAGCTTTTTAAGAATAAACTCAAGTCCTAATAGCAATAAAACGATAATTGACAGCGTCCAAAGAGATGCAGTCGCAAAGGCAGGCAACACTCGACTATAAACTGCATTCATATAAAGGGGAATAGATAAATAAGTTAGATTGATAATAAAGGATAGCAATATTAAATAAGTCAATTTGCCTTTGAACTTTTCCCATAGGCTAACTAGATTAATTTTTGAAAAATCTTGAGATTTTTTTTCAAAGCGATAGGTCATGTAGTTGTTTTTTACGATATCTGTGGCAGATTTGATCATCCATTGATTTCCAGACTTTACCAGAAAATTTTCATTACTATTCTTGAGTTGACTGGCTTTCTCTTGCTTAAATGCGATATCTATTTGACTGCTAATGATTTCTAGCACGGTTTGATCATCTTCAGCATTTTTAAGTAAGAGATATAAGCGGGCGAGCAATTCTTGCGAAACTGGGGTGTCATGTGTTTGAAGATGTATGTCTTGTATTGAATGCAGCAAGCTTGGTATAGCCTCTTGTAAGAAAAATTTTGCAGTTGTCATAGTTCCCTACATAAAATTTTGTATTTTTGTTGAATAAATGTTTATATCTGAGTGACCTTTTAAAGTAATTACATGTTGTAAAAGGTATCGTACTCAAGTATGCAAAAAAGTAATTCAGCGGAAATGGATTGCTTTCTTCCCTTTCAGTTAATTCATTGAAATGATGACCATGATAATTCTTATATTGAATGATATTTTATCTAACTAATATGTTTTAAGTTTGTAAAATTATTTACTTAATATGTATTTTAAGCAGTGGATGGCTAATACAATGGGAAATGTGTGCTGATGTATGGTTTCTAATGAATAATTTAATTTATGTCACCAGAGTGATTACGGTGCTATGGTTGGATTTTTAATTAATCATTAAGAAACTCAATTTGTCTACTTTAATCGTAATGCCCTTTGCATGAAATAATCGTGATGTGTGATGCATCAACCATATATACAAGGCGATTCACCTGATCGATGCGTCTTGACCAAGCGCCGCTTAAGTTTCCAAGAAGCGGCTCTGGTTTCCCTAAACCATCAAAAGGAGAACGTTTGCAATCTATAATCAGTTTATTGATACGTTTTAACGTTTTTTTATCTTGTGTTTGCCAGTAAAGGTAATCTTCCCAAGCATCGCTAACGAATGCAATAATCTTATTCATCAAGCAGATCTCGTTCTTGAGATTTACCTTCTTTGTACTCTTTAATACCTTTCATTAAATGAGCAGCATTTTTGGGTGATTGTAGTAAGTGCATAGTTTCTAAATAGCTGTTGAAAAGACTTAAAGGCAAAACAACAGCATCTTCTTTGTCACGTCTTGTTATTACCGTATAGTCATAATCCTCAACTGTTTGATCAAGGATGCGATTAAAGTTGTTCCGAGCGGATGAAAAATTTACGATTCTCATAGATCACCTCTTAAATTATGATTGTTAATGACATTATAGAGTTGAACAATATATTGTTCAAATAAAAAATTAGAGGTAAGTTATGAATACTAAATAGTTGTGGCTAATAATCATTCATGTTTTAAGTGTGATAAATACCTTTTAGCCATAAAGTCAATCATGCCAGTTTTAATTAGGAAAAAAATAGTTATACTATGCGCTAAGTTATTTTCCAATAACTTAGCTAGATATAAAGGAACTAAGGAAATCGATATGATCAAGTACTTGCACTTTTTTGTATCCACACTAAAAAGGATGGGTAATCCATTGTTTTTATTGGGTGTTGGAGGCAGAAAAATAAAGCGCAAAAAGCCTTTAGCTAAGCCGTTTGTTGCATTGTTGGTATTATTGCCAGCAGTGTTGCTTGGGGGGTGCTCCTCAGGGGTGTTAGATCCGCAAGGACCTATTGCACATCACGAGCTTAGGCTATTGATATTTGCTATTTTGCTAATGTTAATCGTGGTAATTCCAGTGATTTTTTTGACATTTTGGTTTGCATGGCGTTATCGCGACTCTGCAACTAAGTCAAAGTATCGCCCTGAATGGTCGCACAGCACAGCACTTGAGATCGTCTGGTGGGCAATACCATGTGTGATTATTCTGATTTTAGGGATTGTAACTTGGATAACAACGCATTCGCTTAATCCGTATAAGCCACTGGAATCTGATAAATCTCCTGTTGAAATTGAGGTCGTGGCATTAGATTGGAAGTGGATGTTTATTTATCCGCAATACGATATTGCAACGGTTAATAAAATCGTTATTCCTGTTCGGCACCCGATTAACTTTAGAATCACATCAGCAGCACCTATGAATTCGTTCTTTATTCCGCAACTAGGTGGACAAATTTATGCGATGACTGGCATGATCACTAAGCTTCATTTATTGGCAACTAATCCAGGTGAGTATCGTGGCTTCTCAGCTAACTACACAGGTGAAGGCTTTGCACATATGCAGTTTTTTGCAGATGCTACCTCTGAAGCTGATTTCAATAAGTGGGTCACTGAAGTGAAAACGGCTAAGAAAGATCTGACGTGGGATTATTTCTGGGATCATTTGGTAAAACAATCCATTAATAATCCAGTGACCTATTATGGTCAAGTCGATAAGAATTTGTTTAATGACATTGTTATGTACTACATGATGCCAAACTACAAACCTGGCATGATGGGACATATGCATCATATGTCAGAAATGAGCCACTAAGTGTGAATAAATAGGGAACGAATATGTTAGAAGCATTGATTGGAAGACTGAGTGATCCACACACAGCCTTCCCGTATTTGTGGGAACCCGTAAGCCAGCAGTTAATCATTCTTGGAATGTTTATCTTTATTGTTGTTGGTGGGTTATTATTGGTAGGCGGTTTGACCTACTTCAAAAAATGGGGCTACTTATGGCGTGAATGGTTCACGACAGTAGACCATAAAAAAATTGGTATTATGTATATCATTGTCGCGCTCGTTATGCTATTTCGTGGTTTTGTCGATGCGGCAATGATGCGTACGCAGCAAGCCTTAGCATCAGGTGACAGCACTGGTTATTTGATTCCACAGCATTTTGATCAGATCTTTACCGCTCACGGTGTGATTATGATTTTCTTTGTGGCAATGCCATTGATGTTTGGTTTGATGAATATTGCAATTCCTTTGCAAATTGGCGCACGCGATGTGGCATTCCCATATCTTAATTCATTAAGCTTTTGGCTTTTTGTAGTTGGTGTGGTTTTGGTTAATATGTCGCTATTAATCGGCGATTTTGCGCATACAGGTTGGTTGGCTTATCCACCTTATTCGGAGACCGCTTTTAGCCCCGGGGTCGGGGTTGATTACTGGATATGGGCACTGCAGATATCCGGTATAGGATCCTTGATGACGGGTGTTAACTTCTTTGTCACCATCATTAAAATGCGTTGTAAAGGCATGACATTAATGAAGATGCCGGTATTTACGTGGACATCACTTTGTTCTGTTATTTTGGTCATTGCGGCATTTCCAGTTTTAACGGTGACGTTAGCATTATTGACTTTAGATCGTTATATAGGTACAAATTTCTTTACTGTCAGTGGTGGCGGTGATCAAATGATGTATGTTAATTTGATCTGGATCTGGGGACACCCTGAAGTTTATATTTTGATTCTGCCAGCCTTTGGTATTTTCTCAGAAGTTGTTTCAGTATTCTCTAAAAAGAAGCTATTTGGTTATGCCACTATGGTTGGCGCAAGTATTGTTATTACGATTCTTGCCTTCTCGGTATGGCTGCATCACTTCTTCACGATGGGGGCGGGCGCCAATGTGAATGCCTTTTTCGGTATTATGACAATGGTGATTGCGATTCCAACAGGGGTTAAGATCTTTAACTGGCTGTTTACTATGTTCCGCGGACGCATCACCTTTACCACACCAATGTACTGGTTAATGGGCTTTTTGGTAACATTTACCATTGGTGGTATGACCGGTGTATTGCTATCCGTGCCAGGTGTTGATTTCCAGATGCATAACAGTGTATTCTTGATTGCGCATTTCCATAATGTCATTATTGGTGGTGTTGTGTTTGGTTATTTTGCCGGACTTATCTATTGGTTCCCTAAAATGTTTGGCTTTAAGCTTAACGAGCGCTTAGGTAAATGGTCATTTTGGTTCTGGATTGTTGGCTTCTTTGTTGCCTTTATGCCGCTTTACTATTTAGGTGCTATTGGTATGACTCGCCGTTTATATCATTATGATGCGTCAACTGGATTCCAACCATGGTTGATTGTGGCTTGGGTTGGTTCAATGCTGATTGCTATTGGTGTGTTGTTGCAAATCATTCAGATTATTGTAAGTATCAAAGATCGTCATAAAAACCGTGACTTAACAGGTGATCCTTGGGATGGACGTACACTAGAGTGGGCAACAGCATCTCCTGCACCTTTTTATAACTTTGCGCATGATCCTGTGGTTGATTCATTAGATGGCTTTTGGGAGCACAAAAAAAAGGGCTTAAATATCGAGAATCGCCCTGAAGCTGAAAAGCGCCCATATGAAAATATCCATATGCCGCGCAATACCGGTGTTGCCTTTATTATCGGTGCGTTTAGCTTGGCTTTTGGATTTGCTATGGTTTGGCATATCTGGTGGTTAGCTGGCGTTGGGTTGTTAGGTATTCTTGCTTCCGTGATTTCACGTTCGTTTAATTACGATATCGACTACTATGTGAAAGCAAAAGAAGTTGAAGAAATTGAAGCTGAAATTGAAAAAATGAAGAAGGTGGGCGCATGAGTACTACAGCAGTAGAAAACCATCACGGTGAACATCACCACCACTATGATGGTTCCAAAAGCGTATTTGGTTTTTGGATTTATATTATGAGTGACTGCGTATTATTTGCGACTTTGTTTGCAGTATACGCGGTATTTCACACCCATACATTTGGTGGCCCTAGTGCCAAAGAGTTATTTAGCTTACCATTTGTATTTATTGAAACCATGCTCTTATTGATCAGTAGCTTTACCTTTGGCTTGGCAATGCTATCGCGCAACTCAGGTAACATCAAAGTGATTACGGGTTGGCTATGGGTGACATTCCTATTTGGTCTAGGATTTATCATTATGGAGCTGTATGAATTCCATCACTTATATATGGAAGGTCATACTTGGGCGACAAGTGCATTTTTATCGTCGTTCTTCACCTTAGTTGGAACGCACGGTTTGCATGTAAGCATTGGTTTAATCTGGATTGTGAGTATGATTTTTCAAATCCGTAAGCATGGTATCACGCCAATGAGCAAAACAAAGCTAACCTACTTAGGTTTGTTCTGGCACTTTTTGGATATCGTGTGGATTTTTGTATTCTCAGTTGTCTACTTAATGGGAGCAATCTAATATGGCAGGCGAACATTTATACGATCACGAAACGGGTGCGGCATATGGCACGCACAAAACTTATATCACTGGGTTTGTGTTATCGATCATTATTACCGTTATCGCATTTAGCTTAGTTGGGTTTAAAGTCTTCTCTCCAGTTGGGCTGTATATCTCGGTAGCGATTTTGGCACTTATCCAATTGTATGTGCAGTTAGTATTCTTTTTGCACTTAAGTACAGACTCAAAAGCACGCTGGAATATGATTAGCTTCATATTTGCAGTGATTGTTGTATTAATTCTAGTTATCGGTACGTTATGGATTATGTTCAATCTTTACAGCATGATGATGGTCATGTAACGTTAATGAAACTCATTAAACTTATCAAGCCGGGAATTATTTTCGGTAATATCGTTACCTTGTGCGGTGGCTTTTTTGTTGCGGTACAAGGTAATTTTTCTTGGGTCGTTTTTTTAAGTGCGCTCATTGGTATGGCATTTGTTATTGCTTGTGGCTGTGTTTTGAATAACTATATCGATCGCGATATTGATCAGCTCATGAAGCGTACACAAAAGCGACCATCTGCTTGTGGTTTAGTATCGTTACGTTTTGCTGTAAGTTATTCATTTATCTTAGGCATTGTTGGTTTTGTCGCATTGTATCTAGGAACAAATAACCTAACGGTAATTATTGCCGCCATTGGCTTATTTGCCTATGTCGTGGCTTATACATTATGGTTTAAGAGAAGCTCAATTTTTGGCACAGTGGTTGGTGCTATTTCTGGTGCTGTTCCGCCAGTGATTGGCTATACCGCAGTGACCAATCGATTTGATGCAGTCGCATTGACGCTATTTATTATTTTAGTCTGCTGGCAAATGCCACACTTCTTTGCGATTGCAATTTATCGCAAGGATGATTATGCCGCAGCGAATATCCCTGTCTTACCGCTTAAGCGCAGTATGCTATACACCCAAGTTAATGCGCTTATTTTTGTTGTGTTATATGTTATTGCGACATTAATGTTAGCAGTGGTTGCACATGTCCATTTGTTGTATTTAGCTGTTGCCTTTATCTTAGGGATTGCATGGATTGCGTTGAGTATTAAAGGGTTTAATGCTGAAGATAAGGCACATTGGGCGCGCAAGATGTTTATATTTTCTATTGTCAGTATTACCTTGTTGAGTATTTTTATGGCAGTGTAGGGGTAATTCATGAATTACCCCTACGGGTATTGTCTCCATATATCGCACATAAACCATGAACTTTACACCCTTTCGGCTGATTCAATTTTGCTAATAATCCTGGTTGTTTCCTGCAATTCTATCACCTAGAAGCCTACATTGTAGAGATCATGGTATGGGGGAGGTCACTTCGTTCTTGAACAGCTTTCTAGCTCTCAGTGAAAGTTTTATCATTTAAATATGGTTATTAATTTTATATACATACTATCTACATATTGTTTTGTTAGTATCTATGCTTGTATAGTTTTTGGGGGTGTCTCACGGGGCGAGTAAATGTAGCGATGTTGTTATGCGTCATATTAAAACAAATAACTGGTTCTGAAATTTCCTTAAATCTATCGATTGTCAGTTCAATTAAAGGTTAATATGCCAAAATGGAGTGAAAGAATGAAAAAATTATCTTTACTATCGTGTGCCTTATCTTTTCCTGTACTATCTTTTGCATTAACAGGTACGGGTGTTAAAAAGGTAGAAGAAAATACTAAAGCATGGGCAGTTGAAGTATATACAATGCTTCCTAGTACATTATTAGGAACTTGTAGTGGGAGTTTCATTAGCAAACATGCCATATTAACTGCTAGTCATTGCCTTAGGAGTGATAATCACCCTGATCAAGTCATAGATGACTATAAAATATACTACCCAAATAGTGATAATCCAGGAGCATATTTTATGATATCTACATATTATGCCGATCCTACTCAAAGTTATGATTTATCCTCTAAATGGAGTAACTATTCTACTGAAAAAAATGATGATGTTGGGATAATATTTATCCCAACAGAAGATCAGCTTAAAAATATGGTTCATTATAGTCCGTATACTGTCCGGTATTCCTCTGATGGTTCGTCGATATATGGTCAAAGTGCATTAGATAAATTCTTATTAAGCCTGTCAAAGCAGGAAAGTATTGGGTTGTCTTCATACTTTTATGATACGAATCTATCACAAGGTGACAATACTATGCAGCTTGGTCATTCTTCAAGTGATTCGTCGTCAGCACAAGGCTTATGGCAGGTGATTAATCCTGTAGTGTATGCGTCTCCAAATAGCGTAGAGGTTTCACAGGTTAATGGCTCAAGCCAACCTGGAGATTCTGGTTCTGCTTTGTTAATTGGTAAAGATTATGACAAACTTTCAGCTGTAACTCACTCATCAGGAGATTTTGCACGTATCTCGAATAAATTAAGTTGGATTAAATATGAATTAATGAAAAGATTTCCTACTCAGAATGATGCGCAACAATTTGTGGATGATTCTGCTGCCACTTATGCATTACCGGGGACAATGAAACTAATAAGTTTTTATAATACTATCGATAAAAAAACATATTTATTATACGGTCCTTATTATATAAGTATTGATTTTAATAATAAGACTGTATCAGATGTTGGCTACACTCATGATTTATTTAAAGGTATTTTAGATAAAATGATTACTCATATATACCAAGGGGAAAATTATTTATTAATTCATACTACAGATCCAAAATCAAATAAACCTGTAAATTACATCTATAATGAAAAAACACACGAGATTACTTCATCTTTAATAGACTATCCAGATATAGTGACAAACAGCAATGATGAACGCCCGCAATACAATCATAGTGATGTAACTTTTAGTTATCCTTTAGGTAGCATTTACGTGTCTGTAGATATGACTGACTCTTGCAATAATTCATCAATAAATGTCTCAGATTATACCTATGATGGAAATAACTTTTCTATTAAAAGTAACCAAGATTATGTTTTGAATTTGGCACTAAAATCGTTCTTGGGTTCACACACTACTAATTGTGCCATCATAGATGATCAAATGGTTAATTTTGGCAATGAAAATTATGTATACTATATACAATCAAATGGCAGATATACTAAGATAGATCTTAGAAATGCCAGTATTGAAAGTGATGGTCAAACTCTAAGCTCATTATTTAAGGGATTTACTTTCCCTAATAAAGAAGAAGTTGGAGATATATATAATCTGTACTCGTTCTTTAATCAAAAATAGATACTCACGGACTAGCACGTGGGTATCTATAGCTATTCGATAATCAAAGACGGTGAAAAAGTACTTTCGCTTATCAAGTTGTTTGCTACAATTATCCGGAATTAAACCAACAAGGAAGACGACCTACGTGGAAGTTAGTAACTTTTTTGCCTCAACAACCTATATCCCTATTGTGTTAATGGTTATTTTATTATTGGGCTTTGCTTGTCAATGGTTGGCGTGGCGTTTGCGTCTGCCGGCAATTTTATTTTTATTGATTGTCGGGATTTTGTTAGGACCTGTCAGTCAATTAGTTTTGGGTGATCATTACCAGTTCTTGCGTCCGACACTTGTTTTTAAGGATATGCTATACCCGATTGTTTCAATTTGTGTGGCAATTATTCTTTTTGAAGGCTGTATGAGCTTGAAGTTCAGAGAAATCAAAGGCTTGGGTGGAACAGTAAGAAATATTGTGACCATTGGGCTTTTGATTACCGCGATTTTAACGACTTTTTTAGTGCACTACCTCTTTGATATTTCATGGAAAGTTGCAGCTCTTATTGGTGCAATATCTTCAGTCAGTGGTCCTACGGTTGTTGTGCCGATTTTGCGTAGTGTGCGCCCAACAGAGAAACTTGCCAATATCATCCGTTGGGAAGGGATGTTGGTTGACCCGATTGGTGCGCTGTTAGCTGTGATTGTTTTTACCGCGATTACTGCTTCACAATACAATGCCTTTTGGCATATCACCGTGCATATTTTATTAGTATTCCTCGTTGGTGGTATCGGCGGATTGGTTGCTGGGTTTCTTTTGGGTACTGTGCTTAAAAAACAATGGGTGCCAAGCTATTTAAATAATATGTTTGTGCTGTCATTTGTGATTACCAGCTTTGTGATTGCTGAGCATATTGTTGAAGGTGGCGGGCTTTTGATTGTCACTATTATGGGGATTATCGTCGGTAACATGCCTAATGCCCATATTGAGGAAATTCTTGATTTTAAAGAATCCTTAAGCCTTATCTTAATATCAAGTTTATTTATCATTTTAGGTGCGAATGTTAGTTTTGAGTACTTAGAAGCCGTATGGTGGAAAGCCATTGTGTTGGTGCTGATATTGCAATTTATTGTCAGACCAATTGCTGCGGGCTTCTCAACTTTAGGCAGTGAGCTTAATTGGCGTGAACGTGTGATGGTGGGGTGGATCGCACCTCGCGGGATTGTTGCCGCTGCCGTGGCTGCATTATTCTCAATCAAGGTCATTGAAAATTTGGGCTTGCCACAAGAGGGGGAGCTACTCGTTCTTATTGTCTTTATGATTATCTTGGGTACCGTGATTATCCAGAGTCTCACGTCGCCATTTTTGGCAAAAATATTACATGCATCGGCACCCGAGCCACGCGGTTTTTTAGTCATTGGTGGTAATACTTTAGCTCGAAGCATTGCTAAGGAGCTTCATAATAACGATGTCCATGTCGTACTTGCTGATACTAGTTGGCGTAGTGTTCAGGCGTGTCGTTTGCAAGGCTTGACCTGTTATTATGGCAGCTCCGTATCAGAGCATGCTGATTGGCATTTGAATCTGGTGGGCATTGGGCGAATGCTTGGTTGCTCTTCCAGTGAGCAGATGAATACTTTGGCAGCAGTCAAATACTATCGTGAGTTTGAAGGGCGAGCGTCTGTATTTGTCTTGCCAACAGCGCAAAACAAAGCAAATTCTAAGCTCACGTATCTTACTAAAAAATACGCAAAGCGCTTGTTTAGTAAAGATCTGTCTTACCAAACATTAAGAAGTATTATCAAACAAGGCGGACAAGTTAAAACGACAACCATTAGTAATGAGTTTAATTGGGAGCAGTTTTTATCCCTCAATCAACAGGCAATTCCATTATTTTATATCAATAAAAAATCACAAATTCACGTCGTTTCTCCTGATAGCCAATACACGCCTGAAGCAGGTTGGCGCGTCGTTTACCTGATGCCACCTGAGAATTGGGTGGCTGAGAGCGATGAAGAATAGTAATCAAACAAACTAAGTTAAGTTTAAATTACCCCTCACCCGCACAATTGAGCTGTACGAGCAATCCCGCGAGGAGAGAGGTAACAAACCTATCCATTGCCAGAGGAGTGCTAAGCTTGCGAAGCGGAGCAAGTGTGTAGCTTGAGTATATACGTCCTAAAATACTGCATTTAAGATCTGTAGAATCGTCCACACCATCACACCGGTGAGGACATAAAAGACGCTAAAGGCAAACACTTGACTGCGCTTGAACTCATTGAGTAATTTATCGATACAAATGCCAATAATAAAAGCATAGGCAAGAAAGCCAATGGCTTGATCAGTAATAAATAATGAGCTAAAAAATAAATTAATACTGATATTGCTACTTAAATACAGCATGGTGAGCAAACTAATAGAACTAACACAAAAGATCACAATAAGTAAGCTGGCAAGCTGAGTTTTGAGCCTCTTGATACTGGCGATATAGCAAATAATCGCTGCTAGTAAGAGGTTAATTGGGGCTGTTTTTAAAAACAAACTAGGTGTTAAGTAATCGCTATAATGTACAAGTGCCTGAAATTTTATTTTATCTAAATAAATAGAGACTACCGTGATAATAATCGCAATTGCGGTGGTTTTGAAAAAAACACGCGAGTGACGCATAAGATAAAAGATATTGATAAATAAATGATCGGTATAGCTATGATATGCTACTTTTTTTTGAATATTTAAGCTGCAAAATAATAAGGAAGTAGCACTGATAATAATAAAAATAGTGCAAACCAATAGAAAGTAAGGATTATCAATGGTTTGATGGTAGCTATAGGTGGCATTAAAAAAAGCCGTCAGAATAGCCGTTTTAATTGCGTAGCTGATTGAGATGACAAAAAAACGATATTTAGCAGGGGTTATTGCCCATAAATTTAAGATGATCAGCACAAAGATAATATTTGTTAAGGACATCGATACGACAGAGAACAAAAGACTCATAAAGTTGAAGTGATAATAAAGTATAAGTATTGAGATAAATTGTACTGCAAGGCAAATCGTGAGTAGCCGCCTATGGTTAAAGCTACGTGAGAAGATATTTAAAAAAGGCAGCAAGAAAAAGCCCAGTGAAAACAAACTCACCAGTAAAAAGTGATAGGTGGATGTGTACAGGCGGCTATTGTAATAAACATCGTGCAAAGCAACTTTTTGAATGATAAAAGCAGAGTATAAGGTAAAAGCAATACCTGAAAAAATTAAGCAGCAAAGCAGCAATAATGCATTAAGCTGCCATGTTTTAGATAACAATCTGAACATTAAGTCCTCCATTTGTAGCATTGCTGACCTTCAGTTTTCCTTGGTGAATATCGATAATTTCTTTGGTAATAGCAAGTCCCAAGCCATTGCCTTTTTTCTTGGAGGAGCCTGTATAAAAAGGGGTGAATATATTGTGGATTTCATTTTCTGGAATGCCTGGCCCATTATCTGAAATATCAATAATCAGTGATGGCTTGGATGATTCTTTTAAACGTGTTTGTAAAGTGATCATCACTTCGGTGCCATGTTTAAGCCCATTATTAATGATATTGTTAATAGCGCGCTTGAACGCTGGGCGCTTAAGATCGAGCTCTAAATCATCATCCATTTGATTGATAAGACGTACATTTTTATTATTTTCGATGTATTCAGCAATAAGTTCATCAAAAAAATCACAAACATTGGTCTGCTCAAACTGAATACCGCTTAGCCAGTTTTCTTTGGAGAAAAGGACAAGATCATCAAGCATATGATTAATTTCGTGAATATCACGTTGATCCTTGATTGATAGCTCACTTTGATCTTGCAAGCGACGTCCTTGGATACGTGCTAATGGTGTTCTGATATCATGACAGGTCATTGCAAGAAGCTTGTTTTGATAGGTTAATACATGATTGATACGATCTTGCATAAAGTTAAAGGTATCGGCAGTTTCCTTAGCAAAAATCCCGTGTTGCATTTGAATTGGTGTGGCTTCAAGACGAAGTCCCATATCTTGCGCGAAGCGTTGGAATTCAAAAAAAGGAATACTCCATTTAATTTGAATTAAAAATAACAAAATAAATAAAAACAACACGCTGACAACAACGCCAAAGACAATGCTAACGGGGGTGTTCAGTTGGAATTTTGAGTAATAAACGACATTAAGCCACGTCCCGTTGCTATTTAAGAAACTCTCACATTTATTAATTGGTTTTTCAACTTTATTCAATAATTGTGAAATGCCTAACTGAGTACATGATGGAAAGGTTGAATAAAAAGCAAAGCGATCATGAATATAGTTGTCCTCATTAGTTTCGATGTTAGCTAGATCAAATAAGCTTAAGGTTGATATGCCATTTTGTTTTGTCGGGTCGTAGTTTTTAATCTCAGCTGAGCGTTGAAAGTTGATGCCGGAATAAACATAGTAACTTGAGGTAATAAATTGCAGGAAGATTAAAAAAAATGCACAACTTATGCCGATATGAAAAGCCTTTTTTTGACTGCGAATGACTTTGCGAAGGTTGATATTCATATTTTTAGTCTTTTAAATCAAATAAATAACCAGCGCCTTTAACTGTCTGGATATAGCTGGTGCCATCTTGAGGGTTGTTATCAAGCATCTTACGTAGGCGGCTAATACGAATATCAATTGTGCGATCAAACTCTTCAAAGGGACGCTTCAAAAGCGCTTCAAAGGTTTGCTCGCGCGAGACGGTTTCACCCTTGTGCTGATACAGGTATTCAAAAAGCTCATAAACAGCCGGTGTAAACTTGATTTCTTCGCCATTAGGGTAGGTTAATGTGCGCTTATTAGGGGATATCACCCAGTCGTTTGTTTCAATTGCGCCATGGGTGCTATTGCTGGTATTGCCGCGACGGCGCAAAACTGTTTTAACACGCACAAGCACCTCACGTGGATTAAAGGGTTTACTAATATAATCATCCGCACCGACTTCAAGTCCTAAAATGCGATCAAATGCTTCTCCAGCTGCCGATAAGAAGATCACGGGTATGCCAGATTTTTTTCTTAGTTCACGACAGACCTCAAGACCATCGATTTTAGGCATCATCACATCAAGGATCACCAAGGAAAAATCACGTTTTTGAAAATCCTCTAAAAAGGTTAGACCATCCTCAAATACAGCAGTATCAAAGTGGTTTTGTTGAAGATAGCTAGCAAGTCCTTCGCGAATGTCTCGTTCATCATCAATAATTGCAATAGTATCCATAAGCAAGCGTATATATCGTACATGATTGTGATCTTTAGTGTAGATGTTTTTTTTGAGTTGTAAAACAAATCAGATTGATTTACTGCAAATGCTTGGAAAGTTAAGCGAAACTAACTACACTTTGGTGCGTAAGTTAGCTTTACAGGAGTAGTAACATGGCACTTCACGCATTGATTCCTATCGTGATTATTGTTTTAGCAATTGTATTTTTTTTTGCCTCAGTCAAGGTGGTGCCACAAGCATCAGAGTTTGTGGTCGAGCGCTTTGGGCGTTACTATAAAACCTTGCATCCGGGGTTAAATATCATTTTCCCGCTAATCGATCGCGTGCGTAGTCGCGTGAGTTTAAAAGAGACCGTGCTCAATGTCAGAAAGCAGGAAGTGATTAGTCGTGATAACGCCAGTGTCCAAGTTGATGGTGTTGCTTTTTTCCAAGTGCTTGATGCAAAGAAGGTTACTTATGTGATCAATGATTTACCTCTAGCATTAGAAAACCTAATCATGACGAATATCCGTACGGTGTTAGGTGGGATTGATTTGGATGAGATGCTATCTAATCGTGACTTTATGAATGCCAAGTTATTGTCAGTTTTAGATGAGGCGACGGATCCATGGGGTGTCAAAATCGTCCGTGTTGAGATTAAGGATATTACACCTCCACGTGACTTGTTAGACGCAATGGCGCAGCAGATGAAAGCAGAGCGTGAGAAGCGCGCTGAGATCTTGCGTGCTGAAGGGGTGCGTCAAGCGGCTATATTAAAGGCCGAAGGTGAGAAACAATCTGAGATTCTTGCCGCAGAAGCACAAAAAACGAAACAGGCTTTGGAGGCCGAAGGTTACAAAGAAGCGCAATTTCGTGAAGCCGAAGCACGCGAGCGGACAGCGCAAGCTGAGGCAGTTGCCACTGAAACCGTTTCTAATGCCATTGCCAAGGGTGACATTCAAGCGATTCAGTACTTTGTGGCATTAAAGTATATTGAAGCCGTGGGCGCGATTGCGTCCTCGGATAATAGTAAAACGATTATGATGCCATTAGAGGCATCTAATATCATTGGTTCTGTTGGCGGGATCAGCGAGTTGTTAAAGTCCATGCAGGTTAAGGCATAACAAATTAAGGTGGATAGAATATGTTGTATTGGCATTGGTGGGTTTTAATGGGGATTTTGCTGATTATTGAAATTTTTACTTTAACGATGTTTTTCTTGTTTTTTGCGATATCAGCCTTGCTGTTGGGGGTGATTATGTGGTTTTATCCTGAGTTGCCGATCAATTGGCAATTGCTACTAGCAGGTGTCTTTGCCTTAGGCTCGATGCTGTTGGGGTGTTTTTTTCTGAAAAAGCGTAAGCAAAAAAATAATGTGCAACTTGATGTCAATGATCGCTTGGGGCGTTATATCGGTAAGATCGTTGTGATCACACAAAGAAGCCACTCAGGTGTTGCCAAGGCAAAAATTGGTGATACTGAATGGCGTGTCT
Organism: Cysteiniphilum litorale; assembly: GCF_003428165.1. Lineage (GTDB taxonomy): Bacteria > Pseudomonadota > Gammaproteobacteria > Francisellales > Francisellaceae > Caedibacter > Caedibacter litoralis. Next base: position 41,011 of record NZ_QLIQ01000010.1, on the reverse strand, counting down.
TGGTCGAGGATGCCAAGGTGGGTGATGAAGTTGAGATTTTAGAGGTTCAGTCAACTAGCTTTGTTGCTAGAAAAGTATCAGTCTAAATACTTAGGTAAACATAAACGACATTTTCTTTATGATTATCTTTATAGTGCTTAAGTAAAGTTGCTTTCAAATGACGTAGTTCTTGAGTTGGCAAAGTTTGCGGAAGCTTTAAATGCACATCAACAAATAAAAAACGTCCAGATTGGGTGACGATACTGTTTTGAATGGTTAGCCCTTGGTTAGAGCAAATCAAATTAGCAGCGCTAGTGATTTTTTCACGTAATTCAGGTGCAACGGATGCATCTAATAAGTTAAGCCCTGCTTCCTTAATCAGTTTTAATGGTTTGATCGTGATCACAAGTCCCATGATAATAGCAATAATCGGGTCGATATAGATGGCAATATGTGGCAAGCCAAAAAACACCAATATTAAAGCGATAGCAAGAGAGATATCAACAGAAGCACTGAGTAAGGCATCCGCTTTCCATAATTCAGCATCAGCATGCAAAATTTTTGAACCTGTTTTGCGCGCAGCATTACGCACATAAAAATACATTATGCTGCAAGTAAGCGTGCCAGTGATAGAAGCGATAAAGGCAAATAAATAGTTAGGTGTGACGGCATGAGTCATAAGGTTAACAATCGCCATAATGATAACGCTTGCGGCAACGATTAAAATAAATCCAGCCTGTAAAAGGACAAATACAGGCTCTAAACGATGATAACCGTAAGGGTAACGCTTATTAGCAGGTTGATTAATTTTCTTGATGACATAGAGTGAGGCTGCATAGATCAATAGCGTAATGACGGAATAGCCAACGTCTAATAGTACAGTTAAGGACTGTGCGAAATAGACAATGACTAGGCTAAAAAGCACGTAAACAATGGAAAGAATAAAATTAACTTTGAGGGTTTTGGCCTCAATTATTTGTGAAGTTTGAGTACTCATAATTCTACCTTAAGCGTGGTGGTGTTGGTTTTATATTTACAATTGAATTTATAGATGGAGAAGCTGAAAGTTACAGCAAAAAAACGCTAAGGATTTTTGAGCAAATAAATAATACGTGAGAATGAATAACTATTGTTGATATGGCAACTGTAGATGAAAGACATATAAAGGTGGCGTAGTGTTATGCCGAAAATTGCTTAAAAGTGGCTCATTGTAGCAGCTCCTTGCTAAAAGATGAAAGCAAAAATGCAAATCTTAGCAATAACATCATGGTTTATTCGCACGGTGTTTTCCAGTACACTAGTCAGCGTTTTTCAATATACCGCTCGTAAAATGGTTGGTGAGTGGTGTAAGTACTATTTTTTGATTAAAGAGACAATAAATTAAGGTAAATAGGTAAATAACGTGACTAAAAGAGTAAAAACGCGTTTTGCCCCGAGTCCGACGGGGTATTTGCATGTTGGTGGTGCAAGAACTGCACTTTTTTCGTGGGTTTATGCGCGTAAAAATAACGGTGAGTTTGTATTGCGTGTTGAGGATACTGATCTTGAGCGTTCAACGCCAGAAGCTGTACAGGCAATTCTAGATGGTATGGATTGGTTGGGATTACATGCCGATAGTGCACCATACTATCAAACTGAGCATTTTGATCGCTATCAAGAGGTTGTTGATCAGCTGTTAGCAGAGGGCAAAGCCTATCGCTGCTATTGCTCGCGCGAGCGTTTGGATGAGTTAAGAGAAACGCAAATGGCGAATAAACAAAAGCCACGTTATGATGGGCATTGTCGCCACCTTGATGCTGGTGAGCAAGATGTTTCAAAGCCTCACGTTATTCGTTTTAAGAATCCAGAAGAAGGCGTGGTGAGCTGGATCGATGCGGTGAAAGGCGAAATCACAATTGCCAATAGTGAGTTGGATGATTTAATTATTAAGCGCTCAGATGGTGCGCCGACATATAACTTTTGTGTGGTTGTCGATGATCGCGATATGCAAATCACCCATGTGGTGCGTGGTGATGATCATGTTAATAATACGCCACGTCAGATCAATTTATATCACGCTTTAAATGCTGAAGTGCCCGTATTTGCACATGTGCCAATGATTTTAGGCGATGATGGCAAAAAACTCTCCAAGCGCCATGGCGCGGTGAGTGTGATGCAATACAAAGAAGATGGTTATTTGCCGCAAGTGCTGATTAATTACCTTATTCGTTTAGGCTGGTCGCATGGTGATCAAGAAGTTTTTAGTCTGGATGAGATTTTGGAATATTTTGAGCTAGATGATATCAATGCCTCAGCGTCAGCATTTAATACCGAAAAATTAAACTGGCTTAATCAGCACTATATGCGTCATTTGCCAACACAAGAGGTTGCAAAAGAGCTTGTTTATCACTTTCAAACTCAAGGCTTAGATGTCAATAACGGACCTGCGTTTGATGCGCTTATTCCGGTGATGGCGGAGAAAGTAAAAACATTAAAAGAGCTCACAGAGCAATCTACTTATTTTTATCGCGACTTCGATGAGTTTGATGAAAAGGCTGCCGCTAAGCATTTAGTTAAAGCTGCTGCAAGTGTGCTTCAATATGTTAAAGACAAAGCAAGTGAGTTAGATGATAAAAGTTGGCAAGATGAAGTTGCATTGCATCATTTATTAAAGGACACCGCGAGTGAGTTAAATCTTGGCATGGGGAAAGTTGGCATGCCCGTACGTGTTGCTGTCACCGGATCTGGGCAGTCGCCGGATATCGGCTTAACCTTGAAGTGGCTTGGTAAAGAGCGTGTTATTTCACGTTTACAAAAAGCGATCGATTTCATTGGTGAATAAAATCTGAAAAGCATATACCCATCGCAAACCATCTTACAGTATTTCTGCCATTGAATTTCTCGCACTTTTGGGTGGTTGGCTCTTGCTAATAGTCCTAGCTATTAGCTGCAACCCAATCACCCAAAATTATCAAAAACTTCCTCAACATTAAACACCGCAAAATGGTTTGCGATGGGTATGGTGTATATAACACACTGGACACATCTGCCAATGCTCGGCATACTTAGTGCACAAACATCGTTGGCGGGAATGTATTGTATGCAAGTTAAAAGATTAGATAAGGTCTCTATCTATGCACTTTTTATTGGAATAATTGCTATCGTTTTTGCCATGACTTTGGCGTATTACTTCCCACTATTGAAGCAATCAAATCTTGCGATTTTGCTTGGTGAGGTGACGATAGTCATTCCATGGCTTGTGTTTATCATCTGTTTATTGTTGTCACTTTTTCAGGGTTCAAAGCATTAGAAAAGAGCCTGTTGCTTGTGTTAATAGCCTTTACACAAAAAGAACACTTTTCGCTTGCGCCGATAGCTTACGCTCTATATACTGCTTGGCGTAAAATTAAGGGATAAAGTCTAACGATGCTAGCAAACCGAAAACTATATAAAAGGCACTTTTTTGCTTTCCAAATGATCCTTGTGATCCTAGGGAGTTTGGTGTGTCTTTTGTGGGGTAAAAGCTATGCTGTTGGATTCCTCTTAGGCTCGTGTTTGATGTTTGTAGCCAATGTTGTTTTTTTATTACGTCTTTTTTTGCGCAAAGCGCAATATCATCCTTTCAAAGAAGTGTGCATTTTATATGCCTGTGAGTTTGCAAAATTAGTCATGGTTGCTGTCGGCACTGTGTTGATTGCAATTTATGTGCAACCGAAGTTTCTGCCGTATATCGCGGGGCTTTTGGTGCTGCAACTGGCAATGTGGTTTATGCCGCTTTTTATGAAGTTAACCCATTTAAAATAAACCCTAAACAAATAAGAGAAGAGTGATATGGCAGGAGAAAGCTTAACTTCTTCAGAATATGTAAGACACCATCTTCACCACTGGCAGGTGAGCTTGGGCGATTCTTCGTTCTGGACGCTAAACTTAGACACCCTTATAGTAAGTATTGTATTGGGCGTGTTTTTCTTAAGCTTAATGTATTTAGCAGCAAGAAAAGCAAGCTCAGATACTCCAGGTAAATTCCAAAATGGGGTGGAGCTCATATGTGAATGGATCGATGGCGCAGTAGCTGATACTTATCATCATAAGCGTGACTTTGTAACCCCTCTTGCGATTACCATTTTCGTATGGGTATTGTTGATGAACTTTATGGATCTGATTCCAGTAGACTTGGCAGGGCGTTTGATCGTGCTTTTTGGTGGTTCGTCTGAAGCATACTTTAAGATCGTGCCAACGGCTGATCCTAACTTAACCTTTGCGTTATCATTGAGCGTCTTTATTTTGATTATTGGTTATAACCTTAAGGCTAAAGGTGGCTTTGGTTTATTAAAAGAAATCTTAAGTGCACCATTTGGTATCTGGGCTTTCCCATTAAATATCGCCTTTAGAATTATTGATGAAGTTGTTAAACCGTTGTCATTATCACTGCGTTTGTACGGCAACTTATTCGCAGGGGAGTTGATCTTTATCTTGATCGCTTTATTACCATGGTGGATTCAATGGACATTGGGCGGATTATGGGCGATCTTCCACATCTTAGTTATCGTGATCCAAGCGTTTGTATTTATGATGCTAACAGTGGTTTATTTGAATCTTGCACAAGATGACCATTAATAAGAGTTAAGAGTTAAGAGTTAAGAGTTAAGAATTAAGAATTAAACATTAAACAAACCAACTAAGGAGAAAAAAATGGAAATGTCATTACAAGTACTAGGTCAATTAAACGGTCTAACAGCAATTGCCGTTGCGTTATTGATTGCTTTGCCTGCATTAGGAACTGCGATCGGCTTTGGTGTGTTAGGTGGTAAGTACCTAGAAGGTGTGGCACGTCAACCTGAATTAAGCGGTATGTTACTGGGGCGCATGTTTATCGTAGCGGCTTTCGTTGATGCGTTCGCGGCAATCTCAATTGCAATCGGTTTCTTGGTTCTTTATGCAAACCCATTAGCAATTAACGGTTTAGCAGAAGCTGCAACAAAAGCACTAGGTGCATAATTAACGATAAATCCTGAACATATCCACAAGGAGAAATCATGGATATTAATATTACGCTAATCGGCCAGATGATCACCTTTATCATCTTTGTCGGTTTTACCATGAAGTTCGTTTGGCCGCCGTTGAAAAAAGCAATGGACGAGCGTCGTGCAAAAATTGCTGATGGCTTGGCTTCTGCTGATCGCGCGGAAAAAGAGCTAGAAGTTGCTAAAAGAAAAGCCCAAGAGCTTATTCATGAAGCAAAAGCACAAGCAACGAAAATTATTGAGCAAGCGAATATGCGTGCGATGCAAATCGATGAAGAAGCCAAAGAAGCGGCACGTGTTGATGCAGATCGTATTCGTAAAGCGGCTAATGATGAAGCTGAAGCACATATGATTGCAATGAAGCAAAAACTACGCAAAGAAGTCGTAGGCATTGCTGTTGCTGGTGCTGAAAAGCTTATTAGTAAAAACATTGATATGACAACCAATAATCATTTATTGGAAGAAATGGCAGCTGAACTTTAAGAGGTACGATCATGGCAGACTTAACGCCGATTGCAAGACCTTATGCGCAAGCTGCTTACGAGTATGCTAAAGCACATAATGCCGTTGCAAACTGGAATATTATGCTACTTAATCTGTCGGAATGTGTGACAGATAATCAGGTGGCATTGTTGCTTGATAACCCTGCCTATTCTCAGTCAGATGTATCCGTATTGATATTTGATGTCTTAAAAGACGTGCTTGATGAGCATGGTAAGAATTTTGTCAAACTGGCTGCAGAGCATAATCGTTTGACAGTTATTCCAACGATTTATAAGTTGTTTTTATTACATAAAGCCGAAGATGAGAAAGCCAAAAAGGCGAAGATCACGACGGCATTTGAAACTTCTGATGCAGAAATTCAAAAATTAAAAACAAAACTTGAGCAAAAATATCAGTGCGCAATTGAAATTGACGTGGCAGTTGATGCAAGTTTAATTGGTGGAGCAACGATTGAGATAGGGGATCATATTATTGATGGTTCTATCAAAGGCAAGCTTCGAAAATTACAGCACGAGCTACAAGCTTAAACAAGATTAATAGGAATAAAGACTATGCAGCTTACTCCAGCAGAAATTAGTGAATTAATAAAAGAGCGTATTGCCAAGTTTGACAATGCGCCACAAACAAAAACAGAAGGTACTATCGTATCTGTTTCCGATGGTATTATTCGTATTCATGGCTTAAATGAAGTTGCCGCAGGTGAGATGATCGAGCTGCCAGGCGGTGTTTATGGTCTAGCACTTAACCTTGAACAAGATTCAGTTGGTGCCGTTGTCTTAGGTGATTACGAGCATATTCAAGAAGGTCAAAAAGCGTATTGCACAGGGCGTATTTTAGAAGTCCCAGTGGGTGAAGCGTTATTAGGTCGTGTTGTTGATGCCTTGGGTAATCCAATCGATGGCAAAGGTGATATCAAAACAACGGTCACTTCACCGGTTGAAAAAGTAGCCCCTGGGGTGATTTGGCGTCAATCAGTTGATCAGCCAGTGCAAACGGGTATTAAAGCAATTGACGCGATGGTGCCAATTGGTCGCGGTCAACGTGAATTGATTATTGGTGATAGACAAACTGGTAAAACAGCAGTAGCAATCGATGCGATCATCAACCAAAAAGATACGGGTGTAAAATGTATTTATGTGGCGGTTGGTCAAAAAGCTTCATCAGTAGCCGATGTTGTTCGTAAACTAGAAGAACATGATGCTTTAGCGCATACAATCATTGTTGCTGCTAATGCAGCTGATTCAGCAGCACTTCAGTACTTAGCACCTTATGCCGGCTGTGCGATGGGTGAGTATTTCCGTGATCGCGGTGAAGATGCTTTGATTATTTATGATGATTTGACAAAACAAGCATGGGCATATCGCCAGATTTCATTATTGTTACGTCGTCCACCAGGGCGTGAAGCTTATCCAGGGGATGTTTTTTATCTTCATTCAAGATTGTTAGAGCGTGCAGCACGTGTTAATGCTGAATACGTTGAGAAAGCAACAAACGGTGAAGTCAAAGGTAAAACAGGTTCTTTAACTGCATTACCTATTATTGAAACGCAAGCTGGGGATATTTCAGCATTCGTTCCAACTAACGTGATTTCAATTACCGATGGTCAGATTTTCTTAGAGACAGATTTATTTAATGCGGGTATTCGTCCAGCGATTAACGCCGGTAACTCAGTATCGCGTGTTGGCGGATCAGCGCAAACTAAGATCATTAAAAAGCTAGGTGGCGGTGTGCGTTTGGCACTAGCGCAATACCGTGAGCTTGAAGCATTTTCACAATTTGCCTCAGATTTAGATGATGCAACGCGCGCGCAATTAAAGCGTGGTGAGCGTGTGATGGAATTGATGAAGCAAAAGCAATTCTCACCACTGAGCATCGCTAAAATGGCATTATCACTATATGCAGTTGATAAAGGTCACTTAGATGAGATTGAACTAAGTAAAGTTGGATCATTTGAAGCAGCCTTGCATGCTTTTGCTGAAAGTCAGCACAAGGCATTGATGGATGAAATCAATAAGACATGCAACTACAACGATGAGATTGCCGCTCAACTTGAAAAAGTGATCAAAGAGTGCAAAGAAACGCAATCTTGGTAATAGGAGGGTATCATGTCTGGTAGTCGTGAAATACGTACTAAAATTAACAGCGTTAAGAATACCCAGAAAATTACGCGTGCGATGGAGTTAGTTGCCGCTAGTAAGATGCGCAAAGCACGTGATCGTATGGAAGAAGCAAGACCTTACGCTCATTATGCGCTTGATATTATTCATCACGTTGTGCGAGCCAGTATGGAGTATACACATCCATACTTCCAGGCGCGTGAAGTTAAGCGTGTCGGTATGGTGATTGTTTCGACGGATCGCGGTTTATGCGGTGGCTTGAATATTAACTTGTTTAAAGAAGTGTTAAAGTCAATTAAGCATTACCAAGAGCAAAAAGTTGAAGTTGATCTATGTTTGATTGGTTCTAAAGCTGAGAGCTTTTTTAAGCGCTTACGTAAGGTCAATATCGTCTCTGTCGCCAACTTTCACGATGGTGATACAGTAAGCTCAATTACCGGTGCAGTATCGGTAATGGTTAAGGCGTTTGATGAGAATACAATTGATAACTTAATGCTGTTTAGCAATAAGTTTGTCAACACCATCAAGCAGCAGCCGACTAAAGAGCAGTTATTACCAATCCTTAAACCGAAAGAGGGCGCTGTAAAAGAAGATAAATCGATTACAGGACATTGGGATTATCTGTATGAGCCAGGTGCTAAGCGCGTATTAGATGTGTTGTTAGTGCGTTATATCGAGTCGCAAGTTTACTGTGGTGTGGTTGAGAATCTCGCATGTGAGCAAGCAGCCAGAATGCTCGCGATGAAAAATGCAACTGATAATGCTGGTGATATTATTAACTCACTGAAGTTGCAATATAACAAAGCACGTCAAGCAATGATTACGCAAGAGCTCGCGGAGATTGTCTCCGGTGCTGCGGCAGTTTAAATTTAAGAGGACATAAAAATGAGTATGGGTAAAATTAGCCAAATTATCGGCGCGGTGATTGACGTAACTTTCCCGCGCGATAATGTACCAAAAGTTTATGATGCACTGATTGTTAACGAAACAGGTTTAACGTTAGAAGTGCAACAAGAAATCGGTGACGGTGTCGTGCGTTGTATCGCGATGGGCTCATCTGATGGTTTAAAGCGTGGTTTAGAAGTCAAAAACACCAATGCGCCAATTTCAGTGCCTGTAGGGCATGGCACTTTGGGGCGCATTATGGATGTATTGGGTAATCCAATTGATGAATGCGGTCCTGTGAAGTGTGATGAAAGACAACCAATTCACAAAAAAGCCCCTGCATTTGAAGATCAAGCGTTAAGTGCTGAAATCCTTGAAACAGGGATTAAAGTAATCGACCTTATTTGTCCATTTGCAAAAGGTGGTAAGGTTGGCTTGTTTGGTGGTGCTGGTGTTGGTAAAACCGTTACTATGATGGAGCTTATCAATAACATCGCTAAAGAGCATAGTGGTTTCTCTGTGTTTGCGGGTGTTGGTGAGCGTACACGTGAAGGTAATGACTTTTATCATGAGATGAAAGACTCTAACGTACTAGATAAAGTATCATTGGTTTACGGGCAAATGAATGAGCCACCAGGAAACCGTTTACGTGTGGCATTAACAGGTTTGACAATTGCTGAGAGCTTCCGTGATGAGAATCGTGATGTATTGATGTTTATCGATAACATTTATCGCTACACATTAGCAGGTACAGAAGTATCTGCACTTTTAGGACGTATGCCATCAGCTGTAGGATATCAGCCAACACTTGCCTATGAAATGGGTGTATTGCAAGAGCGTATTACCTCAACAAAAACAGGCTCAATTACCTCTGTTCAAGCCGTATACGTACCTGCGGATGACTTAACAGATCCATCACCTGCAACAACTTTCTCGCATTTGGATGCAACGATCGTATTGTCACGTCAAATTGCTGAGTTAGGTATTTACCCTGCGGTTGACCCATTAGACTCAACATCTCGTCAGTTGGATCCATTAGTGGTTGGTCAAGAGCATTACGAAGTAGCGCGCAGTGTTCAACAAACGCTACAACGTTATAAAGAGCTAAAAGATATTATTGCGATTTTAGGTATGGATGAATTATCTGAAGAAGATAAATTGATCGTATCACGTGCGCGTAAAATCCAACGTTTCTTATCACAACCATTCCACGTGGCGGAAGTCTTTACCGGAAACCCTGGTAAATACGTGCCATTGAAAGATACGATTGCAAGCTTTAAGGCGATTGTTGCAGGTGAGTATGATCACTTGCCTGAACAGGCTTTCTATATGGTTGGAACCATCGAAGAAGCGATTGAAAAAGCAAAGTCAATCTAAGAGGTATCAGTAATGTCTGATAAACTACTGAAAGTCAATGTGGTTAGCCAAGAAGGTTCAGTCTATGAGGCGCGTGCCAAAATGGTAAGCCTCAGAGGCACGGAAGGGGAGATGGGTATTGCCTTTGGTCATACACAACTCTTATCGACCTTGCCGCCTGGTGTTGTCCGCATTGAACGTGAAAATAATGAAAAAGATACGCTTTATATCTCTGGTGGCATCTTAGAAGTTCAGCCACATCAAGTGATTATTCTCTCTGATGTGATGGAACGTGCTAAGGATCTTAATGAAGCTGCTGCTGAAAAGGCGCGCCAACAAGCCGAAGAAGCATTAAAGAAAGCGCGTGATAGTGACAAAGTAGAAGTCGAAGAAGCGCGTCAAATGCTGGCGGAAGCTGAAGCACGCTTAAAAGCGCTTAAAATTCTTAAAGGTGTTAACGCCTACTATAACGATTCAGATAAATAACTGAGGTTACGCACTGTTTCTATTTCAACACCCCGCCTCGCAAGCTTAAGCACCCCTCTTGAAAAGAGGGGAATTAAAATCACCGTTACCCAATTCCCCTCTTTTCAAGAGGGGTGGCAGCCGTAGGCTGACGGGGTGTTTATAAAATCATAGTTTTTTCTAAAGTGCGTAACACCAGTAAATAATCATCTTTTTCTTAATATATACCACATAACTGCCGCAAGCATTAGTTGAATAGCAGCTGTGGTGAGTGAAATCTTCACGACAATATCAACAAAATAATCAAGCCAATGTAGTGGTAAGGCGACTGTTATTTTTAATGTGCACGCTTAAACTCCGTTTTATGCTGTGCTATTTAATATAGTTGGTTTTTATGTTTTTTCAGAAATAATTGATTGGATGCTGGATGCTGGATGCTGGATGCTGGATGCTGGATGCTGGATGCTGGATGCTGGATGCTGGATGCTGGATGCTGGATGTTGGATGCTAGTTAGTAGAAGAAACAGTTTGAGCAACAAATAGGTTCTCAATGACAAGGTGATAGAAGTATTTCCATGCAACATAACCAATAACGAGTGCAGCAATAATGAGTTCAAATACTGCCAAGTAATGGATTTGGCTAACATATTGCGGTGCAAGGTTTAAGGTATGCTCTGCCCAGTAAGCGGTTTTAAATAAGGCGGTTGAACCGATAGCCATCGGGAAAGTAAATGCCGCAAACCCAGGAGAGAAGCTTAAGCTCATTAATTTAACGAAGCTTAAATAGATCATTGCAGTCATTAATATGGCGATACCAAATAGTAGCATCACAATAACAGGTGATGGATCCTGGGTAACGGTTAAGTATCCTGCTAATGATAAGCTGGCAGGGGCTGCAAAAATCGCAATGGTTGGTTTGGCTGCATCAGGAATCTCATGCGTAAACATCACGCGATATAGCATTAATGGTAATAAGATGGCATAACTGATTAAGCCGAAATACAATAGTGCACTTGCCAATGGTTGTAGTACACCACCAGGGAAAGCAACATCGGCAACGATAATACCAACAGGTGGCACAAACCACGATGGCACCATATGGTGTAGTTTAAATTCACGCATGCGATGATAAATAAATGCCGCTAAAAAGAGCAAATGAATAGTCACCGCAAAAACCCATACAAGTTCAGCAGCAAGATGACTTACGTAATTAATGCTGTTGGAGATAATCATTAAAGCCATGGCAAAAGTAGGTACCACACTGCCAACAACAGGGTGGGCAAGGTCTTGACGCAGCTTTTGTGGCCAAACAATAAATTTAGCAGCAACAAATAATAATAAAATGCCAGCAATAATTGCTGAAGCGATTTGTAAGCTATGGTTAGCTGGTAATGCGTTTTCAGCACACCAGCCCAAACCTGAAATACCAAGAGCTAAACCAGCCATTGGGGTAGGGACTTTTTCTAAAAAGCCATGTAATTTCTGAGTCATGATAAACACCTTTATGAATATTGTTATGGTGTTAGTTTATGTTGACTCTTATATAAATAAAATTTTTTAAATTTTATGGGATGGATTTAAATTATTTATTAGTGACCCAATCGAGCCACTCTTCGGTAAGCTCTGAGATGTGCGCGCGCTTGTTTTGTACAATGAGCAAGTCTCTTTCAAGTTTCATTTCAGGGCATTCAAGGATGTGAATGTTTGATTGATTGTGTAAGGCAGATATTGAAACACAGCCAATGGCATTGCTATTTAATACCGCAAGAATAATGGCCTCACTACTACCAAGCTCCAAGAATAAATTCAATTGATAATCAAATAATGGCAGCATGGTCTGCTCGATCAGCGTGCGACTGCCTGAGCCTTTTTCTCTGAGAATAAATGGGTGTTTTTTCAGTGTTTTAATATCGACCGTTTTTTCTTTGGCTAAAGGATGATCTTTATGCACAAAAAGTTTCAATTTATCTTTAGCAAAAGCAAAACAGTTGGTCTGATTACTTAAGCTAGCACTTTCAATGAATCCCAAATCTGCTTGATGGGAAATCACCGATTCAATAACTTGTTCACTATTGCCAATGTTAAGAGATAGCTCCACTTCAGGGTGCTGTTGTTTAAAGGAAGACATAAGTGTCGGCAAGATATAATTACCAATCGTGTTACTTGCGGCAATATGCAAACTACCAATTAATGCTTGTGTGTATTTGAAGAAATGCTCAATCTTATCAGTAGCTTCTAAAAGTGCCATTGCTTTGGGGTAAAGCTGTTGCCCATGATGATTAAGCACGATTTTGCGATCAATGCGATCAAAGAGCTTAACACCAAGCTGTGTCTCAAGTGATGATAGTGCCGTGCTTAATGCCGGTTGCGTGAGACTTAAGCTCTCCGATGCCTTGGTAATGCTGCCATGTTTGGCAATGGCAGCAAAGATCAGTAATTGTTTGTGTGAAAGCATATTTTACCTAATTTCGGTTATAAGTACTCAAAGCCTTTCTTGAAGTTGAAATTGTGCTCGGCTTCAATATGTCTTACTGTGCCTGACAATGAACGCATGACAAGGCTGTGTGTTTGTGCAAATTGACCTTTGCGCTTGACACCTTTGAGCATCTGTCCATCGGTGACACCTGTTGCAGCAAACAACACATTGCCAGAAGCTAGGTCATTTAGATGATAGATTTTATTTAAATCATCAATGCCCCATTTCTTAGCACGTGCTTTTTCATCATCATTTCTGAAAATAAGGCGACCTTGCATTTGTCCACCTAAACAACGAAGCGCGGCAGCAGCAAGAACACCTTCGGGTGCCCCTCCTGTGCCCATGTACATATCAATGCCAGTATCTTCTTGTGCGGTAGCAATGACTGCGGAAACATCACCGTCGCCAATAAGAGCAATGCGTGCACCGGCTTCTCTGACTTGACGGATAATCTCTTCATGGCGTGGGCGATCTAAAATACAGACAACTAGCGCTTCAATAGGGACTTTTTTAAATTGAGCCAGGTTTTTCAAATTCTCAGCAGGTGTCGCATTGATGTCGATAATATCTGCCGGCATGCCATGTCCACCCACGGCAATTTTCTCCATATAAACATCAGGGGCATTTAAAAATCCACCATCTTCTGCCATGGCGATGACTGCTAAGGCGTTAGGTCCACCTTTAGCTGTGATGGTTGTCCCTTCTAGTGGATCAAGTGCGATGTCAACCTTGGGACCGCCTTTGCCGACTTTCTCTCCAATATAAAGCATTGGCGCCTCATCTCGCTCACCTTCACCAATGACGACAGTGCCATCGATATCTAGACCATTTAAAGCGCGACGCATAGCATCAACAGCAACTTGATCAGCTGCTTTTTCATCTCCTCGACCCATTTGGCGCCAAGCAGACAAAGCAGCAGCTTCGGTAACGCGAACGGTTTCTAATGCTAAATTACGATCCATTATTCTATCCCTTAGTTTGTATATGCACTGCCAAAATGATTACAAAGAATCCAGTGCTTGTTGAAAATCGCCAGTATTGTAACAATTGTGGGGTTAAAAGGGTATGTGTTTTCGGGAAATCAGGCTAACAAATTATGAGTTCGATCTAACAACGTTGTGGCGCAGCTAGTGGAGAATGTCACTTGTTTATCTCATCTGCAAATAATTTACGATTGGTACAGCTCAGCCTCTAATTCAGCAACGTTGCGTTCTTCGGTATCAAAGCTTATGCCAACAAGATAAATAGGCTTAGCCAGAGCAAGATATTTTTCAGGGTATTTCCTTGATTTGATCTGTTCTATTGCGGTCTTAGCGTCACCTAGTTTGGCGAGTTTAAACTCGATAATGATAATTTTGTCATCCATTATTATCGTTAAATCGAGTTTACCATGGTTAGTAACGTCCTCTGGTATTGTGTCATAGCCTAAAGCGCTTAAGAAACTATAGACAATGCTGGCATAAAACCCTTCATATTGATCGATCTGGTTGTTGCGATACCAATCATGTGGAATAGAGGAAAAATGACTGCTTAAAATCATCTTTAAGTCGTCAAAATTGCCTTCTTCAAAACTGCTAACCAAGCGACCAAGTATAAAGTCTTTGTTATCTGTGGTTGTGCCAATATTGGCAAGAGATTCATTTAGGCTTGATTTTACTTCATAGTTGGGATAACCCAAGCGATATGCCATGCGATTGCCGCGTGCTGTTATTTCTTTGATGGTTAAATAACCCGTTTGAAAGAGTAAAGTGGCGATCGGCATATCGTTAATATCAAACTTCGACAACATGGTCTCACTGACAACAAGATCTTCTAAATTAGGGATAAAGTAGCGATTTTGTTGGATCATCTTAACCAAAAAAGCGGGTGTCGCCGTTTCAAACCAATAGCTTTGGTAACGATAGCCACCATCAATGAATAGTAGAATATCAAAAGGGTTGTAAACTCTTTGCGTCTTGTCACCAGCAAAGTTATAGCCGTTGTACCATTTTTTAAGCTGGTCTAGATCGACATTGCCAGCGGTTAAATAGTCTTTAAAAGAATGTTCTAACTCAGATTGATTGTAGCCACAGATATCTGCATAACGTGGATCAAGAGTAATATCTTTTAAATTATTGAGTTCACTAAAAATACTGATTTTAGTAAAGCGTGATACGCCGGTTAACATTGCAAATTGAATATTAACATCCTGAGATTTGATCACGCTATAGAAGTTTCTAAGGCGTTGGCGCATCGCTTTTGCCATTTCGGTATTGTCGATATTATCCAGTACTGGTTTGTCATATTCATCAACAAGAATGACAACTTTACGGTGATTTTTGGCAAGTTGTTCAATCAAATAAGCAAAGCGACTGCTGATTTCGCTGTAGACATTGTCTATTTCATAACTTTGGTAATATTCATCTAAAAAGCGCATGATTTTAGCATCTAACTCTTCTGTTGAGGCGGCATTGCCTTCGCCAAAGGTAAAGTGCAGTACAGGGTGTTGCACTTGCCAGTCCCAGTGTTTTTCTATATGTAGACCTGTAAATAATTTTTTATTGCCTAGAAAAAGTTGTCTGATGGTGTCGATAAGTAGCGATTTCCCGAAGCGTCGTGGTCGTGATAGGAAGTAAAACCCACCGCCATTATTTATGAGAGTGTTGATAAGCTTTGTTTTATCAACATACAAGTAATTGCCATTGATAATTTTTTCTATCCCTGAGATACCAATTGGAAGTTTTTTCATGTGATCTATACTGGCTTTTTAAAAAATTATCAGCAATCTTATCGTGTTACCCTTATAGACTCAAGTGAAACGAACGTGAGCAATAGAGTGAAAAATAACAGCAATTGCTATTTGCCTTGTTTTTTGTGGTGGATAATCTGTGGATAAGTGTTTTTAAAGCCCCATCACAGCGAAAATACGACTTTCGCCAAGAAAATCACTTAACGATTTCTATTTAGTAGCGCATAATGTAGAGCGTTTTAAATCTAAAAAGCAAAAAGCACTAAATACATGGCAAGGAAATATTTTGGCACCGATGGTGTGCGCGGGAAAGTAGGTGTTAATCCGATCACACCTGAGTTTGCAATGAAGATGGGTAATGCGGTGGGGCAAGCGCTGCGCGAAAAGTGCTTACCACTTGTCGTCGTGATTGGTCAGGATACTAGACGCTCCTCAGATATGTTAAAGGCGGGGTTTATTGCAGGGATCACTGCAGTTGGTGTCAATGTGATTAATTTAGGGATGGTGCCGACACCCGTTGTTGCTTTTATGGTACCAATTTTTAAAGCTGGCGCCGGCGTTGTTTTAAGTGCGTCACACAACCCGTTTTATGATAATGGGATTAAGCTATTCTCATCTGCAGGACATAAGTTGCCTGATGATGTTGAATATCAGATCGAACGCTATATTGATGAAGAGTTTTACTATCAGCCAGAAGGTGAGTTTGGTGAGATTTATAGTCAAATCAATGAAGTTCAGCCTTATATCAAGCATTGTCTGACGTCATTTGCGGATCAGATTGATTTGAGTGACAAAAAAATCATTGTTGATTGTGCTAATGGCGCGCTATTTCGTGTTGCCAAAGAAGTATTTTCGCGCTTGAATTTGAACACTGTTAACATTGCATCAACTCCGGATGGTTTAAATATTAATGAAAATTGTGGTGCAGTACATCTAGATGCATTAAAAACCGCAGTTATCAATCAAAACGCTGATTTAGGTATTGCCTTTGATGGTGATGGTGATCGGATTATGCTTGTTGATGAAACAGGATGTGTGGTTGATGGCGATGATATTTTATTGGCTTTAGCAAAACACAATGAAAACATACCCGGTGTGGTCGGTACGGTGATGACGAATCTTGCGATTGAGCAGGAATTTTCAAAGCTTAATTTACCATTTAAGCGTGCTAAAGTGGGGGATCGCTATGTGATGGAGTTGTTGCTTGAGAATGATTGGGCGCTTGGTGGTGAATCTTCGGGGCACATTATTGATCTTCGTTATAATTCAACCGGAGATGGATTAATGGCAGCATTGCAAATTTTGGCATTATTAACAAAAGCAAATAAACCTTTGTCAATGCTGGTTGATAGTCAAAAAATGCCGCAGTTGATGATCAATGTGCCGTTGACAAAGAAACTTGATGCGAATGATATGAGTCTATTGATTGAAGATGTTAGCTTTGTCGAGAAAACCTTAGGTGATGATGGTCGTGTGGTATTGCGCCCCTCAGGTACCGAACCCGTATTGCGTGTAATGGTTGAGGCAAAAACAGTTGATCTAACCAAAAAGTGGGTAGATTATTTGGTTGAAAAAGTTAAAGAAAAGTTAAATGCTTAATATGGAGTAACGATGAGAAAGCAAATTATTATTGGCAACTGGAAGATGAATGGCTCACTATTATCGATTAAAAGTCTATGTGAGTCATTAAATAAATTATCAACAGAGTCGCTTTCTGCCGATATGGCAGTGTGTGTGCCTAATGTTTATTTGTCCTATGTTAGCGACAATATCAAAGGTGTTGCTCTTGGTGTGCAAAATGTTAGCCAATATGATGATGGTGCTTACACGGGCGAAATTAGTGTGAGCATGCTTAAGGATTTTAATTGTCAATACGCTATTGTTGGACATTCTGAGCGTCGCGCGCTATTTGGTGAAAGTAATATCGATGTTGCATTGAAAGCTAAAAAAGCAACTGAAGCAGGGCTTTGTGCCATTGTTTGTGTTGGTGAGACATTAGAAGAAAGAACTTCAGGTAAATTGGAGGAAGTATTAAAAACTCAGCTTAGCACGGTATTAAATGAGCTGACTCTAAATCAATTGAGAAATGTTATCATTGCGTATGAGCCAGTATGGGCGATTGGTACAGGGCTTGCGGCAACGGCATCACAGGTTCAGGAAGTCCATGCTTACTTACGCTCGATCGTCACAAACTTCCATGTTGAGCTTGCTAAAAATATCAAAATTATATATGGTGGCAGCCTTAAGCCATCGAATGCTGATGAGATATTGAAGTTGGCAGATGTCGATGGTGGTTTGATAGGGGGTGCTTCTCTTTGTGGGAAGGACTTTGGTGAAATTGTTAAACATGCAAAAGCGGTTAAAAATGCCAAGCATGTAAAATAGGCAAAACGAGTAGATGTTAGCGTTAGTTATCACTGTACATATTATTGTTGCGGTATTGATTGTTGGATTGATATTGTTGCAACAAGGCAAAGGAGCAAACATGGGCGCCTCATTTGGGTCAGGCGCATCTCAAACCGTATTTGGTAGCCGAGGAGCGGCGCCATTTATGTTTAAGTTTACAGCTTTTTTAGTCGCTGTTTTTTTTGTCACAAGCATAGGTTTAAGCTATATTGGCAAGCAAAATGCAAACAAGGGTGCCGAGGCTCAAGCATCAAGCGGTGTGTCGCAAGCTGATTACCAAAAGCAGCAAGCAGCTCAGCAGGCTTTGATTGAACAGGCTAAAGCAACTGATGCAAAAGAAAACAAAGGTACAGTAACACTTCCGGTGAGCAATCTTCTAAAAACTCCAGCAGCGACAACATCAAATGCTGAAAATGCTGATGACAAGTCAAAGCAGGCAGTTGATGTGAAGAATGCAACAACTAAAGAAAAAGAAGCAGTACCAGCGTCAACTAAATAGCTAAAGTAGAGTTTTTGATTGTTAAAGCTATGATGCTTATGGGCTTGTAGTGATTTGTCAAAGGCTGTTTTAGTAAGGTTAAGTTTATTTTGCCAAAGTGGTGGAATTGGTAGACACGCCATCTTGAGGGGGTGGTGAGCACAGCTCGTGCGGGTTCGAGTCCCGCCTTTGGCACCAAAAACGAGGATATAGGCATGTTGCAATATAGTGTATATCATGAGTTTTTGCCGATTTTGATTTTTCTCATTGTGGCGATTGCTATCGCATCAGCAATGGCGATTGGCGGCAAAATGCTATCAATTATTGTTGGGGTGCATAACCCGAACCCTGAAAAAAACGCACCATTTGAGTGCGGATTTGCTGAATTTGAAGATGCGCGCATCAAGTTCGATGTGCGTTTTTATTTGGTTGCCATTTTATTTTTGGTTTTTGATCTTGAAGTTGCTTTTATGATTCCTTGGGGTGTGCTGGTACGCGATAGCGGTGCAGGTGGTATTTCATGGGCAGCTTTCATTGCGATGATGATATTCTTGTTCATCTTACTAATTGGATTTATCTATGAGTGGAAGAAAGGGGCGCTAGAATGGGAGTAGAAGAAGGCATTAACAATAATAAAGGCTTTATCACTGCCAGCGCTGATTCTTTAGTAAATTGGGTGCGTACAGGATCTTTGTGGCCGGTAACCTTTGGTCTTGCCTGTTGCGCCGTTGAGATGATGCATGCAGGGGCTGCTCGTTATGACCTGGATCGTTTTGGTATTGTATTTCGTCCAAGTCCGCGTCAATCAGATGTATTGATTGTTGCCGGTACTTTGTGTAATAAGATGGCACCTGCTTTGCGTAAAGTCTATGATCAGATGCCTGATCCAAAATGGGTGATTTCCATGGGGTCATGTGCCAATGGTGGTGGCTATTATCATTATTCTTATTCCGTAGTTAGAGGCTGCGATCGCATTATGCCAGTGGATATTTATGTGCCGGGTTGTCCGCCGACGGCTGAAGCGCTTATCTATGGCATTATTCAGCTTCAGAATAAAATCAAACGCACTAATACAATTGCGAGGAAATGACGATGTCGTTAACGCAAGAATTTATCGATGATTTAAAAAATGACTTTAACAGTCAGTTTATCGCAACAACTTTTCAACACGATGAGCTTACCGTTGAAATTGCCAAAGATAATCTCATTAAAGTGATGACCCGCTTAAAAAAAGTATTTAAGTTTGAACAACTTGTTGATATTAGTGGCGTTGACTACTTAAACTTTGGTGAAGATCAGTGGAAAACGCAAAGTGCCACGAGTAGTGGCTTTTCGCGCGGTGTTGTGCAAGGTGAGTTATTGCATAAAGAACCCAATAAGGGTAAGAAACGCTTTGCGGTGGTTTATCACTTAATGAGTTTGGCGCTTAATATTCGTTTGCGTGTTAAGGTTTATTTAGATGAATTTGATCTGATGTTGCCAAGCGTTGTTGATATTTGGCCTGCGGCAAACTGGAGCGAGCGTGAAGCTTTTGATATGTTTGGTTTTATTTTTACAGGGCACCCTGACTTGCGCCGAATATTGACTGATTATGGCTTCGTAGGGCATCCATTTAGAAAAGATTTCCCGCAAAGTGGTTATGTTGAGATGCGTTATGATGAAACGCAAAAACGTGTGGTTTACGAACCAGTAGAAATTGATCCGCGTGTGAATGCGCCCAAGGTTATTCGTCAAGATAACCGTTACTTAGACGAACAGTAATTGAGAATGCTATGGCAGAATTTAAAAACTATACAATGAACTTTGGCCCGGTGCATCCGGCGGCTCATGGGGTGTTGCGTTTGGTGTTAGAACTTGACGGTGAGGTCGTTGTTCGTGCTGATCCACATATTGGGCTTTTGCATCGCGGTACTGAGAAATTGGCTGAATCTAAACCATATAACCAAAGCATTGGTTATATGGATCGCTTAGATTACGTATCGATGATGTGTAATGAGCATGCTTATGTCTTGGCGATTGAAAAGTTGCTTGAGATTGAAGTGCCAAAACGTGCGCAATACATCCGTGTGATGTTTGCTGAAATTACGCGTATTTTGAATCACTTATTATGGACAGCAGCTAATAGTTTGGACTTAGGTGCAATGACGATGTTTCTTTACGCGTTTCGTGAGCGTGAAGATCTGTTTGATTGCTATGAAGCGGTTTCAGGGGCGCGAATGCATGCAACTTATTTCCGTCCAGGTGGTGTTGCGCGCGATCTACCATTGACGATGCCAAAATATGAAAAATCTCGTTTCACATCAAAGCGTAAATTAAAAGCCATTAACAAAAATCGCCAAGGTTCACTGCTTGATTTTATTTGGGATTTTACTGAGCGTTTTCCAAAATGTGTTGATGAGTATGAAAATCTATTAACCAATAACCGTATCTGGAAACAACGTACCGTTGGTATTGGTGTGGTAACGCCAGAGCGTGCTAAGGCATTAGGCTTTGGTGGTCCAATGTTAAGAGGCTCAGGCGTTGCTTGGGATCTTCGCAAAAAACAACCGTATGATGTCTATAGCAAACTTGATTTTGATATTCCTGTTGGTAGCCATGGTGATTGCTATGATCGCTATTTGGTACGTATGGCAGAAATGCGCGAATCCAATAAAATCATCCGTCAATGCGTTGAGTGGTTACGTCACAACGAAGGTCCTATTATGGCGCCAAATCACAAAGTGACTCCGCCTAAGCGTGATGAGATGAAAAACAGTATGGAAGCCTTGATTCATCACTTTAAGCTATTCTCTGAGGGCTATTGTGTGCCTGAAGGTGAAGTATATGTGGGAACAGAGCATCCAAAAGGTGAATTTGGAATTTACTTGGTATCAGATGGTGCCAATAAACCGTATCGTCTAAAGATTAGAGCGCCAGGCTTTACCCATTTAAGTGCGATGAATGAAATGTTAAGCGGGCATATGTTATCCGATGCTCCGGCAATTATTGCGACACAAGATATTGTGTTTGGCGATGTAGATAGATAAGTAAGGTTTGTCTATGTTAGAGAATAAGTTAGATAAAAAAGAAATCTTTTCACCTCAAGTCACTGAGTTGCTAGAAAATTGGGAAAAGCGCTATCCTGCTAATCAAAAGCGCTCTGTCATCATCCCAGGCTTGCATGTTTTGCAAGACTATAACAACGGCTATTTAACTGAAGAATTAATGGATAAATTAGCACTTTATTTGGATGTGCCAGCAGCTTCAGTCTATGAAGTGGCAACTTTCTACAGCATGTATGATCTTAAAAAAGTAGGCAGGCATAAGCTAAATGTATGTACTAATCTTTCATGTATGTTAAATGGTGCCAAGAAAATCATGACGCACATTGAAAATAAGCTTGATATTAAAGCGGGGCAAACAACGGCTGATGGTAGAATTACGTTAAAGTCTGTCGAGTGTCAGGGTGCATGCTGTGGTGCGCCAATGTTGGAAGTGGATAAGGTTTTTTATGAAAACTTAACCATTGCAAAAGTCGATCAAATTATTGATTCTTTGGAGTAGCAGATGGCGAATGAAGTGTGTTTTAGAACCCTGCACCTTGAGCGACCGTGGTCATTGAAGTCTTACGAGTCAATCGGGGGCTACTCTTATTGGAAAAGAATTCTTGATGAGAAGATTCCACCTGAAGTTATTATTGAAGAGCTTAAAAAATCAGGTCTACGTGGTCGTGGTGGTGCGGGCTTCCCTACAGGTCTTAAGTGGAGCTTCATGCCGCGCAACTTGCCAGGACAGAAGTATGTTGTATGCAATTCCGATGAAGGTGAACCAGGTACTTGTAAAGATCGCGAGATTTTACGCAATAATCCACATCAATTAATCGAAGGCATGGCAATTGCCGGTTATGTCACCGGTGCAACCGTCGGTTATAACTATATCCGTGGCGAGTTTTATGAACCGATTGCACGTTTTGAGGCTGCCTTAAATGAAGCCCGTGCCATGGGTTTGATCGGCTTTAATCTGCGTAGTTCAGGTGTTGATTTTAATTTATATTGCTCAATCGGCGCAGGTGCTTATATCTGTGGTGAAGAAACCGCATTATTAAATTCGCTTGAAGGACGTAAAGGTCAACCGCGATTTAAGCCACCGTTTCCAGCCAATAAAGGCCTATATGGTTGCCCTACTAATATTAATAATACTGAGACCTATGCTTCCGTGCCGCCAATACTAGAGCACGGTGGTGAATGGTTTCAGAAAATGGGCACAGAGAAAAGTGGTGGTACTAAACTTTTTTGTGTTTCAGGGCATGTTAATACTCCTGGTGTGTTTGAGATTGGTCTTGGCACGCCATTTAAAGACTTGCTAGCGATGGCAGGTGGCGTGCGTGAGAATAAAAAAATCAAAGCAGTGATTCCAGGTGGCAGCTCATGTAAGATCCTAACTGGTGATGAGATGCTATCTTTAACCATGGACTATGAAGCTATTGGTCAAGCAGGCTCAATGTTAGGCTCAGGTGCTGTTGTTGTGCTTGATGAAGATACGTGTATGGTTGAGTTACTAGCGCGCTTAGCTGAGTTTTATTATGAAGAGTCCTGTGGGCAATGCACACCGTGTCGCGAAGGAACTGGCTGGTTAGCAAGAACCTTAGAGCGTATTTTGCATGGTGAAGGTAAGCCAGAGGATATTGATAATTTAGCGCGTGTTGCTTCAAATATTGAAGGCAATACCATTTGTGGTTTGGGTGATGCTGCGGCATGGCCAGTACAAAGCTATATTAAGAAATTCAGACATGAATTTGAATATATGATTGAACATAAGCGCAGTATTGTCGGTGCTTAATAAATAGTGAAACCCTATTGCTGATTTAAGCGTAGGGTTAAAAATAAACGTAATTGATGAAGGGTGACTCCCGTGTCAGAAAAAGAAGCAACAAAACAACTTAATATCGAGATCAATGGTCAGCCATATGCGGCGAAGCCCGGTGAGATGATTATTCAAATCGCTGATAGGCATGGTATTTATATCCCGCGCTTTTGTTACCATAAGAAACTCTCGATAGCAGCCAACTGCAGAATGTGTCTTGTCGAAGTTGAAGGGGCAAGAAAGCCATCTCCAGCCTGCGCGACACCGATTATGGATGGCATGAAGGTTTTTACAAAATCGCCAACGACACTTTCTTATCAAAAGAAAGTCATGGAGTTTTTACTGATTAACCATCCGCTTGATTGTCCTATTTGCGACCAAGGTGGCGAATGTGAGCTGCAGGATGTCGCGATGGGTTATGGCAGTGACGTTTCTAAATATAATGAAACTAAGCGCGTATTTGATGACCCAACCTTAGGACCATTAGTGGCAACTGATATGACGCGTTGTATTCAATGTACGCGTTGTGTGCGTTTTGGTGAGGAAATTAGCGGTGATAAAGAGCTTGGTGCGATGGGCAGAGGAGATCACACGCAAATCGGTACTTATGTTGCTAAAACCGTCAATTCGGAATTATCCGGTAATATTATTGATTTATGCCCAGTGGGTGCGTTAACGTCTAAACCGTTTAGATTCCACGCACGTGCTTGGGAGCTTATGCAATATGCAACGATTTCAGGCGCTGATTGCGTTGGTGCAAACATCTATGCGCACACGCGTCGCAATCAACTAATGCGTGTTGTGCCAAAAGAAAATGAAAGCATTAATGAAACGTGGATTGCCGATAAGGATCGTTTTGCTTATACCGGTGTTTATGCCGAAGATCGTGTTACACAGCCGATGATTAAAAAAGCAGGTGCTTGGGTTGATGTATCGTGGGAGGAAGCATTAGATTTTGTCAAAGTAGCCATCGAGCAGACCAAAGCGCAAGACGGTGTTAATGCTATATCGAGTCTTGCCTCAGATTCATTAACAACAGAGAGTTTATACCTTATCCAAAAACTGATGCGTCAAGTTGGCTCAAACAACATTGATACGCGCTTAATGCAAGCAGCACACGCCTTAACATTACACACCGGTATCGGGTTTGATTGTGAATTAGCTGAGATTGAAAATGCCGATGTTGCATTACTTATTGGTAGCTATTTGCGAAAAGAAGTGCCATTGATTAATCACCGCGTGCATAAGGCAGTGAAAAATGGCGCGAGGGTTTTGGCGCTTAATAGCCAAGAATATGACTTCAATTATGCACTTCAGACGACACAAGTTGAAGCCAATGAGATGGTTTATGCGCTGGCAAATTTAGTGAAAGCCGTAGCACAAAAAAGCTCACAACCAATATCATCAGAGATAGTTAATAAGACTATTGAAACACTAGAAATTTTGCCTGAAATTGAAGCTTTGGCAACAGCGTTGGTATCTTCTGAAAAACCAGTGATGATTTTAGGTTTTGATGCGATCTTAAATAAAGATTTTGCTGAAATTTACGCATTGTTTGCTGAACTTAAAACCTTACTCTCTGCCAAAGGTGGAGTACTTAGTTTTGGCGCTAATGCCAAGGGTGCATTACTTGCAGGAGCAGCGAGTGAGTATCTGCCAGGCGCTAATGAAAACTTACAACAAGGCATGAACACACAAGCGATATTGAGTAATAAAACCAAATTACTATTGAACTTTTCACTTGAGCCTGAGCTTGATTCAGTGTTAGGTCAAGAAGCCTTACAAAAGCTACAAGAGATTGATATCGTGGCAGCATTTACAAGCTATGCAACTGCTGAGATGTTTGAATATGCGGATATCATATTGCCGATTACTACACATTTTGAAGAAGATGGCTCCTTTATTAATATCGCTGGACAAACACAGCATTTTAAAGCGGTTATCCAACCATATGAAGACAGTAAACCTTTGTGGAAAGTATTGCGTGTATTAGCAAACCTATTAAGTTTAGATGGTTTTGATTACCAGACAGTTGATGAGGTTTATCAGGAGTTCACAACACATGAACAAGCTGAGTTAAAAGTCGATGTTGATGGATTATTTAAAAAAGGCTTAACAGCATTGACTGAGGGCTATCATGTCACGCCATCTATATCGATGTATTGTACAAATGCGTTATTAAGACGTGCTAAACCATTGCAAGCAACAAAAGATGCCTGTTATGCGCAAAGCTTGCGTGTGTCAGCTCAGTATGCCGTAGCGCATGAGATAAACGCATCGGGTCGTGTGATTGCCAAGCTTGATGGCGAAGAGTACGAGATTGATCTTATCGTTGATGGAACATTAGCCAAAGACACGATAATCGTGCCGTTTCAGCTTATGCCGACTTGTGGCAAAGCTTGGGGCAATGTTACAATCACGCCAATTAAACAGACGGTGGTAAACGCATGATTTTAGATATTATCTGGATTGTTCTAAAAGTCTTATTAATCGTTATCCCTTTGATTTTGGTTGTAGCTTATTACACCTATGCAGAGCGTAAAGTGATTGGTTATATGCAGGATCGTATTGGTCCAAATCGTGTGGGTTCTTTTGGTTTACTACAACCCATCGTTGACGCGGTTAAGTTGTTACTCAAAGAAATTATTATTCCAGCGAAATCAAACCGCTATTTGTTTTTTATCGCACCGATGCTCGCTTTCGCCCCTGCTTATACTGCATGGGCAGTTGTGCCATTTGGCAAGGGTATCGTCTTAGCGGATATCAATGCCGGTGTGTTGTATATTTTGGCAATGACTTCAATTGCAGTATATGGTGTGATTATTGCTGGTTGGGCATCTAACTCGAAATATGCAATGTTTGGTGCATTGCGTGCAGCAGCTCAGGTTGTATCCTATGAGTTAGCAATGGGTTTTGCCATCATCGGTGTATTAATTGCCGCAGGTTCACTTAATCTAAGCATGATTGTCGAAACACAACAAGGTGGTATTTGGCATTGGTATTTTATCCCGCTATTTCCCTTGTTTGTTATTTATTTTATCTCAGGTGTTGCTGAGACGGGACGTGCACCATTTGATGTGATCGAAGGTGAATCTGAGATTATTGCCGGACATCATGTTGAGTATTCCGGTGCGCGCTTTGCGTTATTCTTCTTAGCAGAATATGCCAATATGATTTTGATCAGTTTGCTAACTGCCGTTTTCTTTTTAGGTGGTTGGATTTCGCCATTTGAAAACATTCCTGTGCTTGATCAGTTCTTTAGCTTTGTGCCAGGCATGATCTGGTTGTTCTTAAAAACTGGTATTTTCATGTTTATGTATTTATGGATTCGTGCAACTTTCCCAAGATATCGCTATGACCAATTAATGCGATTGGGCTGGAAGATCTTTATTCCAGTGACTTTAGTATGGGTTATTGTGGTTGCATTTATGGTTAAACTTGGCTTAGGTCCTTGGTGGTAGGAGATTTATTGATGTTTAAAGCAATTAAACGCTATTGTCAGACCTTTTTGCTATGGGAATTATTAAAAGGTCTCAAAATTACCGGTAAGCACTTTTTCACACGAAAAGTAACCGTGCAATATCCGGATGAA
The DNA here is from genome assembly GCF_003428165.1 of Cysteiniphilum litorale. GTDB lineage: Bacteria > Pseudomonadota > Gammaproteobacteria > Francisellales > Francisellaceae > Caedibacter > Caedibacter litoralis. The sequence continues at coordinate 14,180 of NZ_QLIQ01000010.1, read as the reverse complement.
AAAACGCCGCAATCGGGTCGTTTTCGTGGGCTGCATGCGCTGCGCCGTTATGAGAATGGTGAAGAGCGTTGTATCGCGTGTAAATTATGTGAAGCGGTTTGTCCAGCCTTGGCGATTACTATTGAAGCAGAGCCACGTGAAGATGGTTCAAGACGTACGACAAAATATGAAATTGATTTATTCAAATGTATCTTTTGTGGTTTTTGTGAAGAGTCATGTCCGGTGGATTCGATTGTTGAAACACGTGTGTTTGAATACCACTTTGAAAAACGTGGTGAGAATATCATGACCAAAGCAAAGCTTTTGGCGGTTGGTGATAAGTATGAAGATGAGATCGCGAAAGATCGTGAAGCAGACAGAGCATTTAGGTAGGGATCGATGAGTGTAAATATTATCTTTTATGTATTTGCCGCACTAACGGTGCTAGGCGCGCTATTGGTGATCAGTGCAAAAAACCCAGTACGTGCAGTTATTGCAAAAGTCTTTACTTTCTTTGCTGCAGCTGGTGTTTGGCTTACCATGCAGCAAGAGTATCTGGCGTTACTTTTGATCGTTGTTTATGTTGGCGCGGTTTTGGTGATGTTCTTGTTTGTGGTGATGATGCTAGATATCGATATCGTCATCAAACAGAAGAAATTAGTATTCTACTGGCCGATCGTGATCTTATTATGTGCGTGCTTGGCCGTACTTATTTCAATTGTGGTTAGTCATACCTTTGCTGATAGAACAATGACCGGTGGTTTAGGCACGGTTGAAAATCTAGGGCGCGAGATGTTCTCAAATAAATATCTCTATGCGTTTGAGCTTGCCGGTATGGTCTTATTAGCGGCGATGGTATCTGCTATTACCTTGACTTTCCGTGGTAAAAAACCAGGCAACAAATCGATTAATCCAAGTCTGCAAATTCAAACACAGGCGAAAGATCGTTTGACAATGGTTAAGATGAAAGCAGAAAAAAGCGCTTCTGAAAGAGAAAAAATAGCAAATAAAGAAAAATCACAAGATGATTCTGATCAGGGAGAACCTAAGAATGACTAGTATTCCGGTACCCATTACGCATTATTTGATTTTTAGTGCGATTATATTTTCGTTAAGCATTGCCGGTATTATTATGAACCGTCGTAATCTATTGATTTTATTGATGTCGATAGAGTTGATGCTCCTAGCAGTCAATACGAACTTTATTGCTTTCTCAAGCATGCTGAAACAAAACACAGGTGATGTGTTTGTCTTCTTTATTCTAACGGTTGCTGCTGCTGAAGCTGCCATCGGTTTGGCGATTGTGGTTGTGTTATTTAGAACGCGCAAAACAATCGATGTCGGTCAATTAAATACATTAAAGGGCTAAGGCGATGGGAATTGATTTTATTATTGCCATTATTATCTTGGCGCCAGCATTAGGTGCAATCGTTGCCGGCTTTTTTTCAAAAAAGGTGCAATTAACCGGTGTTAACTGCATTACGATTGGCTTGGTACTTTTATCCTTTATTTTGAGTGTTGTTCTGGCATTAGGCGTTTATTTGCACAATGAGGTTTATACCGTAACCTACTTCAACTGGGCATTGTTCCCATCTTTAGGCATGACGGTCAGCTTCACTGTCGATAAACTATCTGTCTTTATGATGCTGATCGTGACATTTGTATCCACCTTGGTGCATGTCTACTCAATAGGTTATATGAAGGGCGAAGATGGTTACGCGCGCTTTTTTGCGTATATCTCGGGCTTCACCTTTGCCATGCTTTGTTTGGTTATGGCTAATAATTTCTTATTACTCTTCTTTGGTTGGGAAGGGGTAGGTTTATTTTCATATCTCTTAATCGGTTATTACTTTGATAAAGACTCAGCCAATGAAGCAAGCTTACGCGCTTTTATTGTTAACCGTGTCGGTGATTTAGGCTTCTTATTAGGGATTGCTGCAGTCATTTACTATTGTAATTCAATCGATTATAGCACGGTATTTACTGCAGTGAGTAATCTTGATAACAGCCAAATGATTTCGTTCTTAGGTATGCAATTTAGCCCAATCACGTTGATGTGTGTGCTGCTGTTTATCGGTGCGATGGGTAAATCAGCGCAATTTCCGCTACATACTTGGTTAGAAGGCTCGATGGAGGGCCCAACGCCGATCTCAGCATTGATCCATGCCGCAACGATGGTGACTGCAGGTGTCTTTATGATTGCGCGCTTATCACCGATGTTTGTCCATTCCGCAACAGCGTTAAGCTTTGTGATGATTATTGGCGCCATCACTTGTTTATTTATGGGGCTCATTGCCATTGTGCAAATGGATATTAAGCGCGTTATCGCTTATTGTACCTTGTCACAATTAGGTTATATGATGGTTGCTCAAGGCGCCTCAGGTTTTTCCATTGGCATGTTTCATTTAATGACACATGCGATGTTTAAAGCGTTACTATTCTTAGCAGCCGGTTCGGTGATTGTCGCGTTACATCACGAGCAAGACATGCGCAAGATGGGTGGTTTAAGAAAATACATGCCGATTACCTATATCTGTATGATTATTGGGGGTTGGGCATTAGCTGCAATTCCACCGTTTGCTGGCTTCTTCTCAAAAGACTTGATTATTGATGCGGCAGCAACCACAACTTTGCCAGGGCATGAATTTGCTTATTATTTAGTACTGGCTTGTGCGTTTGTTACGTCTTTCTATACCTTTAGAATGATCTTTATGACATTCCATGGTCCAACACGAATGGATGCGCACACCAAGGCGCATGTTAAAGAATCACCATTAACGATTTTGATTCCATTGATTTTATTAGCGATTCCATCGGTATTTGCGGGGATGCTGTTCTTTGAACCGACATTAACACCAAACCTTGCCAATGCACACGGTTTCTTTGGTAATACGATTGCGCAATACTATGAACCTGCTTTAGGTAATATGACGGTTGTCGCAACTTTAGCGCAAGAAGCAGCCACTAAAACGCCGTGGGATTTCATTATGCATTCTGTGCATACACCGGCATTCTGGTTGGCAATTTCAGCACTTATTTTGGCATATATCTTCTATGTGTTGGTGCCAAGCATTCCTAAGGCGTTAGCCGATGTGCGCTCAGGATTTGGTGTTTTGCATTATATCCTTGTCAAAAAATATTTTATCGATGGCTTGTATGATCTTGTGTTTGTCAAAGGAGTCGTGCTGCTAAGTAAAGTGTTATGGGTGGTGATTGATATCTTTATGATTGATAAGGTGGCTGTTCAAGGCAGTGCGGATTTGATTTATTTTGCGGGCAAGAAGATGACACGTGTGCAACGTGGGTTTTTGTTTGACTACGCTCTGGTGATGTTGATTGGTGTTTTAGCATTGATCGCATGGCTAATTTTTTGGGTAAACTAAGGCTTTGGTTAAAGGAAAGTTAATACTATGTTTATAACTCACTATTTATTAAGCTTGCTAATCTGGGTGCCGATTATCGGTGGCTTTATTGTATTAGCAGCGAAATCGCCAGATGGCAAAAAAGAAGCGGCACGCTGGACGGCGCTGGCGGTTGCCATATTAACGCTTTTATTGTGTGTTCCTTTATACCTTGAGTTTGATCCAACCAGTGCTAGCATGCAGTTTGTTGAGCGTGTGCGTTGGTTTAGTTTATTCAATAATAATGATGCGGTTTACTACTATCTTGGCGTTGACGGATTCTCCGTGCTATTTATTATCTTAACAAGCTTCACCAATGTGGTGATTGTGCTTGCGGCTTGGCGTAGTATCAAAGTGCGCTTAAGACAATATATGGCGATTTTCCTGATTACCACCGGTTTAACCAATGCAGTGTTTATGGCGCAGGATACGATGCTGTTTTATGTTTTCTGGGAAGCGCTATTAATTCCAACCACATTAGGTATCGGGATTTGGGGTGGCAAGAAGAAAGCCTATGCCGCGATTAAATATTTCTTATATACTTTTGCCGGTTCTATTTTCTTGTTAGTTGCGTTTTTGTATATCCAGCAACAAGTGGCAAGTCTACCAAGTGCAAGCTTAGTTGACAGTGGTACGTTCTCTATTCAGAACTTTATTTTCTGGGCAACTCAAGCAAATGATATGGGACAGTTAGTCAATATCACGCTAACAGCTCAATGGCTATTGTTTGGTGCATTCTTCTTGGCGTTTGCCGTTAAGATTCCGATGTGGCCATTTCATTCATGGTTGCCAGATGCGCATTCTGAGGCACCAGCTGGTGGTTCGGTTGTACTTGCTGCATTGATGTTAAAGTTGGGTGCTTATGGTTTTTTACGTTTTGTATTGCCATTGATTCCGAGTATTGCAGCAGTCCTTGATTGGTTACTTATTGCTATTTCATTGATTGCCATTGTTTATGTTGGTGTTGTTGCGATTGCGCAAACTGATTTTAAACGCCTTATCGCTTATTCATCAATTTCCCATATGGGCTTAGTAACGTTGGCAATGTTCTCTATCTTCTTATTGGTGAAGAACAATCCTGATCAAGTATTAGGTATGGCAGATGCGCAACTTGCAATTCAAGGTGCAGTCTTTCAAATGATCGCGCATGCATTCTCATCGGGGGGTATGTTTATTGGTTGTGGCTATCTATATTTACGTATGCAAAGTCGCAATATTGCCGATTTCCAAGGGGTTGCCCGTTCAATGCCAATATTTGCGACATTCTTTATGTTGTTTTGTTTGGCAAACGTCGGACTTCCTGGTACCAGTGGCTTTGTCGGCGAATTCTTGATTATCTTGGCGGTATTTAAATACTCACCATGGGTGGCATTACTTGCTGGCTTAACACTTGTTATTGCGCCTGCCTATACGCTGTGGATGTACAAGCGCGTGTTCTTTGGTAAGGTGATCACAACCCAGGTGGCTAACTTAAAAGACATTAGCGGTCTTGAGATCTTTGTCTTTGTATTATTAGCGATTCCTACTATCTGGTTTGGTGTTTATCCAGAACCAATTCTACAACTTTCTTCAGCAGCTTCGACACATATCATTCAAGCTGCGCATGCGGTAACGATAGGGTAAAGAGAAATGATGTTAGCAAATATTATCACCATACTTCCTGAAATTACGTTAGGCATTGCCGCATTGGTTGTGATGCTAGCGGATTTATTCTTTGGCAAGAAAGTCAAAAATATTGCCTATATTCTGACACAAGTCTTTTTGATTATTGCGGCGTGGATTTTATTAAAATCACTTAATTCACATATTCATGTTGGTTTTGAAGGGCAGACACTATCAAACGAGCTGACCTTTATCTTGCAAGAAGTCATCATACTTGTCGCATTTTTCGTTTTTATATACTGCAAAGAATATATTGAAGATAGAAAGCTGCCACAAGGCGAGTTTTATGTCTTATCCCTCTTGTCTATTCTAGGTGCACTGGTTCTAACATCAGCACATAGCTTGTTGACCATCTATATTGGCTTAGAGTTGTTATCTTTGCCATTGTATGCATTGCTTGCCATTCGTCGCGGTTTTGCCACAGGCGCAGAAGCAGCAATTAAGTACTTTGTATTAGGTGCGATTGCCTCAGGTTTATTGTTATATGGCATGTCTTTTATCTATGGTGTCACCGGTAGCTTGGATTTAACGGAAATCGGTAGATATCTCGCCAATCCAGAGATGGCACATTCGCAAATCGTATTAATTGCCATGGTATTGATGATTGCAACAGCGACTTTCAAATTGGGTGCGGTACCCTTTCATATGTGGGTGCCGGATGTTTATGAAGGGTCTCCTAATGCAGTTACGGCATTTTTAGCCTCAGTGCCCAAGGTTGCGGCTTTCGCGATGCTTGTTAATATCCTAATGATTGGCATGCCAGCGCAAGCTTTTGCATGGAGTAAGGTACTCACCGTACTAGCCGTTTTATCAATCTTCTTTGGTAACTTACTGGCGTTAGCACAGAAAAATGTCAAACGTATGCTTGGTTATTCAACGATCTCACATATTGGTTTTGTGTTATTAGCGTTGATATTAAACCCTGCGGCTTTTGCCGTATCGACAGCGCTTTTCTATGTCATTATCTATGTATTGATGTCGGCAGCTGGCTTTGGTGTGTTGATCGTATTAAGTGTTCGCGGCAATGAAGTTGAGAACTTGGCGGATTTTGCGGGTCTTAATCGTCGTAATCCATGGATTGCCTTTATTATGTTAATCGTGATGTTCTCAATGGCAGGTATCCCACCATTATCAGGATTCACCGCTAAGCTATTTGTGATTATGGGCTTGATTGATACAGGGCACTTAGGATTAGGTATCTATGCCTTAATTATGTCAGTGATTGCTTGTTACTATTATCTACGTGTGATCAAGTCTATGTACTTTGATCTACCGAAAAATCAAACGCCAGTTTACGCCAATAAAGTGACCTTGTTTGGCTTAAGCATCAATGCGGCACTTATTTTATTACTTGGTATTTTCCCTGCGTTGTTAGTAACGCTTATTTCACCGATCTATGGGTTGTTTTAAACTGGTTTGTAATTATGAATAATGACTCGTGGCGATTAATTTTAGTAAGGATGGTTAATATCTAATCGCCGTAAGATTTATTGTGGATAAATGTATTTTAATTTTCGAGTAAATGCGGGGCGGATATATGACAAAAGAACAACACATCGAAGATGCTTTAATTTCTAAGCTACAAGATCTTAAATACACCTATCGCGAAGATATATGCGATAAAGATACCCTTGAACAAAATTTCCGCAAAAAATTTGAAGCGCTCAATTATGTTAGATTGACTGATGCTGAATTTTCCCGTCTGCGTGATGAGATCGTTAATCCAGATGTCTTTGTTGCCGCTAAAACGCTGCGTGAACGCAACACGTTTCAGCGTGAAGACGGTACACCATTGCACTATACCTTGGTTAATATCAAGGATTGGTGTAAAAACGAGTTTGAGGTTATTAATCAGTTGCGTATCAATACCGATAACAGTCATCATCGTTACGATGTCATTTTGCTGATCAATGGTGTTCCTGTGGTGCAAATTGAGCTGAAAACACTTGGTCTTTCACCACGGCGTGCTATGGAGAAAATCGTCGAGTATAAAAATGATATAGGTAATGGGTACTCTAATACACTGTTGTGCTTCATGCAGCTTTTTATTGTGAGTAATTATAGTAATACGCTCTATTTTGCTAATAATCACAATCAGCATTTTAGCTTTAATGCGGATGAACGCTTTTTACCTATTTATCAGCTTGCCAAAGAAGATAATACAAAAATAAGCCATCTTAATGATTTTGCTGATAATTTCTTAGCTAAATGCACCTTAGGTCAAATGATTAGCCGTTATATGGTGTTAGTGGCTAGCGAGCAAAAACTGATGATCATGCGTCCTTATCAGATCTATGCAGTTAAGGCGATTGTCGATTGTATTCATCAAAATCGTGGCAATGGGTATATCTGGCATACCACAGGAAGTGGTAAAACGCTCACGTCATTTAAGGCTTCTACATTGTTAAAAGACAATCCAGATGTTGATAAATGCCTTTTTGTTGTAGATCGTAAAGACCTTGACCGCCAAACTCGTGAGGAATTCAATAAGTTTCAAGAAGGCTGTGTTGAGGAAAATACTAATACCGAAGCTTTGGTTCGACGTATGTTATCGGATGATTATGCTAATAAGGTCATTGTAACTACGATTCAAAAACTTGGGCTTGCGCTAGATGAGAACAGTAAACGTAATCAGCAGCATAGAAGAAATGGCAAACAAACGTATAAAGAACGCCTTGAGCCATTACGCAACCAAAGAATTGTATTCATTTTTGATGAATGTCATCGTTCTCAATTTGGTGATAATCATCAGGCGATTAAAGCGTTTTTTCCTAAAGCGCAATTATTTGGCTTCACGGGTACACCTATTTTTGAAGATAATGCAACCTATAAGAAGATTGATGGTACCATTGGTTCATACAAAACCACTGAAGATATTTTTGAAAAACAGCTACATGCCTATACCATTACTAATGCTATTGATGATCGCAATGTGTTGCGTTTTCATATCGATTATTTCGGTGAAAAGCTTAAAGATGATAAAAATGATCAAAAGAAAACGTCAAAACCTAAGTTGCCATCACCGGAGTCTGTTGTTAATGAAATACTTAAAAAGCATGATGCGGCAACTAATCAGCGTCGTTTTAATGCCATACTAGCAACGGCTTCTATTAATAATGCTATTACATACTACGAGTTATTTAAGCAAGCGCAATCTGCAAAACTACTTGATGATGAGAGTTATACACCGTTGAATATCGCCTGTGTATTCTCACCCCCCGCTGAAGGCAATAAAGATGTTCAGCAAATACAAGAAGATTTGCCCCAAGAAAAGGAGGATAACCAAGAAGCGCCTGATGAAAAGAAAGCAGCATTGAAAACCATCATTGCTGATTACAATGTGCAATATAATACCAATCACGCGATCAGTGAATTCGATCTGTATTATCAAGATGTACAGCAGCGCATTAAAGATCAGAAATATACGAATAGGGATTACCCGCATAAAAACAAAATTGATATTATTATTGTGGTGGATATGCTACTCACAGGCTTTGATTCGAAATATCTCAATACCTTATACGTTGATAAGAATCTAAAATATCATGGATTAATTCAAGCTTTTTCGCGCACAAATCGTGTGCTTAATGACACAAAACCCTATGGTAATATCTTGGATTTTCGACATCAAGAAGATGCTGTTAATACGGCAATTGCCCGTTTTTCAGGGCAGGATAAGCGTCGAGCCAAAGAAATCTGGCTAGTTGATCCTGCGCCTGAAGTGATTCAGAAGTTAGATAGTGCAATGAATGATCTAGAGAAGTTCATGGATTCACAAGGATTTGCCTGTAGCCCTGAAAACGTTAATAACCTAAAAGGAGATGCTGCTAGAAGCGAGTTTATTAACCGTTTCAAAGAAGTTCAGCGCTTAAAAACCCAACTTGATCAGTATACTGACCTGAATGAAGCACAGTTAGCAAGTGTCAATGCTTTATTACCCGAGGAGCAGTTGCGTGGCTTTAAAAGCATGTATCTAGAAACAGCACAGCGCTTGAAAGTGCAGCAAGGTAAGGGTGATGGTGATCCAAATGACCCTGTGCAACAATTAGAATTTGAGTTGGTGCTGTTTGCATCAAGCGTGATTGATTACGACTATATTATGAACTTAATCGCCAAATCTACGGACAACAATAAATCGAATAAACACAAGATGAGTCGTCAACAGTTGATCGACTTAATCAGCTCAAGCGCTAATCTAATGGATGAGCGAGATGATATTGTGGGCTACATCAATAGCTTGCCTATGAATCAAAGTTTGAATGAAAAGGCTATTCGTGAAGGCTATCAACAGTTTAAAGCTAAAAAGTCCGCCAAGGAACTCGCCGTAATAGCAGATAAGCATCGTATTGCACGAGAGGCTTTGCAGGCTTTTGTTGACAGTATTTTAGATCGAATGATATTCGATGGTGAAAAGCTTAGCGATTTATTGCAACCGCTAGATTTAGGATGGAAGGCGCGTACGCAGGCAGAGCTTGCATTAATGGATGAACTAGTGCCATTACTCAATAAATTTGCCCAAGGACAAGAGATTTCAGGATTGGCGGCGTATGAGTAAGCAAGATAAAAAAGGCTTGGTGCCTGAGTTGCGGTTTCCTGAGTTTAAAGGTATAGGGGGTTGGGAGGAGCTTTCTCTAATTCAGTTGGCAAAATTTCGCCGAGGCAGTTTTCCTCAGCCTTATGGATTGTCTAAATGGTTTAACGATGAGAATGGAATGCCATTCATTCAAGTGTTTGACGTCAACAACAATTTACAATTAAAACCAACCACAAAAAGAAGAATTAGTAAACTTGCGGCAGAGCAAAGTGTTTTTATTCTTAAAGGAACATTGGTTGTCACATTGCAGGGCTCAATTGGTAGGGTTGCGATTACTCAATATGACGCTTATGTAGATAGAACTATATTGATTTTTGAAGAGTTCCATAAACCAACAGAAAAATTATTTTTTGCCTATATCATTCAGAATTTATTTGAACTTGAAAAAGAAAGAGCCCCTGGTGGGATAATAAAAACTATTACAAAAGAGGTGTTAAGTGATTTTACTGTAAGGCTTCCCCAATTCCCAGAACAACAAAAAATCGCTGATTGTCTATCTTCCCTTGACGAACTGATTAGTGCGCATATCCAAAAGCACGAAGCACTGCAATCCTATAAAAAAGGCTTAATGCAAAACCTTTTTCCCGCTGAAGGTGAAACTGTTCCAGCATTGCGATTTTCTGAGTTTGCGAAATCTGAAAGATGGACTAGAACAAAACTTATTAGTACTGCGGATAAGAATGTTAAGTGGAGCTTCGTCGGTGGGCCTTTTGGCTCAAACCTAAAATCGTCTGACTATGTTTCAGATGGTGTAAGAATTATTCAACTCCAGAATATTGGTGATGCTGAATTCATGGATGATTACAAGATATTCACATCAGAAGAAAAGGCAAATGAGCTGTTAAGCAATAATATCTATCCCGGAGATATTATTTTATCTAAGATGGGTGACCCTGTGGGTAGGGCATGTTTGATACCTAATACTCACTCTCGTTATGTGATGTGTTCTGATGGAATAAGACTTGTTGTTGATGAGATGGAACATAATAAATATTTTATTTTTACTTTGATTAATTCAAATTGGTTTAGGGGGTTGGTAGAAAAGACTGCCACCGGTTCAACTAGAAAGCGTATAGGTCTTGACGATCTCAAAAAATTACCTTTAATCGTACCAAGAATGGAAGAGCAACAAAAAATCGCTGATTGTTTGTCTTCCGTTGATAACCTGATCACAGCACAGGCGCAAAAGATTGAAGCGCTAAAAGTACATAAAAAAGGTTTAATGCAGCATCTTTTTCCAACAGTGGAGGACTAGGGGAGATGAAGGGATTAACCGTATTCCATCAGGATATTAAGTCTATTCTTGAGCGAGCGCGTAGCAAAACGCGCTCGGCAATAAACTCTGCTATGGTGGAGGCATATTGGTTAATTGGTCAGCGTATCGTTGAGGAAGAGCAACAAGGAGATGTAAAGGCGAAATATGGTCAGCGTTTATTAGAGAACCTTTCGGTTGAGCTTTCGGCGATATTTGGCAAGGGTTTTTCTTATGCCAATCTGCGTAATTTTCGACAATTCTACTTAACCTATCCAGATCAGGAGATTTGCTACACATTGTGTAGCAAATTGAGTTGGAGCCATAATCGTTTGATCATGCGTGTTGATAACTATGAAGCGCGAAATTATTATCTAAAAGAAGTTATCAGCCAGCAATGGAGTGTTCGACAACTAGAGCGAAATATTAAAAGCCTAAGCTATCAGCGCTTGCTATCATCGCAATCTGCCCATGTTCAGTCAAGGCAGCCAGTTAAATACTCCGTGATCAAGGAAAGTCAGCAGCTTTTTGCTTCCAAGTATCAGCGTATACTTCCTACTGAAGAAGAGTTAACTGCTGAAATTGCTCGCGAGAAGCGTTTAATAAGAGAGGCAACACGTGATGAATAAACAGAACGATATAAAATGCCTAAAATCCGATGAAAAAGGTTTAATGCAGCAGATTTTTCCTAGCACGGGAGGGATGGGTGTATGAGTAAAATACAAACCTATCAGAATTTAAACAGACTGGTCACTCGCCTGCGTGATGATTTAAATGATAAGGAACTTGTTCTTTTATATGCATATAATCGTACAGGCAAAACTCGATTGTCGATGGATTTTAAAGATCAAGGAAAAAGAAAGAACTCAGGAAAACCCGACACGCTTTATTTTAATGCTTTTACCGAGGATTTGTTTACGTGGGATAACGATTTGGAAAATGACGCTGCTCGCGGGCTAAAAGTGAATCAATTCTCCAAATTTTTTGATGGATTTACTAATTTGGGGCTTGAGCCGACAATTGATGATTATCTTAGTCGCTATGCTGACTTTGGCTTTGATTTTGAATATAAAGAAATTAGGCAAGGGAGTGAATCATTTACTAAGCCTTACTTTGTAAGATTCAGTAAAGAAGGGCAAGAAAATATTAAAATTTCTCGAGGTGAAGAAAGTATTTTTATTTGGTGCATATTTATGGCAATTTGTGAGCGAGTACTTGATGGTCAGGAATCTTATCAGTGGGTGAAATATATTTACATTGATGATCCTGTTTCGTCACTTGACGATAACAATGCAATCTCAGTCGCCTGTGATTTGGCTAAACTTCTCCGTCGCGCAGCGAATCGTAAGAATGATGGCGGCGCTTCTAATCCGATGAAAATTGTAGTTTCTTCACACCATTCGCTATTCTTTAATGTCATGTGCAATGAGATTGGTAGAACAAAAGAAAATGAGCCAAAAGTAAGGCATAAACGTTATTTTCTCCATCGTGCCAAGAGTGATAATCTTTATACGCTTCGCGCTACTGAAGATACGCCATATTTTCACCATGTTGCCACACTGTCGGAGCTACAAAAAGCAGCAGAGCCCGATAGTGGGATGCTTTATACATTTCATTTCAACGCCTTGCGTAGCATTATGGAGAAAACTGCAGCTTTCTTTGGTCACTCAGATATTAATTTTTGTCTTAAGGCTATCGATGGCGATGAGAATAGTGCTTTGTTTAACCGTGCTCTTAATCTTCTGAGTCATGGAAAATATGCTATTCATGAGCCAACGCCAATGGGTGAAGATAATCAAGACTTATTTCGGAAAATTCTTGAAAAATTCATCAATAGCTTTCAATTTGAGCTACCAGAAATATTTAGTGAAAGTACAAAAAGGGCAAAATCATGACCGAACAACAATTAAAAGATCTGGGTAAAACCCTTTGGAGTATTGCCGATAATTTACGTGGTGCAATGAACGCTGATGATTTTCGTGATTATATGCTGTCATTCCTGTTCTTACGCTATCTGTCTGACAATTATGAGACAGCGGCAAAAAAAGAGCTAGGAGCAGATTATCCAACGTTAGAGCAAGACGATAAGAGCACTCCATTATGTGTGTGGTATGAACAAAACAAGGATGATATTACTGAATTTGAGAAGCAAATGCGGCGTAAAGTGCATTATGTGATTGAGCCTACTTATTTATGGGGCAATGTCGCTGAGCTTGCCAGAACGCAGCATAATGATTTGTTAATTACATTACAGCAAGGCTTTAAGTACATTGAAACTAAATCTTTTGAAAATAGCTTTCAGGGCTTGTTCTCAGAGGTCAATCTGGATTCTGAGAAGCTAGGCAGAGACTATAAACTTCGCAATGCCAAACTTTGCACGATCATTAGCAAAATTGCAGAAGAAATTTCAGGATTCTCAACCGATAGTGACACCCTTGGCGATGCCTATGAGTATCTGATTGGTCAATTCGCAGCAGGCTCTGGTAAAAAGGCAGGTGAGTTTTATTCTACCCCAAAGTGTCAATACAGTTTTTTAAAAATTCTTATTCCTATACATGTCATGCAACCTGCAATGTTTTTTGCGCCTGACTTTTAAAGTCAATAGCACCTTCTTTGTACACGTTCATTGGTTTTTTGTATCCCAAACTTTCATGAAATCTACGGTTATTATAAAAATCAATATAATCAGCAAGATCAGTCCTAAGCTCAGGTAAAGAACCATATTCATTAAGATAAATTCGCTCGCATTTTGCACTGCGCCAAAAACGCTCAATACAAATGTTATCAGTAGCTCGCCCCTTGCCATCCATTGAAATAGTAATACCTCTACTGGATAATGCCTCAGTATGTATATGCGAGGTATATTGACTGCCTTGGTCAGTGTTAAAAATCTCAGGGTTGCCAAAGCGATCAAGGGCTTCATGCAAAACACTCATTACCAGGCTACTATCCATCGTATTCGATATACGCCAACTTAATACGGCTTTTGAATACCAATCAATTATCGCAGCAAGATAAACCATACCACCCTTAAGCTTCACATACGTGATATCAGTAGACCACACTTGGTTAACGCGACAAATATCAATACCACGCAGTTTATAAGTGTATTTAACATGCTGTTTACAAGGCTCGGACAAATTAGGAAACCTGACAGCCAACACCGCTTTTAAGCCCATTTCCTGACGGTATTTCTGCACCGTATTCACGCTGACACTAAATCCATCCTCAAGTAATTGCTGATGAACCTTCAGCGCACCATAAATAGGGATTTCTTCATGGATCTTCTGAA
>NZ_QLIQ01000009.1 GCF_003428165.1 Cysteiniphilum litorale | reverse complement strand
AATCATTGGACAATGAGCTAGGCGCTTTAGGACGATCAAAAGAAAAACGCAGCGACTGCATGTTAGTGACCTTAGCGCTGGTGCTGGATGGTTCTGGGTTTATCAAAAAGAGTCAGTTGTTTAAGGGCAATGTTTCTGAGCCAAAAACATTAGAGGAAATGGTTAAACCTTGTAGCAAAGAGGCTATAGTAGTTATGGATGCCGGTATTGCTACAGAGGACAATATCCAATGGTTGACAGAGCATGGTTATAAGTATTTGGTGATATCACGTAAACGTAATTTATCCTTACCAGAGGACATTTCAGATGTTGTTGTCAAAGAAGATCAGGATAACAAGGTCACTACCTATTTAGTTAAGCCGTCAGATGGCGACGAGGTAGAACTGTATTGCCATTCGCAGGGGATGGAGAGCAAAGGTAGTGCGATGTATGAGAAATTTAAACAACGATTTATTGAGGAATTAGAAAAGGTAAAAATAGGCTTAAGCAAAAAAGGCTGCACCAAGAAATATGATAAAGTCTGCGAAAAGCTGGGAAGATTAAAAGAAAAATACAGCAAAGTAGCGAGTCATTTTGAGTTAGAGTTAAAAGCAGATGCCAACAAAGAAAATGCCTTATCCTTGACTTGGCATGACAAGGAAACTCGAGCGAATAAAAACAAGGGGATTTACTGCATTCGTACCAATCAAACCCATTTAAATAATCAACAAATATGGCAAACCTATCGCATGCTCAATGATATTGAAGCTGCCTTTAGAGTATTAAAAAGTGACTTAGGGATGCGTCCTGTTTATCATCAAACCACAGAGCGCATAAGTGGTCATATTTTTATTAGTATACTTGCCTATCATATTTTGCATTGCATCCGTTTCCAGCTTAAGAAAGTGGACATCCATGATAGCTGGGAGACTATTTTGTTAAAATTAAGCACGCATTATCGTGTCACGACAACTATGCAAACCAAGGAAGGGAAAACCTTACATATTCGTAAGTCAACTAAGCCCAATCATGATCAGGCTAAGATTTATAAAGCCTGTAATGCGCCAGCTATTCCACTAAAGCAGATCATTACAACGCTATAGCGCATCGATCACGTCTTCACAAAAAATCAAAAAATCAAAAAAAACACAAAAAATCTGTAGTGCCTTAACTCAACTTTGTGTATGGCTCAATGCCTTATGCTGTCTACGTTTCAGAAATTTTGCTTACCAAGTTGGGTAAAGTTTTTGCTGGTTCTAACAGATAGCAGCCTGGTAATGAGTGTTTTGCATGAAGCACTTGATCGCTTTGGCAATCCTGAGATTTTTAACACTGACCAAGGCAGTCAATATACCTCGCATATACATACTGAGGCATTATCCAGTAGAGGTATTACTATCTCAATGGATGGTAAAGGGCGAACTACTGATAGCATTTGTATTGAGCGTTTTTGGCGCAGTGCAAAATGCGAGCGAATTTATCTTAATGAATATGGTTCTTTACCTGAGCTTAGGTCTGATCTTGCTAATTATATTGATTTTTATAATCATCGTAGATTCCATGAGAGCTTGGGATACAAAAAACCAATGAATGTGGACAAAGAAGGTGCTATTGACTTTAAAGGTCAGGCGCAAAAAACATTGCAGGTTGCATGACATGTGTAGGAATAAGAATTTTTAAAAAACTGTATTGACATTTTGGGGTAGAATAATTTGAGATTATAGGTTTAACTGAACTATGGTAGTGATTTTTTGTTACCTATTGAATGCAGAATGGTTAATCTCTTTTGATTTTAAAATGTTTGAAAACTTTGCCATATACGGCTTTGAGATGGCTCCCCGAGACGGACTTGAACCGCCGACCCAGTGATTAACAGTCACTTGCTCTACCGACTGAGCTATCGGGGAATGCCTTAACGAGAGGGGATTCTATAGGCGATGCGTTTGCGAGTCAATAGCTTTTATTTAAAAAAAGAGAATATTTACCAAGTTGATGAAAACATGGTCATTTTAAGAGTTTGAGTGCTTGAGTGAAATGATTTGAGTATCCTTTAAAAGACGTTATGATGTGGCAAAGTTAGCGAGTTAATAAAAGTGAGTTTTATGCACTATGACGTTTCATTAGATCAAATTTCTGATATCAATACACGCCGTAAAACTTTGAATAAGCAACACGCCGCATTGGTTATTATTGAGATGCAAAATGTTTTCCACGGCGAGATTATTTCGGATAAACAAATAAATCATGTTAAACAGTTAATTGCATTTGCAGACCAGCATCACATTAAAAAGATATTTGTGCGCCATAATGATAGCTCGCAAACCTCAGAAAATATGATTCAGTGGTGGGGTGGCGATCAAATTGTTAAAGACAGTGAAGCGTGGCAAATTATTGATGAGTTTGATCTAACGGGGGCTGAAATTGTTGATAAGAGTCAATATAGTGCCTTTTATCAAACAAACCTTGATAAGATCTTACAAGATCATCAAATTAAAGATGTGATTATTTGTGGTGTGATGACAAACTGTTGTTGTGAGACAACAACTAGAGATGCCTTTATGCGTGGTTATAACGCTTTTTTTGTCAGCGATGCGACGGCAACAGTTAATGCTGACTTGCACTTAGCGGCAATTAAGAATATTGCATTTGGATTCGCGCAGGTAATCGACACTAAATGCCTAATTTCCTCTTGAGATCAGGCGCTACAGTATCAACAGCATTATCGTTGTTTAATTGATTCTCAAGGCTATAAATCACCAGCTGTATTTAGTTTTTCAGGGATAAGATTTGTGAAATTCTATTCACATTCACATAAAAAGTTTGGAGAGTTAGGTGCGCAATATGATGACGTACTTAGCATGAATCCTTTTAATGAATAAAATGTATCAGTAATCTTTAGTCATCTTTATATTGTTTAAATCCTCATCAGTTTTTCATACCATAATCATCAGGTCAAGCGCTACTGAGCGTTGATGAACATAAGCAATGATTGTTTAATACAGGATGAGGTAATCGTTATATGTTGCAGGAAAGTACACTACAAAAAATCATACAATTTTCATATCGCTATAAGAAAATTCTACAAACGCGTATTACGGCACTAAACGCTCTGAATATAGAAAGTTGTTTGATGTTTTTTGCTGATAGTGATGGCAAATTGTTAATGCTAGGAATGCAAGAACAGTTTATTAAAGATATGGTAAGTGCTAAATCGGCTCTTTTACCTGACTTATTTAAGCTATCAAAAATTGAGTTTAGTAATGAGTCATCAACATTAGCGCATTTATTGAGCTTGAAGCAGCAATATATCTCTAATGTAAACAATGCTTTTTCTTATGTCGAACCCTATAACAACGGCATTTTGATTTCGATTTTCTTTAGTACGGATATGAGCAATAGCCAACTCATGAGTGGCATTGATGAAATCAATACTTTCATTGATTGTGTGAAAAAAGAATTAACAACAACTGCATGTAGTTACCTTGAGAAGATCGAGTCCAATAGTGATCTTGCAGCATATGTGGAAAGCTATTTCTCACAAGAGCAAGTAAAGCTGTTTCCCAAGGAATATATATCTAGCGAAGGTGTACGCATGTCACCAAAAGAAGCAGAATGTTTGACACTTTATATGCATGGTGCCAGTTATCAGGAAATAGCAGATCGATTGTTTATTTCCAAACACACGGTGAGTAATCATCTGAAGATGATCAAGAGTAAGTTTAATATCAGCACGCCATTACAGCTGGTATATCTATTTAAACTTATCTCAGGTATTTATTCATCAAGCAATAAACTCATTTATGTTTAATCAAAGCAAGGTTTATTAAGATATGAGTGAAGCGATAAAAAGTATATTGCACAACCCTATTTGCCTTTTGATTTTAGGCTTAGGTGGTTTTTGGTTGCTTGTGCAGGCAATTCAAAAAATTTACAAAAAATTTATTCAAAATTCGGTTAAGTTAAAGAAGCTTTGGCTTAGCCTAAAAAGCGTGTTTACCTCAAATAGTGGCATTAAAAGTTTTAAACTATTTAAGCAGGATTTGCCATTTGCATTAAGAAGAAAAATGAAGCTTTGCCAGTATTATTTGCATATTAATTTGGCAGAGAAAGGCAGTGTGGTAAAGCACACACAGTTTGAGCATTTTCGTCGTCAATTTTATTTGAAATATAAACCAGATGGTTTGGATAATTATTTTATTGACAATAAGTCATTTATCTATGAAATCGGGCAAGCGCGTCTTGATGAAGATGATAAATTAGAAGTTCTTTTATTAAAGCGCCTATGGAAGAAGATCTTTCGTGGGCAGATTCCTACGATTATTATTAGTCTTGATGTTGATAAGCTTTTGCAGCAAAGCAGTGATGATTTGCAGAATCTAGCGCAACTTATCCGTGCAAAAATTGATGTCATGCAAAAGATTAAAAAACGTCGTCTACCAGTTTGTATACAGTTATCACACACCAAGATGACTGAAGAATCTAGTGCTCTATCGATGGAGCTTCAAAATATATGTATGTATCAGCCAAATGAAGGTGGGCAGCTACTAGAAGTGTTTGCCGATAAACT
This sequence comes from Cysteiniphilum litorale, assembly GCF_003428165.1. GTDB lineage: Bacteria > Pseudomonadota > Gammaproteobacteria > Francisellales > Francisellaceae > Caedibacter > Caedibacter litoralis. The sequence continues at coordinate 85,791 of NZ_QLIQ01000009.1, read as the reverse complement.
GATGGCATTAAAAAGTCGATTGATTAATGTTGAAGATAGTCATATTTTTATGAATCAGCTATTGATACTGGATGGGATTAGGCAATCTTTGGAGGCAATGCATGTTATTGTTGATACATTGCACTATGAGAACCAAGTGACATTAACACCAAAAATTCAGGCATTATTTCTGGCGCAAGCAGCGCAGGGCACACCAAATATCTTGACGTTAACGTATAAGAAGATACGACAGCCTATTTCACTATTTCGATTATCAGCAAGTACATTAAGTGCTGGGCTCATTGGCTTTATGATATTTTACGCTTCCAAATTACAAAGCAGACAAGTGGCTTTTGATCATACGGCAAATACGGTTGCGAATTTAGTGCAAAATAAGCAAATTTCATTAAATGATTTTGCTGACAAGATGCAAAAAATCACACTGGATTATCAACAAGATATTGCCAGTACACCTATTGCTGATATTTATCCGCAATTTATTTTAATGCATGGAATCAAGCAGAAAATTGCTAATAGCATATATCAAAGCAATATAAAACCATTGATTGAGCAATCAACGAGCGATGTTCAATTAGCTGCATTGCTATTGATTACACATGTAACCAAGCAGAATGAGCGTGATTTTATTCTGCATTATGCCAATGTTTTTTCAAGTTTAAGTCAGCTACCAGAAAAAACGATCCGCTTGTATATTAAATATAATGATAGAGTTCCTACAGATGAATTTACAGGACAATCAATCGATGCGATTCCGTTGGATGATAGTGACAGCTATCAATCTGTTATGGTGGCAATCAATATTATGTTGCAGGATAGTGCGATTAAAATATCGGATATCAAACATTTTTATCGGGCGATTTATGATCGTTTTGCATCTAAAATTATACTTAAATCAGCGCTGTATCAATTTCTACCTGCGATGCAGTCACATTTGTCACACAATGAACTAAAGTTTTTGCAGCAATTTATTGATAGATTGGGTTCACAGGAGCAAGAGCAAGCACAAAATGCGACTTACCTAAACTTGATTAAACTATTAGCCAATGAGCCTGATTTTGCAGTGGCTAAGGCGCGAGATTTTTCAGATTTGTTAAATGCGATAAGCACAACTATTGTAGAAGGGCAAAGTAGCAACTTGCCTAAGGCATATGGTAGTGATCAATTTAGTTATGGCAATTGGCAGCAAATGATTGTGCGTGCAAAAATTAATACGCTTATTGACGAGTATACACATCACTCAGGTAATTTGTTTTTGTCTAAACATACAGATCCTAACCAAGGATCAACATTATTGTCAGCAAATAATCAGGTCGCTTCAAGTTTCACGGGTAATTATATACAAAATGTGGTTATTCCAGATATTGAAGCCTACAAGCATCTAGTGGCTAAATTAAGCCAAGAGCATATTGATACCACACAGTTGCAGAAAGTCTTTAATCAATCGATTGATCAGTATACGCAGCGCTATATTGAAGCCTATAACCAATTGATCACTCACTTTGACTACAATATAACGAGTGTTGCTGCATTAAAAGTTGCTTTATATAACATGAAGCAACCAAGCTCACCATTATTGGCATTAATTACACAAATCAATAGTAATACAAACTTTGATAAAAACATGCTGAAATATGACTTTATAAAGCAAATTAGTCAAAGCTTTGCAAGCTACCATCAGCTGCAGAATTTCGATAGCTTATTATTGGGGATAAGCACCAGCAAACAAAACAGTAACGCAGGATTAAGTGGCTATATCAATATTATCTCAACACTGCGTAATCAACTGTTATATCAAGATCAAGATAGTCACTTAGTCAATAGTGACGGCATGTCTGCCTTGGCAAATCAAGCATTGGCGATTTATTTAGATTCATCAAGCTCTTATATGCGTTTGACAAACAATGAGCTTGATAAAATCCACATGCCTATAGCGCAGCGTAAGCCATTTGTTCAGATATTTTCAGTGGTATATATGTTAGGAATGCAGCAAGTAGCTAATTATTTTGATACGGTTTGGACTGAGAAGTTGGCGAATATGGTTGATACGATTGAAAACAGCTTTCCAATGCGTTTAACGGCGTCACAGACGATGTCACCTAAAGTATTAACTAGTCTATTGTCACCAAAAGATGGGCAATTTTGGGATTTGTTTAAGCAAAAATTCGCACAAGTGTTTGTGAACAAAAATGGCATCTGGCAGATGAGAAAAGTGCCTTATGCAGGCGCCTTGAATTTGGCGAGTATTCTTCAAGATGTGCAGCAAATGCAATATATCAGCAATGCACTTTGGAGTAGTGACGGCAAGCCAAAGCCGCTACAAATTATGCTTCAAGCAGAACCATTTTACCAAAAGAAATTAGCAAGCAACTATATCAAGATGACTTACCTTTCATTAAACAACAATTCTGTTGTTGGCATAGACGCAAAACCGCTACAACAAGCCATTGAATATGATTGGTGGAAACCTGCGGAGGTGAGCATTGGCGTGGTATTAAACAACTCGACGAATCAAACGATCAGCAATAATGGAAACTGGGCGTTGTACCAATTGGTGAATCAATCGGTTACGGGGAATAATGGCCTGATGACTTGGTATATTCCAGTGAATGGACATAAAGTACCAGTAGCATTTAGCGCGCAAAATATGATTTTCCCATTATCATAAGGTAAGACAGATTATGGCGCGTGTGTTATCAAATAAAACCTTACATAATCTGCAGCAGCATGCAAAGAAATTTAGCTTAAGCTATTTGCTGCAGCAGCTGTTTATGCTCGGTTTTGATATTCAAAATATTGAATTTGAAAGTGTTGAAAGCAGTGCTTTTCATACACACACGATTGCTTACTTACATTATGTTGACGCTCAAATAATCATTGGTGTGAATTTAGGATGGCTTGCAGCGCAGTCCAAGCTCAAAGATATTGGCTTTTCAGAGGACTTTTTGCAAAGTAAAACATTTGCGCAATATGCTAACCAATGGTTGAAACATATATTGATGTTATTGCATTTGGACTTAATGGTGGAGTCAAAGGATGCGTTTAACGCCATTACTGAGAATAATACTTTGGCATTAAACTCCTATGCTGAGCTTCATTACCAAGTAGCAAGCCTTTTCCCTGAGTATTATTTTGATCTTAAGGTTAATCATGCGAATTCTTTAGTAAGACCAAAACAGATGATTTTAGGACAAGCCATATTGTCTGACCAACATGGGCAGATAGGTCATGTGATTTTTGAAGCAAAAAACAGAATTCAAATCACTTTAAATATTGAAGAAGGTTTAAGTGAGTATGAGATCGTGCGTATTACCCAGCTTTTGCAGGCAAAATGGTGCGCGCACTATGGTAGTTTTTGGCATGGCTATCTTTTGCAATTACATATGAGATTATTGACAAATCAAGAGAGCACCTATTTATCAAGTAGGTTGACGACTACGACAAAACTAAATGCAAGACAGCAGTTGCTCTTTGAGCAAGAACTATAAATCCGGAGATAATAACAAATGAGAAAGATACTACATAAAAGTAAATTATTGATTGTTGCATTTGCTGTGTTGTCATTAGGTGGTTGTGCAATGTTTAGCACTTCACCGACGCTAACACTTAAAATGCATCTAGATAACAATAGTAATAATAGTCAAATTTTGACCGTGTTAGCAGCGCCGATGTCCGAGCAAAGCTTTATCAATACAGATTATGAGAAAGCGTTAAGCTTGGTGGGCAAATCAAGCTCACATACCGTAACGCTCACACCGGATAACTTTGCTGATGGTGATTATGTGTATAAGGTGCCAGCAAATGAACATCAAGGCATGGGTATTTTTGTGTTCTATACCAATGTGGCGAGCAATACGCAGTGGAAACAATATATTCCTGAAGCCTATGGCAAGAAGTATGAAGTGACAATAGGTAAAGATAGTCTATCGAATTTTAGCGCTTAGGAGGCAAAGAAGATGCAACAGGATTTTTTGATTTGGAAAGATATTAGTCAGCTGATTTTGAAATCAGAGTCATATGGCAAGGAGATTGATAATCTGGCGAATGTTGATATTGAAGAAACGATTGAGACAAGAGCTTTTTTTCGCAATGCATTACATCAGATAGCGCAAAAAGTGGAGTGTCTACACAATGCAAAGATTGCTAAATATACAAGTTTTGGCATAGCTGTGTGGCTAGATGAGATACTCGCTGGGATCTATGAGTATGCAGCACACCCTTGGCCTAGCTTGCAAAAGGAGCTTTTTGAGACGACTGAAGGTGGGGTTAAGTTTTACGAATATGTCGATGATGTATTAGCAAACCCATTTTACCCTAAGTTTATCTATGAGCTGTATTACTGCATGCTAACAGGTGGGTTTAAAGGCAAATATCCTGCGGAATCAGAGCGTTATGCAATTGCTAATTATATTAATAAGCTTAAGGAAATGTTGCAGTTTGAGCATGAGAAGCCATTGTTAGAAAGTAATGATTTATCAATACCTTTGGTAACAAAAAGCAGATATTTACGTGTGGCTAATAAAGTCAAGCAATGCTTTAGACAGCACTTAGGCTTGATCTTAGGCGGATGTGTTGCTTTAACATATTTGTTATGCGGTGTTTTAGTCTATTTCTAATCTAAGGAGTCTCTATGCAAGATGTATTAGCACAGAAATTTATCCAGCTTCAGTCTGTATTGGAAAGCGATGTCAAAGATCTTAAAAGAGATGTTTTGCAGTATATCTATAATGCACGTCTTAGGTCGTTTAATACAAGAATTCCCTATTTACAAAGTGCTATTCCATATAAGCTGTTTACTGAGATTAAGCTCAAGCCGTCACAGGTAAATGCTGTGGATTTATTATTGAGTGATCGCATTGAAGCATTAACCAAAGATGGTCAAAAATGCACATTGCATCCGATGTTTAATACACAAATCTTGCCTTGTGAAATCACAAATCGCAGAAGTGATGGTGATAAGATATATTTGAGTCTAAATAACTTGTCTGGCTTTTTTTATCTTGATCAAAACCATATTGATATTTGGTGTTTTGATGAGAATGAAATCCTTGCTAGTAATTACTTTGATGTACTTAAAGAAGCTGAATTCTCGCTAGAATTTACACTGCAAGGTGAGAAAAGAACAAAAAGAGCAGTTGTTGAGAAGCTTCATTATGCCTATATGCATCCACATGAATATTTAAAAGATCAATTAAGAGATAGACGGTTTTATCAAGGATTACGATTGCAGTTTAATAACGACTTTTATGAAGAGGAAATTAAATCAATAGAGCTTGTTATCGATTTTAAAGGGAAAATGATTGATGTCGAAGAAGGTATATCACTGATTAAGGTTAATCACCTGCCATTGATCAACTATCATATTGATTATGCATTACCCATTCGGGTCGATGGCTCCAAAGATAGTTATCCGATTATTTTAAACCATGAAAAAAATGATTTGTTGTTGCGAGAGCTTGAAGTTAGTTTGATTCAAGAGACCAAAACTACACGTTTATATCCTCAAAGTAGCTGTGGTTATGGTGAGCCAAGCTATACTTTAGTGCCTGCTGAGAAATCAATGCATCAAAGATATACGCACATACAGTTTCATAATATCCCATTTGAGCCTGGGATGCAGGCTCAAATAAAGGCTGCATGGCACAGTGGTTATCGCCAGCTAGGCAGACTAGAAAGCTTTAATATTCCCTCTAAACCGATTGAGTCATTAAAGTTGGCTCCAATCGTGAGCTTGGAGGCCTCTGCTTCTGTTGTCTTAGACTTTTACGCAATGCAACTGATTCAAAAATTAAGTTACAAGAGAAATATTTTGCATAAAGATTTACTCGACTTAGTCACTGAAATTTTACCACTGCAATATCAACAAGAAAAATTGACACACTTGATAGCATATTTACGAGATGTTGAAGATCAAATTGTGCATATGAATAATGCTAAAGAGATTAGTTTTTGTAAGGATACTGCGCTCAATCGCTATTTAAATACGATGTTTAAGATATTAGTGCAGTTTAAAAATCAGCTGTAAAGAAAGAGGCTATTTTGGCTATACTCAGTCAGATATATTCTTATTAAAATATGATCTACTAGTAAATAAAATAAAGTCACTTTGAAATCGCAGACATATGATTAAATTTATGATCACTCATGATGAGAACTCAATGCTAAAGCAGGAAATAATATGAGTAATGAGCTAACAATTTTAATAAGAATACGTCCTACTTTTTATCAACAGGCTGTTAATGCAGGTCGGTATTATTTAAATGCTGCCTGTTCTTATGCAAGTAGTTATTTTAAACCTTGTGATGAAGATCAAAGAGATCAAACGCTTTCAAATAGTTTGAGCAAAAACTATAAAGGGTTAAAAAACTTTATTACCTTAGATCTTCATCCTAAAAACTTTGAGTTTTATGAGGAGCAATATTTTAGGGGGTGGTTGAACTATTATTACTATCGCAAAAAACTGGATCCATATACACGTATTAGAATACTTGTGCTAGGGCATGGCGCACCAGATAAAAGCAAAATGCATTCGGATGTTGGTGGAGCAATCGATTGCCAACTAGTTGCTAATTGTATTTACCATTGCTATAAAACATTTAGAAATAAAGCTGTTCAAGAAACAGTGATTGAGGTGGTTTCATGCTCGGCAGCATCGGGGCGATCAGACTCTATTCATGAGAAAGTTTGTAAGATGTTGCAATCTAAAAAAGATTTTTATGGTTCGGTTAGATCTAGCTTGTTTGTATATACTTTAGATCATCAGGCCAATCATGGTGCGGTGGTTTCATTAAGTAATGATGATGGAGTGACAGTTACACAATATACACTTTACTGCCCAATTTTACAAACGACTTCAATTCAAGGCGCTCAATGCAACCACGCTTATATGGAAAGGGACAATCATAGCTATAAAAGTTTTGGTGCACAGCAGAATGGTTTGGCTCACTGGAGAGATATTAACGCCGTTTTTAGCATACTTAAATCAGTGTATACATCAGTATATGATCTTGAATTAACTGAGGATACAAAAGATGAGGTGAAATATATTTATGATGTGTTTATTGAAATAGTTAAAGCGTTTGAGCTTTTATTCGAGCAAAGACCGTCACATATGCTAAATGAGGCATCAGCTAGCAGAAAGCTTGCTTATGCAAGTCATTTAATTGAGCAAGGAATAAGTAAAAAACAAATACCATTAAATCTGGAAGTATTAAAAGAATCTAATTTGTTAATTTATATGTTGATGTCAAGGTTGCTTTTAAAAGATAAAAAATACCATCAAAGGATATCTAAATATCATGAGTACGACACTGATTTTAAAGATGTATTAATCAGTGTTTTAGAGAATATTTCGGCATCATCAAAATTATTAGGGCAGCACAGAATTTATGATATTTGTCGAAGACACTACTTAAGCGTCAAAAGCCAGATGGTTTAATGCTTTATAGAGGCATTTGATTGAGTGTTTTTTACAGATTGTAGGAAGTTTGGTATGTGGTTGCGGTAAAAAAAGGTTCACAGAAACTAATTATTATTTCGCAAGTTATGTACTTATGATTCGAATTTGGGTTTGTTAAAAAAATATGGGAGTCGTTTTATGGAATGTTATAGTTGTGGATATATATCGGAAACAAAATATACATGCTCAGTTTGCGGTAAGCATCTATGGCGAGTACCTGAAGAAAGTAGTAGCTCAAGGGTGAGTGGTGGGCGAGAATTTTGTATTCCTGATCCACAAAGACCACAATCTTTATTTCATCAGAATCTAATGCAGCAGCGCTCTTGCTCACCTGCAGCTAGTCGCTATCATAGTGGTGGTTATTCTGCTAGAAGTGCGCACTCTTATGAGCAACACCATAGAGTAGTCCATAGGCGTGCACAAACGCCCAGTTCAAGGTGCTTTCGTGAAGATTCAGCCGCGGATAAAATTAAAAGCGGTATGCGTGCAACCGAAAATCTGGCTACTGCTGCTAAAATGGTACAGACCACAGGGAATGCTGTTCGTGGTGGATATAATGCAAGGTATCAAGGTGACCAAGTTCCTAGCCATTCCAAAGGTTGGGGGAGTTAAATGCTGGAACTTTTGCTTTAGGAAGTGTTGGGTTAGTGCGTACTATGGGTAATGCTGTGGCTACAATAGTAGATGATGAGGCTTCAACAAAAAGTCGCTGTGTAGCAGCATCACAGGCGGCTTTAGGAGCTGCAGAAAATACCCTAACAATTATCGCACGCTCTACTACTTCTGCAGCTTCTCATGCAACAACATTAGCTGGTGGAGTAGTTGGTGCTGTTGGCGGTGTGGTGTCTGCTGCTGATGATGTTTCAAAAATCATAAGTTACTGTGAAAAGATCGATGATACTTATATAGCGCTTTATATGGTTAATAAGTACTTTGAAAGGTTTTTACGCTATGGAGTAAGAGGAGCGGTTGATGAAGGTCAGTTGATATCTATCGCCTCATTAAAAGGCATGCTTTCTTGGTTGTTGGTTAAGTATGAAAATGCTTGCGATCGCCGCAAGGTCTCATTAGCGAATAATAGTGTTCAGGCTTGCCTTGGTGTCATCTCTACAATCGCTTTTGCGGCAGGATCTGCTGCAACCGTTGGTGCACTTATGGTAGTTGGTGCTGCTTTTGGTCTCTGCTATCTTGGTTATGCTGGGTATCAGAAATATTCGCATTACCAAAGCAATAGGGAGCGCTTTGCTGAGTATAGGGAAATGGTGCAGTATGCATTTGAAAGAAATGATATTACTGAAAGGCAATATCGTGAAGAAATGCAGTTAATGAGTCTTGCCAAAAGACATTCATCAGAACAGCACCATTATTTTGGTAGAACATTTGGAGATTATATGAGAACTAAGATAGCGGCATTCACTTTAGAAACGCATAGTAGACGGTATAATGAGATAGATCCATTTGATGGCTATAATGGGAGGATGATTTTATATATGTATAAGAAAATTTCACAACTCATCGGCTTTAATCCTCAGAGACATGCTAATTATTATCGTTTAATTAATCATAAATTTAATGGACATGTGGTAAGAGATTATGAAATCAATAGTGCTTTTGATCATGATGTAATTAATTTATCATTAAAAATTGATAAGTAACTATTCAATAAAAAGCTGATTTCCCTAAAACTCTTAAGGGATATTAAGGCATGATCCATTGTATTTATTATAATTTAATCTGCCGTAGAGGCAAAAGCTATACGTGTAGGGACAACTCGAGTTTTATCGATTATAACATTAGGCCAATATGGCTATGTTTCCGCTGAGATTTGTGAGTTAATATTAATCACATGAAGATCACTAGTTGGTGATTTTATAGTAAGTGTTAAATAAATTGGAGAAACAAATGGCAGTAGTTGATGAAATTCCTAAATCACGTATCACCCTTAAATACCCTGTAGAAATCAATGGCAAAAAGGTAAAAAAAGAATTGCCGTTTAGGATGTTAGTTATGGGGGACTTTTCGTTGGGGAAATCAAAAGATCGTCAAATAGATTTTGATGCCAGAGAGGTGCGTCAACTTGATGGCAAAAATTTAGACAAAACAATTAAAGATATGGGGATCACATTAAATCTTAATGTCGAAAACAAAGTGGATCCTTCCAATGAAGGCTCTATTGATGTCAATATCCCCATCGAAAATATAAAGTCATTTAACCCTACGAGTGTTGCTCAATCAGTACCAAAGATTAAAGCACTGAATTTAATGAAAACATTACTGATTGAGTTACAAGCAATGTCAGATAATAACAAGGCGTTTCGTCGTAAACTTAACGATATTTTAAAGGCACATGAAAGTGCTAACGAACTTAAGTCAAATCTAAATGCACTTGAAAATTACACCTTACCAAAAGCAGAGGTTGCGAATGTGATTGAAGGTGAAATTGATAGCACTGCTAAGGAGTAAATAATGACAGCAGAAAATACACAAACTTTAAGTGCAATTGAAGCTTTACTCAGTTCCGCAAGTTTAAATGCAACAGCCGTTGCACAAACCCCAATGGTTGCTAATGCGTTTTCAAATGTGGAGGAAAACTGCAGTGAGGAAAATCGCCTGCTTGCAAGTCTGGCAGCACTCATGGCAAATGCCGAGGTAGAGGACTTTAGTGCGGGCTTTAATAAATCAATTGCACAGCGAATTATTGATCGCATTGATAATGCCATCAATGATCAAGTTAATGAAATCATGCATCAGCCAGAGTTTAAACATATTGAATCTCAATTTACCTCATTGGCAGACTTAGTAAAAGATACCAACTTTCAGGCCAATATTAGAATTGACTTTTTAGATGCGTCTAAAGATGAACTTGCTGAGGACTTTGAGTGCAATAGTGTTGATATTGCAGGGTCATCATTATTCAAAAAAGTTTATATTGCGGAGTATGATCAATATGGCGGTGAGCCATATGGTTCAATTGTTGGGCTGTATGAATTTGATCGCTCAAATGAGGATCTGGATTGGTTATCAACTATGGGCAAAATATCAGTTGCCTCACATGCACCATTTGTATCAGCAGTTAAGCCGCAGTTTTTTGGCTGTGATTCTGTTGAAGAGCTGTCGCAGATCAAAGATCTTGAGGGGTTAATGAATCACCCTAAATTTGGTAATTGGAATAAATTTAGAAAAACAGAGCAGGCAACTTATGTTGGTTTGACACTGCCTCGTTATGTCTTAAGACTGCCTTATGATCCTGAGATCAATCCAGCAAACAAAGGTCTTAAAGGCTTTAAAGAAGATATTAATCCATTAAATGATAATGATTACTTATGGGGCTCAAGTGCCATATTGTTTGCTAAAAATTTAACCAAGTCGTTTGAGCGCTCTGGTTGGTGCCAGCATATTCGTGGTCCAAAGGCAGGGGGCATGGTTGAGAATCTTGCCACGCATACTTTTGATATTCGTGGTAAGGAGGAGGCAAAGCCACCGGTGGAGTTTGTGATTCCTGATTATCGTGAGTTTGAGTTTGCTAAGTGTGGTTTCATTCCTTTGGTATACAACAAGGGAACAACAGAGGCGTGTTTTTTTAGTGCGCAATCAGCGAAATATGTTGAGACCTTTGAAGATCCCAAAGACTCTGAAAATGCGCAGATGATTTCAAATCTGTCATACACTTATTCAATTACACGAATTGCGCATTATGTTAAATCTGTGATGCGTGACAATATTGGTTCAACAGCAGATGGCGCTTATATCCAGAACCAATTATCAAAGTGGCTCAACGATTATGTAACCGCAGTAACGGATCCAGATGATGTAACATTACAGCGATTCCCTTTTAAAACTGCCAAGATTGAGGTGAACTCTGTAGATGGAAAAATCGGTTGGTATAACTGCAAAATTAGTGTGCTACCTCATCTTCAATTTGAGGGTATGGATGCTGAGTTAAAGCTAGACTCTCGATTAGCTTAAAAATTAATGTGTAAAACATAAATGCAACGACAAAAGGAGTGTTTTAAATGAATAGTACAGCGATTAATAAAACGTTTGACCCATATGTTTTATTGGATCAGGGCAATGCCTTGCAACATGAAGAGTATGCAGTTATTACTGAGCTAAAAATCAATGGGACTGAGCTGCCAAAAGGTGTGAAATATAAGCAGCCAACTGATGACGGTGTGAGTGATGCAGAAGCCGTTGCTATTATCGATACATTTAACTTAGGCGAGCGTTCGTCAAGCCCGTTATCGATCAGATTTATGTATCCTGCAGCCCATCACACAGCACTTGTTACAACGATGCAAAGCTTTAAAGCAGATAATCAATTAATTGAGCTGAAGTTTGAAATTCATAAATTTGCAGGTAAAGATGGAACCGGTGAAGGGCAGTGGGTTGTCTATGCGAAAAATGAAGATGCAATTACCACCCGTTTGGATAGTTTTGGTGGTAAGCCTGCTGCTGAATATAATAAAGACTCTTTAGATGCACATGAGAAATTTGGGATATGGACATTGACCTTTTTGCCACCATCATTAAAGGCAACTAATCCTAATATTACGATTGATTTAGGACAAGGGCAAAAAACAGCACGTGCTTGGGGTATTGCTTCAAATGCAGCATAAATGAATGAATTTCAATACTGGGAGTTTAGTATGCATCAAGTCAATTGGAAAAATGGTCAATTACTTTTGCCTCAGCATTTTAATATGATGGGTGATCATCATGTTGCACTTATTGCTCAACGCTCGAAATTACAAGGTGAAGCTTTTTATGGTTTTGCTGATTTAGTGATTGATCGTGACTTGTGCGCAATGGGTGTTATCCGCTTTAAAGTGCTTAAAGCAATTGATGTTTGTGGTCAATATTATGAATTGCATAATAATCTCAGTATTGAAGAATGCTTGCTAGATGAGCTATTAAAGACGTCAAATAAAGAGGTTTATTTACATGTTTTCTCTGCAAAACCTAAAGAGATATCGGTCGTCGATCATCAAATTGAGATCAAAAGCTACAAGGCAGTTTTGTCTAGCGCTCCCACTATGGATGGAAGTGTTAGTAGCTTTCCTTTTTGTAAGATTTCAATGCTGCCATCTGGTAAATGTGAGCTTAATGCCTTAGCAAAAACGCCGATTTTAAGTTTTTATAACAGTCTATTTTGGGAAAGCTACAAAGATCAGATTAAAAGCATTGTTTTGTCGATCGAGGCGCGAATTAAAAATGACTTACTAAATCATATTTCAGCCAGTAAATATGTGATGGCGCAGACAGTTTTGATGCATAGTTATCGTATTGATAATTGCATGATGACCATGGAGCAAGGTGGTCGGTCATCACCTGATTATTTGTTTCAACAGTTATATGATTTTTATCTTTGTTTTTGCAATTACATCGATGATGAGCCTATTACTGAGCTGACATATCAGCATAATACATGCTGTAAGTGTTTGAATGATCTGGTTGAACACTTAGGTTTTATCGCCAAATATGAAGTGAAAGAGGCTTCATTGTTAGCTTTTAATAAAGGTATGCGCTATATAGAGCTCAAAGAAATTCCAGAGATTATTTTAGGTTCAAATCGAGTTTACTTACTCATTCAAGAGTTAACCAAAGATTTTAATATTGATGATATCAAAGTTGCCAGTAGTGAACGCTTGCCTGTGGTGCATCAAAAAGCATTGCCTGGTTTGCAATTAACCCATGAAAAAGAGACATTATTTTCGCATATTTTTGATGCGAATACCCAAATCTATAAAGTGGAGGCAGGTCGAGAGTGGGACAATGTGATTCATTATGGCAATATGGCCATGACAACAACTCCTCAGCTTGAAAATGCCAAGATCTTTTTATACTCACCGGACTATAAGGTCGAAAGGAGCGCGCTATGAGTGAATGTATTGATTTTGCTGAGCTATTAGCCAGTGAGGATGTATTATCACAAGTTGATTTATCTGAGATCGTTGACTTGAGCCAAAAGGGCGATTATATAAAATGTATGGAGATGTCGATGTCAAAGTTAGCCGAAGGTTACTTTGATATTCGTTTGGTATGTTATTACCTTTTTGGACTTTGCCATCAAAACTTCAATGAACATGCGATATACGCTTTTGATAGTTTGCATTTTATCTTGCAAGATCGTTATGAAATACTGCAACCATATAAGTTTAAACCTCGCCAAATTGAAAGTGCCTTAGGGTGGTTTGTTAGTGGGGTGATGGATAATTTAACTTATCAAGAAAGCCAGAAATCGCGTTTAAGTATTGCAGAAGATGTTGTCAATGCTTTTGACTTACTTGTGGTTTGTATCATGCAATTAGCCCCCAGTTTGCAAGACAGCTACAAGAAGTTACAACATTTTCTGCAACAACGATTAGCTAGAGCTGTTGTAGAGTCTCCGTTGAAGGGTAGTGATGACTATGAGGTCGCAACAGAGATGGGCTTAGATCTCAATGAGAAAAAGGCTCAAGTTGCATCAGGCTCATTAAAAGAGGCATCACAAAAATGGTTTGATTTGCTAGCGAAGCTTGAGACGTTTGATTTATTAAAGGCCAAAGGTCAGATGACTGCTGCCGCTGCCTTATATCATCATATATATAAAGAGCTATCACAGTTTAATCCGTTACAGTATTTCCCAAGTATTTTCATTGGGTTTTATCAGCAAAGTTTTGATCCTAAGTTTCAAACATTGGTTAATCATATGAGTGATAATCTTAATTCGTTGCAGTGGAGTATTCTTGAGAATATTATTCATTCGGATCATAGGTTATTGTTAGATCAACCGTTTGATAATAATGGCAGTACTGTTGATAAGGAGATCTTTAATGGACTTATTGCCAATACGCCAATGCCAAGCTTACAAAGTCCTGTGCATGAGCGCTATGACTATGAGAGGGATCACTCACCGCAACAACCGTTCCAAGAACGTGAGAGTCATTACAACAACGAGTTTATACGTCAAGATTAAAGGTGATTATGGTGGAAAATGAGTTAGCATCGTCTGAAAAATCAATATGCCCGAATGCGCAAAATTGCCGAGGAAGCTGTCATAACCAACAGGTTGAGACATTATCAAATAGTTGGCAATATGCTTTGATGGGGGCGTATGCGATGACTGATTATCAGCCCCCTACTCAAGATACTCCTTCCTTTGATTCAAATGAATCATGTGGGGACAATGCTAACGATTATGACAATATGCTCAAGCAGTCGTTATCTGATCAAAATAGCGCATATCAATCAAGCATTGATCAAGTTGCTAATATGGATGCTATAAAGCAAAGTATGAGTGATCAGCAATCGCAGTTATATGCGTTAAAGGCAAATGCTACTTTCACTCAGCCTAAGAGACCCGAGTTAAGTAGTGCAGGATCACCTGCTCAAATACAGATGATGATAGCAAATAGTCATCTAGATGCTCTTAAGAATTACAAAGGTGCCATTGAGAATTGTCCAGATGATATGCTCTCTGAGCAATTAAATGCACAAAGCAATATGGGTTTAAACCAACAGGCGCTTACTCAGCAATATGATAATGCGTTACAACAAAGTATTACAGGGCACGCGCAAGCATCTCGTTTTCCACAGGCAAATCAATTTATGTTGTTGCAACAAAGCTATACCTCAGCAGTTAGTAGCTTGATGCCCTTTGCGCGTAGTCACTCGGCGTTAAATGCAAATATTGGTGATTTTCAACAACGTATGCATGATACCTCTAGCGAATTGATGCAGTTGTATGCGATGCATAGTAATGCTCAGTCAAATCAAGCCGATGTAAATGCTCAGATGACAAAGGTGCAAACGAGCATAGCTAATACACAAGCAAGCTTTAGTCAAATCAATGCGACCTGTCAAAATAATGATTTATACCAAAAATCATTGCAAACGGAAGCAGGTATCTATCGTGCGCATATTGAAGCCACTCAAGTGAATTATCAGCTTTCGCAGATCAAGCAAGACTCATCCAATACAAACACTATAGCAAATGGTAATGATTTGCAGCAGCGAATAAGCTATATATCGACGCAAACGCAACACATAAGTCGTCAATATTGGGCGGCACGCTCAGCAGATGCTTCAACACAATATCAACCGCTAGCAACGCTAAATAACCAATTACAACAACATCAATTATCAGAAGATAGTATCAATCAACAGATGATAAAAGCATTAAACAATGCGCAAAACGCAGCGGATGTTATTAATAGTGCCAAAGGCTGCAAAGACTTTGCCAATCGATCAGGAAAATATGCGCAAGCTTTAGGTCGCTTAAATACTTCTTTAACACAATTAAATACACATGCTGCTACCATAAGTAATGGCTATCAGCAAACATTAAATGATCAGTTGACTCAGGCAAATGAGCAAATGAATGGTTTGCAAAATGCGCATGCGCAGCAGCTTGCCGCATTGAGTGGTTGCATTAATGACAATAAATCAATGTCGCAAGCACAAGATCATTATGCGCAGTCATTAGGTCACTTTAATCAATTGCAAAGTCAAATGAAGTCACAAGCAATAACCGCTCTTAATGACTCGCCGCAAAACGGTGAGAAAAGATTAGCACAAATACAAGCATTACAAGATAAAGCAATGGCTGCATATGCAAAGGCGCAAGCCGACTATGCCAAACTTAAGGCGGCATATTTAGAAAAACTTGCTGAGATTCAAGCAGCAGCACAGAAAATGCAAAGTATGTTAAATAGTAAGTTAAATGCAGCGAATGCGATGACACAAAATCTATCTAATCAAGTGTCGCAAACTTTCTGTAATGTCAACCCAATGATTTCATTAAGTCAATCAGCGTCTATTAATGAAATAGCAACGTTACAACCAAGCACGTTAAAGAAACTCAATCAGCTCAACACAGAGTTAATAAAAGCACAGCAGAGTATGAGTGGGCTCACAAGCCAAAGTAGTTCGGCACAGTTGACACAAAATCTGGCAGTGATTAATCAATCACAGGCACAAGTAGCTGCGGTACTTAACGATATGCAGCAGCAAGTTAATAAGCAGATTGCAGCAACGAAACCTAAGCTATGCCCTCTATTATCAACAGGTGTTGATGTGATGCAGTCCAAGGCAGATAATATCAAACAAAGCCTCATGCAAGCACGCATGAATTTTCCAAGTTGCCCACATGCAACAGATCAAATAAATGATGCCTATCAACAAGTTAATCAATTACATTCAAACTTTCAACAGGCTTTAAACCCATCACAAGATCAAGTCGCATTACCACAAAACCTACTTCAGCTACGTGATAATGCACTGAATATGCAAGCAAATGGCAATAATTTACTAGTTAATGGTCAGACTGCTATGAATACAAGTGTTACACTTGGTCAATCGGTAAGTTTAAATACACAGGCAATGGCAAATTTTCCTGCAATGCCAAATGAAGGAAGCCTATTAGCCTCAATGCAATTGCCACCCTTGCCAGATCTAAATAGTTTATTACCAAATAATGTCGTTATTCCACAGGTAACGGATATGCTTAATCAGCTAACTGCGGCATTAGGTTGTGTGATGAGTGCATTTGCAACACCTAGTGGTAGTGGTGAGAAAATGGTCGCAGTCTCATCCGGTGCTGAAATTCGTTGTATGATGGGGGCGGCTCCCTTGCCATTAACCGTGCTTCCCTTTGGTGTGAACCTATCTCCTGGGAAGCCGGCAACTTTACCGATCAATATGATTCCCTTTTTGAATGTAAAACCGTTTTCACCATGCACAAATCCAGCAAATCCATTGGTGATTGCCTCTTTGGGGGCGCCATCAACTTGTATGCCATTGACGGTACCATGGTTTCCTTTGGCAACGATGACGCAAGGATTAAGCATGCCTTTAGTACGTCAAAATAGTCAATTGCACTGTGCCTTTACTGCAATGAGTGGCATGGTTACCGTGGTAAACCCAGGGCAAGATGCCATCGAAGTGGCTTAAGGTGAAAAAATGGCAACATTAAATACGGCTGATATTACCCTTGCTGCAAATACACCAAGCATTACATTGACAACTCAGCTTAAGAATAGTGAGGATCAATATCAATACTGCCTTGATGCAAAAGCTAAACTGTCTAATGAATCAGTACCAGAAGGCACGATTCATAAAAAAAGCAAACAAATCACGCTAACTGCCGATGAAACGCTTACAGCTCAAGTAAAAAACACAACTTTAAAGCTAAGTAGTGATGAAGCATTTATTGAAATCGGTAGTGCGAAATTCGATATTAAAGATGGTGAGATTTCAATCTGTGTAGGGAGTTCTAAATTAACGATTTCAGACAGTTCGATCACAATCAAGGCAGAAAATATTGAGCAAGATGGGCAAAGTATTAGCATGAAAGGTGACTCAATTAGTGGTAAAGCGCCACAGGTTAATCTAGGTCCATAAAGCCACTTTGGCTATGTTCTTTTCTCTCAAAAAGGATATGTTGGGTATAGGTTAATAAATAGGTTGAAATAAATGGCATCTTTCGACACTCAGCTATTGCAAATTCAATTAATTCCATTAGATAAAAGCAATAAAGCACAACAGGATAAATTGCTTGAGATTAATGGCTCTTTTATTCATCAATTTACATTGGATATGCAAGTAAGTGGTTTTACTGGAGACTTAACACTGATTCCCTTGGACTATGATAAATCATTGATTAATTCAGTCAAAGATTTGATGATGAAAGGTGCGGTTAAAATTAATATATTGATTCAACAAAAATTAAATGTTGATAGTCAAAACAGTCAAGTAAAGCAGCTTATTTTAAGTGGTTACTTAACAGCGTATCAACCGTTAACCATGGAGTACTTAGATTTTAATAGTCAAATAGACGCCAAAACTAAAAAACCTGTGATCACATCTATGTGTCAGCGCTTAAGATTGAAATTTACTGACCCATTGCAATATTGGCTAAAGCAATCAAGTAAACGCATGGGATTTAAGGATAAAAGTTATGGTGATGTCATCGCTGATATCATGTCACCATTTACAGCATTATGTACCTTGACAGTAGATGAAAAGCTCGCGGATTACCAAACGAAAAGACGCGTTATTATCCCTTGTGTGCATGGAAAGGATATAAGTCATTATGAATATCTAGCGTTTATTGTTGCGCACTATGGTGGTGTGTTAGTTTTTGATTATCAGGCGATGCAGGAGGAAAAGCCAAGTGTGGTGCTGTCAAAGGATTTTGATGGTAGTGTGATTAGCTGGCCTGCGATAAAGACGCCAAAATATCAAATAAAAGCGCTTGCGACAGATGGGGACTCCAAACCCAATGCAAATTTGGTTTTTAGCGATTGGCAGCAGTTGATTAATATCAATCTTGAAAATATCACAAAATCACAAACAGCTGATCAGGTGATTAATACCTTTCCTGAGCTAGTAAAAAGCTATCCTGAGAGTGTTGAGGATAAGCCAATATGTATTGTTAATAGACGCATATCATCTGCCGTTGAAGATGATGCTAAAAAACAAGCAAATCAGCAATTAAAATTTGAGACGACTCAGAAATTGCCATTGCAGCAATTAATAATGCAGTTTGATGTATTACCAAGCTTTATAGGGCGAATATTTCCACTTGATCAAATGGATTTGAATTTACCGTTAGCTGATGGTGAGAGCTTAAATTTATTTGGTGATAAATCTGCTCAAGTGCATTCATTTAAATTGATGATGAGTCTTCATCAAGCAAACAATGAGGGTGTTTGTCTTGTAAAGATGAAAGCCGCAGACCTTAAAAGATATTATTCAGCAACACATGCGCTTGTTTCAGAGTATGTATTTGTTGATCCCAAAGAGCAAGATCTTGTATTTACGCCCAAAGTGAGGGATATGCCATTAATAACGACCGAGGGTGTTGTTGTCGGCAGCTCAGATGCAAATCAACAGCAAAGTAATAAATCAGCACAATATTTATATGTGGTAGATAAAAATAAAAGCCCAGCAATTGACGGTGTGAGTTTAGATCAATTGACAAAAGATGAGCTATGTTATTGGGTTAAATTGCCTGAGTTTAACAATCTACTGATACAGGTTCCTGTTAGTGGTTATATCACACATGCTCAATATCATTTGCCATTGAAAGTAGGCACAAGGATAATGCTGAAATGTAACCCTGAATATGTAATGCTTGATGGTATTATTGCAACGAAAATTATAAAGCCCATTGAGGCGTCGACTCAGCTTGAATCGTTGTTTTGGGGTGCAGATCAGGAGATGTCACTCCAAGCAAGTACTGATAAGACAGGCAAAAAACAAAAACTCAATATGGGGATAGATTTAGGTGAGAATAATGAAAAATCAAACTATAGCATTGAGTTTGATGCACAAGCTAATACCACTAAGATTAGTGCAACAAGTGTAGGTGAATCAGGGAGTTAAGACGTTTTTACTGTTTCTTTAGTGGATAGTAATCAGGTATCCATTGTGCGTTGTTAACGAGTTTTTCGACATCAGCTTCTTTGGCTTTGATACTGGATAAGCCTTCTTTAATGGCTTGTTTAGCAACAGCGATAGCGACCGCTTTGCTAACAATGGTGGCATCATGAATTGGTGGTAATACTGGATTGTTAACGGATTGATGCAGTGGTGAGAAGCTCGCTAGTGTTTCGCTGGCAACGCGAATCATACCATCAGACATCTTAGTGGCTTTAACAGCAATGGCACCTAATCCAAGTCCTGGGAAAATGAACGCATTGTTGCCTTGAGATATCTGGTAAGTTTTTCCTTGATAAACAACAGGTTCAAATGGACTGCCTGCGGCAATAATGGCTTTGGCATTGGTCCAGTTGATGAGATCTTCAGGTGTTGCTTCACAGTGTGAATTTGGATTTGATAATGGCATGATAATCGGGCGCTCAATATTTTGCGCCATGGTGGTGACAATTGGTTTGTTAAAAGCACCTTTAACCGTTGAGCAGCCGATTAAGATTGTGGCTTTAGCGTTTTGCACGACTTCAAGCAATGAAATATTCTCCTGATTATTGATATTCCAATTCTTGAGTTCTTTCCTTGATTTAGCATAGGGCTTTTGAAAATCTGGTAAATCTGGCATATCATCAACGACAAGACCAAATCGATCAATAATATAAAAGCGATCCAAAGCTTGTTTTCTTGTCATGCCACTGGCAATAAAGGCATCAAGAATCTGATCCATAATGCCGCAGCCTGCGGTGCCGGCACCAAACATCACCACTTTATGATCCGTAAATTTAGTTTGGGTGGCTCTGATGGCTGAAATCACATTAGCTGTAGCAACAATCCCTGTGCCTTGCATATCATCATTGAATGTACAAAGTTGATCACGATAAGTCTCTAAAATCGCGCGCGCATGATCTCGACCGAAGTCCTCCCAGTGCAAATAGACATTGGGGAAGTGCTTTTTAACACTCATGACAAATTTTTCGATAAATTGATCATACTTTTTGCCGGTAATACGTGGGTGGCGAGCACCAAGATACATCGGGTCATCCAGTAGCTTTTGATTGTTGGTGCCAACGTCAAGTTGTACAGGAAGCACATTGGCAGGATTGATACCCGCACAAATAATATAAACCATTAATTTGCCAATGCTGATATCCATGCCACCAATGCCCCAGTCGCCAATACCAAGTACAGCCTCGCCGTCGGTAACAATAATAAAATCGATCTGTTGTTTTTTAGCAATATTGCCAAGGATCATATCCATTTGTTTTTGTTCATCATAGGCAAGATAAATGCCAGCAGGGCGCCTAAATTCGCTAGAGTATTGCTCAACGGCATCACCAACTGTTGGTGTATAAACAATCGGTAATACCTCATCGATATGTTGTGAGCAAAATTTATAAAAGAGCGTTGTATTGCTATCATGCAGGGTGTTTAGGAAAATATTTTTCTGGATATTGTCATTTTTCTCTTGAAATTGGCGATAGACGCGCATCAGTTGTGAAGATAGGCTTTCAACTTGAATTGGCAGTTTACCGTGTAAATCAAACGCATCACGCTCTTCTTTGCTAAAGGCGGTGCCTTTATTTAACAGTGGATTGTCCATCAGCTCATGGGCAGAAAGGGAGGTTTGAATTTCTTGTGTTTGCCCGTCTTTATTGGTAATAACTTTAAACATATAAGCTCCTTGCTGTTTGGTGTAACAGTTATGAGTATAGGTTTATAAATGCTAAGCGCAACGTTAGACAGCTAAAATAAAGCAATAAAAAATGTTAGGGAAAACAGGGTAATGATTAGTGAATACGAAAAGATCTTGTTAATACTTCTTCAATAGGGATGAATCCACCAAAAAGCTCATCTTCTTGGTTGGCAATGGTCATTTCAAATATCCATAGGAATTGTTCTTCAGTAATGGTGTGCGTGCCAAGGGATATGATTTGTTCAATAATAAACTCAAGCTCATGCGATTGAATGTCACCTGCTAAATACGCTTCAAGCAAGAATCGCAGGCTTTCTGTCGGAATAATCGCCTTCTCTTGTGGTGTAAAGACACGTACGGTTTCAGGGTGATAGTCTGCTCTTGGCTCGTCATTGAATTTGCTGAAACGCTCAAGCCAAGCAATTGCCTGCTCAATCGCCTGTGGCGCAAGACCTGCTTTTTGCAATTCATGTAATATCTCTTGTGAGTTTGTCAATTTGACCATATCACCATCGAAATAGGGCAAATCGCTAAACAGCGACATGAGAACTTGTAGTATAGGGGCTTTGTTGTTCATGTTACCTTATTAGATTCGTTTATATCCGCCAGGAACTGCGCTAACAAGCGCTTCCATCTCAAGCTCAAACAGTATGCCAGTTATTTTTGCGTATGTTAAGTTGGTCGTGTCGATAATTTTGTCAATCGTGGTGCAACTTGAGCCAATACTATCAAAAACAAGCTGTTGCTCGCTGGTGAGTAATAAGGATTGTTGAAAGGGTGTTTGCGAAGTATTGAGCGTTTGTGTGAGGTTTAGCTCTTCAATAATATCCTCTGCTGAACAAACAAGCTTTGCACCCATCTGAATCAATTTATGGCAGCCATTGCTTTGGTTGTGGAATATATTGCCTGGAATAGCGAAAACATCACGGTTTTGTTCAAGAGCATGCATCGCTGTGATCAGTGAGCCACTTTTGTGCGCGGCCTCAATGACAACGACTCCAAGGCTTAAGCCACTAATCAATCGGTTTCTTTTAGGAAAGTGAAAGCGCTTCGGTGCTTGTCCTAATAAAAACTCAGAAATAACCAAGCCGTGGTTTTGAATTTGAGCGTAAAGGTGACGGTTTTGTGCCGGATAACAGGTATTGACGCCAGTACCAAGTACGGCAATGGTCTTGCCATTTTGATTAAGTGCTTCTTGGTGTGCCAACGTATCAATGCCAAGCGCCATACCACTATTGATAGTAAGTTTGGCTTGTAACAGATTAGGGATCAGTGCCTTGATACATTCACTGCCGTAAAGACTGGCTTGGCGCGTGCCAACAATAGCAAGTTGCAGTGTGTTTAAAAGGGCAATATCGCCAATGGCATAGAGGCTTAATGGTGGATCGCTGATTTGTTTTAATTGTGGTGGGAATGCTAGATCAGTAAGATGAATTAAATGATGCTTATCAGAAGATGTAAGCCATGTTTCAAGTTTTTTGAGATAAGGCGTGAATTTTTGCTCTTGAATAAAAGTAATCATTTCATGATTTAAATTTAAAGCGTGTTGATAATTATGTGGTTTGGCAAGAAAGTCATCAATGCTAACTTCAAGGCTCACAAGTTTTTGATAGTGCTTAAAAGAAAATCCAGGGATAGTGTGTAAAACACTAAAGCTCATGTTTTGCATGGTGTTTGGGGAGCTGAGTTAACACTGTGCTGCCAATCATAACTTCTTGCTGAGCGTTAGTTACGAGCGCTATGGCGTGATGGCTAGCAAGTCGATAGACAAATCCTTGCCCTAAAAACTGCCCAGGGATGGCATAACCATCAACTTTTTTAGCAGGTGATTCAAAATAAACGCGCATACCCATTTTAAGTCCGGCGCTTTGTCCTGTATTGATTAAAACAGATTGATAGGTGGCAAAATCAGCTTCACCCTCTAGTTGTGTGACTTCACCGCTGATATTGCTATCAGCAATGATTTCATCATTAGGTAGTTTTGTTTGCACTAAATCAGAAGGTAGCGCATGATCACCGATATTAATCTCTTGGGTAATATTCATAATGCGCATGACCAGTGTGCCTTGGTAGTTGCTAATAAATTCAGCTTTGCCAAGGCGTTTGAAAATATAATCGTATTTATTCTCAGCATAAGGAATGCTATTGACGTGTGAAAAAATGTAGTAAAAGGGTGTTTCATTAGTTTTAGAAACATAAACAGTGTCACCGGAGCTTACAAGTGCTTGCCCTTTTGATGAGGCAATGATTTTGCCTGCATCCTTTAGCGGAATGTCAGATAAATAAAAATTACTAAAAAAGGTATGATATTTTTCATATAAAGATTGAGCATTTACGGGCTTGCTTAACAGTGTGACTAATAAGAAAAAAACGATAGATAGTAGCAGTTTGTGTGAAATACTGCTAAGTGGTGCTTGTCGTGCAAAGGAATATTTGTGCATTTTTTATAAATCTCGTAGAATGTGCGCGTTAGTAACCTGCTAAAACTCTAGCCTAGATGTTGGGGAAAAGCAAAAAAAGCACAACTAAAACGAAGGAATTCCATGAAAATACAAAGAGATAGCTTTGTAAAGATGCATTTTAAAATCCGTTTAAAAGATGGATCCATTGCTGAAGATACGAAAAACTATGATCACCCATATGTGTTCCAAATGGGCAAGGGCACGTTTTCAGAGAAAGTAGAAAATGAGTTGCTGGGTTTAGAAATCGGTGCTAATCGTAAGATGATGTTGATGCCTGAAGATGCCTTTGGTCAAAAACATCCGGCGATGATTTATGAAGTGCCAAGAAAAAGATTCCCTGAAGATATGGAGTTAGAGCAAGGTCTAATTGTTGCCTTCTCACAGAAAGATGGGACAGAATTGCCCGTTGTGATCGTTGAGATTCATGAGCATGATGTGACGGTTGATTTCAATCATCCATTATCAGGGCAAGTGATTTTGTTTGATGTTGATATCTTAGAGGTTTCAGATAAGGAATTTGCCTAATGAAAATTATTTTAGCCAACCCACGGGGATTTTGCGCGGGTGTTTCACGCGCTGTTGATGTTGTTGAACGTGTACTTGCATTGGAACCTCATCCTGTCTATGTGCGCCATGAAGTGGTGCATAATCGTGCGGTGGTTGAAAGCCTTAAAGAAAAAGGAGCAATTTTCGTTAAAGAATTACATGAAGTGCCAGATCATGCCGTATGTATTTTTAGTGCGCATGGTGTTTCGCAAGCGGTAGAGGAAGAAGCAAGACGTAAAAGTCTTAAAATTTACGATGCGACCTGCCCATTGGTGACAAAGGTGCATAAAGAGGTGCAAAAGGCCAGTAATATTGGTGTCGAATGTGTGCTTATAGGGCACAAAGGACACCCTGAGGTTGAGGGGACACTTGGACAATATAAAAATGACTACAGTCAGATCTATTTGGTTGAAAATGTCGATGATGTGGCAGACTTAGATGTGCAAGATCCAACAAGGCTTATTTTTGCAACCCAAACCACTTTATCGGTCGATGAAACAAAAGATATTATTGCAGCATTAAAGGCTAAATATCCTGAAGTCAGTTCACCAAAAAAAGAAGATATTTGTTACGCTACACAGAATCGTCAGAATGCAGTAAGAGCATTAGCTAAAGAGGTTGATATTCTCTTGGTAGTAGGCTCTAAAAATAGCTCAAATTCAAATCGTTTGCGTGAACTAGCTGAGAAAGAGGGTGTTGATGCCTATTTGATTGATAATAAGGATGACATTAATCTTGAATGGTTTGTCAATAAACACAATGCAGGTGTTACCGCAGGGGCTTCAGCGCCTGAATATTTGGTGCAGCAAGTGGTAAGCTTCTTGCAAGCGCATTTTGCCGATGCCCATGTTGTCGACTTTGAAGGTGTTAAGGAAGAAGTAACTTTTCCTTTACCAAAGTTATTAAAACAAACTAAGCTTGGCGGTGTGAAAGCCAATAAAAGTAACGTGTAAGGATAATGCGATGAAAGATGACCAATCGTTAGATAAGCAAGTGACGCAGCGCAGCAAGAGTATCTATATTCTGCCAAATTTATTCACTTCAGCGAGTTTGTTTGCAGGGTTTTATTCGATTATTGCTGCATTTAACAGTCATTTTGTGCTGGCTTCAGTGTGTATTTATATTGCCGCGATCATGGACTCATTAGATGGGCGTGTTGCGCGTTTAACGAATACACAAAGCGCATTTGGTGCGGAATATGATTCACTGGCTGATATTGTGTCATTTGGTGTGGCGCCTGCTTTGATTATCTATTTTTGGGCAGTAAAGCATTTAGGACAATTTGGTTGGGCAGTGGCATTTATTTATTTGGCGTGTGTTGGTTTGCGCTTGGCGCGTTTTAACACACAGCTTGATGATAATACTCCAGAGAGCAAACGCTATTTTACAGGATTACCGTGTCCGGCATCTGCTGCAACGATTGCGGGATTTGTGTGGTTTTGCAATACCCTGGGACACACATCCGCTGAAGGATGGGTGACATTTTTCGCAACGATTATCACACTTTATTTATCAGCGATGATGGTAAGCAATATTAAGTTTAGAAGCTTTAAAGATTATGACTTAAAGGGCAAGGTGGTCTTTACACAAACAGTATTTGTCGTCTTTATCATTGCAATTATCTTTATCGATCCATCGGTTACTTTGTTTGTGATATTTATGATTTACGCGCTATCAGGCAGTATTGCGCGAGTTTTTAAAGGTAAACAAACAGCGCAGGTGAAATAGAGCTTATTATTGCTTGGCGTGTAGATTGTCACCGACAAGGTGCTTTATGACCATGCCAGCAATCGTTAGCCCAAACAATGCCGGCATATAGCTAATCGTACCATTAACAGCACGGTCGCGACTTTCACCTCCAACGGGCTCGGGTGGAAGCGGTGGTAATGAACTCTCTGTCGAGTATACGGCAAGAATGCCTTTTTTAACTTTCAGACGACGCAAGCGAATACGCACGAATTTGGCAAGTTTACAAATGCTTGTTTGATAGATGTCAGCGACTTTAATCTGGGTTGGGTCAAGTTTGCCACCAGCGCCCATGCTTGAGATAACATTGTAGCCATGCTCATGGGCATAAGCGACAAAGGCAACCTTGCACACAAGGCTATCAATCGCATCAATGACAAAGTCGTAGTGTTTATCAAAGATAGGTGTCATATCATCTTTGCGAATAAAATCATCGATAATATTAACCTTGCAATCGGGGTTGATATCCAAAATACGCTCGCGCATAATTTGGGCTTTTTTCATGCCGATATTTGAGTTTAATGCGACTAATTGGCGATTAAGATTAGATTTTGAGACAACATCATGATCAATTAATGTGATTTCACCAATGCCAGCACGCGCTAAGGCTTCAGCGGCGAAAGAGCCAACACCACCGACACCTGCAAGTAATACATGTGATGTTTTTAGTCGTTCAATACCATTATCATTGACAAGAATGGCTGTGCGTTCAAAAAGTCCCGTATGTTTCATTGAAAATTAAGTAGTTATTTTTTGCGGTAGTATGCCAGATAAACACTATGGATGCATTAATCTTGGCTAAATAGTGCGTCAATAAAGTCATCGGCATGAAATGGGCGAAGGTCATCAATCTTCTCACCAATACCAATAAAGCGAATAGGCAATTGAAGCTTTTTAGCAATTGCGAAAATAACGCCACCTTTGGCTGTGCCATCCATTTTAGTAAGCGTAATGCCGGTAACTGATAGGATTTTGTTAAATACCTCTGCTTGCATAATGGCATTTTGCCCAGTACCTGAGTCTAGTACCAGCATGACTTCATGCGGAGCCGTATCATCAAGCTTTTTCATCACACGTGCGACTTTCTTAAGCTCTTCCATTAAGTTGTCTTTGTTATGCAGGCGTCCTGCGGTATCAGCAATGACAATATCAATATTTCTTGATTTGGCTGCTTGCACTGCATCATAGATAACTGAAGCGCTATCAGCCCCCGTGTGTTGAGCAATAACAGGGATATGATTGCGCTCGCCCCACACTTGAAGTTGCTCAACCGCAGCTGCACGGAAGGTGTCACCTGCAGCTAAAATCACCGACTTACCTTCAGTTTGGAATTTCTTAGCAAGTTTGCCAATTGTTGTGGTTTTACCGGCACCATTAATGCCGATCATTAGAATAACATATGGTTTATGTGCGCTATCAATCACTAATGGCTTTTCAGAAGGCGTGATAATTTCCTTGAGCTTCTCTTTAATAAGATCGGTAAGTGCTTCAATGGTTTGTAGCTCATTGCGACTGACTTTATTACGCACTGTCTCCATGATTTCCTGTGTTGCTTCAACACCAATATCTGCGGTAAGTAACTGCATTTCAATATCATCGATTAGATCATCATCAATGACTTTTTTACCCAAGAGTAAATCACCAATGCCACCACCGAGTTTTGAACGTGTTTTTTTCAAACCCTCTTTTAAACGCGCAAATAATCCGCGTTTATCATTATTAGCTGTTTCAACTGCAATGTTTTTTTCTTTATGGTCTTTTGTTGATGTCTCTGTGCTAGCGGGTGCTAATGACTCAGGTGTTTGAATATCAGTGTTTGTTTTAGATTCAGCTTCTGCTTCAATTTCAACGGGTGTTGAAAAAGTTGAGGTTTCTACTTCATTTACAGTTTTTTGCTGAGGCTTTGCTTCTGTTGCAACATCTTGTTGTATTTGCTCTTCTTGAATAGTATGCGCATCAGGACGTTTGATTTTTTGTTCATTACTACGTTTAAAGCGGTTAAATAAACCCATGTCGATCAAAGTATAAATTTAAACTAGATGCATTCTGCATGATGCCTTAGGTCTTTTCAAGTATGCTTTATTGTTATTTGATGGTTAATTGCGATCAATACCAAAGAAATCAGGTTAAAACTTGGCGATAAACCCACCCCAAACTAGACCAGCACCAAAGGCTTCAGTAAGGATGGTTTGTCCTGGCTTTATTTGGTTGTTGCGTACAGCATGATCAAGTGCCAAAGGAATGGAAGCCGCTGAGGTGTTGCCATGGTTTTCAAGGGTAAGGATCACCTGTGACATCGGCATGTTAAGCTTCTTGGCAGTGGCTTCAAGAATACGGTAGTTGGCTTGATGAGGCACTAGCCAGTCAATATCTGAATCTTGCATATTGGCTTTAGTTAGTAAATCAGATACCAGATCACTAAGCTTAGAAACAGCCTTTTTAAAGACCTTATTGCCTTCCATATGTAACATTGCATGATATTGAGTTTGGGTAAATGGTGTTTTACTTAAAAGTCCCGGGATATTTAGCATATCTTTGCCTTCACCATCACAATAAAGTGTTGAGGCAATAATACCTGCCTCGTTACTTTGGCTTAGGATAATCGCACCGGCACCATCACCAAATAGAACACAGGTTGAGCGATCTTGCCAATCCAATGTGCGTGATATGCGTTCAGAAGCAATGACTAAGGCATTTTTAGCACTGCCGTTTTCAATATATTGTTTAGCAATATCAACAGCATAAACAAAACCACTGCATGCCGCACTAATATCAAATGAGGGACAACAAGGTGCACCTATTTGTGTTTGCACAATGCTTGCAGTCGATGGCATGATGTAATCGGCTGTTCCTGTGGCAACAATGATAAGGTCAATATCTTGAGCTTGAATATTGCCCATACTCATGGCGTTTTTGGCAGCTTCAATTGCCATGTGTGCTGTAGTTTCTGATTCATTGGCAATATGGCGTTGTTTGATACCAACACGTTGCGTGATCCACTCATCAGAGGTGTCAACCATTTTGGCAATATCGGTGTTATGTAGTACTTTGGCAGGTAAGTAACTGCCTGTGCCCGTGATCTTTGCAAACATTGTTCTAGCCTTAAGATTGCATAATGCGCTCAATTTGCGCCTGTGTTTTTTGTGGGATATTGTATTTGATTTCTTTGATTGCTTCGTAAATGGCAGTTTCAAAAGCTTCAGCTGAAGCACCACCATGGCTTTTAATCACAATACCTCTTAAACCAAGCAAAGACGCACCATTATATTGGTTGGTATCAAGTTTGCGTTTAAGTCCTGTTAGTACTGGCGCGCTGATCAACATCGCAAGCTTAGAGAAAATGCTATTGTTAAAGCTATCTTTTAACATGTCAGCAATAAGTTTAGCTGTGCCTTCCATTGTTTTAAGGGCGATATTTCCGGCAAAGCCATCACAAACGATCACGTCAGCTTTGGCTGAAAAAATATCATTGCCTTCAACATAACCGATGTAGTTGATATGGTCACAATTTTGTAGCATCTTGGCAGCTTGTTTGATGCTGTCTAAGCCTTTCATTTCTTCCTCACCAATATTAAGTAAGGCAACTCGTGGGCGTTCAGTGCCCTTAAGATTTGCTGCTAACACAGAGCCCATAATGCCAAACTGGAAAAGCTGCTCCGATGAGCAGTTGACATTGGCACCTAGATCAAGCATGTAGACAGGATTCATTTTCTTGGTTTTGCGATCTAGCGAGGGAATTGCATAAACGATTGCTGGGCGATCAATTTCATTAAGTGTTTTTAGCACAAATTTTGAAGTTGCCATCAAAGCACCCGTGTTGCCTGCGCTCACACAAGCATCAACATCGCCGCTTTTAACAAGATTAATGGCAACGCGCATTGATGAGTCTTTTTTATTGCGAAGTGCTAATGCAGGAGATTCGTCCATCTCAACAATTTCATTGGCATTAACAATTGATAGACGTGTCGTATCATATGATGTTTTATGTGCGGTTAAAAATTGCTCGATATCTTTGGCAATGCCAACGAGACAAATATGTAAATCAGGGAATTTTTTCAGCGCAGATAAGCAAGCTGGAACGGTGGTTTTTAATCCATGGTCACCACCCATGGCATCAATAGATATTTTATAAGATATTGAACTGGTCACAGTAATACAGAATAATTGCCTTATCGTGCAGTTATTCTATTCATCATCAGAAGCAACAGCAACTACTTTCTTACCTTTGTAGTAACCGTTTGCAGACACGTGATGACGTAAGTGCATTTCGCCAGTTGTTTTGTCAGTTGAAAGTGCTGAAGCAGTTAACGCATCATGTGAACGACGCATATCTCTTCTTGAACGACTCTTTTTGTTTTGCTGTACAGCCATTATTAATTCTCCTATTTCACTACTTTAATATTAATCTTTCTTTGTAAATTTTAGCTCTTTTAAAGCAGAAAACGGGTTCGGTTTGTCCTGCTTTTCGGTGTCGCTAGTTTCAAAAACGCCATAGTATGACGTATTTTGTTCAGCTTGACAATCATTAAGTGATTTTTTTGGGATCATTGGAATTGAGAGGAGGATTTCCTCTTCTAATAGTTCAACGAGATTGATTTGATTATCTTTATAAATGTATGGATCATAGGTGTCTGGGAAGTTTTTAAAAAAACGATCATCTGTCACAAAACCAAGTTTAACTGGGTCATCAAAGCAAAACTCAAAAGGTTCAAGCGATCTTTGGCAAATGAGTGTTACCTTACCAGCAAGTTGCCCATCAAGTAATGGTTTGTTGTTTTCAAAGTGGAATTTAAGGTTAAGTTGAAAATCATAAGTTCCGTCAACGATGCATTCATGTAATGAAGCTAAGTGTGAAAAACTAAAGCTTTGATTAAGCACCACGCCTTCTTTAGCAGCTTTGATGGGATCTAAAATAAAAGGTTTTTGTTGTAACATGCTTTATCTCAAGATTATCTTTGTTAAAGTACACAGGTGTTTATGATAATGAAAGTTTAGGAGTATGCAAGATGACTTTGCAGCCAGGTGAAAAAATAAGCTTGCCGCAGGTGGCAATGACCTCAAACAAAATGTTTAGACTTGATGATTACCGTGGCAATTATTTGGTGATTTACTTTTATCCAAAAGATAGTACGCCAGGATGCACGACGGAAAGTATTGGATTTACCGATCATTATAATGATTTTGCTAAAGTTAATGCCACGATCTTCGGTGTGTCAAAAGACACCTTAAATTCACATGAGAAGTTCAAGGCAAAATATCAGATGCCGTTTGAGCTGATTGCGGATACTGAAAAAGCGCTTTGTGAGGCATTTGCTGTGCTGAAAGAAAAAAGCATGTTTGGTAAAAAATATATGGGCATTGAGCGCAGCACGTTTGTGATTGATATGGAAGGCAAACTCATCAAAGAATGGCGTAAAGTCAAGGTGTCAGGGCATGTTGAAGAAGTGTTAGCATTTATCAAAAATTTAAAGTAAGACACTTTTGAAAGAGGATCTGTATTTAGTATGAAAAAAATCGATCATGCATTAATGACTGCTATGGCGCAAAATGCCAAGGAATCACCGCGTTTACGTGCACATCATAATTTCCACGCTGAGTTATCAGACCTAGTCAATCGATTAGCAATTCACCTTAAAAAGGGCACTTATATTCGCCCACATAGACATTCAGAGTCGCATAAGTGGGAGTTGATCATAGCGCTTAAAGGTCAAATGGGCGTGCTTATTTATGATGATATGGGTGTTACTGTTGACAAGTTTGTGCTTGGTGCCGATGGAGATACTTTGGGGTTTGAGATGAAACCCAACACATGGCATGCGTTGTATGCGATCAGTGAAGATGCTTTATTTTTTGAAGTAAAGCCAGGACCTTTTACGCCAACTGCCGAAGATGATTTTGCCAAGTGGGCGCCCAAAGAGGGCGACAAAGAAGTGGTTGATTTTATGCGATGGCAGGAGCTTGCCAAAGTCGGTGAGTCTTATTCGTGATGTATCGATATTTTCGAAAATGCTTTTTTACCAATGTCTGTGCGGTGATATTCATTCTGCCAAGTAATGCTGTCTACTAATTTATAGGCATGAGCATAGGCTTCTTCAATATCATTGCCTAACGCAGTAGCGCAAAGTACACGCCCGCCATTGGTGACAATACTTGCCCCATCGCGCTTGGTGCCAGCATGAAAGACTTTACTGTTAGTTTGATGTGCTTGATCAAGTCCAATAATAATATCCCCTGTATTATAGTGATCAGGGTAACCGCCAGCTGCCATGACCACGCCTAGGGCTGTGCCTGGATTCCAGTGAGCTTCATATTCGTCAAGCTCTTCATTTAATGCGGCAAATGCAAGTTCAACTAAATCAGACTCTAGGCGCATCATAATAGGTTGTGTTTCAGGGTCACCAAAGCGGCAGTTAAACTCTAATGTTTTAATCTCGCCATTTGGCATAATCATAAGTCCAGCATATAAGAAGCCCTTATAAGCTTCCCCTTCATTTTTCATGCCATCAAGGACAGGTTGAATAATCTGTTGCATGACTTGTTGATGAACTTCATTGGTAACAATTGGCGCTGGTGAGTAAGCGCCCATGCCACCAGTATTTGGACCTTTATCACCATCATCACGTGCTTTGTGATCTTGGGAGCTTGCCATTGCTAGCGCATGTGCACCATCACACAGCACAATAAAGCTTGCTTCCTCGCCATTAAGGAACTCTTCGACAACAATCTCGCAACCGGCATCACCAAAGCGATTTCCTTCAAGCATGTCTTCGATCGTGCTTTGGGCTTCATCCATGGTTTGGGCAATAACAACGCCCTTGCCTGCAGCTAAGCCACTGGCTTTGATAACAACGGGTAAGCTCATTTCTTTGAGATACATTTTTGCTTTATCAACTTCAGTGAAGTTTTGATAGCGCGCTGTTGGGATATTGTACCTGGTCATAAAGTCCTTGCTAAAGGCTTTAGAGGATTCCAGTTGCGCACATTGCTTTTTCGGTCCCAAGCAGTTTAAACCGTGTGCTTCAAATTCATCGACAACCCCAAGACTAAGGGGTAATTCAGGCCCCACGATAGTTAACTCAATTTCATTATCTTTGGCAAAGTTTATTAAGTGCGGAATATCAGTCACCGCAATGTCAATATTGCTCACCTTGTCCTCGCGCTCAGTGCCGGCATTGCCAGGCGCGACATAGATATGTGTAGCATGCTCAGATTGAGCAAGTTTCCACGCCAGTGCGTGTTCACGACCACCATTACCAATAACTAATATTTTCATGCAGGATTCCTTCGGCATTTCACTTACAGACTTTAAGTGCTTGTTAGTATACCTGCCATAAACCATATTACAATGATTCTTGTCTTACCTTTTGATTGTAAAATAGCGCATAATCGTTTGCTGCAGGTAAGATGTGCGGTACAATTTAGCAAAATTTGTGAGATGAAATAGATAAGGGATGGCGTGAAGCATAATCATAATTCAAAACACAGTGTGCTTATCATGGCAGGAGGAACAGGTGGGCATATATTCCCAGCATTAGCGGTAGCAGATGAGCTTAAGCGTCAGAATGTTGAGGTATCTTGGCTTGGTACTGAATACGGTCTTGAGACTAAACTAGTTGGTGAGCGTTATCCGCTGTTTTATCTATCTGTTCGTGGCGTGCGTAAAAAAGGCATGCTCAAAAAACTAAGCTTACCCTTTAGTTTGAGTTATGCAGTCATACAGGCGATGCGTGTTATTCGTAAGCAAAAAGTCAAAGTGGTTGTTGGTTTTGGCGGTTATGCGGCAGGACCCGGTGGTTTAGCAGCGCGCCTTATGCGTGTACCTTTAATCATTCATGAGCAAAACGCGCGTCCAGGGATGACCAATAAAACATTGGCTAAATTTGCGCGTAAAGTGTTGTGCGCTTTCCCAACCAGTGCCTTTAAAACAAAGTCAAGTATTGAGGTGATTGGTAATCCGATTCGTGATGAGATCAAGGTGTTGCATGAGCAAAAGCATGATTTTTATAAGCATGTGTTAAATGTTCTGGTATTAGGAGGCAGTCAAGGGGCTAAGATATTAAATGACGCGATGCCAGAGTTTGTGCGTGATTTACCAAAGGATGCTTGCGTTAATCTATGGCACCAAACAGGTGAGAAGACTTATGAAGAGACCAAAGAAGCCTATAATTCGTTATCTCCTGATTATAAATGTGAGCTTACAATTGAACCTTTTATTAGTGATATGGCAGCAGCTTATCAATGGGCGGATATCGTTGTTTGTCGAGCGGGCGCTTTAACCGTCTCGGAGGTTGCTTGCGCTGGTGTGCCTGCTTTTTTCGTACCTTTTGCGCAAGCAGTAGATGATCATCAATATCACAATGCGCAATTTCTAGTTCAGGCAGAAGCGGCTATTTGTATACGTGAGCAGAATTTTAATGCGCAGAAATTGATGGCTTTTGTGCGTGCAGTGGACATGAATCGTGCCGAGCTTGAGAAAATGTCTAATCATGCTAAGGGTGTTGCAAAACTAGATGCTGTGGAGAAAGTTGTAACAGAGATTAAAAAATATCTTTCTGTCTGACTGAAGTAAATGAGATGGCTTTAAATAAAGCAATCAGTTTATGCGACAAGATGACTCAATTGAACTTGAGTTGTTAATGATTCTTGCCGCATTAGATGCTTTTTTGCGTTGGATAATACCTTTTTCATAATGATTGTGTCGCTTAAGTTGTGATTAGACATATAATCACGCATTTGTAGTGACAGTTTGGTCTTGATTGTTTGCTCAAAACCACTGCACTCAAGATAATTTGCACCAAATTGTGTGAATGCATATAACGCATCGCAATTAAGCTTATCAGCAAGCTGTTCAATATGGGCTAGTAATTTCGCTGCAATTTTTTGATTGCGGTGTGCTTTGTGTGTTGTTAATGCTTTAACAATCATTGCATGGTGATAGATTTCAATGTGAGCAACGCCGGCAAGTTGGTTGCTCTTGGTAAAAAAGCCAAAAAAGAGCTGTCTTGGGCTAAAAAACCATTCAGCATTAAAAAAGTTTACATCAGCAAAAAGTTGTTGAACTTGTGATTGATGTGCTTTTGTTAGTGCTTGAATCGTCATAAAGCGCTCCTTAAATATTAGCTTTTTTGGCTTTGTGGTTGTATGAACTTTTGTTTTATTTCGTCAGGTAACACTTTTAATGCGTTAGAACAACGCGTTACGGTGCTAATGCTGACCCCGAGATTCTTAGCAATTTCACGTTGCGGCTTTTCACCTAATATCATAAGCTCCGCTAAAGCATAGCGATTAGATATTTGATGTTTTTCCTCAAGTGTGAACAAAAAATCCAATAATTTTGTCATTTCAGTTTCATCATTTGTTTGTTGTAACAGTTTAACTAAGCTCTTCCAGTTGGATTCCATGATCATCCGACCAAATTTTTGTATTAGTGTAACGATACATGCATGACTGTGATCTGTCCAGCTAAAATTAGTAAAATTTACAAATTAATCCAGCAGGGCGGATTCGTATAATAAGCGCTAACAGTATTTGAATATCTTAACTAATGCATTTAGAATAACCAGCACTAAATTATGATATAGTGCGCTTCACTTAAAAGTGGAAGTGACTAAGTTGCCACTGACCAAATTGGTTTAGACTTAAAATATAAAGAAAGCAAAAAAGAAAAAAGGTTTTGTGCATGAATATAGAGCTTGCAAAAGAGAATATGATCAAACAGCAGATACGCACATTAGGTGTGCCCTATGGTGATTTGCTTAGTGTGATTATTGACACCCCACGTGAGGTTTTTGTCCCTAGTAATTATAAAGAGGTGGCATATTCAGAGGTTGAGATTCCGCTTAATCATCATCAATATGAGCTGACACCGCAAACAGTGACTAAAATGCTGCAATTGCTGCAACCTAAAAAGCATGAAAGAGTACTTGAGATTGGCTGTGGTAGTGGTTACTTAACTGCGCTTTTGGCAAAGCTTACCAAGTTAGTTGATGTCGTCGATCAGCATGAAGATATGTTAAATCACGTCAAAAATGCATTAAAAACGATTGGTGTTTACAATGCTAAATATCACGTGAATAAAGAAAATAAAATTGATGCTCTAAATCAATTACTCCAACAACATAATGTGTTTGATTTAGTGATTGTTAAAGAGATGGAAAAATCAGAGCCTACCGATTATCTAAAATATCTCGCTGCCAATGGTAGAATGTTGTACTTTCTCGAAAAAGATAGCTATGCTAAGGCTGTTTTGGTACAAAAGAATACAGATGGATCTTACCAGCAAATGTCAACTTTTGATGTTTATAAGCCAGTAGGGCAAAGGTTACAAGATAAGACATTTCAATTTTAGGTAATAATGGTAAAAGGTTAGGTAAATAGATGAAAAAAATCACCTTAATAATGAGTGGACTGCTTGTCTTGGGATATGCATCAGCAGAGCCTTCAACTGCAGCGGTACCAGCACAAGTAGCAACTACAGCAAAATCAAGTGCAGCGGATGCTCCGCAAGCACAAAACCTGTCAGGCATTTATCAGTTAGCGCAAAAGCAAAATGCGCAGTATCTTGCAGCTGAGGCAACATTTAACTCTACTCAAGAGGCAGTGCCTGCCGCATTAGGTAAGCTCTTGCCAAACATCACACTAGGCTATAATGCACAAGGCAATTACAGCTCGAGTGCGAACGCATCAGAAGGGCAGAAATCAAAATACTTTACACAATCACCAAGCTTAACGGCAACGCAAGCACTGTTTAACTGGGGTGCTTGGGGTGGTTATAATTACGCAAGCTATCAAGCAAAAGCTGATGCGATTACCTTTGTCATGGCGCAAGCAAGTTTAATTACCAATGTTGCCAGCGCTTATTTTGCGGTATTGCAAGCGCAAGACAACCTAGCGTATGCAGAAGCGAACCAATCATGGAACAAAGAGCTATTAAGTCAAACACAAGAGAAATACAAGGTTGGATTATCAGCCATTACCGATGTTCAGGCAATTAAAGCGCAATATGAGCAGGCTGTAGCGGCAACAGTTCAGGCAAAGAATGATCTAGCAACATCATATGCTGCATTAAGTCAAATTATTGGTCAGTCAGTGACTGCCGTTGAGAATCTAAGTGATAAGTTTCCATTTGATAAGCCGGATCCTGATAATATGGATAAATGGATGGACATTGCCTTGAAGCAAAACTATAACATCGTCCAGAATCAGTTTCTTTTAGAAGCAGCTAAAGCAGGTGTTAGTGGTTTATGGGGTAATTTCTTGCCTGCAGCGACACTAACAGCCAAAGCGTCAAGAGGATTAAGTTATCAAAACACTAATTACACATCAGGGAGTAACAGTGCATCTGTGGGTGTAGGTGTATCTTGGAATGTATTAAACGGTGGTAGTGATTACGCGTCATTAAAACAGCAGCAATATACTAAAGAAGCGTCAAAATACACTTTGTTAGAAGCTGAGCGTGCGACTGAAAGCCAGTTAAAGACAGCTTATTTGACGGTGTTGTCTGACATTGCTCAAGTGGAAGCTTATAAACAGGCAGTTATTGCCGCGGAAGCTTCTGTTAAAGCAATGAAAGCCGGTTATGAAGTGGGAACACATACGATTGTTGATCTTTTACAACAACAGCAACAGCTTTTCCAAGCGCAGCAACAGTACGCGCAAGCTAAGTATGATTATATCAATGATCTATTAACACTTAAGAATACAGCGGGTGTGATTAGCTATAAAGATATTGATGCGATTAATAAATGGCTCACTGCTGATAAAGTCTCAACCAAAAGCAGCAGTAAAATTTAGTGTTAACAGAAGGCATATTCTAAATGTCAAATAACAAAAAAGATGGCAGATTAAGTTACTTAGAAGTCTTTCTGGAGCGTATTGTTTTTGCTAGTCGTTGGATTCAAGCACCGATTTATCTTATTTTGATATTGGTGCTTTTAGCATTTGTTTATCAAATGGCGAATGAGGTGTTGCATCTTTTTACCAGTATCAATGTACTTAAGCCGCATGAGCTTATCGTTCTGGGGTTGACACTCTGTGATACTGTTTTGGTTGCAAACCTGATTGTTATTGTCATTATCAGTGGTTATGAGAATTTTGTCTCAAAAATTGATGTTGAGCATAAATCTGGCGAGCCTATTTGGATTAAGCGTTTATCCCATACGGGGGTGAAACTTAAAATTGCAGGCTCAATTGTAGCAATTTCATCGATTTCATTGTTAAAACAATTCCTAGATATCCCGCAATTATCAAATCGTGAGTTACTGTGGTATGTTGTACTGCATTTGACGTTTTTAGTTTCGGCACTTATTTTGGTGTTTGTTGGCTTGCTAGAGAAAAAAATTAAAGAATAGACGTATGTGGTTAAGCGCTTGAGTGCAAGGCTTGTCACGAAAAAATACTGGATAGATGATGACAATTAAAAAACGCCAACAGGCAATCGTTGATGATTTTGATTTCTTTGATGACTGGAGTGATAAATACGCCTATCTTATTGGGTTAGGCAAAAGTCTTGAGCCATTCCCAGAGGACAAAAAAGATGAAGCGCATATGGTTAAAGGCTGTCAATCACAAGTATGGTTTGATGCCATTCTGTATGATGGCAAACTTACGTTCTATGCGGTTAGTGATGCGGCAATCGTTTCAGGATTAATTGGATTGTTGCTTAAAGTCTATAGCGGGTCAACGCCAAAAGAAATTGTAGCATCAGATACTGATTTTATGAGTGAAATTGGCTTAGCAAAGCATCTAAGTCCAACGCGCAACAATGGACTGCACGCAATGATTAATTATATCTATGGTACGGCACAGAAATATGTCGATGTTAGCGCCTGAGATTATTGTTTTTAGACCTGAACCTAAAGCTTCTTTGCTGGTTGATACACTTTGTTTTCACGAAATTTACGCGTTGGCAGTTGAGCCATTTACGATTAAATATATTCCTTTTGAAATACCAACTGCTGCATATACGGATATTATTTTTACCAGTACCTATGCAGTAGAATCATTTTTCAGTGCCGATCCTGATCAGGCGATAATTGCTCATGCGACTGTTTGGGCAGTTGGTAGTGCTACAGCTTTAGCTTTACATAAGCATGGTGTTAAAGCGCATTATCCTGATAAAGCCGATTCAGAACATTTATTAGTAATCTTATCAGATACTGATCAGTCGATAAGTGATCGCCATTTCCTATTGATTAAAGGTGCTGATGGTCGTGAGTTATTAGCTAATGTCCTGCAACAGCAAGCGGCAAGTTTGTCGCTGATCAATTGCTATGAGCGCAAACCTTGTGATAAAAGGGATTTGCTAAGGAAGCTGCAGCAGATTGATTGGTATAATAGACATCCTAGAGTTTTACTTTATACAAGCTTTGATGCGCTCAAAGCGTCAATGCCTATTTTTGATATTTTTAGTGATTGGCAGCAAAAATGTACGGTTACCGTGACAAATAGGCGAATGTTGGACTGGGCTAAACGCCAAGGTTTTGTTAAATTATATCTGTTAGAGAATTTAACCCATGATCAGCTTGTAGCACAGATCATTAAGCTACGATAAGAGGATGTGACAGTATGTCAGAAAAAAGAAACCAAGAGGATAACGATGCTGATTTAGCCAAAACGACAGTTGCGGCAAAAAAGAACGATGAGAATGTAATCGTCAATAATCCTAAAGAAGAGCCGAAAGCAGCAAAAAAAAGCAGCAAGGAAAATAAAATAAGTTGCTGGCGAGGCTATATTGCTATTGTTGTTGTGGTATTTGTTTTTGCGGTTTTAGGTTTGGCAGCAAGCATGTTCGCATTATATAAGCAGCAAAATTACAACCAGACTTTACAAAAACTTGAATCAGTGGTGATAACACCTGTTAAGACCGATGACACAGCAGCGAAACTTCTACAAAGCAAGTTAGACGCTCAGACGGTAAAGCTTGATAATCAAGCTAAGATGATTGATGAGCTTACAGCAAAGCAAGTAAGTCAGCAAAATAAAGCAAATGAAGTGACTGAAGCACTAAAAGCCAATCAGCTTAATCAAGTGCAATTATCACAAAATGTCGCACAACTAAAACAAAGCTATTTGCTTCCTAGTTCAGAATTAAGTCAACAAATTCAGCAAATGCATAAGCAAGCCGTTGTTATTAATCTGCAATTTGCCAAACAGGCATGGCAGGTTTTAGGCAGTAAAGCGCAAAGTCTATTTTTCTTAAATCAAGCAAAAACACTATTGATGAATGTTGATGGTGCAGCGAAATGGATGCCGGCTTTAGATGCATTGATGACGCAAATTAATAATGAACCAAGTATTGATGAAAGCTTGATTAAAATTAACAATCTACAACAATTACTATCAAGCTTGCACATTCAATCACCATTGACTTTGGCTAAAAATAATTACTCAGGCAATAATGATTTGAATGAAATGAATCAACAGAATCAAAAAAATAATTGGCAGGATGCATTATCGCACTCATGGCAACAAATGAAGTCACTTATCCAAGTTGAGAAAATCAAGCCGCAAGACCAATTATTATTAAGCCAACATGCGCAAATGACTGTTTTAGCTGGACTTTATCAGTTGATTTGGCAGTTAAAACTTGCGGTGATTAATAA
This sequence comes from Cysteiniphilum litorale, assembly GCF_003428165.1. Classification (GTDB taxonomy): domain Bacteria; phylum Pseudomonadota; class Gammaproteobacteria; order Francisellales; family Francisellaceae; genus Caedibacter; species Caedibacter litoralis. The sequence goes on along the minus strand of NZ_QLIQ01000009.1, from coordinate 44,871 downwards.
CAACTCGCAGATGCTTGCTGAAGTGAAAGCACAGTTTAAGCAAACACTTGAGCAGTATTTTAAAGCGGATGATTCAAGCAAGAAAATGGTGACTGCTTTAGCAGCAATCAATGCGGTTAATGTCGATGTGATTAATAGCGATATTGATGCATTAACTAATGCAATATTAAAAGGGGGTAACCTTTCAAACAAAGATATTCCTGTAACTCAAACCAAAGGTAATCAGCCATGAAAAAAATCATCTGGTTGGTATTGATTTGTGCGTTAGCCGTATTGATTAGCTTATGGGTAATTGCTAACCCTGGTGTTGTCGCATTTTTTGTTAAAGATACCTTAATTAAGTTACCATTATGGCTTTTTGTGGTACTGATCGTCGCACTTTTTTGTGTGCTTGGACTGTTATATCACCTATTAAGGCTTGTATTGTTGAGTCCTAAGCAGTGGTGGCAAGGTCTGCGTATACGTAAGCGTGATAGATTGACGTATAAGTTAGTTGAAATGCAAAGGGCGTATTTATTGAGAGACCATCATCTATTGGAAAAAAAATACACCTTAGCGAAGCTTAATATGCCTATAGTTGGCGATGGCTTGGTGATGTTGTATTGGCAAGGTTTGTTAGCGCAAGGTAAATATCAGGAGCTGCAAAGTATTTTGCAAACTTCAAGCAAAGCCAACAAAAAGACATTTGTTTGGCGCTATTACCAGGCGATGATTTTTTATAAAGTCGAGGCATTTGATGAAGCGATGCCGTTGCTATTGACATTAATCAAAGACTCACCAAATAGCATTGAAATTATTGAGGCGTTAATCAATAGCCAATTGGCTGAAAGAAGAATTATTGACGCGAAAAACACACTATTAAAACATCAGCGCTTTTTATCGTCATCAACAATTGATAATGTGTTTCAGCAATTATTTAGTCATGCTATTTCCTTACGTGATTTAAATGAAATCTGGCAGAGTGTGCCACGGACACATAGTCTAACACTTGATGCAGAATATGCATACTTTAATCGTTTATATAGCTTGGTGCCGCAGACTGAATTTAAAGAGCGTATGCAAAAACGCTTACTTGTGTCATTTGATAAGCCACTTATTAGCTTATATTTAGAGCTGGCAAAGGATAATGCTGCCTATGAATTTGTACGATCATGCTGGCTTAAACAGATAAAGCAAGATGATCAAAGCTTGAATATCTTGATCATCAGTTTTGCTTTGATTTATCAAGATGATGAGTTTGTCGCTGCAAACTTATCCAAAGTGCATGAAAGTGCTTTAACAGTCCCTGAGCAGTTGAAATATCTATTAGCAAAAGAGCGATTAGCCTATAAGCAATCGATGCCAAATCAGGCGCAAAAGTACCGTGCTCTGCGCGAGCAACTATTACTGGAGCATTTATGATATATGTTAAACGTTGGTATTTGAACAATCCACTTAGAAATTATAATTATCTTGTTGTTAATGACACTAATCATAAGGCTTTGATTGTTGATCCGACGATGGCGGAGCATTATGAACAGTTTTTAAATGAACAAAATATCGAGGCAGAAGCGATTTTGCTTACGCATGATCATGGTGATCATATTGCAGCAGTGGCAGCACTAAAAGCAAAGTACAATATCCCAGTGTATGCGCATTTTGAGCATTATCGTGGACATCAGGTTGACCATTACGTCAAAGATGGTGAGCAATTGAGTTTCAACACAGCGAGTTGTCAGGTGATTACATGTCCTGGGCATATTGCCTCGCATGTCAGTTTTTATTTGCCACAACAAGAGCTTCTTTTTTGCGGTGATACGATATTTACCGCAGGCGTTGGTAATGTCAAAGATAGTACGGCGGATGTGGTGCGCTTATATCACAGTATTGAGAAATTGCGATCACTGCCTGAGACAACAAAGCTGTATCCGGCGCATGATTATTTTGAAAATAATTTGTCTTTTGCACAATCCATTCAGCCGCAAGATGATTATTATCGCCAATGGTTTAACAAAGTCACGGACATAAAACCTGAGGATAAACCGATTACAACGCTTGCTGATGAGAATCAAATGAATATTTTCTTTAGAGCGAATGAAAATGAACTTCAAGCAATATTGCGCCAAACAAATGCCAATATCATCGATGCACAAACAGCATTTTGTGAGTTAAGAGCGCGTAAAGATGTCTTCTAAAACCTTGGAGAAATATCAATTAACTGATCTATTGGGTGTCATGTCAGCGCTGCGTGATAAAGATAAGGGGTGCGCGTGGAGTCTAGAGCAAACCTGGCAAAGCCTAACAGAGCATACGATTGAAGAAGCCTATGAGTTAGTCGATGCAATAGAAAATCACGCAACAGATGCGGTGAAATATGAGCTGGCAGATTTATTAAACCAAGTGGTTTTTTATGCGCAAATTGCTAAAGAGCAAGCATTATTTGATTTTGAAGATATAGTTGATGCCTTGACACAAAAGTTAATTGTGCGTCACCCAGATGTTTTTGCTAAAGGTAATATCAAAGATGTTGAAGCCTTAGAGCGGCAATGGCTAGATATAAAAAGGCGTGAGCGCGGCAAATTAAACAGTGAGCTTGATGGTATTGCCTTGAATCTTCCAGCATTAACCATTGCCAAGAAAATGCAAACAAGAGCCTCAGGTGTTGGTTTTGATTGGCAGAACATAGAAGACGTTTTTACCAAGCTTGAAAGTGAGGTGAGTGAGCTTAAAGAGGTGCTATTGCATGATCAAGAGAAAGCACAAGAGGAGTTGGGTGATCTACTTTTTAGTTGTGTAAATCTTGCAAGGCATTTAAAAGCAGATCCTGAAGCTTTAATGCGTCAAGCAAATCAGAAATTTGCCCGACGTTTTCGCGGAGTGGAAGCTGCATTAAAATTGCAAGATCGTAGTATGCTTGATACGGATGCTGATGAGCTAAACAGGTTGTGGGAGTTGCAAAAACAATCTGAGTGACTTTCAGTAACGCCAATCGGTGAATTCAAACTTGATTCCAATCGTTAAAAGAAATCCGCCGTAATTTCCTTTGGTAATTTATGTAATCATAATACAATAAAGTACCTGTTTTACTTAAGTTTGAAAGGATCTTGTGTGTCCAATAATTTGTCTTTCTGGCATTTGGTGTTAAATGCTGACATCGTTGTGCAGTTAATTATTTTAATTTTAATCGTTGGCTCTATCTGGTCGTGGGCGATTATGATTCAGCGTTATCAGGTATTAAAATCTGCCAAAACTGAAGCAAGAGCCTTTGCTAAGCGCTTTTGGTCAAGTGGCAATATCAATAAAGTCTATCAAGAGTTACAACATAATAAACACAAAAACCAAGGATTATCATATCTTTTTAGCTGTGGTTTTCGTGAATTTATGCGTTTACGTAAACAAGGAGAGTTGCATGGTGATGTTGTTTTAGAAGGTGTTGAGCGCTCGATGCGTGTGGCAATGATGCAAGAAAGTGAGAAGCTTGAGCATCAGATTTCATTGTTAGGCACGATTGGTTCGATTGCGCCTTATGTAGGTTTGTTAGGAACCGTATGGGGTATTATGGCATCGTTTACTGCCTTAGGTGGTGTTGAACAAGCGACTTTATCAATGGTGGCTCCTCATATTGCTGAAGCCTTGATTGCCACAGCCTTAGGGTTATTTGTGGCAATTCCTGCGGTAGTTGGTTATAACCGATATTCACGCCTGGTCGATGGTGTATTGCTTGAGTATGAAAACTTTCAAGATGAGCTATGCACTTTGCTTTATCGTGAAGCGTATAAATCTGAGATAAGCGAGGAAGCATAATGCGTCGAAGAAACTCGCGTCGCACTAAACGTAAGGCCATGGTTGAGATTAACGTCGTTCCGTATATCGATGTCATGTTGGTGTTGTTAATCATCTTTATGATTACGGCACCGATGTTAACCCAAGGTGTTAAAGTTGATTTACCACAAGCACAAGCCAAGAAAATCCCGCCTTCTGATCAAAAACCATTGATTGTAACAGTCAATCAACAGGGGCAATATTTTATAAATCGTAATGATGAGCAAAATGCATTAACGGCAAGTCAGTTAAGTGAGTTAGTAGCGACGACTTTAGCGCAAGATAAAGACAAACAGATCTATGTGCGTGGTGATAAAAATGCAAGCTATGGTCAAGTGGTTGAAGCGATGGTATTGCTACAAAAAGCAGGTGTGGCGAGTGTTGGATTGGTGACTGATGATCCCAAAGAGTAAGCGACGTATCTATGGTCAATAAGTCGAAGCAATCGAGCAAGTTTAATCAACTGCGAGGATTTATTAAGAGGCTTTATGTGGCTGCAACAGCAACGCCTGAGCGTTTAAGCTTTTGTTATTCTATTTTGCTGCATGTGGCATTAGTGATTGGTTTAATTATTATTGCCAGTGTTTTGCAGACAAAAAAGAACACGCTTAATCTTGCAGGAGGGCGCACAGTTGTCACCTTAAATAGTAAAGAGATTGTCCAGGCAACGGCAATTTCCAGTGAAAGTGTCGATCAGCAAGTGGCTCAATTTGATCAAAAACAGAAAGAATTAAAACAAGAAAAGCTTGCTAAAGAACAACTGCGTCAGCAAAAGATCAAAGCCATTGAAGAAAAGATTGCAACAGCACATGCTGCTGAGATCAAGCGTCAGGAGGAATTAAAAGCTGCAGATGCTGCCAAACAAAAAGCATTAGCAGAAGCTAAGTTAAAAGCAGAGGCAGAAGCGCGTGCTAAAGAAATGCAAAAGCAAAAAGCTTTAGCACAAGCAGAAAAAGAAAAAGTAGCAAAAGCAGAGAAAGCGGAAAAAGAAAAACAGGAAAAGGCGTTAAAAGCGCAACAAGAGGCTCAAAAATTAGCCGAAGCCAAGAAAGCTCAAGCAGAAAAAGAGGCGAAAGAGGCAAAAGAAGCAAAAAAAGCCGCATTGAAAGCGCAAGCTGAGGAAAAGGAAAAAGTAGCAAGAGAAGCAAAAGCAGCTGCAGCGCGAAAAGCCGCGTTAGATGCCTTAAGGCAATCTGCTTTAAATGATTTAAATGCGCAAAGTGCGGAGGCTCATGCGCAAAGTGCAACAGAGAAAGCATTGCAAGCCTATGCTAGCGCCTATAAGGCGCGAATTGAAGCGGTGTGGATAATGGATGATTGTCGCAAAATAAGTGCGGATCATTTGCCAACGGTGATGGTTACCCCAGGGAGTAACCCCACGATTTCAGTTTCTAGCGGTAGTGCGCAATGTGATCGCTCATTACTCTTGGCATTTAAGAATGCACAAGCGCCAAGCTTGCCGCAAGATGCGCGCGCAAGAGAGCTTATTGCACAAGGTATTGATTTTAAATTTGGACAACAAGGGTGATAAATATGCGCAACATGATACGAATATATTGGCTGCTTTTTTTAACATTGATAGTAACCTGCTCAGCGCAGGCGCGTTTGACCATTAATATTACTCAGGGTGTGTCTTCGCAAATTCCTGTGGCAGTGATGCCATTTAATGGGCAAATGATTAAAAATAGTCAGCTGCCAGATGGCATTGCAGCGGTTATTGCTGATGATCTTCGCAATTCTGGGCGTATTGAATCACAAACATCAGGCTTCCCACAACAGATTGATAATGTACAGCAGATCAACTGGTCAAAATGGTCGGCAGATTATGTGCTTATTGGGCAGATTGATAAAAACAATGGGCATTATAATATTACCTATGAGTTAGCCAGTAAGCTTAGTGGCAAGGTATTAAGTGCGCGTAAATTTACGAATCTTCAAGAAGGTCAATTGCGACTATTATCCCATACCATTAGTAATTATATTTATGAGGCGATTACCGGCAGCAAAGGTTACTTTACCTCAAAGTTGGCTTATGTTGACGTTGAGAATCCCTATAACGTAAAAAAGGCAGTTTATCAGCTCGTGGTCTCTGATTATGATGGCTTTAATCCGCATGTGTTGTTGCGTCAAACCAAAGAGCCGATTATGTCACCGACATGGTCGAAAGATGGTAAATATCTTGCCTATGTCAGTTATCACAAGGGTGGCATGGCAATTTATACGATTGGTGTGTATAGCGGTGAACGTAAGAAGGTTGCTAATTATGAGGGGATCAATAGCTCGCCCGCATTCTCACCTAGTGGCACAACTTTGGCAATGGCGCTATCTCAAGGTTATTCCGAGAATACCAATATTTACTTGATGAATTTAAATAACGATAAGTTGTATAACAAATTGACGTTAAACGGTATTAATACCGCGCCAACTTTCTCACCAACGGGTAGTGAGATTGCTTTTGTCTCAAATCGTGGCGGTAATCCACAGATTTATACAACGGCTATTGATAGCAAATATCCATCGTCAGAGCGCTTAACATATGGTGCAAAGCAGGCATTTGATCCGCAGTATACGCCAAATGGTCAAAGCATTGTGTTTATGTATCAAAAAGACAGTAGTTCAGGTACGCAGATTGCGAAAGTCGATTTAAGAGATAAGAAAATTACGGTGTTAACGCATGGCTCAATGGATTCATCTCCGAGTGTATCACCAGATGGCAATATGATTATCTATGCACAAGGTCAACCTTCAGGAGGTGCGAATCTTGCGATGGTGTCGATTGACGGCAAGGTTCAAATTAGCTTACCATCTAACACACAAGGCGCCATTCAATCACCAGCATGGTCACCGGCTGTTTAAAGGTGTGATTTATAAAAGACAAATCAAATAAAGAAATAATGAAAAGCTTAAGGAAATACAATGAAATTAAAAATTAAAAAGTCCACTTCACTGGCAGCAGCAGGCATTTTGTCAGTATTATTGATCGCCGGATGTGCTTCACAACGCCAAGCACCGATTGAAGGTATTGGTCCTGAGGGAAGTGCGGGCATGTCAGCGCATGGTAGTAGTGTGGAGACGAATGCTTTAGGACAAGCAGGTAGTTTAGATAGTCAAAGTATTGCTGATTTACAAAGTCAAATTGCCAATATCGGACAATATACGCCAGCACAACAACAAGCAATGATTGCCGCGTTAAATAGTATGAGCTCATGCAAAACAGTTTACTTTGCCTTTGATAGCACGACCTTGACCAATGATGCTAAAACATGTCTAAATCAAGTAGCGAGTTATTTGTTGAAATATAATCAGCCACTGCGTTTGGCAGGACATACTGACCCAAGAGGGAGTGAGAAATATAACTTAAACCTTGGTCAACGTCGTGCGGATAGTGTGCGTCAATATTTATTGCAACAAGGGGTTAATAGCAATCAGTTATGTACGGTAAGCTATGGCAAATCGCAACCTGTGGCAGCGCCTTCACAGTTCTATGGTGAGATGACAAAAGCCAAAGCACAGCAGCATGCCTATTATTTGGATCGACGTGCGGAGCTTGACTTTGGGCAAGCTTGTGGTTAATGCATATGTTGCTTTCGTTTAAGAAAACCAAAGCTCTTGGTATTGGCATATTGGCAATTATTCTCTTGCCTAGTATCAATTTTGCGAGTGTTGAGTCAGACGTGCAAGCACTGCAATTGCAAACAACTAAATTGAATAATCAAGTGCAATATTTGATTAATCAACAAGCCAATGCAACGAATCAAAACTTTAGTCAGACGTTAGATGATTTGCGCGGTAAGATTGAAGTCAATAGTTATAAGATAAGCCAACTAAATGATGTGGTTTCAACGAAGCTTGCAGCGTTTGAAAAAGAGCTTGAAAGTCTAAGGGCTGAAGTGAATAAACCATCGCCTAAAGAGCTTAAGTTGCAACAAGATAATGCCGCTTTTGATAAGGCAAACAAGGCATTGTTAGCCAAAAATTACAAAGATGCGGAAGGCTTGTTTAAACAGTATCTTAAAGACTATTATAATGGTGAGCACTACTCAGAGTCGTTGTATCTACTTGGTCAAATATATCTTATTAATGGTGATATTAATGATGCTTACACACAGTTCAAAACGATTGTAACTCGTTATCCGAAAAGCATTAAAATCGCTGACGCCACTTATGCCTTGGCATTGTTGGAATTAAGCAAAGGTAATATGAAGACTGCTAAAACCTATTTACAACGTGTTGTTGACAAATATCCACATGCGGATGTGACTGACAAAGCCAAAGCACAGCTTACGAAATTGAAATAAGCGTAAGACATCAGAAAAAAGATCGTTTGTCATTACTCAATAATGCCGCCACCTAGACAAATTTCACCATCATAAAATACCACTGATTGTCCTGGTGTGATCGCGCGTTGCAGTTGGTCAAATATGACTTCAACTCTGTCTTTTGTTAGCGTGACTTGACAAGCCTGATCCGCTTGACGATAACGTGCCTTGGCAGTACATCTAAAGCTATCAGCTGGTGCTTGCCCTTTGACCCAGTGCAATTTAATAGCAGTTAAGCTTTGTCTTAACAGCAGTGGGTGATGATGACCTTGAACGGCAATTAACACATTGTTTTCAAGATCTTTGTGTGCGGCAAACCATGGAATTTCAGGGCGGTTTTTAACCCCGCCAATGCCCAAGCCTTGACGCTGTCCAATGGTGTAATACATCAAGCCATCATGTCTGCCGATAACAATATCGTTTTCATCATGAATTTCACCGGGTTGTGCAGGTAAATATTGATTTAAAAAAGCTTTGAATTTACGCTCGCCAATAAAGCAAATGCCTGTGCTGTCTTTTTTATTATGTGTGACAAGGTTATGTGCTTCAGCTAGTGCGCGAACCTTTGGTTTTTCAAGCTCACCAATTGGAAATAAGGCGTAGTGTAATTGTTGCTGTCCCAAAGTATAGAGAAAATAGGATTGATCCTTGTTGTGGTCTAAGCCTTTTAATAATTGATGTTCGCCATTTGGTAAGGTTCTTTTTCTGGCGTAGTGCCCTGTAGCAATGTGTGTGCCACCTAGATGCTTGGCGTAGTCTAAGAAGGCTTTAAATTTAATTTCTTTATTGCATAGAATATCAGGGTTTGGTGTGCGCCCAGCTTTGTATTCCTCTAAGAAATATTCAAAGACGTGATCCCAGTATTCTGCTGCAAAGTTGATTTTGTTAAATTCAATACCAATACTTTGACAAATGCTTTGGGCATCTTTGATATCTTCTTCGGCTGAGCAAAACTCGTCATTGTCATCCTCCTCCCAGTTTTTCATAAAAACGCCTGCGACATCAAAGCCTTGCTCTTTGAGTAATAAGGCGGCAACGGATGAATCAACGCCACCGGAGACACCGACAATAATTTTCTGTGACATAAGCTCTAAAATGATCAAAAAATAATGCGGCTATTGTGCCGTGATTTATAAAAATTTGCAAAAAATAACTTTTCTCTTGGTAATTGTTTGCTTTGATGCAATTCAATGCAGAGAGAAATTCACTAACGGTGATTGAAACTCATGCATGAGTTGGATTTAATTCAAAGCTTGCGCCAAAATGGCTGCTTTATCGGTTTTCTCCCAAGTAAAATCAGCATCTTCGCGACCAAAATGACCATAGGCAGCCGTTTTTTGATAAATAGGGCGTAGTAAATCAAGCTGATGCGTGATGGCATAAGGGCGTAAATCAAAATGCTCAAGAACAAGCTTCTCAATAATATGATCATCTAATTTGCCTGTACCAAAGGTATTAACCATAATCGATGTGGGATTAGCGACACCAATGGCGTAAGACACTTGAATTTCGCATTTGTCCGCTAAGCCACTAGCGACGATATTTTTAGCAATATAGCGACCCATATAGGCAGCTGAGCGATCAACCTTGGATGGATCTTTGCCGGAGAATGCGCCACCGCCGTGATGTGCTGCTCCGCCATAGGTATCAACGATAATCTTGCGTCCCGTTAAACCGCAATCACCAACAGGACCACCAATAACGAATTTACCTGTCGGGTTAACAAAGTATTTAGTTTTGTCTGTTATCCATTCTTTAGGCAATACCGGTAAAATAATTTCTTCAATGACTGCCTCTTTGATTACATTTTGTCGAATCTCAGGAGCATGCTGTGTTGAGATAACAACGGTATCAACGGCAACAGGCTTGCCATTGACATAGCGCAGTGTTACTTGAGATTTAGCGTCAGGGCGTAACCATGAAAGCGTTTTATTCTTGCGCAAGAATGCTTGGCGCTGCATGAGTTTATGTGAGTAGTAAATGGCAGCGGGCATCAGTGTTGGGGTTTCATTGGTGGCAAAGCCAAACATTAACCCTTGATCTCCAGCGCCTTGATCTAATGGATTAGAGCGATCAACGCCTTGCGCAATCTCAGGTGATTGTTTACCAATGGCATTAATAACCGCGCAGCAGTTACCATCAAAACCCAAATCATCTTTATCATAACCAATATCAATAACAACGTTTCTGACGATTTCTTCGATATCAACCCATGCTGAGGTGGTAATCTCACCAGCAACAAGTGCCATGCCCGTTTTAACCAGTGTCTCGCAAGCAACACGTGCGTTTTTATCTTGAATTAAAATAGCATCTAAAACTGCATCAGAGATTTGATCGGCAATTTTATCCGGATGCCCTTCAGATACGGATTCAGAGGTAAATAAAAAATTATTTGCCATGAGAGGTTTCCTTTTATGTTTGTTTTGTACAAGCTAAAAGGCTTCTAGAGGAAAAATCTATAGAAACGCTTTAGCGGTGTTGTTTTATGTCGCCCGCAAGTTGTTTTTAAATCAGCGACAGTGTAATGACAGTTAGTTATGCTAACGCTAACAAAATGTGCTGTCAAACTATTTAGCTTGATCAATAATTTCTTGAAGCTCACCGTTTTCATGTAATTCAAGAACAATATCGCATCCGCCAATGAGTTCACCATTAACATAAAGCTGTGGGAATGTTGGCCAGTTAGCATATTTTGGTAATGTTGCCCGAATTTCAGGGTTCTCTAGGATGTTAACAAAGGCAAATGGCTTGCCACAGGCTTGAAGGGCGGCAACAGTGTGCGCTGAGAAACCGCATTGTGGCATTTTAGGTGTGCCTTTCATGTAAAGTAGAATACTGTTTTCTGCAATTTGTGATTTTATTGTTTCGATTACTTTTTCTTCATCAAAGTTATGATTTGTATGCATTATTGTTTCCTTATTATTGTCTAAACTTGAAAAGATACAGGATTAGTATTATATTGCGCGTACATCATATATCAGTTTCTAAATTTTGGTCAACCAACAAGGAGCAAGAAATGTTTGAATTACCATCGTTACCATACCCTAAAAATGCTTTGGCACCCGTGATCTCTGAGGAGACAATCGAGTATCATTATGGCAAGCATCATCAGGCGTATGTTACTAACTTAAATAACTTATTAAAAACAGATGAGTTTAAATCTTTTGCCGGTAAGTCATTAGAAGATGTGATTTTAACCTCAAAAGGTGGTGTGTTTAATAATGCCGCACAAATCTGGAATCACACGTTTTATTGGAATTGCTTAACGCCAAATGCTAAAGCAAAACCAGAAGGCGCTTTATTGCAAGCGATTGAGAAAAAGTTTGGCAGCTTTGATGCCTTCAAAGAAGCATTTAGCAAAACAGCGGTAACTACTTTTGGTTCTGGCTGGGCGTGGCTTGTGAAAACTAAACAAGGTGAGCTTGAGCTAGTAAGTACCAGTAATGCGGCATGCCCATTAACTGAAGGTCACACGCCACTTTTAACTTGCGATGTATGGGAGCATGCTTACTATATTGATTATCGTAATGCGCGTCCAAAATATGTTGAAGAATTCTGGAATATCATTAATTGGGACTTTGTTGCTAAGCAATTTGCAAAGTAGGTAGCAGTAACTTTAACCTGAGTCAATTCGATAACGTTATTCAATTTTGTAATACTTGGCAAAATCATAAAACTTCTATAGAATTGACCGGCTTTTGAACTTTGGAGAATATGTATGGCACGTGTAACAGTTGAAGATTGTTTAGAGAAAATCGATAGTCGTTTTGAGTTAATAGTTTTAGCATCAAAAAGAGCACGCTTCCTAAGTCTAAGTGGTCAAGAGCCACGTGTCGACTGGGATAATGATAAGACAACGGTTGTTGCTTTGCGTGAGATTGCTGATGGCAAAATAAACAAAGTAGAAATCCGTGCTGAACAGGAATATTAAAAAGATTAACAAAAACAAAAAATATTGATTTTAGGCGTTGACTTTGATTTTTTTAACCCTATAATCTCATCTCGTTCTCGGGTGCTTAGCTCAGCTGGGAGAGCATCGCCCTTACAAGGCGAGGGTCGGGGGTTCGAACCCCTCAGCACCCACCAGAGATTTAAAAGGCTTCCAAATGGGAGCCTTTTTTGTTTGTGTCACATAATAGTGCTTGAGTTTTAAGCTGCTATCTGTGACAATAGCGCGGCTCTTTGCTGTTGCCCTTATATTCAAGGTGTGCAATAGCTTATCGAGAGTAGATACGATAAACCGAAAGGAGTAAAATTATGAAACATTATGAAATCGTGTTCATGGTTCACCCTGATCAAAGCGATCAGTTACCAAACATGTTGCAAAAATACCGTGAAATCGTTGAGTCTAGAGGCGGTAAAATTCACCGTTTAGAAGACTGGGGACGTCGTCAACTTGCTTATCCAATCGCTAAGCTTCACAAGGCTCATTACATTTTGATGAATATCGAGTGTGATACCGAAGCGTTGAACGAGTTAAATGAATCATTCAGATACAATGATGCGATTCTACGTCGTTTAGTGCTTAACCAAAACGAAGCGATCACTGAGCCGTCAATCATGATGGCAAAAGATGAGAAAAAAGAAGTTAAAGAAACAAGCGAAGCTGCTGAGTAAGGAGATAAAAGATGCGTCCAAATCGTCGTCGTAAAGTATGTCGTTTTACCGTTGAAGGCGTTAAAGAGATCGACTACAAAGATTTAAATACATTGAAAGGTTATGTCACTGAAACTGGCAAAATCGTTCCAAGTCGAATCACAGGTACATCGACTAAGTATCAACGTCAACTTGCTAATGCAATCAAAAGAGCAAGATTTTTAGCGTTGATCCCTTACTGTGATCGTCACTTTAACTAATCTTTAAGTTTAGAGGTCTTTGACAATGCAAGTTATTTTAAAAGAAAAAGTAGAAAACCTAGGCACGCTAGGTAGTGTTGTAAATGTGAAGCCAGGTTATGCGCGTAACTACTTAGTGCCTTATGGCAAAGCAGTTCAAGCAACTGAAGCAAACATTGCTGCTTTTGAAAAGCAAAAAGCAGAATTACAAAAATTAGAAGCTGAGCGTTTAACAACGGCTAAAGCGAAAGCTGAGAAAATCTCAGGTCAAGTATTCACAATCAAAGCAGCTGCTGGTGATGGTGGTAAACTATTTGGTTCTGTTGGGACTAAAGAAGTTGCTGATGTTATTGCTGCTGCTGGTGTTGAAGTTGAAAAACGTCACGTACGCATGCCAGAAGGTATCATCCGTTCATTGGGTGAGTACGAGCTATCAGTTCACTTACACTCAGATGTTGATGCTGATATCAAATTGGTTGTTATTGCTGAATAATTCCTAATTATTCACTAACCACTATTACACTTAAGCCGCAGATTTTGCGGCTTTTTTGTTTTTTAAGTAACTAAATGTCACGGATAGATTGCCATAGCAAATTTTAGTTTTTAAAGCGGTATGTGCTTGTAAAAGTAATTTATGATGAGCATTAAAATAAAAATCGCCAATTGCCTTTCACAAAAATTTCTTTAGAATAAGGTAACCTCGGACAACGTGAAATTTCAATGATTAATCATCGCGAGCAATTCAAGCATATTCAAAAAGTTTTACTATTAGGTTCTGGCGGAATCCGCATCTCACAAGCAGGTGAGTTTGATTATTCCGGATCGCAAGCCATCAAGGCATTAAAAGAAGAAGGTATCAAAGTCATCTTGGTTAATCCCAATATTGCAACCATTCAAACCGATCCTGGTATGGCGGATGAGGTCTATTTTGAACCTCTAGACTTAGCACACGTAACCAAAATTATTGAGAAAGAAAAGCCTGATGCGATCATGCTAAGCTTTGGTGGGCAAACGGCATTAAACTTGGGTCTTAAACTCGAAGAAAAGGGTATTTTAGCACTGCATAATGTCAAAGTGCTAGGCAGTTCAGTGCAAACGATCAAAGAAGCTGAAGATCGTGGGCTTTTTAAAGATAAGTTAGATGAGATTAATGTTAAAACTGCCAAGAGCGTTGTCGCGACAACATTAAAAGATGCCATTATTGCGGCTAAGGAAATAGGCTTTCCATTAATGATGCGCTCAGGTTTCTCATTAGGTGGCTTGGGCTCGGGGATTGTTAGAACGGAAAGCGAGCTTAAGCATCGAGTTACTGAAGTATTAAATGCCACCTCACAAGTATTGATTGAAGAGTGTTTGTTAGGCTGGAATGAGTTTGAATACGAGATTGTGCGCGATATGGCAGGCAATGTGCTCACCGTGTGCAACATGGAGAACTTTGATCCAATGGGGATCCATACCGGTGAAAGTATCGTTGTTTCACCATCGCAATCCCTTAACAATGAAGAGTATCATCGCTTACGTAAGATTGCGATTGATGTGGCTAATCACTTTGAGATTATCGGTGAGTGTAATATTCAATATGCATTTAATCTTGAGACTTCAGATTATCGTGTGATTGAAATCAATCCACGTCTGTCACGTTCATCAGCCTTAGCGTCAAAAGCCACAGGCTATCCACTAGCTTTTATCGCAGCGAAATTGATTTTAGGTTATAACCTGCATGAATTACAAAATGCGGTAACTAAGAAAACCTGTGCCTATTTTGAGCCAGCCCTTGATTATATCGTGGTTAAGATCCCGCGTTGGGATACGCATAAGCTTAAAAAAGCCGAGCGCTTTATCGGTACTGAGATGAAGTCAGTAGGTGAGGTGATGGCGATTGGTCGATCATTCCCTGAAGGCTTACAAAAGGCCGTTGGCATGCTCAATATTGGTGCGGCAGATTTATCGGACTATCCTTTTGATATTCCAGATCTTGAGCTTGAGATTGAGCGCGCGACTGATCGCAGGATCTTCGCGCTGCATCGTTTTTTTGTGCAAGGTGGTGATATTGAGAAAGCCTATCAGTTATCAAAAATTGATAAGTGGTTCTTAAACCATATGCATACGATTGCCGAGATGGAAAACCGCTTAAAGAATTTAAACAACCCATTAACTAAAGAGCTATTAAAAGAAGCCAAAAAGCTCGGATTTTCTGATAAGTCCATTGCACGTTTCCGTGAGATGGATGTACAGGCTTTACGTGCTTGGCGTATCTCACAAGGTATTGTGCCGTATGTTAAACAAATCGATACTTTAGCAGGCGAGTTTGAAGCAGAAACGAATTACTTATACATGACGTATCATGGGATTGAGCATGATGTGAAACCGTCTGAAATTGAGGCAAGCTTAATTATTGGCTCAGGTCCTTATAGTATCGGTTCATCAGTGGAGTTTGACTGGTGTGGTGTGACGACTGCTCATACTTTAAAGAAACTCGGTGAATCGCCAATTATTATTAATTCAAACCCTGAAACGGTATCAACCGATTATGATGAGTCTGATCGTTTGTACTTTGAGCAATTAACCTTTGAACGCGTGCAGGATATTGCTGATTTTGAAAACCTAAAGGGCATCGTTGTTTCTGTAGGTGGGCAAATTGCCAATAACTTGGTTGTTCCATTGGCAAGAGCAGGTTACCCGATTTTAGGCACTTCACCGCAGAATATTAACAAAGCAGAGAATCGTGCGATTTTCTCAACGATGTTAAATGATTTAGGCATTGACCAACCAGAATGGCAATCGGTGACAACGCTGGAAAAAGCCAAAGAGTTCTCAGATAAGGTTGGTTATCCAATTTTGGTGCGTCCATCGTATGTGCTATCAGGGGCGGCGATGAATGTGATCTATTCAGAAGATGCGCTTGAACAATACCTAGCAGAAGCGACCTCTGTGTCACCTGAGCATCCTGTGGTTATTTCAGATTTTATCAATAATGCCAAAGAGCTTGAAATGGATGGCGTGGCTGAGAATGGTGAAATTGTCATTTATGCGATTTCTGAGCACGTTGAGAACGCAGGTGTTCACTCAGGTGATGCCACAATTGTACTGCCACCGCAAAATCTCTATTTAGAGACGATTCGTCGTGCTAAGCGCATTACCAAGAAGATTGTCAAAGCATTAAATATCTCAGGACCGTTTAATATACAATTTATCGCTAAAGATAATAACCTTAAGGTGATCGAGTGTAATCTACGTGCCTCAAGATCTTTCCCGTTCGTCTCGAAAGTCACAGGGCACAATTTTATTGAAATTGCGACGGAAGTGATTATCGGCAAATATAAGAAAAAGCGTTATAACACGCTGGATCTTGACTATGTTGGTGTTAAAACATCGCAGTTTTCGTATAACCGCTTAAAGGGTGCGAACCCTGTTGCGCACGTTGAGATGTCATCGACTGGTGAGGTTGGGTGCATTGGTTATGATTTGTTAGACGCATTTTATAAGTCATGGCAGGCGACAGAAATGTTTGTTAAACGCAAGAAAATACTTTTATCCATCGGTGGTGATAAAAAAGTGAAACTCATGCCTGAGATCAAGCGTTTGCATGAGCAAGGCTGGGAGATTTATACCACAACCGGTACACATCAATATTTAAGTGATTTAGGCATTGAAACGAAATTAACCCACAAAATCAGTGAATCAGAAGCGCCAAACGTTGAAACGGTAATTGCGGATCATTGTGTTGATTTGATTATCAATATTCCACGCCGCCAGCAACATGTTAGTGATGATAATGTATCCGATGGCTTTAAGATTCGCCGTCTTGCGGTTGATCACCATATTCCACTGATTACTAATTTGCAGATTGCTGAATTGACGCTACGTTCATTGGCTGAATTGCATGACGCGCCCATTCACGTTAAATCGTGGCGAGAGTTTATGGAGACTCGTGCTTGATTACATTACAAAATATCTCATTACAGCGCGGCTTAAAGACATTGTTTGATGATGTGAGCTTCGCAATCTATGATAAGCAAAAAATCGGTCTTGTCGGTGCGAATGGTGCTGGCAAGACCTCGTTATTTATGCTTTTAGCTCAGGGCTTACAGGCAGATCAAGGTGAACTTGAGATTGCCAAGGGCACGCGTATTGTGACGGTCAAACAAGAAGTCGATGATTTAGAGGCTTCGGTTGTGCGCTATGTTATGCAAGGCAATGCTGAATTACATCGATTAACGGTGGCAATGGAGCAAGCGCTCACTGAGGAGGCTTATGAAGAGCATGCGCAACTTCATGCTGATTTTGAAGCATTAGGTGGCTATCAACTAGAGTCGCAAGCCGCTCAATTGTTAGATGGTTTAGGCTTTGAACCAAAGCAGTTACATGAACCTGTTAAATCCTTATCAGGCGGTTGGCGTATTCGCTTGAATCTAGCGCAAGCTTTATTACAACAAGCCGAAATTCTGCTACTGGATGAGCCAACAAACCATTTGGATTTAGATGCGGTGATGTGGCTTGAGCGTTATTTACAGAATTACCAAGGTGCGATCGTCCTTATTTCTCACGATCGAATTTTTCTCGATAATGTTGTTGAGCGTGTGTTATATATTGAAAATAAAGGCATTGATAGTTACACCGGTAATTATTCATCTTTTGAAAAGCAATATCATGAAAAACGCTTGTTACAACAAAAAGCACATGTTAAGCAACAGCAGAAAATTGCTCATTTAGAAAGCTTTGTTAATCGCTTTAAAGCCAAGGCATCCAAAGCAAAACAAGCGCAATCGCGCGTTAAAATGCTTGAAAAAATGCAGCGCATTGAAGCGGTACATGATAAGCAAAGTTTTAGTTTTAGCTTTGCTGAGAATGCTAAGATGCCAACAGGTAGTTTGTTAACTCTTGAAAACGGCATGTTGGGCTATGGCGATAAGGTTATTTTAAACGATCTTAATACCATGATTTTGCCAGAGATGCGTATTGGGCTTTTGGGTAAAAATGGAGCTGGGAAATCAACCTTTGTTAAAGGTTTAGTTGGAGATCTAGCATTATCTCAAGGGGAGAGCAAAAAACACCCTGATCTAAAGATTGGCTACTTTGCCCAGCATTCATTGGATGCACTTGATTTTAATGCCTCTGCTTTGACGCATATGAAGCGTTTGGATACAAAAATTACCGATGAGCAGGCACGCAAGTTTTTGGGGCGATTTAACTTTAGTAATGAAATGGCGTTATCGGCAGTCGGTGGTTTCTCAGGTGGTGAGAAGGCACGTTTGGCGCTGGCATTAATCGTTTATCAAAAGCCTAACTTTTTACTTCTAGATGAGCCGACCAACCATTTAGATATTGAAGTGCGCGAAGCCTTGGCATTTGCTTTGCAATCTTTTGATGGTGCTTTGGTATTGATATCGCATGATCGTTATTTACTAGAAAGCACGGTTGACGAGTATTGGTTAGTTGATCAAGGGCAGGTGTCTACTTTTGATGGTGATTTAACCGATTATTATCAATATGTGCTTGAACAAAAGAAGAAAGATAAGCAAAAAGTGGCTTCTAATGCTGTCGATAATAAAGATTTAGAAAAAACAGAGATATTAGAGACGCAAGAAACACCAAAAAATAAGAAAGAATCACGCCAACTGCGCGCGCAATTACAAGCAAAACTAAAGCCACTTATGGACAAAATTAAAAAAGTTGAAAAAGAAATGGCTAAGCTGCAAGCGCAAAAAGAAGCGTTTGATCTTAAACTTCAGGATGAAGCGATTTATCAGGATAAGGTGCAATTAAATGAGCTACTCAAAGCACATCAGCAAGTGCAAGTCGAGCTTGAAGAAAAAGAGCTTGTTTGGCTTGAATTAAATGAGCAGTTTGAAGGTGAAGGTTGATGTGTATGTGCATGTGCAGCATGTGTTGTATTATCCCTAATCTATTGTGTAGATAAGTTACCCAATAATGAGGGCGCATTGTATTCCTGAGACCTTTTCATTCTGATTATGCCTGTGTAAATTTGACTGATCAGCTAGATTCAGTACAATCGCTCTGTTTTACGTGTAGATTAAATACATGTGTGAGCGTATTTTGTTGAAAGAGGGGAAAACATGAAAAAATTACATAAGTTGTCATTTGTGGCAGTGGCTTTTGCTATGGCATGTCATGCCGAAGCAGCGGGCTTTCAAGTCAATGAAAATAGTGTTTATTTACAAGGGATGGCAATGGCAGGAAGTGCTGCAAGTCCAGATGATGTTAGTAGTATCTTTAACAACCCGGCTAACTTGGGCTTTGTTAAAGATAGCAGCGTTTACCTTGGCGGCAGCTATATCTTACCTAGTGTGAAAATGACTAATGCACAAGCCAGTCATGGTGTGCATTACAGCGCCATCCCTTTCGCGGATAACCCTGTGTCAGGCGCATCATTACAAAATAGTGTGGTTGAGGGCGCGCTAGTGCCCAATCTATATGGTGCATGGCGTATTAATGATCGATTGGCGGCGGGTGTGGCGTTAACCGCACCATGGGGAATGACAACAAATTATGATGATAACTCAGTCGTGCGCTATGCCGCACAGAAAACATCGATTGAAGTGATTAATCTAACGCCTGAGATTGCCTTTAATATTATTCCAGAGATCTCGATTGCCGCGGGCTTGCAAATCCAGTATGCCAGTGCTGAGTTTTCAAACTATGATGGTGAGTTGGCAACGCCTACAAATCAAGCGACTAATATTAATGGTAATGGCTGGGGTGTTGGTGGAATTTTTGGTGTGATGTTTCATCCAACAAAAGCGACGTATTTTGGTTTGAGTTATCGCACACCAGTTAAGATGAACATTGAAGGCACAGGCAATCAATGGTTATTGCCAACAGGTAGTACACCAATAACACCAGGAGCACCGTATAATAGCTATATTTCTGATGCATCGACTTCATTTAGAACACCAGGTGTGATTAACTTTGGTATTACTCAAGATATTACGTCAAAATGGCAAGTCAGAGGCACTGTGCAGTATACAATGTGGAGCACATTAGATAAGCTTACCATTGATACCCCAGGAGGTTATTCAACTTCTTCAACGATGCAGTTAGGTTGGAAAAATAGCTGGTTATTCTCATTAGGTACCAATTATAAGATCACTCCACATTGGTCGGTAAGAACCGGTGTAGCATATGATCAAACGCCAACCGTGTCAGAAACAAGAGATGCAAGAATGCCAGATACTAATCGCATTTGGGTAACATTGGGTGGCACGTACCATGTTAATGATCATTTTTCAATTGATGCGGTTTATGAGCATATTTTTATGCTCAATCAAAGTATCAATGTCACTGAGTATACTGGTTCAAATGCAAATATTCCAAATATTGAGCAAAACAAGGTATCTGCTAATTATCGCGGATTCGCTGATATATTCGGTTTGGCGCTGAGATATAAATTCTAATTATGGGGTAAAGATGATGAAGATGAATTTTTCACAATATAAAAAAGAATGGAAAAAAATCAGTCTATTGACAGCTGCAATGCTTTTATCTGCCTGTGGTGGCGGAGGTGGGGGTGACAGCGCTGGTGTCGCTGTTAATGTCAGCTCACCGACGGATAATGTAATCCATGCTGATATTAATCAAAATAATCAAAAAGATTTTACTGTGCACGTTGGCGATCAAAGCATTGGTGCCGTCGGTCAATCAAATGCATATCAGGTGAGTGTCACACAATCCAATCCAAATGCCGGATTCACTGTTGATTTAGGGACGTGTGCGCAAGCTATTAGTAATGGTCAAAGTTGTCAGTTTAGTTTAAGCTATGCGCCAACAACGGAT
Organism: Cysteiniphilum litorale; assembly: GCF_003428165.1. Lineage (GTDB taxonomy): Bacteria > Pseudomonadota > Gammaproteobacteria > Francisellales > Francisellaceae > Caedibacter > Caedibacter litoralis. The sequence goes on along the minus strand of NZ_QLIQ01000009.1, from coordinate 24,122 downwards.
ACGCAATATAATCAACAGGATACTTTAACTATCAGTGTTGGTGGCACAACACAAACCATTAATATCACAGGCGCCAAAGGGCAAGATTTTGTTGTATTTGGTGATAGTTTGTCGGATGCAGGTGTGCAGGATCAGCTAGCTGCTTTGGTTAATGGGCTCAGTACTTTATCTCAGGGCGCATTCCCTGCATGGCCAACAGTGTCTGGTACATCAAATGAGAAGTCAGCAACCTACACCACGCCAGGAGGTAATGTTTGGGTCACTGATCTGGCTAAGTTGGTTGGGGCATCAGACTCGGTGGCTTTACCTAACAATAATCACTATATGCAACCGATAAAAGTGGCATATGCCAAATGGTATGACCAAGTTAACCCGCTGTTGCAGTTTTTTAAGATCTCGCTAGATACAGAAAGTAAAAAATTGACAGGGAATAATTATGCCCAAGGTGGCGCAACGACAACGTGTGCAGGGATTGGATTAGTACTTAATAAATCATTGTTTGCTGCTTTTCCAGCTTTGATGCCACCTGGGAATTTACCATTATATATGCCATCACCAATTGGTCCTATTCCACAAGTGAATGGACAACCAGCTTATAGTTGTCCTAAAGCGCAAAGCCCCAATGAAAGCTTGCAGCCTGTGTATGATCAACTTGAAAATTATAATCAAATTGATAGTTACCTAAATCAAAATAATGGTATGGCAGATGCAAGTAAAGTATATATCTTATGGGGCGGTGCCAATAACCTATTCCTTGAGGTTGCAAAGAAGCCAACACCATCCGCGGCAGAGGTTGCTCAGGTCATGACTCAAGCTGCAGGCGATATTGCCTATGATGTGCAATATCTTGCAGCGCATGGTGCTAAGAAGTTTGTTGTGCTACTCTTGCCAAATATTGGTTTAACACCGTCGGCTATCGTGGCTAACCAGCAATCCGCACTTGAAAAAGCATCTATTGCCTATAACACCGCATTGAATAATATGTTAGGGGCATTACAAAAGCAGGATTCAAGTATTAAAATTGTGCCAATAGATGTCTTTAACTTAATGAATGATATGGTTGCAAATTATGAAATATCAGCGCTTGGTAAGAGTTATCAGTTTGATGACACAACAACACCAGCATGTAAGCAAGCACCTGTCACCCAAGATAATCCATTAGCAGCTTTGACGAATTCTGCATTATTGTGCACACCGCAAGCTGATAATAAAAAACATCTATTTGAAGACACTGTACACCCAACAGCAGAAACGCATCAAGTGATTGCTGCAAAAATCGCTAAAGCAATGGAAGCCTTTAATTAATTCACTAATGGAAAACCATGTTTTGATGAATTTAATTCATTAAAATATATAAAAAATGAATTTTATCTATCATTAAGGCTTTGCTATCGTTGAGCTTCGTTTGGATTAACAAAAAAAGCACCTAGATGAAGCTAAGTCATGTCGATATCGTTATTGCTAATAGTACGCATTGCCATTTTGCCAGTGCCATTGCCGTACAGATTGAAGAAAGTGCTAAGCAAAGAAAGACCGGTATTGCCAAGCGCAGTGTGAACTATTTGCAGGGAAAAATACGCTCAAAACATGCAGTTATTGCGATTGATCGCCTGCTTAATCAAATCGTAGGCTTTTGTTATATTGAGTCATGGCAAGATAAAGCTTATGTATCTAATTCAGGCTTAATCGTTTTCCCAGAATATCGCAATTTAGGTTTGTCCAAAGCCCTAAAGTCAAAAGCGTTTATGTTAGCGCGTGAATATTATCCTAATGCTAAGATCTTTGGGTTAACAACCAACCCGCAGGTGATGCGTATTAATTATGAGTTGGGTTATGAGCCGGCGGCTTTTACTGGCTTAACAACGGATAAGACATTTTGGCAAGGATGTGCGAGTTGCGTGAACTTCACTATTTTACAAGCTAAAGGATATCAGAACTGTTTATGCACGGGAATGCTTTACGATCCGCAAAGAAAGCAAAAGCAGAAAGAGCAAATAGAGCAAAAAGAGCAAGGTGTATTACAAAATAATAAAATGGAGCAATCAATGAAGGTTATTGTCGCGTTCAGTGGAGGTTTGGATACGAGTTTTTGTGTTAAGTATTTACAGCAGGAGCATGATCTAGAAGTGCATACAGTGACTGTCAATACGGGTGGTTTCACTCAAATTGAGTTAGCACAGATTGAACGCAGGGCTTATCAGTTGGGTGCGAAAACGCATCAAAGCATTGATGTCACCAAAGACTTTTATCAGGAGTGTGTTAAGTTTCTGATCTTTGCTAATGCACTTAAGAATAACTGTTATCCTTTATCTGTCAGTGCTGAGCGTGCCTTTCAGGCAATGACGATTGCCAAGGTAGCAAATATGATGGGGATCACTAAGATTGCACATGGCTGCACGGGAGCTGGCAATGATCAAGTGCGCTTTGATCTGATGTTTCACATATTATCTCCAGAAGCTCAAATTATCACACCCATTCGTGATTTGAAATTGTCACGTGCTGCTACTCAAGAATATCTGATCAAGCATGGTGCAAGTTGCAGTGAAAGTAGCAAAAATTATTCGATCAATAAAGGCTTATGGGGCACCTCTGTTGGTGGTGTTGAGACCTTAAGTTCACATTTATATTTAAAAGATGAGGCCTGGCCAACTAAGATAGCTAAAACGCAAGATAGAGAAGAAACGCTAAAGATTACCTTTATCAATGGTGAGCCAATTGCCTTAAATGACGAGCTATCAAACTCAATTCAAGTGATTCAGAAGCTTAACGATATTGCCAGTCAATATGGTGTTGGTCGCGATATTCATGTTGGTGACACCATTATCAACATCAAGGGGCGTGTCGGCTTTGAAGCGCCTGCTCCTTTGATCCTGATAAAGGCACATCACTTATTAGAAAAGCATGTGTTAACCAAAGCGCAGCTTAAAATTAAAACGAGTCTAAGTGATACCTATGCTGAGATGGTGCATGAAGGACAGTTTCTTGATCCGGCAGCGCGTGATATTGAAGCTTTGCTATTATCGACTCAGGCAAAGGTCACAGGGGATGTGTTTGTGAAGCTTTATCCACTTCATTTTGTACTGTTGGGTATACAGTCTGAGCATGATTTAATGCAGGCGCAAAATGCCAAATATGGTGAGGAGAATGCAAGTTTTACCGGTGATGATGTCAAAGGGTTTACCAAAGTGATGAGCACACAACTTGCTGCTTATTATCAATTGCAAAATAAAGATAAATCAGCCAAGACAACGCCACTAAGCTCAATCAAAGCAGCGGTGACAGGGTGAGGTTTTATGGTTGAGCATAATAACAAAATAAAGGTTGGTATTTTAGGCGGTGCGGGTTATACCGCTGGTGAGCTTTTGCGTTTACTTAGCAACCACCTACAGGTGGATATTCAATTTATACATAGTACCTCACAAGCCGATGAGTTAATCGCCAAAACACATCATGATTTCTATTTGATCAATAATAAACGCGTATTCGATAAAGAGATAAATTATAATGTCGATGTTGTGTTTTTATGTGTGGGGCACGGGCAAGCCAAAGAAGCACTGAAATCCCATCAATTCAAGCAGGGGACTAAGATAATTGATTTAAGTCAGGATCATCGAGATACTGAGGCAAATCCAGAGTTTGTCTATGGTTTGGCGGATGTTAAGCAAAGTAAGATTGCAGTTGCATCTAATATTGCTAATCCTGGTTGCTTTGCAACGGCTATTATTCTGGCGCTAATGCCTTTTGGCAATTATGTTAATGGAGATGTTCATATCAATGCCATTACCGGCTCAACAGGTGCCGGTGTGATGCCTTGTGAGACTTCACATTTTAGTTGGCGCACTAATAATATGTCTGTCTATAAAGCATTTTCGCACCAGCATCTAGCTGAAATTAAACAAGCGTTGAAATTATCAGCAAACAATCAAATATTATTTGTGCCAATGCGAGGGAATTTTAGTCGTGGTATTTTTGCCTCGATTTATTTTAAGTCAGATCTTACTGAAATAAAGGCACAACAAATTTTGCAAGCATTTTATGAGCAAAGTGCCTTTGTCAAAGTACTTGATCATGAGCCAGATTTAAAAATGGTTGTTAATACCAATGCTTGTTTATTATCCGTGAAAAAACATGGTGAGTATCTGCATGTTGTCAGTGTCATTGATAATTTGATTAAAGGGGCTTCAGGGCAAGCTCTACAAAATATGAATCTCATGTTTGGTTTGCCTTGTGAGTTAGGTTTATCACTCAAAGCCAGTGTTTTTTAAGGGGATTTTATGAATTTATATGAAGTATATGATCGTTATCCGATTGCATTAAATAAAGCTCAAGATTTATATGTTTGGGATAGCAATGATCAACAATATCTTGATTTATATGGTGGACATGCAGTGATCTCGATTGGGCATAGTCATCCACATTATATTGAAAGAATCACTCATCAATTGCAACATATCGGCTTTTATTCCAATAGTATTGAGATGCCGATGCAGCAGCATCTGGCAGATAAACTGGCACAATTAAGTGGTTGTCATAATTACCAGCTGTTTTTAGTCAACTCAGGAGCGGAGGCAGTAGAAAATGCCCTTAAACTTGCCGGTGTTGTCACCAAACGTAGCAAGATAATTAGCATTAGTAATAGCTTTCATGGGCGCACAAATCTTGCCTTGGCGGTTACTGATAATCCTGCCATCCAATCGCCATTTTCAAACGGTTTTCAAGTCATTAGTGTGCAGTTAAATGATATCGATGCATTGAAAGAAGCGATGGATAATGACGTGGCTGCGGTAATTATTGAAGGTGTTCAAGGCATTGCCGGCATCTATGAACCAGATATACATTTTCTACAGACGGCAAGTGAGTTATCTCAAGCGCACGGGGCAAAATTGATTGTTGATGAGATTCAATCTGGCTTTGGGCGCACAGGGAAGTTTTTTAGTTTTCAGCAATCAGGTATTAAACCGGATTTGATTACTTTTGCTAAGGGGGCGGGTAATGGCTTTCCTGTTGGTGGCGTGTTGATCAAAGACGATATCCCGGTATTCAAAAACATGTTAGGCACAACTTTTGGTGGTAGTTATCTTGCCTGTGCTGCGATGTTAGCTGTGCTTGAAGTCATTGACGATGAAGCACTTGTTGATAATGCCAAACAACAAGGGACATATTTAAAAGCGCAATTATTGCAAATCCCTGAAGTAACCGTTGTACGTGGGCGTGGGCTTATGCTAGGTGTTGAATTTAGCTTAGATTGCAAAGCAATTCGTGATGCGCTTTTAAAGCAAAAGCATATCTTTACAGGTGTTGCTCAAGGAGGACAAGTGATGCGTTTATTGCCCGCACTGACGATTCAGCAGTCGCATATTGATGCATTTATTTTGGCATTGAAAGAGGTGATTGAAGCTGAACACTCATCTAAAAGTGTTAACCGCACCCTGAGCAAAGTCGAGGGGTGAGTAGAAATAATGTAAAAAATAAGGTTCACCAGCTATCACCTCTCCCCTTGCGGGATTGCTCGTGCAGCTTGGGCTGCGCGGGTGAGGGGTCACATTTGTAGTGGCTTCGACTGACGCTCAGCCAACGCAAATGTAATGGCTTCGACTAATGCTCAGCAACAGAAAGTTTATAAGATAAAAGAAACACAGTTTCTAGGAGTGAAAAAACATGCAGCACTATTTAAGTATTAAGGATATTGACAATATCCAAGAAGCGATTCAATCATGTATTGAGATTAAGCAGAATCCATATGCGAATGATAAATTAGGTGCGCATAAAACTTTAGGTGTTATTTTTTTAAACCCAAGTTTACGCACTAAAATCTCAACGATAAAAGCGGCACAAAATATTGGTTTGAATGTATTACCAATTGATGTTAATAATGGTTGGGCACTGGAGTTTAGCGAAGGTGTGGTGATGAATACCGATAAACCTGAACATATCAAAGAGGCAGCACAAGTGATTGCAAGCTATTGTGACATTGTTGCGATTCGCTCCTTTGCCAAGCTCAATGACAAAGAACAAGATTATCAAGAGCAAATCTTTAGCGCATTTAAAAAACACACGGATTGCCCAATAGTGAATTTGGAATCAGCTTTGCGTCATCCTTTACAGAGTCTTGCTGATATTCTAACGATTGAAGAGTATAAAAAACCAAAAAAACTAAAAAAACCAAAAGTTGTGTTAAGTTGGGCGCCACATGTTAATCCCTTGCCACATGCGGTAGCAAATTCGTTTGCTGAGGGTATGCAGTTGATGGATTATGAGTTTGTAGTAACACACCCTGAAGGCTATGAATTGGATTCAGAATTTATCGGTGATGCTCAAGTGATATATGACCAAGATGAGGCGTTTAAAGATGCCGATTTTATCTATGTCAAAAATTGGTCAAGTACTAAAGAATACGGCAAGGTGATCAATACTGATGCCAAATGGATGATCACTCAAGAGAATCTAAAAAACACCCCCAATGCCAAGGTGCTGCATTGCTTGCCCGTGAGACGCAATCTTGTGATTGCTGATGATGTGCTTGATTCTGAATGCTCAATTGTTATCGAGCAAGCCGAGAATCGACTCTATGCCGCGCAATATGTGCTATCCGAACTTGTCAAAACGTTGAAATTACAAATGTCAAAAGCACCATTATTAAATGAAAAGGTCTATGCCGATGAAGTTGAATAAAACGCTTAATATCATCAAATTAGGTGGGCGTGTGATTGATGATGAAAGTAAGCTCAATATGCTATTGCATGCTATTTCGCAGCAAAGTAATCCATGCATTATTGTGCATGGCGGTGGCGATCAAGTTAGCGAGTTAGCCGAGCGTCTAGGTGTTGAATCTACCTTTGTTAATGGTCGGCGTGTGACTGATCAAGTGTCATTAGATCTTGTGACGATGGTGTTAGCCGGGGTCATCAATAAACAGATAGTGGCTAAGTTGCAAGCTTATGGTGTTAATGCATTGGGGCTAAGTGGTGCTGATGCTAATTTGCTACTGAGTAACAAGCGCGGAACTGAAATGCATGACTTTGGTTTTGTTGGTGATGTTAAAGCAGTTAATCGTAATGTATTAATTGATTTGATCAATAATGACTTTTTACCTGTTATTGCACCGATTACGCATGATGGTAATGGGCAGCTTTTAAATACCAATGCCGACACAGTAGCATATGAAATTGCAAAAGCCTTGGCGCATCAATATCAGGTCAATCTATATTACTGTATGGATTTGGCAGGGGTTTATGAGGATATTGCTAATCCACACTCATTGATTGAAACCTTAGATTTAAATGTATATCAACGTTTAAAGGCAGAGGACAAGATCCAGCAAGGCATGTTGGTTAAACTTGAGAATTGCTTTGATGCATTAGCCTCTAACGTTTATCAAGTGATGATTAGTAATGCGGATAATATTGCTCGTAGTTTGCAAGGCGAGAAATCTAAAGTCACGGCAATTAGATTGGCAGAGGAGGTGCGCTAGATGATAAATGATATAAGTATGCATTCTGTATTGATCGAAGATATAGCATATAAACAAGCAGAAGCCTTAGCATTACTAAAGTGTTTAATTGAAATCCCATCGATTTCAAAAGACGAGGCACAAAGTGCGGCATTTATTCAACAATGGTTATTTGAACGCGGTATTACTAGTACTTTAGTTGGTAATAATGTGTGCGCTAAGAATAAATATTTTGATGATCATAAACCATCCGTTTTACTGATTTCACATCACGATACCGTGCCACCGAGTAAGAGCTATACCCGTGATCCTTATTGTGCAGAAATCATTGATGGTAAGTTATATGGCTTGGGATCCAATGATGCCGGTGGCGCGTTGGTAAGTATGATAGCTACTTTTAGTTATTTTTATCAAAGGGCAGATTTACCTTTTAATCTGTTATTCTGCGCGGCTGCCGAAGAGGAGATCTCAGGCAAAAATGGTGCTGAGTTGGCGCTAACCTTTTTTGATGCTATTGACTTTGCGATCGTTGGTGAGCCAACGAGCATGGAGCTTGCGATTAGCGAAAAGGGTTTAATGGTTTGTGATTGTGTCGCACATGGCAAGACAGGACATGCTGCACGCAATGAAGGAGATAATGCAATATTAAAAGCTGTTGATGATATTAATTGGATTAACAGTTATCAATTTGTACAAACCTCAGAGACATTGGGTGATGTGAAAATGAGTGTGACGATGATCAACGCTGGCGTAAAGCACAATGTTGTCCCTGAAAAATGTCATTTTGTCGTTGATGTTAGATCGACTGATGCCTATGGCAATGAGGATGTACTGCAGATTATGCGCCAGTATATGGCATCAGAAATTACACCTAGATCACTACGTATTAAGCCTAGTAAAACACCAATTGAGCATCCGTTAATGCAGGCATTATTAGCAAAAGGTATTAATAGCTATGGCTCGCCAACAACGTCAGATCAGGCAATGGTAAATTGCCCAAGTGTTAAGTTCTCACCAGGGGATTCAAAGCGTTCACACAGTGCCGATGAATTTATTTATGTAGAGCAAATCAACGAGGGCATTGAATTTTTTATCACATTTTTTAATGAATTAAAGGATAAGCCATGGCAGAAGTAATTAATAAAGAAAAAAAAGAAAAACAAAAACTTTGGGGTGGGCGTTTTAGTGAGGATAATAATCCCTTATTTGTACGCTTTAATGAGTCATTGAGTTTTGATTATCGGCTGCTCCCTTATGATATCAAAGCAACAAAAGCGTTTACGGAAGCACTATGCGATATCAACGTTTTATCTGATAGCGAATTACAGGCGTTGCATCAAGCCTTAGCAGAGATCGAGCATGAGGTTAATGATAATCCGTATCTTATTCAGCAGGCAATCAATGATGGTGTTGAAGATATTCATACCTTTGTTGAGCAATCACTGGTGGATAAAATAGGTGATCTTGCCTACAAGGCCAATACGGGGAGGTCTCGCAATGAACAAGTCTCTTGTGCAACAAGGTTATGGGTACTTGAGCATATTGAGCATTTATGTGATTTGATTAAAGCCTTGCAAGCGGCTTTTGTCGCGCAAGCTAAAGCCAATGTTGACGTGTTTGTCATGGGTTATACGCATTTGCAACAAGCACAACCGATCACTTGGGGGCATTATTTCTTATCCTTTTATGAAATGTTGAAACGCGATTATGCGAGACTTTTAGATATTAAAAAACGCGTCAATGTCTCACCACTAGGCATGGGGGCGATTGCTGGCAATGCGTGGCATTTGGATCGCCAGAAAATGGCCAATGTGTTGGGGTTTAATGAAATTGCCCAAAATAGTCTAGATGCAGTCAGTGATCGCGATTATATTATTGAACTATTAGCTGCGATTAGCCTTATTGGGACACATTTAAGTCGTTTTGCTGAGGATATGATTATCTATTCAACGACCGAGTTTGGTTTGGTTGAAATGAGTGATTTAGTCACGACGGGTTCATCACTTATGCCGCAGAAGAAAAACCCAGATGCAATGGAGTTGGTTCGTGGCAAAGCAGGACGTTTAAATGGTTATTTAGTTGCATTATTAACAACCGTTAAAGCCTTACCATCGGGATATAACAAAGATCTGCAAGAGGATAAAGAGGCACTTTTTGCTGCGGTTGATACCGTGAGTGACTTGTTGAAAGTAACAACGATAACCGTTGAAAGCTTAGTGGTAAATAAAGATAAAAACTATGATGGCAGCTTTTGTGTGGCAACGGAGCTAGCTGATTATCTCTCTAAAAAAGGTATTGCCTTTAGGAAAGCGCATCATATCGTTGGAGAAATTACTGCCTATGCTTTAAGTGAAAATAAATCATTAACTGATTTAACACTTTCTGAATTTCAGCATTTTTCAGTGATGATTGATGACGATGTTTATCAAGTGTTGAGCATTGAGTCAGCGGTTAATAGCAAAACAGCCATGGGTGGTACAGCAGTTGCTAATGTTGCAAAAGCGATTTCTGCGATTGAAGAAATAATGCAAGCTGCTATATAACCTGACTCAAAATACGTACTTTTTGTTTTTAAGTTTATATGGGTTTAGACGGAATTTACTGATAATTTAAAACCCAACGCTTTCAATATATTGCCAAGTGTTATAAATCTTGGATTTCCTTTGCTGGATAACACTCTATATAAGTGTGCTCGATCTAACCCAGTCTTTTTTGATAAAGAACCCACCCCGCCTTGCGCTTCAACGATATTTTTAAGTGCAAGCATAAAAGCTTGACTATCGCCGTCATTTTCATATTCCTCAAGCGCAACTTCTAGATAGGCTACGGCTTCTTCTTTATCATGTAAACTTTGAATTAAGTGTGCATGATAATCTGTTGTATTTTGCTCAATATTTTTGTTCATAAATGGTCTCCTAACTTTAGCTCAAGCCAATATTTTTGAGCTAGATTAATATCGTTAGGCTGTGTTTTTTTATCACCACCAAGCAATAAAATATATGTGATTTCAGCTTCTTTAGCATAGTAAACACGATATCCAGAGCCAAACGCTAGTCGTAGTTCAAACACACCATTGCCAACATGTTTATGATCACCTTCATTGCCAAAATATAAGCGATCAATTCGCCTACGTATCCTAGCTTTGGTAATTTTGTCTTTGATGTTATCAAGCCATAGATTAAATGGTTCTTTCCCATCTGGTGTTTTGTATATGCGTATCTGTTTCATGTCCTGATTGTAGTTTATAAGCAACATTATGTAAAACAATAATTATCCCAATAGCTTAAATTTGGCAATAAATTAGGAGTGTGGATAATTCATCGATGCTTTATCATAAATTTAACTAGCTTCACAAAGGGCTTTTTGCTATTCTTTGCCAACATTAACAGCGCTTAATGTATTATCTTTTATGTCAACTCGTATTGAAAATCAACGTACCAAGTTTGTCTTTGTTACTGGAGGTGTTGTCTCATCTCTTGGCAAAGGGATCACAGCAGCTTCCTTGGCAACTTTATTAGAATGTCGCGGTTTAAATGTTACCTTAATGAAGCTTGATCCATATATTAATATTGATCCTGGTACGATGAGTCCATTGCAGCATGGTGAGGTGTTTGTCACCGAAGATGGTGCTGAAACTGATCTTGATTTAGGGCATTATGAGCGCTTTATACGTACTAAAATGACCAAGCGTAATAACTTCACGACAGGGCGTGTTTATCAAGATGTGATAAAAAAAGAGCGCCGTGGTGATTATCTTGGTGGTACGATTCAGGTGATCCCACATATTACTGATGAGATTAAACTTAAAATCTTACAAGGTGTTGATGATAAGATTGATGTCGCGATTGTTGAAGTCGGCGGCACGGTCGGTGATATTGAATCATTACCTTTTCTTGAGGCGATTCGCCAACTAGCGCAAGAGTTGGGTAAGTCACGCAGTTTGTTTTTGCACTTGACATTATTGCCTTACATTAAAGCTGCAGGCGAGCTCAAAACCAAACCAACACAGCATTCAGTCAAAGAGCTGCGTTCTATTGGTATTCAGCCTGATATCTTGGTTTGTCGTTGTGAGAAAAGCTTTAGTGATGATGAAAAGCGTAAAATTGCTTTGTTCACTAACGTTGCCGAATCTGCGGTTTTTAGTGCGGAAGACGTCTCAAGTATTTATGAGATTCCACGCAAATATCACGATCAAGGTTTAGATATTTGTGTGGTGAGTCAACTTGGGCTTCATGTGCGCTCAGCGGATTTATCCGAATGGGATAAGGTGGTCTATGAGATTAATCATCCACAAAAAGAAATTACCATTGCCATGGTTGGTAAGTACGTTAGTCTAACGGAAGCCTATAAGTCATTAAATGAGGCACTGTTTCATGCTGGCATTCACAATCATGCCAAGGTTAATATTAAGTTTATTGACTCAGAGGATATCGAAAAAGGTGATGTTAAAAAAGTCATCGGTAAAGTTGATGGTATTCTAGTGCCTGGTGGCTTTGGATCACGAGGGGTTGAGGGCAAGATCAAAGCAGTGCAATACGCGCGTGAGCATAAAATTCCATTCTTAGGGATTTGTTTAGGCATGCAGGTTGCCGTAATTGAGTATGCGCGTAATGTATTGGGATTAAAGGGCGCCAATAGTACGGAGTTTGACCCCAGAGCCCAAGATATTTTAATTGGCTTAATCACCGAGTGGCAAACAGCAACGGGTGATAAAGAAAAGCGTACATTGCAATCTGATATGGGGGGTACGATGCGACTTGGTGCGCAATTATGCCACTTGAAAAAGGATAGTTTAGCGCACAAGGTCTATGCTGCTGATAGCATTAAAGAGCGTCATCGCCATCGTTATGAAGTTAATAATAATTATGTTGAAGCATTGGAAAATGCAGGACTTGTTATCAGTGGCAAATCACAGGATCAAAAACTGGTTGAGATGGTTGAGATTCCAACACACCCATGGTTTATGGCTTGCCAGTTTCATCCAGAGTTTACCTCAACCCCGCGTGATGGTCATCGCTTATTTGAAGGCTTTGTTAAGGCGTGTTTGTAGTTCTTATAAGTTATCAGCTGAAGTGCTTATCACTTCTGGATTTTTTATTCAAAACAACGTAGAATTCAACTCTAGTTCTTCAGGGCGGGGTGAAACTCCCCACCGGTGGTAATTCTATAAGCATTTAGAAAAGCCCACGAGCGCTTTGATTTAAAGGTCAAAGGTCAGCAGATCTGGTGAGATTCCAGAGCCGACGGTTATAGTCCGGATGAAAGAAGAAGTAATATGATTAACATATGTGTAAAGTGCAAGTGCATTATATTTTAAAATGTTGAATGTTGAATGTTGAATGTTGAATGTTGAATGTTGAATGTTGAATGTTGAATGTTGAATGTTGAATGTTGAATGTTGAACTCATTATCAATGTGCTGCTCTTGCCCATTTTGCATATGTTTATTTCTTTTGCTTGTCCCTGAAGTTAAATAAATTAATGAAAGGGTGATTATTGCAAGTGTTTCAAGCGGATTATTTTTATATGTCTCAAGCGCTGATGTTGGCAAGGCGTGGCGCTTTGAGTGTGTCACCTAACCCAATGGTTGGCTGCGTGATTGTTAAAAATGGTCAAATTATTGGTGAAGGTTGGCATCGCTTTGCTGGAGATAAACATGCCGAGATTCATGCCTTAGATCAAGCAGGGGATAGCGCGCAAGGCGCGACTGTTTATGTTACCCTTGAGCCGTGTTGCCATGTTGGCAGAACGGGGGCTTGTACCGAGCGCTTGATCACGGCACAAGTTGCTAAAGTCGTTGTCGCGAGTGTTGATCCTAACCCACAAGTGGCAGGTAAGGGTATTAAGCGTTTACAACAGGCGGGTATTGTTGTTGAGACAGGGCTTATGCATGATGAAGCGACTGTAATGAATAAAATATTTTTTCATTATCATAAGTATAAACGCCCATATGTTATTGCCAAATGGGGCATGTCACTCGATGGTCAGATGGTTACTCATCCACAAGATAATAAACAAATTACTAATAAAACATCACAACAGCAAGTGCATAATCTACGTAATAGCGTTGATGCGATTATGATTGGGCGCGAGACGCTGATTGAAGATAATCCAAGTCTTACCGTGAGAGTTTCAGATGCTGAGTTTATTAAGCATCCATTACGTATTGTGTTATCAAAAACCTGCCAGTTACCATGTGATGCTAGGCTTTTTAATGATGGTATTGAGAGTATTGTGATTACCAGTGATTTGGCGGATCAAGATACGCTTGATGCATTAACGCATAAAGGTATTGAGTGTATCAAAGTATCATTAAATCAGGGCGAGATTGACCTTACAAAAGTATTAGAAATATTGGCGCAAAGAGGTGTTACTAGTGTCTTAGTTGAGGGTGGTAGAACATTACTAAATGCTTTTTTTGCGGCGCAGTTAGTCGATGAAGTGCAAAGTTATGTAGCACCTATGATCATTGCCGATTTTAAGCACAAGAAGCGCGTTAATATCGAAGATAATGGGTTTTTGAGTGATGACTATTATTGTATGGGTCGCATAGAAAAAGCAGGAAAAACAGGAAATAAAAGATCGTAAGAGGTAGTTATGTTTAGTGGTATTGTACAGGAAGTGGCAACGGTTGATTCGGTTTTAGGGTCTGATTTAATCACATTGGTGATTCGCTCAGAGCAGTTAGCCAGTTGTAAAATAGGTGATAGCATTGCCATTAATGGTGTGTGCTTAACGGTCGTTACTTTGGATAAAGTAAAGGGCTTAGTGAGCTTTGAAGCGGTACCTGAAACATTGCGTAAAACAACCTTGGGACAGCTCGTTGCTGGATCGCATGTTAATCTTGAGCTATCGTTACGCTTAAATGATTTTATCGGTGGGCACATGGTGCAAGGTCATGTTGATGGTGTCGGTGAAGTGAAATCGATTACCCATGAAGCAGAGGCTTGGCTTGTGGCTATTTCTGCGCCTTTAGAGATATTAAGATATTTAGTTAATAAAGGATTTATCACCATTGATGGTATGAGCATTACCGTGATTGAAGTAAAAGGCGACTATTTTACGGTCACTTTTATTCCGCATACTATTGATGCCACTATTGTTAAGAATTATCAAGTGGGCACCAAGGTCAACCTTGAAGCGGATCCTATTGGTAAACACATTCATCATTATATGGAGAAAATACAATATGTTTCAAAGAATTAAAACACGCGTTGAAGCCGCAGTTAATGCCCTAAAACAAGGTAAAAGTATTATCGTAACCGATGATGAAGATCGTGAGAATGAGGGTGATTTAATCTTCCCAGGGCAGCTTGCGAATATTGAGAATGTCAATTTAATGCTACAACATGCCAGTGGTATTGTCTGTTTGGCAATGTCAAAAGCGCATGCCAAACGCTTGCAATTAAACCCAATGGTGCCGGCAGATTTAAACACCAGTCAATTTACAACGCCTTTTACTATCACGATAGAAGCAAAAGAAGGGGTAACAACAGGTGTATCGGCGAAAGATCGCGCGCACACGATTCAAGTGGCATCAAACCCTGACGTTGATCCTAGTGATATTAGTCGTCCGGGGCATATTTTCCCATTAGTTGCGAATGATTATGGGGTGTTAGGGCGTCAAGGGCATACAGAGGCAAGTGTTGACTTAGTGAAAATGGCAGGCTTTCATCCGGCAGCAGTCTTGTGTGAGCTGATGAATAAAGATGGCAGCATGATGAAAGGCGAAGAGATTGAGCGCTTTGCTCTTACTCATGATTTGCCGATATTAAGTATTGAGGAGCTTCGTTTATATCGCTTGGCAACTGAAAAGCTTATTACAAAAGCGGCAAGTAGCCTTATTCCTTTTCGTGATTATGGCGAGCTTGAGATGAGTGTTTTTGTCGATCCGGTGACCCAAAGTGAAATAAAAGTCATAAGCAAAGACATTAAAGATAATCCACTCGTGCGTATTCATTCATCGTGTATTACGGGCGATTTATTCGGTTCATTAAAGTGTGATTGCCAATCACAGTTGCATCACGCATTACATGAGATTGCTGATCGTGGTGGGATTTTGATTTATCTTGAGCAAGAAGGGCGCGATATTGGCTTGGTGAATAAGCTTAAAGCCTATGAGTTGCAGCGAGCAAAGCACATGGATACGATTGAAGCCAATGAAGCACTTAATTTGCCAATAGATAATCGTCGCTATGATCATGCGCTGCAAGTGCTTAAATATTATGATATAAAGTCATGCCAGCTATTATCAAATAACCCTGAAAAAGTGCAGGCTCTGCAAAAGGCGAATATTGCAGTGCAGGTGCTCGTATCAGAGTCAGATGTACATGAGCATAATAAAGGATATTTACAAACTAAAAAACAACGGCTAAACCATAGCATAAAAGGAGTATGAAGATGCCAAAGATTGCGATTGTTGTGAGTGAATTTAATGCGTTAATTACCGATAAGTTATTGGAAGGCGCACTTGAAGAGGCGCAAAATCAGGCGATAAAAACGCCGAAAGTTTACAAAGTGCCAGGAGCTGTCGAGTTACCTTATGCGGCAAAGCAGCTAGCTAAAACCAAGAAATATGATGCTATTGTCTTGTTGGGTTGTGTTATTCGTGGACAAACTGATCACTATGATTACGTCTGTATGCAAGTATCACAAGGCACACAAGATGTGATGATGAGTTATGACCTGCCGGTGATTTTTGGGGTGTTGACAACGCATAACAAGGATCAAGCGTTAGCGCGTGTCGGTGGCGAAAAAGGTCATAAAGGCAAATATGCGCTGAAAGCCGCATTGGATATGATTAAGCTTAAAAAAGACATCAACGCCTAATCCATTAGATTTTTATATCTTCTGTACTTGCATATGCTGGATAAGTAGTTTTCTGATCTATGTTGGTATCTTCACGCTTAATGTTTTCTACTTTATACGCAGGATAACCACTGTTATATATGGCATAAGCCTTTTCTGTTAGCGTAATCATCGCTATCATTTTGACAGTGATAAGAAGTATTGCTCTCATAGAGGCGACCTTTTTAATGTGTTTGAAGTAGATGCGAATTATATATATTTAATATTCTTTTGTCTGTTTCAAATGAGTAACAATTGGTATTTATTTTAATGTCAGTAAATTTTCATTTAAGAAGCAATATCAACAACTCTTTGATGAATTTGCCAAAAAATCAGTCATTTTTAGTCATATGAACTATATTTAATTTGAGTTACTCATGCATATAATTGCAAGGGATTTAAAGGTATTAATGTTTTTTTAACAACAAGAAGACGAAGGAGTCGTTATGAAAATTAATAAATATAAACTTATTTGTATTTTCTTAGTGGTTGTTTATTCACCTTGGGTTTATGCCTCAGGAGAAGAGTGCCCCTTTATAAGTAGCTGGGAGAATGATTCTCAATTTACATTAACTGTAACTAAAGGTGGAGCATGGGGCGATCAAAAGCTGAGTGCTCCTGTTGGAACAATATTCACTCCAGAGTTTGTGTATAACTATATGTTATTTAATTATCTAATTTTAGATATTAAAACCGCGCAAGGTGATTATCTAGGTACGGCTTCAATAAGTGTTAAAACAGATGGTTCTGGCAATCAATATTTATTTGACAATAATGGATATTTAACATTTAAATATGATGCTAGTAAGTCACATTATGATCAGGATTGTTGGCAAGATCGTCGCTATTTTGAAATATCTATAAATAGTACTCCACCGATTATTACTAATAAGGGGTGGCAAAATGGTATGGGTAATCAAGAAGACAAAGTAGTCGCCGGAGATAGTTTTTGGGTACAGGACTATGGATCTAATGATTTGGGGCGTTGGCAAGTGAGCAATGATGCCGTATATCAAACAACAGAAGCTAATCAATATGGGACGCAAGGTAGTAGAGCCTATCCAATTGGTATAAATCAAGATGGTGTCACCATTGGTAACGGCATCGGTGCAGCCAAAGATGGTCTTTGGCAGATTGATGTAAAAGTAGGTTCAAATGGTGCAGGTGATTTTTGTGAAACTTTTTATTTAGCAGAGCGTAAAAACATGATTCCTGGACCGCAAAACTATTTAGACGGATCAGGTGGTGCTCAAGGCGGTATAGGACGAGAAATAGATGTTCTAGAGACGAAATGGAAACCAACTGGACCGCAAATTAATCTACCAACAGGGGGTAATTCTGGATGGAATCCAAATGCTATACAAGGATTACAGCTAGGCACATGGGCAGAAAATGGCGGAGTGCCTGCAACAGAGTTTTCAACATTTGGAGTGCTTATTAGAGATCAAAATTTGTGGATTTATGCCTATAAAACAGATGGTTCATTCTGGTATTCGACTGATGCCGTTCCACTTACTAATACTGCATATAATCAGGAAGGTGATTTTGTTCCATATATAGGAACGTGGGGCAGTGGCAGTGAGGTTATAAAAACAGGGTATAAGAATTTTATATATTTAAAAGCTGATGACCCTAGGATTGTAGGTAAAAATCCGAAAGACAACCCCGATGCATTTGGTCCTGCTTTATTAAAGCCAGCAGCAAAATAGCTGTTTCTCAACTATCTCCCGCTAGAATTTTATCTAATGAACGAATTGCTACGGCAAAGGGGATAACATTTACTTCATTGTCATAATAGGTTTGATCTCCACCATATAACATAATACATTTTGCCATCGGGTAATCCTTTTGAAAAAGATCCAATCCTTTAAAATCTTGTGCTGTGAGCTTGGCTTTGCGTTTAATTTCAATGGCATATAAACCTCTTTCGCCATATAAAACAAAATCAACTTCTTGTTGCGTGCGTGTTCGCCAATAATAAAACTCATATCCCCAGAAAAAATAATCATTCAATGCTTTAGCTTGTTGAAAAAATAATGTTTCAAAAGCGGCACCTGAGAGTTCTTCTTCAGAGTCAAGCACTCCTTTGGGGCGAATGGCGCGATACACTCCAGTATCAAAATAATAGAACTTTGGTTGTGTAATAACATCACGTTTTGCACGTCGCGTGAAGATTGGCAGTCGATAAGCAATGAGCAAATCCTCAAGAATATCAAAGAAATTACGCACACTTTGGTGGTTACTGCCAATCTCACGTGCAATATTGCTATAGTTAATTGTTTCACCTTGCGAAAAGCTCGCCGTTTGTAAAAACTTTGTGAAAAGAGATAAGCTTCTGGTTAATGCTTCTTGCTGAACTTCCTCTTTTAAATAAGTCTGCACATAACTTTTAAGAAAGTGCTCTGGTTGATTAACGTTATACGTCATGGGAAGTGTCCCGTACTGTATCGCAAAAGCCAAATCAAAATCATTGGAAAGTTCGATAGCAGTTAATGGATGCATGTGATAAGTTAATGCGCGCCCTGCGAGAAGATTAACTCCTTTTTTGCGAAGTGCGCGAGCACTAGAGCCCGTCAATATAAAGCGCTGTCCTTGATGTTCAATAAGGCGATGTACTTCATTAAGTAGGTTTGGAATTTTCTGAACTTCATCGATAATAACCCAATCGTTATAGGCTTTAGGAATTTTACGCGATAATGCTTTTGGGTCGCCAAGCAGCTCTGTGTAAGTTGCATCATCTAGCAAATCTAAATAAATAGCCGAAGGAAATGTGTCTTTTAACCAATGCGTTTTGCCTGTACCTCGAGGTCCAAATAAGAAAACACTTGCTTTCATCTTGGTATCAATGCTAAGTAATCTTTTATACATTATGACGAATCACATTTGACGAGAATAGGTGAATGGTATCAGATTGAGTATGCAAACTGCAAACTGAGTTTGCAATTTGCATTAAAAATTGCAAACTGAGTTTGCAATTTTTAATATCGTACCCTGAGAAAAGTCGAAGGGAGCAGTAGTATATAAAATGGCTTCGACTAATGCTCAGCCAACGTTTATTCAGCAGGAAAATGTTATTTTTTAGATTTAAAACTCATCAAAATCAAAATCACGGCACCGATACAAATGGCAGAGTCTGCGATATTGAAAGCTGGCCAATGATAATTGTTGATATGAAAATCAAGGAAATCAACGACATAACCGTGAATTATGCGATCGTAAACATTACCCAAGGCGCCACCTAAGATAAGTGCTAAAGCACAGGCAGTTAGATTTTTGTTTTTAGGCAAACGCGCTAACCATATCAAGATCACAATAGCGACAATAAGCGCAATACCAGAGAGGAGAATCACTTGCCATGTGGTATTAGCATTACTTAGAAAACTAAATGCCGCACCATAATTATGCAATAAGGTTAAGTTAAAAAAGGGCAGGATTTCAACTGGTTGTCCATAAGTTAGATTTTGTGAGGCAAGGTATTTTGTGCCAAGGTCAATAATAATGACAATAATACTTAAAATAACCCAACGCAGTTGATTGTTACGCAAACTCACGTAGCTCTCCTTGTTCAGTAGTGATGTTTTCAACACATCTGCCGCAAATATCAGCATATTCGCTATGACTGCCGACATCTTCGCGTCGATGCCAGCAACGCTCACATTTTTGTGCCACTGATTTCTCAACGACAATGCTTAAGCCTTTAATACTTGAGTCATGCGCAAACTCAGGTTTTTCAGACAATGGTTTGATATGCGCATCAGAAACAATCAACGCAAAGCGTAGCTCATCTTTAAGTTTAGCTAATTGCGCTAGTAAGGCATCGTTAGCATAAAGCGTGATATTAGCCTCAAGGGAAGCGCCTAACACACCCTCAGCACGTTTGGCTTCAAGTAGTTTGTTGCATTCGGTGCGCACCTCTTGAATCGTTTGCCAAAATGGCAGATCAAGCTTAGCTGATTGTGGCATTTGTGATAAGCCTTGATACCATTCACAGCTAACAAAAGGTGATTTCTCGCCAGGAATCGCTTCATAAATTTCATCAGCCGTAAAGCATAAAATCGGTGACATCCAACGCACTAAAGCATGAATGATATGATACATTGCCGTTTGTGCAGACTTGCGTGCCAAACCATCAGCTTTTGCGGTGTATTGACGATCTTTAATGACATCAAGATAAAAGCTACCCATATCAATTGAGCAAAAATGATGAATCTGTTGTGCCACAACATGGAAGTTATACTCATCATACGCTTTTATAATTTTCTGTTGCACTTCATCTGCCTTGGCAATTGCCCATTGATCCAATGCAACCAACTGATCAAAGTCGATTAAATCAGTTTGTGGATTAAAGCCCTCAAGGTTCGATAATAAAAAGCGTGCTGTATTACGCAAACGGCGATAGGTATCGGCATTACGCTTGAGAATTTCATCAGATACGGTCATCTCAGTGCGATAATCAGTTGCTGCAACCCATAGTCTTAGGATATCAGCACCTAATGTGTTAACGACATCCTGTGGTGAGACAACGTTGCCAAGAGATTTGGACATTTTCTTGCCGTGGGCATCAACGGTAAACCCGTGGGTTAGTACTTGCTTAAAGGGTGCTTGATCGCGACGCGCTAAGCTTGTTAAGAGTGAAGTTTGAAACCATCCACGATGCTGGTCAGAACCCTCAAGATATAAATCAGCAGGGAATTGCAAATCTTCATTATACTCAAGCACACAAGCGTTTGAGCAGCCTGAGTCAAACCAGACATCAAGTGTATCGGTGACGCGTTGATAATTTTCGGTTTCAGTAATGAATTGACTGTCATCAGCATCAAACCAAGCCTCGACGCCACCTTTGGCAATGGCGTTGGCAACTTTTTCAATAATGTCTTGAGTTCGTGGGTGTAACTCTTCGGTTTCCTTGTGAATAAATAAAGGAATAGGCACACCCCAAGTGCGTTGACGTGAGATACACCAATCAGGGCGGTCTTGCATCATCGCTTCAATGCGGCTTTGTCCCCAGCTTGGCACCCATTTCACTTCTTTGATGGTTTCTTCAGCACGTGCACGCAATTTATTTTTTTCCATGCTGATAAACCATTGTGGTGTGGCGCGGAAAATAAGTGGTGTCTTGTGGCGCCAGCAGTGTGGATAGCTGTGCTCTAGTTTATTTAAATTAAGAAGGGCGTTGTTTTGTGTTAACACTTCAATCACATGATCGTTGGCTTTAAAGACAAATTCATTAGCAAAAAGCTCGGTGTTACTGTGATAGCAGCCATTGTTGTTAACAGGGTTGTCAACCGGTAAGTCATGCAGTTTACCTAATGCGAAATCCTCAACCCCATGAGCTGGCGCGGTATGCACAAGACCAGTTCCGGAATCAACGGTAACATGATCACCATGAAGCACGGGCACGATACGATTATAAAAAGGGTGATGTGCTTTTAAGTCGGTCAACTGATCACCTGAGACACTGGCAAGGATATGATATTCTTCAATACTCGCGCGTTTCATAATCGATTCAGCTAGCTCTGTAGCAACAATAATATGTTGATCATGATTGAAGTTAACTACGGCATAGCTTATTTCATTATGCACGGCAATCGCCTGATTCGCGGGTAACGTCCACGGTGTTGTCGTCCAAATAACTGCAGAAGTGTTTTCAGGTAAAGCATCTAAACCAAAGCGCTCTGCCCAAGTGTTTGGCTCAATGATGGCAAATTTAACATCGATAGCAGGTGAGATTTTATCTTTGTATTCAACTTCGGCTTCAGCAAGTGCTGAGCCACACTCAGGACACCAGTGGACTGGTTTGAAGCCTTTGGTTAAGTGACCATTTTCAATAATCTTACCTAGAGTTCTCACCATATTGGCTTCGTAGTCAAAGTTCATGGTTAAGTAAGGCTTATCCCAATCGCCTAAAATTCCCAAACGTTTAAAGTCTGTAATTTGGCGCTGTACTTGTTTGGCAGCATATTTACGACATTCTTTACGAAAAGCATTGGCACTAATTTTAGCTCCTGCTTTGCCATGTTTTTTCTCAACTTGCAGCTCAATCGGTAAACCATGGCAATCCCAACCTGGGACATAAGGTGCGTCAAAACCTGAAAGTGTTTTTGAGCGGATCACCATATCTTTTAAGATCTTATTGACCGCGTGACCGACGTGAATATCGCCATTGGCATATGGAGGACCATCGTGCAAAATAAACTTGTCTCTACCGGCGAAATGCTCGCGAATCTGTTGATAAGCTTCATCGCTATACCATTGTTTTAAGCGCATCGGTTCTTTTTGCGCGAGATTTGCCTTCATTGAAAATGATGTTTTCGGCAAGTTTAACGTGCTTTTATAATCTGCCATATTCTACCCTTTAACCCGTTATTTTAAATTGTATTTCAACACCCCGCCTCGCAAGCTTTAGCACCCCTCTTGCAAAGAGGGGAATCAAGCAGAAGCCAATTTTAAATTCCCCTCTTTGCAAGAGGGGTGGCAGCCGTAGGCTGACGGGGTGTTTTTTAAAGTTACCTATTTAATTGTACGTAACTCCGATTTCCTATTTGTTTTATATCTTTGTTGTATGTTTTTCAAGCCACATAAGTGCTGCTAATTTATCATCATTTATTTGTGCTTTGAGTGCGTCAAAGTTTGCAAACTTTTTCTCGCTACGCACAAAATGCAAAAACTCAATCGTAACATATTGCCCATATAAGTCATGTGTGAAATCAAAAATATGTGTCTCTAATAAACGTAATCTGCCACCGACTGTTGGGCGGATACCGATATTGGCAATGCCGTGATATGTTTTACCATGAACATGCACGTTGACAACATAAACCCCTGAAACGACAACGGCTGTTGGCATGGGGATGTTAATGGTTGGAAAACCAATCTTGCGCCCATTTTGATCACCATGATGCACGCGACCACTGAGCGAGTAGCTGTGTCCCAAAAAATGCGCGGCATCATTGAACTGACCGCTATTTAGTAGTTGGCGGATGTGGCTGCTGCTAATGCGTGTATCATCTAAAGTATAAGAAGGGAGGCTTTCTACGCTAAAGCCATATTTTTGCCCTAAGTCTTTAAGTAGCTTAAAATCACCTTGACGCTGATAACCAAAACGAAAGTCATCACCGATAATGATATGTTGAGCATTAAGACCACCAACAAGAATCATTTTAACAAAGGTTTCTGCTGATAGCATTGCAAGCTTTTGATTAAACTGCAGGCAGAGTACTTGATCAATATTGAGTGCCTTAAATGCTTGGATCTTGTCGCGAAAAGGCGTGATGCGTAAAGGCGCAGCTTCTTTTAAAAAAAACTCTTTCGGTTGCGGCTCAAATGTCACCACTGTCGCTTTGGCGCTGTTGGTTTTAGCCAATCGCTGCACATGATTGATAATATACTGATGCCCCAAGTGCATGCCATCAAAGTTCCCAATGGTGACAATACTTGGTGTTTGATTTTTATTGTTATGTAAATCTGCAAATCGTAAAAGCTGCATGTTAAGTTTATTTATGCCTAATTAATCGCTTTGATACATGACAAAGCGAGGTGTTAAAAACTGTCAAGCATTGTATACCAGCTGCAAGCCATTTTACAGTATTTATTGCTTTGCTTGATGGCAACCGTTTACTTTGATTCAATTCGTGATTCAACATTGAAATATTTATTTTTGCTGTCTTAAAAGGGTATGGTAAACTTATTTTTATTTATATAGGACTTACGCATTGATGGATGGCATGAATTTTGGTAGTAGCGATTCCATCGATGGTGCGAACTCAGTCACAAACTTAGCAATGACACTTTTAAATAACTCTCTGGATAACTCATAGCAGTTTTTC
>NZ_QLIQ01000008.1 GCF_003428165.1 Cysteiniphilum litorale | reverse complement strand
TAGCAACTGCTGTTGCAATAGCATCATTGGTTGGGTCATTATGTTTTTTGAGTACTGCTTCAAAGAACCTTAAGGACCAGTGATTTGCTTCTTTTCTATTACCTGCATAAATAATCGGTAAATTAGGATGTAAGACGGATAGTTCAGCAAGCGCCCTTCCCATATGCGCAGGCGATGAATATTTCCCAATTTTATCACTGGAAAGAAAATCACCATACTGCGCCTCAATCACCACTGCCGCATGACGATAGGTCGATAATTCTGTCAGTTGCTGGTGTAAAACCTGAATCTTAGCAATATCTGACAACATATTATCAAATGTTTTACGCTCTACAATTGCTTCGATCTCATTATCAAGCATCAGTGCATAATCACCAACAGACAGATTTTGTCTTGTAATGTTGTGCTCGCCAAATTTCCAAGGATAACGTTCATTACTGTCAATGACCACTTCAAGATCTGCCAGTTTTGGCTGTAAACTTAAATTACCACGAGTACGGTGCTGATTAATTCCCTGCTGCGTTCTAAAGAAAATCTGCTCATAATATCCCTCTTTGGTTTTATATTTCTTACGCAAAAATAGAAACTCGCAGCGTTTTTTCACAGATCGATCAAGCATGATAGACAAACGTTTACCTACTCTCTTGACAAAAACAACAGGCACTTCCTCTATAACCTTGCCAGAAATAATCTCTGGTTTTTCATTGGCGCGTATGCAAAAGATATTACCACTGGCACCTGGCCATTTATCCTGTGTTAAAAGTGACAGCGTTGGGTTGCCTTTTTCTATGATGCTTACTCGGTAAGGAAATTTATCACTACTAGTCTCCTCAACACGCCAGATAGAAGCACCTTTATCGTCAGGCTTGGATTTGAAGAATATCTGCTCATAGTCACCTGGCTTGTTTTTATATTTTTTTGTGACGAATCTAAATTCACATTGCTGATTAGTCGTGCGATTGAGTTTAATTGAGACCTTAGTTTGGTCTTCTAACCATCTGACTGAACTAATTTCATCTTCTTCAACCAACTCAATTGCGTTAATGTCTGGCTTAGCATCATGACGAACACAAAAAACAGATTCATCATCTGATGGCCATTTTTTCTGCACCAACAGTTTGAGATTGGTTTTTTCTGATTTTTCAATAGTAATCAGGTAAGGGTATTTTTTGTCGTCTGTTTTTTCTAATTTCCACATAAATGATCGAATGCTCTTTACTAATCCATCATGAACACTATAACAAAGCCTGTTTAGATGACATAGAATAACATTGCTTAACAGGTCAAACTATGAATAATATAGTGGTGCGTTAATACAGTTATGACAAGAGGTATAAAATGGATGTTACTCAGCAGCTTCAGCAGGCAAAAATAAATAATAGTAAGGTCACTGTTACGATTATTGGTGATAAGATTTTTTCAGGCAAAGTAATCAATATTGCCCGCAATCACGTTAAGATCGAAACATCACATAATAGTGAAGTATCACTGTGGATTGAGTCGATTTCTGATTTTCAAGTTTCAAATGAGCATAACAGTGAGGCAATTGATGATTAATTTTTCTGAACTGAAGAAACTCACACCTCATAAACATCAAAGAGGTTGTTTTGGTAAATGCGAGACCAACCCCATTAATAAGCAGCTTATGCTTTATACCGATGGAAAAGCCATTTACACCCAGTTTCAACCACTGGAGAGACATATTGGCTGGGGTAACATCCTACACGGTGGCATTTTAACAACCATTATGGATGAAATACTTGGTTGGGAAGCTGTGCTTCTGGCTAAGATGGTCTGCGTTACCAAAAAAATTGAAGTCCAATTCCATCATCCAGCACAGTTTGATGACAGCTACACCATCACGGCAAAATACCTTAAACATACGCAATCAGAAATAATTGTTGAAGGTGAAGTGCATAACTCAGGGAACATTCTTATCATGTCAGCTACTGGTGTCTTTAGCCCACTGCCCGCACAAGCTATTGATAAACTTGGCATTATGCCTCCTGAACAGTTGCAGTTAGTGTTAGAATACATAAAAAGCATTGAGAAGGCATGATGGCAAAATCACAATAATTAGTTTAGTGTAACGAAAAAGTATAACGTAAACACTGCTACTATCATGTGATAAATTTTATTTTCAAAGTTCATATTTTAACTATCATAAAACAATCGTTTCATAGAAGTCACTTCAGTTTAAAAATTTAAGAGAATTTTATCTAGGATGTTGAAGCTAGAATTTCACTATCTGAAAATATAGAAATTGACTTAGATGCTCTTGAAAGTGCAACATACAAATTATTTAATCCACTTTTGTAATTACCGTTATTTAACATTTCGGTAGTATTTAAAATTAAAGAATGATCACACTCAAGTCCCTTTAGTAACAAGGTGGATCCAATGGCTCTAGGAGGAATGCGATTATCTCCTAGATGTTTCCTTTGCTCTATAACCGCTTCACAAGCTCTACTAATTGTCGTATTTGGTTTGATTATCGATTCATCGATAGATTTCTTAAAGATAGATAAAGCTTCACTTCTATATACTCTTGTTTTTTGGTCTTTTTCAACAGTAATAATTAAATCTCTGATAGACTCTCTACTTCCATTATTAATAACTGACATGACTGCTTGTTCTATTGCATTCGCTTCAGTGCGGTTAGTGCCTTTTGTTAAAGATGGAATCCTTTTGTCTAGTTTTGATTTTTCAACTCCACACATTGTTTCACTTAAAGTATTAATAGTCTGCATAGCTATAGAAAAATTATCTGATAGATTATCTAGTTTTGATATCATTGTTTTAATATCATCTAAATCAACAGTTTCCACCACCTGTATTCCATACGAGCTGGATGCATATTGAAACCTTTTCTTGGGTTGTGTACTACTCCCGATCACCAATAAACTTTCATTTTTGAATGTTTTTATCAAGTTATTTTGAACCTTAATCTGTAATTCTAAATTTTCTCTATATTTATAACTATCAGCGCTATTAAATTTATAATACTGGACAGATTTTGGCGATTCTTTTAAATTAATACCACTACCGTTTATAAGATTCTCACGACAACTTAATACCCATTCTCCAAGCTCTTCATTTTTCGCATTAATCCATCTCCATGGTTTATTAAGTACTACAATCTGAGGAAACTTTACAATAACATCTTTACTCCAATTAGCAATGTCACCATTAAAATTAAAGATACACTGCATTGGATCTCCAAAAACAATAGTAGGAAGTACATTTGACAATGAGCATATTAAATTATGTTGACTTAGATTACAGTCTTGGTACTCATCGACTAAAAGTCTAGAATATGACGCTGAAATTATGTCAAATATATTACCTGTATTAATATATTTATATACATTATCTCGTAGCATAGGATAATATTTTTTTTTATTATTTATATTTTCTGTTATATTGCATGATACTGGGAAGAAATCTGCAATTTTCTTTGCCCACCCATCTATTGTTGCTACCTCAAAATTTTTATTCGGGATTCCTAAAAAACTCAAACGTTTTTTTAGAGCGTAAACTCCAGCTGTGGTATGCGTTAATACCAAGTATGGCTTAGCTTGACAATATTCCAATGCCTTACAGAGTAAGTGTGTTTTTCCACATCCCGCTGGTGCAACTATGGTTCCTTTGTCGGCACCTAAAATGGCTTCAACACTCATCAAGAACACCTACTTTTTCTTTAACGCTATCTTTATGATTAATATGCATCCACTCAATAAGCTTAGTTAAACTGTCTTTAAAAACTGGTTTAAAGTCACTCAGATTAGGTGCTATTAATTCATCACATAATTTCTCATAAATATCAATTGTTTTATACCACCCACACTTCTTTGATAATTTGCCCAGACACACTCTAATCTCGTCGGAAAATGAACCAGCAGCCAAAAGATTATCAAGGTTATATGAGATATCATTTTCCGAGTTGATCTTACTCTCAACATGTTGTTTACCCTTAATTTCTATAGCAAGGTTTATAAGTTTTGGGATTAATGAATCAGGACAGCACTGGAATATGGCATCTTCGGTAGCATATCCATGACCCCATTCAAATATTCTTATATTATGGTCATTTCCTAAACTGTTTTCTTTATCAGAGTCTTTAAATATGGCTGTTTCATACCCTAAAGAATTAAAAATTTTAGCCCTATGAAAGATCTGTGGATCTCCTCCACCATCTGCATAATATGCTCCATGAGAGTAAAGACTTTCGTTATTTTTACTTTGGTAATGAAGATCCATCCCTCTAATCAAGCCGATCTCAGATTTTCCTTCACATACAATAATTTTCTTACTCAAAAAAGCTTCAGCGCACACCCTTAAAGTTGCTTGTCCTAGATCTATTTGCTCGCCCTTAAAGTCTGAACAAGCATAGACCTTATGACTCAAGCTTTTTCCATCTGGTTTAATTTTTCTAACTACATTCAATTGATCATACTGCAACTCTCTTATTACATAAGGTGAATGCGTGGTCATAAATATCTGTTGTTTAGCATCTTTATTTTTAGCACCTAATTCATGCATTATTCGCATTATTCTATACGGTTCTAATCCATACTCAATCTCATCTGAAAGGATGATACTAGACGCATCTAAATGTTTTTGTATTGCTGCAATCAATAAACGTGATGAACCATTTCCAAGCTGGCTAAGCGGGGTATTATCACCATTATGAAGCGTAATATAGGAATTCGAAATAGACATATTTTTCACATCAATAAGTGCTTTTATATTTGCTATATTAACACCTACACCATTGGAGATAGTTTCCAATTCTTTCAAAAATGGTTCTAATTCTTGCTTTGGCTCATCATCAAAATACTTCCGTGCTTTTCTCATTATATCATTTAGAATTGGTTTGATATTCAAGTCTTCATTAAATACATTATTTAATATTGATCTAGCACCCAACGAAAAATGATACGATGAGAAGTTACTTAGCTTTATTGGAGATATTATTTCTCTTTGCTTCCATGATAGTCCTTTTTCTATGTCATTTTTTGAAGCTCTTTCCGAATATAGTTTAACACCACCTTCTAACTGATCATCAACTTCTAGCTTTAATGTTAGGACATTTTCAAGACCTGAAGCAGGTTCATCAATTATTTCACAATTTTGACGGTCAAAAGCACGCAGAAAATTTCCATACCGCAATTGCTTTAGTTCATCAGGTAAATCACCTATAGTGATAAGGATTTGGATAGGTGTTCTAGTGTCAAGTTGAAAAAAATCCGCATCAGTAAAGTTATAAGATTTTCTCGCTCCAAGCACTAAATCAATAGCCTCTAACAAAGTTGACTTTCCACTGTCTCCTGGACCAATAAGACAATTTACCCCTGTATTTGGGAACCATGATAATTCTTTGATACATTTAAAATGTTTAATTTCAATATGCCTAATGGAAATCAATACGAAAACTCCTAGTAATTTGTATTCCTTTTTAAAAACCTTGGTTAATAAATAAAGCTTACCTTTATCGCTTCTAACATTATAACTTGAAGATCGTAATTATAATAATGATTTCACTTTGTCTCACAAACGATTGGTTACGATACAGATCAGATAGCGCATTTTTCTACCTCAAAATGTGCATCAAATCTCATATTTTAATGTGTGTTTTACAAAAGGTTAGACGCATTTAATAAATAAAATTGGCATCGTTACTCTTGAATCGTTAAACTTATCACCAAAATCTACAAATCGTTAAGAAGATAATAATGGCAAAATCTAAAATCGATCAAATTCATGATCTACTGGAATCAGGTAAAGCAGTGACTATGGAAATATCACTGAGTTCTGAAAGTGATAAGACAACACGTTATGAAAATGTTATCGTCCGCGATTACTATTATCCCGCAGCAATTTTATGGATTAACGGTCGCGAGGAAACCATCCGCGTAGCACGCATCAAACATATTGAGGAGTAGGTAGTGCACCAGATCTATGTTTATGTGCCAGAATCACACAAAGAGGCTGTAAAAGATGCGCTCTTTGAAATTGGTATTGGTGAGTTTGGCGGGTACTCCCATTGTTGTTGGGAAACACAAGGCACAGGTCAATTTAAGCCACTAGATGGTAGCCATCCTGTGGTTGGAGCCGTTGGCTCCATTCACCATGAACCAGAATATAAACTCGAATTTCTATGCGATTGTGAAACCAAGCTTAAGAAGATCCTTACTGCCTTAAAGTCATCACATCCCTACGAAACACCTGCTTATGGGGTAATTAAACTTGAATCGTATTGATCTTTGTCAAGCGCTAACGGGAGAATGGATTGGCAGCTGGGGAGACCATAGTAATGTTCGACTGGATATTTATGTAATCGATACCATGTTTGATGGTTTTTACTATATAGATGAGCACAAAGTGCAATTTCAAGGCACTATTATTGAGGACACTGACCATGCACGAATTTACTTTAACCCTCCGATGGCCCCAGACTCTGGCGGCTGGTTTTACTATGATAGCAAAGTACTTGAGGTTTACTGCAAAGATCGACGCAGCACTTTTCATAAGACGAAATAGGTGAATTAACTTTTAATGAATTTTTCTTGACTGATCATGATTTTTATTAAATACTGGTCATGACATAATCGTCAAGCCCACTTAATAATGCGAAACAGACGGTTTTTTGTAAGAGTAAAACTGATGAAGGCTGAAATGCCAGAAACTCTTTTTTGAGAAGTCTTTTACAAGCGCATGTACACCAGTGAGTCATGCCACAGCTATTTTTAATAGTTCCGGTGTCCGTAAATCCATAATGATTGTTTAGTTATTCGTATTAATAACGTTTAATCTTGTGCACTTGTCTGCATAGCCAGCAAAGAGATTCAATCATTGATTTACCACCTTTACAGGTGATTCCCTTATACATATTTATGTATCCATTCCTTTACATACTGCCCTATCGAATGAACAAGCAGTATGTCCGTACTCAATAGATTGATATTGAGGGTATTCGTTATTTAACGGATATTTGTTTTTTAAAAAAGGAATAAATAGAAATTTATGATTATCTGGAGCATTGCTTCAGCTAATTAATATTATTTAATCAACCCACTTGGGAGATACAATACTGTCTTCCCAACTGGGTGACTGTGTTGATTCTTTCTTTTGGGTGTCATAAACCCAAAAGGAGAATATCAATGCAAAACCAAAAAACACAAAGCGAACAGTCATCTGGTCAACCTAAAACACTTAAAAGTGAGTTAGGTCACATCGAAAATCTGAAAAATACACAGCTTGCAAAGCTGGTTATTAACAGTGACGGTGAGTATCACAAGCTTGAGTCCAATAAAAGAGCTATTGATGTAATGAAACACATTAACAGCACAATGAAGACTAAAGGCTATGGCGTATACGTTTTACACGATGCACTCTGGATTGTCCCTTTTGTACATCCAGAAGTTGTTGTTGCTGATTTTCAACGTGCCGTACATGTGTTGCCTAATAATAAAGCATCACTAGCGCATACTCTGAAAATAGATACAACACCTGCTATCGAATCTACACAAAAACCAAAGCGAAATATTCCATGGTGGGCAGTTGCAATTGCAGCAGTCGCCATATGGTATTTTGTCTAAACATTTTAAAACCCAACGGGGAGCTAAACTTTCTCCCAGTTGGGATATTGTTTTCTCCCAGATAATAACCAAGGAGAAAACAATGAAAAAAATATTAACCACCATCGTAATTCTTGCTTCTGTTAATTGCGTCTTTGCCAATACACATGATGCAATAGCTCAAGCACTCAAGGCAAAAAATGTTCATATCGAATATACCAAAGTAACAGGTAAATGCGATAATGGAAATCAATGCTCTGTCGAGGAAATGAATATTACGACTACTCAACATGCCAGTAGCATCGTTGACCACAATAATAATGCGACAATAACTGAATCTGAAGATAATGCTTATCTAAGCCAGTTTTAGTCAAAATTCAAATGCCTCAAGATGATAATTGCAGACGCACAATCATCATATGGCATTCATTCAAACCCATAAGGGGAAAAGATTCCCTTTATGGCATCTTTTTCTCTCATAAATTCATTTAAAGGAGATATAAAGATGAGTAATAAAAAACAAAGCATAAACTTGATGTTAGAAAAGCTTGATGGCGTTTTAAGTCACCCGATAGGCGAAACACTTCAAAAAAGCGAGCAATATGCACCTTTGAAGCAAATTAGCTCATTAGTGAAAAAACTTAAAATTGAAGCAGGATTGAAAGATCTAAAGAATCAACTGGTAACGATTCAGGCTCAATCTTTATCTGCAAGCGAGATGTTTGAAAAAATGTCTCTCGTAGAAGCACAAATTGAAGAAATATTTTCTACAGCACGTGGCTCTATGAAAGATAAACCAGAACAATCAAAAAATAGTAACTATAAAAACAACTCAAGTAATTATAATAAGCCTAAACAAAATAAGGCTGACAATAATCATGTTGAGTCTGAACAATCAGATGATTGCCTTTATAGTTAACTTATAAATCCTTAACACAGGAGAAATACTTTACCTCCTGTGTAGGCAATTTATTTTCTTCTGCGTTCAAAGTTATTGGAGTAGATCATGAAATTGCCTAAAAATTTATATATTGAGATTGATGCTTTTAGCATTGCACAAATTGGTAATGAACAACTTTATGCTCTTGTAGATCAGGAGCTGTTTAAGTTTGGGATTTTCAATATCGGAGTCACTGATATGGAGTTAAAACCAGTATCAATTGTCCGAAAATCTAATGAAGTGCGATACAAATGCATTATTAAAAAATTCGATATAATCGAAATCGAATAAGCCCAACATGGGAGATTAACAACCTCCCATCAAAGGTATTGTTTTTCTCCCTGCGAATAAATCATTCTCAAGGAGAAAATAATGAACAAATTTACATTTAAAATATCTGGCATCTTTAATGCTCACGAGCATAATGAAAGCAGAAATGATTTTAAAGTGACAACATGCTCCATTAATGAAGCAATGGAGCAAGCTGAGTTAATCATAAAGAACAATGATTATAACGAGTTAAGTTGTATACAAATAACAAACCTTGTTCATAAGTGTCTTGTGATACATGGTGACGTTATTAAACATCAAAATACTAAAGCAAAAATCCATTGGTTATATCCAAAATTCACACACTCTTACATTCAAGAGCAAGTTGATGATTTAAAACAGGGATTAGGTTATAGCGATACTTCTTGTGAAAGAGAAAGATCACGTCATCGTATACTGCATTATGAGCTTCATTTAGCTAAATTCAATGAATACGGCGGTATATATCCTGCTTATAAAGACAGACGTATTGATGAGTATGCATTAGTGAATGACACTGATGACTGGGTAGTAGTTTTTAATAATTATTTTGGCTTGTTTCCTTCAGAGTATGAAGCAAGGAAAATAATTGAAAAGGCACAACGCGCTGGCGTACATACACCAGTGCTAATGACCCCTTACTCACAGTCAAAAATGGCACACATCTATTTGCAACAGCAGTTAATTAGCACACTTAAGCCAATTAACATTGTTGGATATATTGATAAAGCAATTAGTAAAAGAATCCCGTCTCATCATTCATCATTAATTGATCAATTGGCTGTAAAGAATCCAAAGTTTTATTTGGATGATTTGCGCCAAAAACTTCTAGAGATGAAAACCACAACCCTGTGGGATGATGACTATCTTCATGAGCTATATGAGAAAGGCATAATCAGTAAATCTGATTATTTCCATAGAATGACCATAGCCAACCAACCAGACATCTGTAGCGCATGTGGAACATGGGACTGCCCTGAGATGTTAGCGGGAGAAATGTGCTCTGGAATATAAATCATTAATATAAAATCACATTTATCACTAAGTCGTGATAACCCATAAGGGGATAGTAATCCGCTTATGGGCATTGCTATCTCCTTTTGTTTAACCAACCGGAGAAAAGCAATGAATATAAATCAACATGTATGTATGCCATACCCTCTTTTGAAGGCTAAAGAAAATACTGAACGCATCAAAGAGCATCTATATCAAATGGATACTCTTGATAATTGCGCCGTGCGCAATCTGATTCGCAGCATTGAGTTTTTCTTTAACCCAACATTCAAAGGAGCTATCGCATGTTAAAGCATCAAACTGAGAATAAAGCACTGGCATTGAAGGCGCTTTGGGTGATTTCTGATGATCGAATCAGATCGCTTAAAAACCCCAATACTGCTAAGCAATCAATGATGTCAGCAGACAATATCACTAATATCATTCCGTTTACAAGATATTTAAAACGGCAATGTATTGATATTTAGCTGAACAAATCTCTTAAAAGGAGAGTGTCCAATCACCTCCTAAAGAGAGGATTGTTCATTCTCTCTTTTGTTTTTTGATCAACATTTAATAAAGGAGTCAGATATGAGCGATCCAATCCAACAAATTAAACAGTACTGTTATGGTCAGTGGGATACCATTATCGAATCTTTAACTGGATTTGATGGCAACCCAACTCACTGTCCACAGCATGGTGGCAAATCAGGAAAGGCATTTTACGGCAAAAAAGGTAAGTATGCAGAGCGTGGAATAACTTTCTGTAACACCTGTGGTTGTAATCACGATGGAATAAGCACTCTGGTATTTATTACCGGACGTTCTTGCTCAGAAGTGGTAAAAATGCTGATTGAATATATGGGTGGATTAGAATCCACACCAGAAGATCTTGAAAAAGTGAAAATGCGTCAGCAAGCCCAGAAAAGAAAACAGGCCTATATTGAACGCAAACATTTTCATAAAGCAATTAACGATATCATTGACCTAGTAAAAAGCAGTGAATACCTTAATGATGCAAGGCAATACTTCATCAATAGAGGATTAAAGCCACTGGCCAACTGCTATTATCAGGACATCCGATTTATTAAAGATGCTGAGCACTATGAAAATGATGTTAAGCATACCAATAATGCCATCATTGGCATTATGCGTAATCTGGATAATAAAATACGCAATGTTCAGCGTGTTTTTCTAGATGATGCTTTTAATAAAGCGGACTGTGATAATCCTAAAAAAATGATGCCATCCCCTAAAGAAGGCTGGCATAGCGGTAGCGCACTCTGGATGAAAGCAAAGTTTAATCAGATGCCAGGTGTTATCCATGTTAGTGAAGGTTTTGAGAATGGACATGCAGTTTTATCTCAAGCACCACTTTACGTTGATATGGCCTGCTGCCTTACTGCTGGCAACCTAGCTAGGTTTGATATCCCATCTAATACTCAGAAACTCATTATCTGGGCTGACAATGATGGTGATAAGCAAACTAAAGATGGTGAAATAATTAACGTTGGCATTGACAGTGCCAAGCAACTAAAAGAAAGAGCAAAAGCAATGGGTATTGAAGCTGTTATTTTGGCACCAAAAGAAATTGGTGACTGGAATGATTATCCTGAGCGCTGCAAAGCGATGTGGAATAAATTAATATCCATACTTGAAGCTGCATAACCTTTTACTTAATCACCCATACAGGGAGTAATTCCTGTATGGGTTTGCTCCTTGTTTTCATTAACGTAAATAAAGGAGCACTAATGACTGTAAAGTTAAATTATGCTAAACTGGAAATCGTAGATGCATTAATTGAAAGTGATTTTGAACGTAAACAGGCGGAGACGCTTGTGAAGATACTTTCAAATACAGAACATGATCAGTTATGTACAGAACAGGAGATAATAGAAATGTTAAACAGTGTTGCAAAAGATACGATTACTGAAATGAGACGTGAATTTGATAAACGTATGGAAATTTCAGAAAAACGTTTTGATGATGAGATTAAAGAAATGCGGTCTCATAAGCGCTGGATTGTTGGTACCATTATTACAGTGGGTATTGCAATCATCGGTTATCTTCAATTTTTCCATTAATATTTTATTCAAAACAAAAGCCATGGACACTGCGTAAGCCGCAGCCATGGCTTCTATATCAAACCCAAAGGGGCAAGTCTCCTTTGGGTTGGCTTGCCCCTTTAAATTCAAGGAGACAAGTCATGCCAAACTGGTGTAACAATAAACTCATCCTCAATGCCGATAAAAAATCACTCGATAGCCTGTTGTGTGAGATACATAAGCATAACTGCCTGTTTGATTTTTTGTGCCCTCTTCCGAATGATATTGTAAATAATCAGGAATGGACGAGAGAAAACTGGGGAACTAAATGGAATGTCCATTTAGCAGATTTAGACATCAATCGAGCATCAGACAATGATGTATCTATTGGTTTTGATACTTCATGGACACCACCTGTTGCATTTATTAAAACCTTAATCAACGCTTATCCTACAATCAATTTTAAACTTTATTACTTTGAGGATGGAATGGGCATTGCGGGCATTTATTTTTATCAGGACAACATCGTTCATGATATATCCATTGAGCCTAACACACTGGAATATTTCAGGCTTCTAGTAGATGTTTTTGGTTATAATGCTCAAAACATCGCAGAAGATTATGAAGTAGCACCAGACATACTGAATAAGCTTGCTTAGTTAGTTGTGCTAAATTGGTTATTTATAAATGCTTTAAGGAAAATAAAATGCAATACAATGATAAACATAAAGATAAGATCAAGAAATTACTTGAGCTATCAATGTCTGATAATGAAAATGAAGCTAACATTGCACTTAAACAGGCAATGTCACTCATGAATAAACATAATTTGACCAAAGAAGAAGTTTATGGTCAGAAAATGATTAGTAAAACAATTGAAACTAACTACATGAGAATACCGGCATGGTATAACTCACTATATGCTACTATGTGTAATCTCTCTGGCTGCCTAGTTGTTTCTAGCAATGGTCGTTCTGAGCTTGGCACTAAGGCAAAAATACAGATTGCAGGTAGGCAGCGCGATGTTGAAAACGCTATCTATCTGACTGTGTTTCTATCACGTGAGCTTGAAAAAAGCGTTGAAAAATATAAAAGTTCACTTCCAAAAAATAAGATAAGAAATGCAACCACGCTAGTAAAATCTTATCGCATGGGGTTTATCAATAATCTTTTTCAACGTATGCAGGCGTCACGTAATCAATTCTTTACGGATACCAATAGTCATAATCAGATGATCTGCGTTGATCATCAATCTAGAATTTCTGAGGCTCGGGCATTTTTCTGCAAAGAAAATAATGTTCGAATCAAAAACCACAGAAGTCAGGCGCGTTATGATCAATCTGGTTTAAGTGCTGGGCGATCTGATGCTGATAAGTTGCAGATAAATAATGCTGTCAATCGTCAGGATCAAATTCATGGCATAACTTACAACTAAATTAACAAACCCAGCAGGGAGTATACTCCCTGGGTATCCTCTCTGCTAATAACTAACGAGAGAGGAATATCATGCATAATTTACATTTTATCGTTACAAACGCTGATAGCCATGAAGATGCCATTTGTTCAATTGAATCTGAGATTATGGACTGGGGCAATGAAAATAATTGGCGTTCAGTCTTTGCAGCTATGTCTGTTCATGACCAGAGTGTCTTTTTTGCTGATGACGACAGCCACTTTAATAATATAGTAGAGTCAACATATAACTCCATTAAATCAATTGAAGCAGCCATTAATTCAGAAATACAATCCGTACCTCACTTGAGTACAATACGACAATTCAAATCAGATGACACTCAGCTGACTGAATTGGGCTATTACAAGCTTGAAAAATATGCTCGACATATGCATGAGGCTTTTAAATTTAAACATAAACCTTATGAGATAAAGAGCATGCAAAGCTTCTTTGAATATCAGTATGATGAATTTGGTATCACCGATTTTCGATGTGATGGCAATCCAGCATCAAGCTATATTGTGTTCATTGATATGCATAGTTAACAGGAGTTGTATCATGTTAATCACCAGTAGTATGGCTCAGAATATTATTTCGATCTCAGGATTGATTTTAATTTTTCTAGTTATCGTTTTTATAGTCGTTTTTTTGCTATGGATTATTTTATCCTTCTTGAAAGCATCTATAAACCAAACGATTAAAATATGTGGTTATGTAAACATACTCTATTACAGATATCGCTATGGAAACTTTAAAGCCACGATGTATATGTTTGCATTTAGCCGTTTACACATGAAGCGATTCATGCGTAAAAGCAAAAACAAAATAAGTCGATACGCTTCTGATAATGGACGCTCTACCGTTTTATTAAACTGCGCCAGCATGATCCATTCTTTTGATATGAAAGATCAAGAAAAAATTATGGCACATTATGAAAGAATAAAGCGTAACAAAGCCAATCTACTCAATTCAAACTCAAGGAGAACAGAATGAAAAATCACTATGAAGATTATTTTTCCATTGATGATTTAGAAGAAGAGTATCAGAAAATAGAGGCTGAGTTTATCAAGTCAAATAATCCTAAACATAAGCATGACCTTTTAAACAAGTTGTGTTTAATTGAGGATGCTATTGACGATAAATTGAGTTTAGAACACTTTTAATCAACCACCCATCAGGGGCAATGCTCCTGATGGAATATTGCTCTTGATATCACATAACAAAAGGAGCAATAAATAAAATGATTGTTAAATTCGATGTTGCCTACAAAGAGTATGAACGTGTTGAGTATGATATCCCAAATGGTGAGGTTTTTTATAATGATGAGTTCACCAATTATCTCACTCAACACCCTGAGAGTAATCAAAAAGATTTCATTGAACATCTCAGAGATAATGGCAGAGCATTGCTTGTCGAAGAGTATAGTGTTGGTGATCGTGAATATCTTGAGTTTATTGAAGATTCTGTTGAATTTGAAGATGAGCCGTTAATTTACGTGAGAATTAATGTTAGGTCCCTAACAAATTATCAACGCACTTATCACATCATCTACAAAGTAGCGCTAACACCTGATGAGCTTCATACTAAATTTAATCAATTTAGTCAGTTGTTTAATGGTGATGGTCTTGTTTTCTTAAATGGACTGGCATCACAAGGGGTAGCTTTTTGCTACTGTTACAGCACTGATATTCAGAGCTATATGATGTTTAATCCCGTTGAAAAAGGAATAAACAACCCTGAAAAACACAACTATATGAAGTCATCATTAAAAATCATGTAAACCGCATGAATAGCAAAGCCTGATTCGGGATGAAATACTCCCGGATCAGGGGAGTATTTTATCTGATTTAGGTTAATTGAATAACTAACCCAAAAGGATAAAAACTATGTTATTAAAAGGTACACTTAAAAGCAATATATTAACGACTGAAATCGGACAATTTTTTGTATCACGCAAAGGTGATCAGGAAATTACTGGTGTTTTTGACGTTGAGAATATCAAACCATCACAAATTGAAAAACCAGTCAGTGTTGATGGCTACCAATCAGTTATTCAGATTCCAATCATGGAAGCTAAAATCACCGCTGTTTATCTTAAAAAGTTTGACTCTAATGATAGAGCTGAGAAATCAGCCTCATCATCAGCTAAAGAAAGTAAATTAGATAACCAGACAGTGATAA
Source organism: Cysteiniphilum litorale (assembly GCF_003428165.1). GTDB lineage: Bacteria > Pseudomonadota > Gammaproteobacteria > Francisellales > Francisellaceae > Caedibacter > Caedibacter litoralis. The sequence goes on along the minus strand of NZ_QLIQ01000008.1, from coordinate 82,955 downwards.
ACGATAAGCAACCAGCAAACAAGGCACATGATAATGGGGATGCACCTAAGTCAATCACCGTGACTGAGAAGCCTTCATTGCAGAGCTTAAATGAGGAATCAACAGATCAACTTACTACGCTTCAATCTAATGATAGTAGTAATTATGATACTGCTGAAGAATCTTTATCAAATGAGCAGTTAAGGGATGATCCTGCTGATGATGTGACTCCTCAAGAATTAACACTTTTTGGGAAGCCTTATCAGCACTTGAGTAGCCCTTACAAAATAGATGCCTCACTGAATCGTGAAAAACAACGTGAAATCATCGATTTTTTAAAGTCAAAAGGTGCACAGTTTCAAATTGGAACCCAAGAATGGCACCTTAATAATAAGGGAGATAACGCATGAGTCTTATTCATCCGGCTATTTCTCATAACTTTGAAAAGATGGGCTACTATCCTACTGATGGATATACGCTCAACACGATTATAGGCGCTATTGAGCACAATGATGATCCAAATACAGTGATTTTTGATCCATGCTGTGGTGAAGGGATTGCTTTACAAAAGCTCAAACGCGAACTTTGCCATTATGGTAAGACCTTTGGCGTTGAGTTAGATGGCGAGCGATTCCAAAAGTCACAAGCTGTTATTGATCATTGTATTTATGCAGATGCATTAAACCAGGTGAAATACTCCCGTGCCAATGCATCCGTGCTTTTTTTGAATCCACCGTATGGGCAATCGTCTATCAGTGAGCGTTTGGAATATGCTTTTATTAAAAAGTATATTCATTCGTTAATGCTTGATGGATTATTAGTGCTCGTCATACCTGTTCAGGCATTAGATTATAAGCTAGCACAATATCTTTGCTCGCATTGTGATGATGTTAGTTACGGTCTTTCGCCAGAACAGGCATTCAAACAGGTGATTATTATTGGCCGAAAAATTAAAATGTCACAAGCTAATAACATCAATGAGCGTGCAAGAGAAATGGTCAAGGCAATTGAAGATAATCATTACTATCAATCACCTCCAGATCTTTATAGCATCCCTTCGATTAATAAACCGTTCATTCTGAACAGTACAAACTTAACTGTTGGAAGTGTCAGTGATGTAATCAACGCTAGAGGTGTCTCCACACTGTGGGATAGTTTTAAGCGCGATTTTACTGAAATTGAAAACACTTATCCTAATCCTTTAATGCCCCTTTCCGACTGGCATACGGCTCAGGCAATCATATCAGGCATGATTTCAGGTCTGGTTGAATCTGAAAACCGGCGCATGGTCGTTAAGGGGACCGTTAAGAAAAAACTGCCTGAAGCAACTGTTACTGTCAATGGAGGTACCAGTAAATATCAACAGACTGAAAAGTTTGTACCGATGATTATTGGCATCGATGTTACCCATGGTAGTGAGCACTTTGGTCAGTTATATCAAATCAGTTAAAGGAGCTGTTATGTTTGAAATCGAAGAATACGCACAGGTTTTTATGGATTGCGCAGTCATTAACGAGCATCATGAGCTTATCTTTGCTTCCATTTATGGCGGTGAAAGCTCTGTTGCTCGAATACTGGCGGCGATTGAAAATAATAATCTTAAACGCATACGCTGCTATGGTCACAGCACTTTGTTTCATGTTGATTTTCCTGACAGGAAACGACTTCACTGCAAAAAAATGAAAATCAATAACCCTACATTTGAACATTTCATTCATTGCTTTATGTATGAACGAGATGTTCACTTCAGTGAAGGTGCAATTAATGCGCATGTTTTAGTACGTGAGGGTGAAAGTACCCATGACTTGTTATGGCAACGCATAAAGGCTATGACAGTTACGCCATTACTTGATGAATGGAAGATGCAACTGATCACGCATTTGTTTGAAGAAGGAAAGATCATGCAAAATCATGTGTTTTCATCTTCAAACAGAACAAAACTTAAAAGCTACACCATTACGTTGGATATACTGGCACTTAACCCTGTTGTAGTAGAAATGCTAAAAACAGAGCAGCTAGTTATCCCGGCATAACGGTAGTTTTTCATCTTTTTAATCCCTAGAGGAAGCAATTCCTTTAGGGATTGTTCCCTCTAGGTTTAAGTTCAAAATAGAAAAATAAAAAAATAAACCAGAGGAATAAATATATGGAAAATCTAAGTGTAGATAATATAGACAATGCCATTGATTTGTCTGACGATGAAACCGATCAAGGGCTACAAAAAATATCACTGGCAAGCTTTTTAAATGAGTTCAAATCTTCATTGGTTGAACAAGTAAAAGCTCAGGTGACTCCATTATATAAAGATAGCAGTGATAATAACCCTTATTATCATGAGTTAATGTCACAATTAAAGCGCAAACCTTTTGAAGCTCAAGAGAATGCTGTTCAAGCACTCATGAAACTTTTTGTAGAAGGCAATCGACGGATGGGCATTTTAAATGGTGAGATGGGTACAGGTAAATCGATGATGGGCATTTGCATTGCAAATTTAATGCATCATCAAGGGTTTAAACGAACCTTAATCCTTTGTCCACCGCATCTGGTCTACAAGTGGAAGAGAGAAATTGAGAATACCATTAATGATGTTGATGTAGTTATTCTTAATGGTTCTGGCTCCATTCGTACTTTAAATAAAATCCGTGAACACCTTAAGCGTTATGGTCGTCACCGCCCTGCATTTTTTATCGTAGGTCGTGTACGATTACGCATGGGTGGCAATTGGCAACATGCATTTGCCAGACGTAAGCTGGCTGTGGTTGAGAAGAGTACAAATGAATCACTTGATTCTGATGTACTGTGTTGTGGCGATTGTGGTGAACCGGTGAAACAGGGTGACAGTTATTTTCATGATATACGGGATTTACCACAAAAACAGCATACCTGTTATCATTGCAACAGCAAGCTATGGCAGTACGGCATTGAAAAGAAAGCTGAAGAATCAAATTATGATAAACTGCGTAAAGCACTCTGCCAATTACCTACAATTGGCAAAGTTAAAGCAACTAATCTGTTGAATTCTTTTGGCGAAGACCTGCTGTTAAACTCACTGGAAGATAATCTTTATCAAATGATTAACCTGATCGATGAACAAGGTGAATTTGTTTTTAATGACAATGAAGCTAGACGGCTTGAAAAGGCAATTATGAAAAATGAATTTGCTTTAAGCAACGTCAATTTTCAGGTCAGCGAGTTTATCAAACGCTACTTTCCTCGCAACTATTTTGGGCTTTTAATGTGTGACGAAGCCCATGAATATAAGAACGGAGGAAGTGCACAGGGTCAAGCAATGGGTGTTGTTGCCTCTCAGTGCCAGAAAGTATTATTACTGACGGGCACATTAATGGGTGGCTATGCAAGTGATCTATTTTACCTGTTGCATCGATCAATGCCATCTGTGATGAATAATGATGGTTACTGCTACAGTGATCATGGGTCACTGAGCAGTTCTGTTCAAAGCTTTCTTGAAACCTATGGCATCTTGAAATTTAGCTATAGCGAAAAGGAAGCTGAAAATTTCAAAACTGCTCGTGGTAGAAACAGAAATGTTAGTGCAACACCCGCTCCTGGCTTTTCAGTTAAAGGTGTTGCTCGTTATCTTCTGCCTTACACTGTCTTTGTCAGACTGGAAGATATCGATGCAGATGCACTGGTTCCATATACTGAACATGATCCCATCATGCTTGATATGGAAGATGAGTTAAATGACACTTATGCACGTCTCTCATCAAAACTCAAAAGTGAGATGGAGCAAGCATTAGCTAAAGGAGATCGAACGCTTCTTGGTACAGTGTTAAGCGCATTGATGTCATACAGTGATAGTGCATTTATGCCTATGACTGTCTGCCATCCAAGAACAGGGAATATCATTGCCGAAGCTGATGCGCTGATAGGTGATGAACCGTCTGTTAAAGAACAAGCTCTGATTGATTTATGTGTAAAGCAGAAATCACAAAACAGACGTGTTCTTGTCTATAGCACATTAACCGATAAGCGAGATACCCGCCAACGCTTAAAAGAATTTTTAACGCGTGAAGGCATTAAAGCTGAAATCCTCAACTCATCAGTCGGCACTCAACAGCGTGAAGATTGGGTGATCGATAAGGTTGATCGAGGAATTGATGTCCTGATTACTAACCCCAAGTTAGTTGAAACGGGGCTCGATTTACTTGATTTTCCAACGATTGTATTTATGCAGGTTGGATATAATGTTTATACGGCTATGCAGGCAATGCGTCGATCATGGCGTATTGGTCAAACTGTACCAGTTGACATCTTTTTTATCTGTTACAAAGACACCGCACAGCAATCATGTCTGGAGTTGATGGCACAGAAAATTAAGGTAACACAATCAACCTCTGGTGAGATGCCTAACTGTGGCTTAGAAGCGCTTAATCAAAGTGCCGACAACATGGAAACAGCCATTGCCAGAAAGCTACTTGGTAAAGAAGAGATTACTTCACACCTATCTTCACAGCATGAAGAAAAGCATGATTTATCTCCTTCAAATAGCCATAGCGACAATATCTATAATAAAGAAATTATGGCAAGGCTACACTCTCAACACCGTGGTGATATTGTACGTTACCGTATATTTGGTAACACCATAATAACACCAGGAGTAAAAGACTTGGCTGAAAGCTTGAACTGTTTCTGGTTGGTACAGGATGCAGCAATTTTCCTGTCTGAGGCACGTAAAAAGAAAAATGATTATTTTTACTCAGTGACATTCTCTCAAAAAACAGGTCGCTCTGTTTTGACGATTGATGATGGAAATAATCGTATTCTGTATCAATCCACTTATAACTGGGTTGATCTCACCGCAGAAGAAGACATTTGTTTATATCTGGCAACAGATGATGATCCAAATGATCAGAAAGTAACATTTGTTATGATGCTGCCTACTGAGTACTAACCTTTCTTAAGCCCATTCTACGCAAGTATGATGGGCTTTTTTTTGCCTGTAAAAAATCATTTCACGCCATAAAGACAATAAATGCAGTAACAATCATTGCATTTACTGTGGTTTATCACTACTTTGACAAAGGTTGAACAAAATGGAGAAACATCGTTATGTCTAAAAAAGCAGAATCCAAATCATATAAAAAAGATGAGTTTGTAGCACTTGTCAGTGAAAAATCAGGTCTTAATAAGACTGATTCAGCAAAAGCGCTTGATGCAGTATTACAGTCACTAGAACATGTACTTGCAAATGGAGACAGTGTAAATTTTGTTGGCTATGGCTCATTCAGTGTATCACAAAGAGCTGCACGCGAGGGTCGTAATCCAAAAACCGGTGAAAAAATGAAAATTAAGGCATCTAATGCCATTAAGTTCAGCTCCGGCAAAAAACTCAAAGATGCTGTTAACAAATGATGCGCTGCTGTCCTGTAAAATGCGGCTTTACGTTTGTGCTTTATATTATTGCTGCATTTATCATTAGTGTCATACTTTTTGCTTTAATACTGGCTGGCGTTGGCGCATTAATTAATGCCATGCATGTTTTTCCAGATGATGCTGGACGAGCCACAGGATACATTGTTGCAGTTATCTGTAGTCTTGCCCTGTTATGGGCATATACTAAGATTGCAATTACATTGATCAGAAAAAATCACCAGTCTTCACAGTGTAATACTAAAATCAATTCGTAATATTCTCATCATTCTCAGCATAAGCTGATAAGTAACAAACCTGTATATGACATAAAACTAGCAGATAAAAACATGCTTTAATATGATAGTATGCAGTTACCTCAATCTGACAAGAGCTAAACTTTTGATGGCTAAATTCATAACTGCATTTGCACTTCTTGGCGCACTTATTTCAGGCAGTGCGTCTGCAATGACAGCCGCCCCACCGGCCACTGAAATAAAATGTCAAAGTTTTCTGAAGTATGGAAACCCTATATCCACCAACATATATGATATTGCGAAAACCGATCAGTATCTGTGCCGTGACGGTTATATTGTCGGATACAGTTATACTACTAGGCAACCCGTTTGGGTTGCATATCATTTAACTGGGAAATCTGTTAAACAAACAATTAAGCGGCATGATGATTTCAGACCAGATCCGGCAGTACCCGTCCGGTATCAAGCACAACTTTCGGATTATAAAAACAGTGGCTACGATAGAGGGCATCTTGCTCCTTATGCGGCAATGGACTTTAATGAGACGAGTGCTTCGCAGTCATTTCTACTCAGCAACATGAGTCCGCAAAAACCAGAACTTAATCGTATTGGCTGGGCACAGCTTGAAAAAGATGTTCGTTCATGGGCTAATCTTTATAAATCACTCTGGGTGTTTGATGGTCCAGTATTTAAAAAAGGTAAAGTTCATAAAACCATCGGTAACAATAAGGTTGCAGTCCCTGATTACTTTTTCAAAGTCATCTATGCCCCAGAGAAAATCAAAGGTGATAAAGTCATTGCATTTATTATGCCTAATGCCAGAGTAAACAAAAAAGATATTGCCAAATATCGTGTATCACTCAAAGAAGTTCAGGAAAGAACGGGGTTAAAATTATTTGAAAAACTACCAGAACGTGAGCGAAGCCAGATTATTAATAGTATATCACCCATGTGGCCAACTCACTTCAGACAAAACCGCCACTAAACCTATCTTCCAAGAATATCACTTATTTTCATGCTTATTATTTTTGGACATAAAGGTAAATCAACAGTAAGCTTAAGTAATAGCCTACCGTTCATTTATATGTATAATCAAAAATCAACTATAATTTATATGAGGATTTTTTCGTAACGATTGATGTGAATGAACTGGGATTTGACTAGGTCTGCTATGGTTATGGCTCTGAAAGTAAATAATAAATAAAGCCAAAACCATATATCTTCTTGGTCATCTTAAACAATATCAAATAATGGCATAAATTTATCAAAAACTGGATACGGTGGGTTTTGTTGAGCAATATCGATATAGCTAGATGTCACTAACACACTGTCATTCTCAATGTGCCATAGCTTAATGAGTTCCTGACCAGTGGGTTCGTTTTGCTCAATATCATACTTATTGTCTAAAATATAAATCACTCTCAAACCTAATTTATCTAATTTGATCTTAAGTTTTGCAAGTTCAATTGTCGTCTGTGCAATATAAATCGGTAGCATATACTTAACATTGGCAGTATGTATAACCGGCACAATCCCAGAAATATATATTTGCTTATCTTCACCAACCACGATAGCATCATAATTAGTCAATCGTTCACGTAACATATTTGCCAGATTGTTTGCTTCATGTAGCATGTTGTACTCCAACACTTTTCATCCATATAATTTATGGTATGATTTCATTTGGCGGTGAGCTAACCTATTTCCCAGTCCCCACTGTAAGATTAGCCACCCGCCTGCCCCCGCCTTTACACTTAAGTTATTCATTGGTATAATGTGTGCATATACGCACACTATAAAGGCGTAAAATAACTAAGTCAACAAGGGCATGGTAAAAAATGAAATATGATGCAATTAAAACATCGCAGCTTTTAAGTGATGCCTTGCTATTCAAAGAAAATAAAGATGGCGAGCGCTTTAATATTGCAAAGGCTTGCTCACATATGGGCATATCAAGAAAACGCTTTTATGATTTACTGAATGGGAAGTCACACGAGCCAACCATTTCAGTGCTGGCAAAAGTGATACAATACTTTAAAGAGGAAGGCTACCTTTTAAGTTATACGGATTTTCTTGAATTAGATGAAAAACAAGAAGAGCATATCGTAATACCAATTAATGTCTTAAATATTGATGGGGATACGCTGCATATCCAGATGTGCAGAGTTAAAGCAAATTCTTCCATTGATCACCTTATTGCATACCGGATCGAAGACAGTCCATATAATGTTTTAAGTAAAGATGAGATCGTTATTGTTAATCCAAATTACAAAGACTCTGGTAACTATCTTGCCTGTAGCAAAGGCAAATTCCATATTGTCACAAAGTCTGACAATAACTACATAGATATTTTCACAAAAGAGCGCATTGTTTGCACTCAATCATCAATAAAAGGCGGGGTTGTCGATGTTGTGTTTGGTTAGATGGAGCTTTAGCAATGAGTGGATATATCATTGAAGATATAATACCGACAGAAAATGGATTTAAGCTGTATTACCGTGAGGAATATTGTCGCATTGTCCACACACAGGATTACTCAAAAGAACTATTAGCTTATTTTGATTTAAAATCACAAAAATTAATCAAAGAAACTATATCCATGTATATAAGAGGGGAGAAATTTAATGCGTAATTTTTTTGTTAACCTGATATCCGGAGTAAATAACTTTAAGTTATTATGGCTGTTTATGATGATTTACGTCATTGTCATATTGCTTGCCAATTGGTTTAATCCTAGAATCGTCGAGTTTTTTGGCATATCCACTGATGCTGGTACCATAATTTTCCCATTAACCTTCTTAATGAGTGACATTATTACTGAGGTTTATGGCTATAAATACGCAAGAAAAAGCATATGGTTTGGGTTTTTATTTAGCATATTCTTTTTTGCCTATGGTTTTTTAGTTAAGGAATCTGGTAGCCCCGCTTTTGCAGCAGATCAAAACGCTATGTTTGATCAGGTGTTTTCGCTCAATATGCTATTTATTATTGCGGGTTTTATTAGCTATTGGATAGCCGAACCAATGAACTCATTTATTATGGCAAAGCTCAAAATTCTCATGAAAGGTAAATTTATGGCGGGCAGATTCGTTGGCTCAACCTTTGTCGCTGCCTTTTTGGATTCATTTATTTTCTCGCACATAGCATTTATTACTTTGTTTAGTTACAAAGACTTATGGTCTTTGCTTATTGTCATGTGGTTGGTTAAGGTCGGCATTGAACTTATTGGCTTAAGCTTCTCTATTCCACTCACTAAGAAAATTAAACAATTTGAGCAAATGGATAGGTATGATCGAAAAACAAATTTCTCCGTTTTCTCAACCAATATTGATTATGCAGGGGAATCAAATGAGTATAGCAAAAAAGGATAATTGCAATTTCACATTCTCAAGCGATCACAATGATGTTGATGTAAAAAAAGTTCAGTTCTGGCTTTGTGAATGCTCTTGGAGTAAAGCTATACCCGTTTCAACAGTTGAAAAGATGATAAAGTCATCATTCTGTGTCTCTGCATTTAACGAGAATAATGAACAAATTGGCTTTAGCAGAGCGATTACAGATTACTGTACGTATGCTTATATCTGTGATGTATACGTTGATCAAGATTACAGAGGAAATGGTATTGCTAGATTGATGCTTAACATCATGCTTGAAGTTAACGATTTCCGTAAATTTAAACATTTAAGTCTTATTGCCACGCCAGAAAGCCAATCGCTATACGAGAGCTTAATGTTTAAAAAAACACATCCAGACTTACCACATATGGAAATTTGTGATTTAAATACCTATGTGAAAAATCGCAAGTGATTCATGATACCAACACTATTGGTGCCCAAGAATCTCACTGATTTTAAGGTCTAATGTTTTAGCAATAACGGATAAAGGAATGCCTGCTTCCAGCATAATTTGCGCTTCTAGCAACTTTTCTGTTTTTGATAGAACTTGTTCAAAGTCACTTTGACTGTGGTTTTTTTGATGCAACTTATCCATGCGTAACCCACTTTTAAATACACTGGTATAGTCGTTCACGAAGCTTCTGACGGCGTTGATAATAGTAGTGTTCTGCATAAATCCTCCTCATCAGCAGTTTCATAATATTTATTGTATACATCATAGCAATTACCTCATGCAGCATTGGGTTGGCGAATTAATGCTGAGACATTGGTAATGACATCGTGTAAATCAAATGGCGTGACTTTTTTAATGCACTTTACCATCTTTGTTCTGAATTTACCTTTATGTGTAAGTGTTATCTGGAAGCCCTCACCTATTTTAAAGATGATTTTTAATCGGTGGTTATTACAGGCACTAGCCTGAACTCCATTCTCAATTGCTTCAAACTCACTAATGTGCCAGTAAAATATACTGGGATTAGCGTTTAAAAATGTCAAAATACGCTGACTGTTCATCATTGTTTTCTCCACTTTCCGTTTAACACCACACTATCTTAGCACGTGATTTTCAAAGCACTAAATGTGCATTCAAAGCCAGACAGTACAAGGGAAGGGAGGGGAGATGTGATAAAAATATCACGCTACTATCTGGCTTTGAAACCTTTAAATTTTTCTCAAATTTATTGCTTGATTTTCTATGATTTTACTTTCTATCTTGTGTTTACAATAATCCTCGGCCATCTGTCATGAATGTCTTTATCATGCGCTGGAATTGTTACCACATATAAACGTGTTTCATCCTGCAAATGAGCAATAATCCCATGGATATAACTACCTTTTGTAACGCTAAACCAACTTGTCTGACCAGTGGCTTTATCACGCTCCATAAACTCATTGACCATAATTTTTACGTGTCTTGGAAAATACTTATCCCAGATACCTTTTTTTAAACTTTCATACTGTGCCCAACCACCTAATGGAAGGTGTCCCGCTTGTTTTTCACGTCTACCCCATGGCAGATAAACAAGGCTATCATCTCTTTTTAGGACGGGTAACAATGCCTTAGGGTTAGGAAAATAAACCTTTTGTATTTCTTCATCCCTGATATACATAGCGCCACCACACATCAAAGATAATTGCGATCAAGTCGCAACCCAAGATAAACGCCTTGTATCGTAACACGGCTGGCAGGATAAACCATTGGTTGCATCGCATCATTATGTGGGATTAAAGCAACTGAGGTGCTATTTTGCATTCTGAACTCTTTTAGTGTCGCTTCTTTCTCATCCACTAATGCAACCACGATCTGACCATCACGCGCAAGCTGCTGTTTTTGGATAAGCACCAGGTCACCATCCATAATGCCACTATCTTTCATCGACTCACCAGATATTTTTAGTAAGTATCGATCTTTAACACTCACCATTGCTGATAAATCTACGGACTCTATTACCTCATATGCATCCAATGGTAATCCCGCAGCAATAGTACCCACTAACGGAATGTTAAAATCATTAACACCTTTAACGATTTCAATATATTTGCGTCTACCTTCTGGGATATGGATATATCCTTTCTCCTTCAAGCTTTTAATATGGTAATGCGCTGTACTTTTGGACTTCAGTCCCAGTAAAACAGCAACATCTTCAAAGGTTGGAGAGCATTTATTCTCCCGTTGATACTTGTCTATTGCATCAAGCACCTGCTGTTCTTTATCAGTAAGCATAATCAGCACCTTTGACTAATTTGATTTCATATTGCTTATTATGTTCTATTTTAGTTTTAAATCAAGATTTATTTTCTATTTTGTTCTATTTTTTTAAACTTAATTGATTTTTGCTATCAAAGACTGTTTTTCTTACCCGTAGCATCAAAATTAAAAGCTATGACTGGCACCATATTTGCTTTATCAGCCAAAAGCTCTGCTGCACTTCGCAGGGTATGCTTGCCAAATTTATCGTTCACCAAATCTTTAACATCATCTAATTTATCATGTTTGGTAACGCTTGGATCAGGGGCAAGCAGGTCTTCAAATAAATCAAGTTGTTTGACTTCACTAGACTGCAACGATAATGCCGTAATCTGTACCTGATAAAGCGCTTCATAATGCCAATTTTTGAAATGGGTTTGTACATATGACCATATTACGCTAGTACTGTTTGTTGCAGGTTGAACCTTATATTTATGCCCTACCCAACCTTTTGCTGTTTTAAACCCAATGAAAAATAAATCACTGACCACTTTATGATGACGCATCCTGCGTGTTAACCGCTCAACTAACTGGCGCATAATTCCACGAATGACATCACGATCATTTTCACCAGCAGTCACTTTGCCGTGACCCATGGATTTATGATCTTTGTCTGTTGTGTCTATGGGTAATGGATCATGCCCTAGACACACCGAATACAGCCTGCGTCCAATATCACCAAATCTATTGGATAATATTGACATCGGAAACCGTTCAATATCAGCACATTTCAATATCCCATATTGATTTAAGTACCGCTCAATATTCTTCCCAATGCCACATATATCACCGATAGGCGCTCTACCAATATATGACTTGATTTGATCGGGTGGCACAATGGTCGTTTCGCCTTTATTCCTGGCACAATATTTTGCTGTTAGCTGACCTTCGGTAATACCAATAGAACAACGAATGCCACCACTTGCCTCAAACACGGCCTTTCTGATCTTATCAGCAATAATTTTAACTGAGCCATAGAGCTTTAAAACAGGCATTAAATCAATGTAGCATTCATCAATACTGTAAACACTGATGTCTGGTGTAATCTCCATTAATGCTCGCATGATATTACCAGAGACCTCAGCATAGCGATCCGGTCTTGATGGACGTTTTATCAATTGCGGGCAAAGCTTTAGTGCTTCAGACATTTTCATGCCTGTTTTAATACCGTACTCGCGCGCTTCATAGCTTGAAGATATGATCGTTGTCCCTTTATCACCATTAGTCACCGCCACAGGACATCCGCGCAATTCTGGAAAATCAACCTGCTCACATGATGGAAAAAATGCCATCAGGTCAGTTAAGCAGATACAGGTTGTCCAATGTGTTTTAGTGTCAGGACAGTAAAATGACATAGTAACGGCAAAGCACCCTATTCAATAACTACGGCTGTGCCATAACAAAATACCTCGCTGATTGCTTCGCCATTGCCATCCATACTTGAGGTATCATAGCGAAAAGCGACAATCGCATTGGCACCAAGTGATTGAGCGTGCTCAATCATATTCTGATAGGCATCTTCACGGCTTTGATTAGCCATATTTGCATAGGCTTGATTATTACCGCCAATGATCTTTTTCAATCCACCGAAAAATCCTTGTGTCCACGTAGGTGTACGCACAATAATACCATGTGCAACACCTTTTACTTCTATAATCTTTTTGCTCGGAATTTCATTTGTTGTTACAACAAGCATGCTGAATACCTTCCTGATCGATTTGTTTTAATTTTATTATTTGCTTTATTTTACAGATAATAAAATACGCAGGGAAAAAACTCATTACTATTGAAATAAGAATTTTTAATTCTCTTAGATTTGAATACACATTGTCCTGCAAGACAAAAAGACAAAAAGCCACAGCCGTTGTCAGCAAAAACATTAGTATTATTATAATTGGCTTCATATAGCACCTCACTATCAAAAAGAGAAGAAGTTACCATTATTCAACTTACTTAATGCTTGAATTACGTCATTACAAACACAATATTAGCACAAAGCTTGAGAACTTAACGTAAATATAAACATGAATGATATGAGTGATATTGTTTTTAAAACAACTGAAGATCAACAAAATTTTGAAAAAGCTAAAAAACTGTTAAAGCGCACATTAAAATTATTCCATGCTGACGGTGGTATCGGCATTGCACAGGATCAACACCAAAAAATTCTAAGCTATGAATTCATCATTAACTTAAACAAAATACCTGTCAATTTTGGCACCTGTTTGACAACATATGAATTGCTTGAAAAATCCAAGCTTTATCATGAGCTCGTAAAGGATAGCATTACGAGCAAGATTGATATTTATGAAAACTGCGCCAGTAAAGCTCAATCAAATCCAAGTTATCGTCCTTTAATGATTGATCTGCAAATAGCTTCCGAAAAAGTGCGACAGATTCATCAAATTGAAAATAATCTAATGCCTAGTAAACTTGTTCATTGAGCAGTTTGATTTGCAGCACTTCTAAAGCCTGTCAATCCTACATTTTGTTACAAAATAATTCTTGTTATTGCTGTTGGTCGCGCCTACATTGTGAGCTACTTGCTATGAAAAGGATTTAACTATGATTAACGACGCATCCGCTTACGCCAAAGACAGAAAAAACAACACTCTTAAAAACTATAGCTCAAATGAACTCAGTCTACTGGAGAGAGCGGATATGCCTGAATCCATCAAAATTGCTATTTTGCGAGCTTATGAAAATAGTGTATGCAGAGAAACAGGTATTAATATTAATAGCCGTCAGCCAATGACTGAGAACTATCTGACCACGGTTAAACAGCGAAAATTTAAGCACCATTAGCTCACAGCTCGCATGGATCAATTATTGGCATAATCTTATCAAACACAGGGTAACCTGGATTCTGTTGGCTGATATCACAGTGACTTGATGTAATTAACACACTATCATTTTCAATATGCCATAGCTTAATTAGCTCCTCACCAGTAGGTTCATTTTCCTCAATCGTATATCTGTTATCTAAGATGTAAATCACTCTGATTCCAGCCGTTTCGAGCTTCGTCTTGATGAGTGCAATATGTCTTGTTGTCTGTGCAATATAGATAGGCAACATAAAATTAATATTGGCATCATTGATAAGTGGTATGATGCCAGCGATGTACATTTTCTTATCTTCTCCAACGACAATCGCATCATAATCTTTTAAACGCAGGGACAGTAATTGCAGCAATTGATTCTGGTTATTCATCACAATACCTCAAAATAGCAACATCTCTGATTCGACTTTATGTAAAGTTAAATACCCTTTACCTAGTACAAGAACTGATTCACCAGAAAGTAACTTCTGTTTGGCAATATGCGCATCATCTCCAAAGTTTTGCATACAAAACGCATTTATTTCTGTCATATCTACATGCCGCCTGCACGAATCTCCCAACAAAACATAACTACTCCCATCACTGTACTTAATCTTGTTTGGCTTTGTTGAGATTGAAGCAAACATCATTACACTCCATAGTGCTATTTGTCTTGCCTCATGATAGATATATAACGATGGGAAAATAATCTGTGAAAAGGATATAAAATTAAGAAAATGCCATAAATTTAAGCGTTAATATAAGGAAAAAAAAACTTCTCCAAACCAGACCAACCATTATTTACAACATATCTGTGCAGATCTCTTTTATCATGACATGCAGTTTTGTCACGTATGATCTGCAAATAGGTTGACACAGTATTTGGCGACCTATTTAACATTTCAGCAATCTGCTTTTCAGTGCATCCATTTGCATAAAGAACCATAACTTCAAATTCGCGATCCTTTAGTTCAGAACTCGCATTCTCAAGTTTTAACTCAGACGCATAGTTTCGTCGTGTATCTGAGTGTTCAGGTGATACATATTTTGCTATCTGTACTCTATTCTCAGGTCTATCCCCCTCTGCAATTAACGATGAAGCCTTGTGGTTAAAATGTCCTATAAATTTCAAGAGCTTACCGCGATGCATATCATAGTATCTATAAGCCTTATCTGCCGTCTTGCGATCAGCAGAAAAAGCATATATATGATAACATCCCTGCAAATCATCCCGATAAACAAACTCTATTCGTGCATCAATATCAAAATTATCTCTGGCATCCTCCTGTACCTGAGAGATGCTATGATTGGAGTTCCGACGCCAGTAGTTAATGCCTGGAGTTAATCGTTTGGTTGTCGTTTCAATATTATCAAGATAGGTATCATAAAAGTATTGTGACCACTCAGGATTTGAAATAAGATCACAAAACGAGCCATCATCATATTGCTTGATATATGCAAAAAAATTAACGCCCGTTTCCTCTTTGAATGGCTTTGATATCTTGTTAACCTCTCTTTCGCTATTTTTAACGAATTCGTTTAGTGGTATTTTATGCATGATTTTCTTCCTTATATATGTTGTACATGATTAATAATGAGATAAATGATAAAAAGACTAAGTACAATGCAGGCATCGAGATCATGCCAGTCATTTTTATCATGATTTCGCTAACCAGAGGTGAACTAGCCCCAAATAAAATCACTGAGCATGCCCAACCAATACTTACCACAGATATGCGACAAGCCGGGTTAGACATTTTGACAATAATCGGTATATATGAAACTGCCAACATGGCCAGAAATATTGAAAGTATAAATATACCGATAATATTCATGACCATCGAGCCGCTTAGAATTAAATAGTAGAAAATTGGATAATAGAATATCAGTATCAAGATATGCCCAATAAATGAAACCTTCATAATGCCTATGCGATCAACGATTGAACCAATGATCACAAGAAATGTGACGAGTAACCCAACACAACAAAGCTGCACTATCCAAGAAAAAATATAATCATCAACTGGCTGCGCATGATAATTTGATATCAATCTGTTGGTATAAAAAAGGAATGAAAAAAGCAAAAATGAATTGGTAGATACAAACAACGTTATCTTAAGTGATGACCAGATATTATCCCTGAAGTTGCTTATAATTGGAATTCTCACCTTATTTTCAGATGAAAGATTCAGTGTTTCAATGAAATGAGTTCTTATGTAATAAACAACAAAAATAAAAATCAACGAAAAACCAAATGGAATTTTCCAGCCATATGTCATAAACACATTTTTATCCATATAAAAAATTAAAAATACGCACAGAATAATTCCAATAAAATGACCAAATGTCCCTGTAATTTCGGTAAAGCTGCAAAAAAAACCTCTCCTGTTATTTGGCGCTGACTCATATAATGAAACCATTACGGTAGGAAATTCTCCGGAAAAAGCAATCCCTTGAATAATCCTTAAAATGATTACAATGACAGGCGCTGCTGCACCAATCACTGCGTATCCTGGTATTAAAATCATCCCTATCGCTGATACAGACATTAAGCTAATGGTATAAGTCAGTACCACTTTTCTACCAAACTTATCACCTATAACTCCCCAGAGCAAAGCTCCAAACGGTCTGGCAATATATGCTGATAAAAAAAGAATAAACGACAGAATTACCCGGATATCCGCATCCATATTATCTGGGAAAAAAACAACACTAAAAGTTTGGGCAAGCATTCCATACAGCACAAAATCATAGGCCTCGAAGCCATTCCCTAATGAAATCGCCAGTATCTGTTTTTTCTGGCTATAATCTATACGCGAAACCATTCGACTAACTCAAAGTTTTTCCTTACCACTAGGAAGCATCAATTTGAGTTGATATTCAATCTATAAAGTGTATCACTGTGTATTAAAAATCAATTGAAAGTAATATTTAATCATTTAAAACATAGTTATGTGACATAGCATATCACTCGAATCAAAGTAAAATTTGGAAATTTGATTAGTCAAATATCATGCTTAGTAGATACCTTGTGAGTATTGAGCTCACGTTTGCCAATTAGGCAAACAGCGATTAATTCCTTAAGAATTATCGCGTTTTATAAGAGCTTTGCTCTTGGTCATTTATTGAGTCTTGACACTCGGAAAGGTCTAAATAATGGCTGGCTTTTGAGCCTCCCCTGCGTCACTGTTTGGACAGTGACGCAGGGGAGGCACGACCCGAAGTTTCTTAAAACATCCATCACGATCAATGAGATCAGTGATTCATTTCCACCGCCCTGCTGTCAATGAGGGTTGCTATGCAGCAATGAGCTGCTCCCTTGTTTTACAAGCATTGAGCGCAGTTAAACAAGAGCAACCCGAATAGACAGTAAGGGCCTGCGGCCTAAATTTGGCAAATAGGCTATAATTTAGTCACCGCTTTTAGCATTCCTCATATTTGCGAATGGCAGCGTAAAATACAGCCATTTTGCACTTGCAGACTCAGTAAAAATTCCATAACATAAAACTAAAGCGATTTATCGCCATAACTTAAAGCAGAACTGATGAAGGCTGGAATGCCAGAAACATTGAAAAATGTCTTTTGTCGCGCATGTACACCGGTGAGTCATGCCACACTACTTAGTTGCCACAACAAGTTGGTTTCTAAATAGCAAGGTGTCCGTTGATGAATACGATTGCTAGGGTTTTAGTTTATTACCGAATAATCTTGTGTCGCTAGTCGGCATAGCCAGCAAAGAGAGTTAATCGTATATCAACCATTCTAAAGCAATTTATGCTTACAGAATGATTCCCCCACATATACTTGTTATATGTCCGTTCCTTATATGTAGCCCTATCGAATGAACAAGCTATATATCCGTTCCTTTACACGTTCTGTACGCAGATTGTGTCACAGTTGTTGTTAATCTTTAAAGCATCGACAAATGAAAATAAAAACTAAGACATAAGAAATACGTATGCAAAAAAATAGTATGTAGAACAAATCACACTGAAAAAAAGCATATTACAAAATAAAGAACACGATAAAGGACAAAATATGAACGACCATATAGAAAAAAAGACAACAGAACAACAATCAATTTATACCGATGAGAATTATAAAAAACTAGTCAAAATCGCAAATGAAATACGAGACGAAACAAAATTAGATAATAACGCAGAAGACTTTAAGAAGAATAAAGAAGAAATTAAATCACGAATCAAAAAAATAAATGACACATACAACTTTATGCCATCCTATGGGATGTTCTTGAATAAATTAATCCATGAAGAAAGTTTAGAAAAAGCAAAGAATACAATCAAAACTTACATACTTGAAAACAACATACAAGGCTACTCACCTGATATCCGCGTTATCATTAACGCGTTGATGACAGAAGAAAACATAAATTCAGTAGAAAACGATATTATTGAAAAAATGAAACTTATTAATGATATGTAGACACATAAACACATGCATTCATAAAAATGAAAAATCAAAAAGTATTCAGAAAAGAAATTAAGATTCAAAAACATAAAAAAATGAAAAAAATTTAAAGATAACACCACAATTGTGGTGTAGGTCGGTTTTAAAACCGTGCAAATATAAGAAATATGACAACAGATTTAAAAGACAAAAAAATGCCTATAGGCAATATAAAACAGTTTCCAGAAAACAAGATTTCAAAACAGATTAAAAATAGAACAGATAACGCTATAAATAAAAAATTCAATTATTTTCACTTTACCCCACTTTAGGGGGGTAGGTTGACTTTGAATCTATGGCAGTATCGGTTTTTGATAAAAAAAGATTGTTCAACAAAAAAGGAAAAACAAAATGAAAAAGACGAAAAAGATGACAAGTTGGCGTAGTGGCCAACAGAGAAGTACGCTTTGTGAAGATTATGTCACAAAATACCGCTCTTCCCTTAACTAAAGGGACTTTGTGTTGAAAAACATGATTTAGCGGTCATAACACTAAACGCGAGAGAGATATAACGCCAGAGATGTACGGATGAAGTATTTAAAGTTAAAGCTTCTTAAAGAAGTATTTGCAGTAACTGATAAAGTAACACAGGGAACACCTACTTATAGGATTCAAAGAAAGAATGTGCTTGTACGCATTGTAGATGACCTGATGTATCTGTCTATTGCACAACAAAGTTTAAAGCTAATTAATGCAGAGCATTTGCAAAAATTAGTGGATCACTGGAGAAAAAATAATAACTCCATCTCTACTATCCGCAATAAAATTTCAATTTTAAAGTGGTTTATCCTTTCAACTGGCACCCAACCAGATTTTCCAACATTAAAAGCTATGAGTCTACAACGTCCTAAGAACAAGGTGCGTGCATATATTGACGCTTCTATTTCTGACCAGGTATTTAATCCCCTTGTGAAATCAATCATTGACTTACAGTTTCAGTTTGGACTTAGTCATCTGGAAGCTATGAGAATTGATCTGGGTTCTGCAATACAAAATGATGATCTGTTCATATCAAGAAAAATTGCACACAATAGAAAAAGTCGTTATATCTCAATTATGTCCAAATCCCAAAAGTTGGCAATTAAAGATCGTCAGGGCTTAACGCATACTCACCCTACCTTTACAGATATTATACCAGAGCCTTTGCTTATCAGTCTTTATAAAGCCGAGTTATATCAGTGTGGCATTAAAGAGCGTGTTGATATGCGTCATTATTATGCACGCAATAAGCTGGCAGAACTCGAAAGAAAAAAAGTTGATAAAGATAAGGCCTATAAAATGGTGATGTCAGATATGGGCTTTACTGATATACGTAAATTAATGGAGTTTTTATCATGAGTAAGCGAGCGCTTAAAGAAGTAAATTACTCTATCCATCAGTTTTCAGCTA
This sequence comes from Cysteiniphilum litorale, assembly GCF_003428165.1. Classification (GTDB taxonomy): domain Bacteria; phylum Pseudomonadota; class Gammaproteobacteria; order Francisellales; family Francisellaceae; genus Caedibacter; species Caedibacter litoralis. The sequence goes on along the minus strand of NZ_QLIQ01000008.1, from coordinate 63,028 downwards.
AGAATAAAGCAAATATGTCATTTGCCACAAGACAGAGCATGACTGAGCGATTAAAAACATCTTTTGGTGATTTACATCAGATTGGCTATAACATCCGTCATATCCGCAATTTAAAAGCTAATCATGTAAATGAGTTAGTTGCACACTGGAAAGAAGAAGGTGTATCTACTGGTACCATTAAAAATAGAATGTCTGATCTACGTAAGGTTTGTGAGCATTATAATCGAAATCATGTTATCGACAAATCAAATAGCCAGTATGGCATAGAAAAGCGCTCTTACGTACCAACTGAAAATAAAGCTATTCATGCTATCAACATTGATAAAATTAAAGACAAGAATCTAAACTGTTCAATTCAACTGCAAAAAGAATTTGGTTTGCGTCGAGAAGAGTGTCTGAAAATAAAACCAAAAGAAGCATTGCAACAAAATGAATCTGGGCAGTACTACCTGAGACTTCAAGGAAGCTGGACAAAAGGCGGCATAGAGCGCACTATTCCAATCAGCAATGAAAGACAGTTAGAAATCATCCAAAAATCTCAGGAAATAGCTGGCAATGGTTCAATGATTCCAAAGAATAAAAACTATATTCAACAGCGTAAAATTTATGACCGTGTTACACGAGAGAACAATTTATATAACTTACATGGCTTACGCCACGCTTATGCTCAGAATCGCTATAAAGAAATCGTTAATATAGCATCTAAGGGGAACGGATGGGATTGCCCTATTGCTGGTGGTCCAAAAAGAAACGAGTTAACAGCCTCACAAAAAAAGATTGATAGAGATGCACGATTAATCATATCAAATGAACTTGGTCACTCCAGAGTGGCCATAATTAAGAATTACATCGGGTAAGGTTAGGTATGTCTTTTATTAACGCTTCGCTAATACCTTTAAACTACATAACAATTGGATTTTCAGCAATTATTGCATTGTCTTTTGGTAGTTTTTTGAATATGGTGATATACAGATTACCGCTTATGATTGCTGGCTGCTCAGCCGTAGCCTCACAAAAGATTAATCTACTTAAGCCGTCTCAATGCACACACTGTCACTACAAACTAAATATTTTAGATAACATCCCAGTCCTTAGCTATGTAATGCTTAAAGGACGATGTAGAAATTGTAAAATAAATCTTTCTATAAGATATCCGTCAGTTGAAATTATAAGCACCATTATTTGTGTTTATACGCTAGCCGTATACGGAATTACTATAGTCACTATCGCGCTATGTCTTTTATGGCTCTCATTAATTGCTTTGGCATTCATTGATTTCAAACATCTGTTACTGCCGGATACTATTACGATACCTTTAATCCTAATTGGTTTAACACTTAATTTATTTAATGGATTAACATCCTTTGGTAATTCTGTTGCTGGTGCCCTTCTGGGATATTTGTTTTTGTTTGCTATAGCAGTATCTTTTGGTCTGATCATCAAAAAGAAAACAATGGGAAAAGGCGATTTTAAATTATTTGCAGCAATAGGAGCATGGTTTGGTTTTGCATCGCTTCCTGTAATTTTACTGCTATCATCATTTTGCAGCATCATAATTTACTTTTTACTGTCAAATGATCAGAAAAATAAATACATACCTTATGGGACAGCAATAGCTATTGCCACATTCACCTACTGGATTTTTCAGAAACCGATAAACAATTTCATTTTTTATTAAGGATCATTCATGTCTTTACAGAAACATCAAAATGAACTCATTGAGATATTTAATAAAACAGTCACACCTCACGGAATACATGAACCAGATAACGTAATGTATATTGATTATGAGGATAAAAACATTATTAATTTTATTGAAAATGATCCAGCATATCGTGGAACCAACATCAAAGATTTTTGTCATCATAGGAACAAAAGCTTCGATAAGTATCATGCGGATATATTAGCAGCCTTTACTCCATACAAGCCAAAAATGATAGCGTGCCATATATTTAAAACATCCGTAACAATCCATAATGACGCTCATTTCTGTCAGCAAACTAAATGTTCAAAAGCTGTTATATTACCAGTATCCATAAAGAAAAATACAAACTATGATGATGCTCCATTGCATCCCATATTAATACATAATAAATACAGTACCTTAAATGAGTTTAGCAGAGTTCAATTTAACCCTAAAAATGAACATGGTCTATTGAGCGATCATATTTTATTGACATTGGTTGCTTGGGAATAATGAATTTATACTGTGTTTGCAGATTAAATTATATATATGGTTGATAGTGATAAGAATATTGTCAATTATTATTGACTTTAATCGATATTAGTATTTTAATTGCATAAAAAGGTTTAAAAAGGATTATCCATATGGAAAAGAATTGGACAACTAGCGATCTTGTAAAGTTATTTAGATTAAATACATCTACAAAAACACCTATAATATATGCGGAAAAAAAAGGAGAAATCCCTAAATCATCCTCTGGAAAGAGAGGCAGTATATCAATAAGGCAATGGGAAACTAGCCAACTCCCTAAAATTGGTGAAAAATTTGGATTTTTACGTAAGCCTGATAAACAACTAATAATAAGTGTATACACACCAAAAGGCGGTGTTTCAAAAACAACTTTAACTGCTAATTTAGGAAGAGCACTTGCTTTTAATGGGATAAGAACTCTTGTAATTGGTCTAGATTTTCAAAGATCATTAACTCGTTATATTTTACCTCCTGAGCCGGTAGAAAATTTTGATGATATAGGGAAATCAAATCATCTACTAGGACTACACCATTTTCTCTTTGAAAATGCACCCATAGATAAGGTTGTATTAAAAACAGACCTACCTACTTTAGACATTATTCCTGAAACTCCTGATTTAAACTTTATGGCAAAAAAAATGAGAGTAGAAAATAGAAGGGAGTACATTTTTAAAGAAAAACTCATAAAAAAGCTAAATAAATACGATATTGTTTTATTTGACTGTACCCCTGGATGGAATGACTTAACTGAAAATGCATTAGTAGCTGCAAATAACGTAATAATGCCAGCTGCTTGCGAAATAGAATGTTATGAAGCTCTTCAAACTAATCTCGGTGAAGTTGCAGATTTTCAAAGTACAATGCATCTGCAATGGGATAATTACCTTATGATTCCATCAATGCTAGAAAATAATACTATAAGCCAAAATATTTATGCTCAATATTTGAGTCTATATAAAAGCTCAATAATTCCAATGCCAACACGAAGATCTATCGTAGCTCAAGAAGCAAGAGCAGCTCATCAATCAATTTTTGAGTATGCCCCTACTTCAAATCTGGCTGATGATTATTATGGAATAATAACTTCTATATGGAAGAAACTAGTAAACCAAGCAGGTGACCATAATGAGTAAAAAAGATTTAATAAATAATTTCTTTAATCAGCCAAAATCGAACAAGGTTCCTGTCTCTATTTCTGAAACAGATAGCAATTCTTATAAAAAAAGAAAAATATTTGATGACCCAGCTGGTTCAACTGAAGAAGAATCAATAATAGAAATAGATACAAATGATGTATATGTTTCACAATATAAAGTTGATAGAGATAAGTTAGACTTTGAGAAATTAGAACATTTAGCTGATAACATGCTATCCGTTGGACAACTACAACCATGTACTGTTAGACATAATCCACAAAATGGTAAAACCTATGAGTTAATTTTTGGTGAACGTAGATATAGAGCTGCAATATTAAGAAACCTGAAATTAAAAGTTGTTGTTAAAGACATAGATATAGCTACTTCTGCGCTACAACTACTATCAGAGAACAGAAATAGAGAAGATAACTCTGATTACTCATTATACCTTCAGATAAATAAATTTGTATCTAACAACATACTTAAACAAAAAGATATAGTTGATAAAACTGGGATATCTAAACAAAAAATATCTAAGCTAATGTGTTTTTCAAAACTTCCTGAAATTATAACTAATAAAATATCTGATATGTCTAAAATTTCAGCCACCACAGCTGAAGCTATTTATGCTGTAACAAAAAGCAACGATAACATTGATGCCATAATATCAATTTCAGACAAAATTGAAACTGGAGAATACGGTCATAGCAAAATACTAAGCTATGTAAAAAAATATAATTCAAAGACTCACGATGAATCCTCTAATACTAAAATATATGGTTCAGATGGGAGGCATTTATTTACAATAAGAAAAGATAATAACAAATGTCAAAGCATCCACTTTCCTAAAGATATAATGGCACTATTTAATAATGATAGGCTAAATAGGGATAATCTGTATGAAGCTTTAAAAGACTTTATTGAAAACAACATTGATAAAATTTGATTTGTCCCCCGGGGGACTTTTGCCCGGGGGGAGCCTAATCAAAAAAGACTTTTAAAAGAGAGCCTATTTAAATTAGACAGATCGCACTTCTAAATATAATGGAACTCTCTTTATTTGTCAAGAAACATGTAAGGAGTTTTTATGTGTACAATTTTTCATGCTGGGCGTAAGGTTTTACGTCAAGAAATAGGAAATCACAATCATGCTGAAATAGCAGATTTATTATTCTTCAGAGTGCAGGGAACTAAATATTACGATGATGATGGGAAACCATTCTTCCTCCTTCCTAATATAAATTATATATCTGAAGAAACTGGTTTTAAAGAAAGATCATGCGAGAGAGCTTTGGCTGATCTAGATAAAAATAATTGGATAGATCGAGTAAAGATCAAGTGCTATGATGGCGCGGTTAGAACCAAAATTTATATTACTGATAAGTTCAGGGGTATTATGGAAGATATTGACCAACTCCTAAATAATGATAAAAAGATATACGATGATTCTAAAAAAGAGTATAGAAAATATTTTTCAGGCAACATAAATGATACCTCAGACAATTCTTATAACAAAGAAGCAATAGATGTTTCTAATATTGTTAGTGATAATAACAAGTCCACTGAGCTGAATGAATGTTCAGATAACAACCAATCAAACGATGCAATTGAATCCATAGAGCAAAAACTGAAAAATATTGAACTAAGCAGAACTCTACTAAATAATTTAAGTAACAGTGAACTAGTTAGCTTATCCAACAATAAATTTGACTCCGCCATACCTGCGGAATCAGACTCCGCAAATTTGGCGGAATCCTATATAAAAGAAAAAACAATAAAAGAAGAAAATAACAATTATAACAAATACCAAGAACCTGAATGCTTAGATGATCAAATTTCTCAAATTGTTAAATCTGTTAATTTGGTTTTTACTTATGATTTAGAGAAAATGACAGAAGAAGCAGAGCAAACTGTAATAAACCTAGCAAAACAAAGCTCATTAGATTTCATTTCTTTATTTGACGCACTTGTTGAACTTCAAGAAGCAGGAATATACCATAATCAAATCGAAATGATAAATGATGCGATTAAAATTGAGCTCAGGAAAAAAGGTGATAATACCATCCTCCCAACTGGAGATAAAAGATTGAAATATAAAAAGGCTATTTTTGAAGCAGAAGACAAACGAAGGAATACACTAACTCCTCGTCAGCATATTGCAATCATCCAAACCTTGAAATGGTTAGAGTCAACGGGTCAAGCTGTAATTGGCTGCATTAATGAAGTCTATGCATGGATTGAATATCAACTGTCAAATCCGGATTTTCACTTCCAAGGTAAAGGGTTTAAACATTGCCTTAGTATTATTAAAAAAATGTTATGTAACACTGGGAAAAGACAGTATTCAAAGCCTTATGGTTACGTATAAAATATCCTTTACGTTGTAAATATATTTGATAGAATTCGTTAGCCATAATACTTAAGGAGTAAAATAAGTTGAAACTAATAATTAAAAAAAAGATAGCTAGATATGCTGTTGTGATTAATCTACTGGCATTGTTATTACCTCAATTGAGCTTAGCATCAGAAAGTTTATTGACATCACAAAAGGTAAACACATGGATAAAAAAATGGACGGACGAAGAGAAAATGCCATTTTTAATGGGTGTACTGGCTAACGTTGATAATACAAATCATGCAAAGAGTCGAACTGTAGCCATTAGGGAAATATCCGATCAATACATTTTATTTTTCACACAAAAAGGCAGTAGTAAAGTAGCACAATTAAAGAATAATAAATATGTGTCAATGACTATTATGTTGCCTGATCACAAAAGACAAATTATATATGATGGAATTGCTGAGCCAATCTCAACAAAAGACAATATTGCATATTGGAAGACATATCCAAAAGGAGCACAAATTAGATTTTTGGCATATGGTCCAACTTCTGGTGATGTTATAGATAGCAATAAGAAATTAGATGATTTGGTTGCTAAGTATAAAATAGAGTATGCAAATAAGGCACCTGCCTATCCAGAGTCATACGTTGGATATAAAATATATCCTTCTGTAATTAAATTATACCAGATGAATGATAACAGAATGTCCGATTCTTATATACTTAAAAAAGATGATAAAGAATGGCAAATGATTAGAGTAGTGCCATAATATCTAGGCTAAATTTATCATGGATAATATTGCTCTTATTTGATCATTTTCGATGAGATCTTGATATCTGGTTAAGGTCTTAAATGCAATCTTATTGATAACGCCATTGTTTTTAACAACTAGAGATTGTTCCTTGAATACTAATTCTACTATTTCCATTGATTTATTAAATTTCACATTTTAACAATATGTACATTGTAAAATATGATTAAAAAATAGGAATACGTAAAAAACACCTAATCATTTGTATATTTGTTGGTCATTTTGGCTGTCCATATAATACGAGCTTTTTATATGACAAGTTAATAGCTTTGCTAGTATTTGTGCCCCATATCGAAAATACTAGCTCATTTATAAAGTCATCAATTGGGAAATCGCTGATATTAAACATTAATGGAAGCCAACCTTTTAAGTAGCTTATATACTCACCTGAGTTGTTATAAGTAATCTCTTCTGTAGAAGAGTCTGTTCTAATAAGTGATAGGTTATTGTCATTTATTATTTTCGTATATTGTTTTGATTCTATCCAATGTTTATATATTGATTTTTCTTGCCAATTTACCCATGCTTTTTGTTGTAGTAAGGATATTATCGGTAACCAATATGGTGATTCTTTTGGATATGTTACGATTAAAAATTTACCATTTTTTTCAAGAAGTTCATTTATCTTTTTAAAAATCTGATCAATATCTCCACACCAGTATATCGAATTAAAGGCTGTAATAAGGGAAAATCTTTCCTCAGTGTTATACTCTAGTATTGTAGACTCTACAAACTCTGTAATTTTGTTTGAATTATATTTTTTAGCAAAATTAATCATACTATGAGATGAATCTATCCCTATAATATGGCCGTATTGCGACATAAGTTTTGTTATATATCCATCCCCGCTGCCAATGTCTAAAATTCTCTCATTATTTGAAAATTTATGGTATTGAAATAAATCGATAGCTATTTTTTTTTGTAAATCGGAGTTTGTATAGTAGTATTCAGCATTCAGTTGGTTAGTCATATTTATTCTTACTTTATTATAGGTTTGCGATATTTGATAAGTGTGTCTTGAAAAATTAGCTCAAACATGATGTAGGCATTTTTTGATTTCAAATACTCAATGATTTCAGGCGGTCGGTGTAATCCTATTTTAGACTTTATATGTGACAACTGACCTTCTACTGTTCTATAACTTTTATCAAACAACAGCGCAATTTCTTTTGGTTTATGCGCCCTTAACCAAAGGGATAAGATGCGTGCTTCAATTTCAGTTAGGGGAATCTTTAGAGCATAATTTAATGCGCCAATAATTTTGGCAGGGTCTTTAAAATTTGTAGATTTGTTAATATCCAGTTCAATATTTTTAGATTTCATTATATCAGTAATATTTGCAATAGCATGATAATAGCAAATTTGATTGTCTGCACCGAATTTAAATGTTGAACTACCTCGATACTCAATAAAATGACCAGTCTCTTTAGCACCCATAAATTCACCTAGATGTGAACCTTTGCATGTCCAATTTGAAATAACTGTATTATTTTCACAGATGATTAAATCAGTTTTATAAGAAACATCAGGCAATGCACCAAACCATTTTTTAACAATTTCTTTTTTAGCATTACCTCCAATACTTGTTGAAATTGGACTGTCAATGACTGAGAGCCCACTAAAATGATCGTCAATAATATCTAAAGATTTATCGTTCCACAGTGTATTTAGTAGATTATCAACTTGTTTTTTGTATATTGCTGATTTGCTTTTCATAGTAGATTACTTCGGATTCAAGGACTTCATAAGCACCCCTTTTACATTGTTGCGTATGGTAATGAATTTTTTTTTGGTATGCAAATCGACTAATTCCAATTCTAATCTGTAAGCATTGCAAGCAGAACAAAGAAGTAATTCTTTATTATATTTAATTAAGCAGATATCTTTTTGATAAGCTGGCTCATGTGCAAAGAACAGTATGCTTCCTTTTGGGAAAAGAGGTTCATAATCATTATTCTTTATGTTGATTGCAAAGGTGTATAACTCATCAGTTTCAACTAGCTCATTTGTTGATCTTCCATCGAAATCTATAAATCCAACCTTATAATTACCTTTTTTGTTTAAGAGCAATGCATCAAGATCATGATTGCAAAGCTCTTCAAATGCAACACCAATAAAGTCAGAGATTTTTCGTTTGGTTATTAGTTGTAATTCTTGAGGTGGTCTACTTATTATTCTAGATAAAGTTGCATGGCTAACACCTATATGTTTTGCAAATTCTCTCAATCCTATACGATTGTTTTCCATGTATTTCTTTAAATTTTCAGCGAGTTGATTCATAAAAATTCAACCAAGTTCATAATTATCATTAATACTACTAAAAAAAAAATGATCTGTAGATTTAGTGTAGCGCAATTGCATTATATTTTTAGCAAATAAACCAAAAAAACCACTTGTACCATTTGTAAATATGAATTAATATGTTTTTGTTAAAATGAGAAAATTAAGATGGATACGGCATGAGTCTTACGGATGAAAATCAAAAAGCAAGAAAAAAAACATCACAGCTACATATTTCTAGTGAGCTGCATTTGTTGTATAAATCATATTGCGCAAGAGCAGGAAAAACACTACAGGAAGTAACAGAAAAATTGATTAATGATTTGATAAATGCATCAGTATACGAATAACAAACTAAAAAAACTGGAGAACGAAGTGAAAGGAATAAATATAAAGTTAATATCAGCTATGATAGCGTCATCAGTTATTTTATCCGCCTGTGGTGGCGGAGGTGATAAAGGTGGTGCTTCACCCGGCCCGCAGGAATATGGAAAAGTTACAGTGAGCTTTACACAAATGTCTGGATCTTCCATTAAAATGACCGTAATGAACAACGATCAGTACGCTACTGGTCATATTAACTTTGGACTGCCAGATGGTTCATCAAACTTTACTGTTTATGATGGAACGAGCGTCACGTCATGGTGCACTCCAACCACATGCCCTGATTCATGTGATCAGTTAACCGTGCTTCAGCCTGGTCAAAGTTGTTATGGATATGTGAATGCCAAAAATAGTATTGGCTATACAGCTGGCACGAAAACAGAAACTAATGGCATTACTATTAATAATGTAGCTCAATCATTAAGCTATAACCTTAGTGATACTGGTGTTCTTTATTCTTTGGGTGCGGATGGAACTATACACTATAAAAAACAGTCAGACACAAATTGGAGCACTATCAGTAAGCCAGCAGCAGTCACAAATGTTACAGCTTTAACTGTTGATCATTATGGCGTTATATATATTGGTGGAAATAATGGTCATGTTTACCAGTTAAATGCTGATGGATCAACATGGAGGGATTTAGACTCAGTCGGAGTTACTTCAGTGCGGGCAATTGCTTTCACGTCAGATAATAGTCTTTTTGCGGCGGGGGAAGGAAGTGGGTCAATTTTCAGATACCAGAATAATTCATGGTCTGTTTTTGACTCACCTCCTAATTTGACTGAAATAAATGATATGGCAGTACAGACAGATGACAGTGTTTTTGTTGCCGGCAAGCAGGGGGCTACAACGAAATTATACAAGGCTACTTCAAGTGGAGGTTGGACAGCTGTGAATTTACCAACGGGTCCAGCTTCATTTAATGTACTTGGATTTGGTTTTGATAAAAACAGTGGTGATTTATTAATGTCGTTTGCTACTAATGATAACACATACCGATACATCAATAATCCAGGGATATGGGATAGTTCTCTAAACCCAGTGGTGAGTTCGCAGGATACCAAAGATTTCTATATTGAAAGAGGGGCAGATAATGAAATCGTTTACCTAGCGACTTCTGGCACTACTGGACAAATATTTAAATACAACAATACGGGAAGTAACTGGCAGCAAATAGCTCAAACTGGAAGTGAAATAATCAAACTGTCAGAGGGTTCATATTTAGCTATATCGGTAAATAACAACTAATTACTGGTGTAAACAAGGAGTAATTAAGATGAGCAATAAAGTTGAAAGTGGTAGTGGGTCTTCATTTTCATTAAACAACATCTTGAAATTAAATCCTAGCTTTCTTAGAGAGCTAGTGAGTGATTTAGAAGTGAATAATTGTCAAGAGCTACATCGTGCGATAATTTCAGATGCTAGTATTTTAGATAACTATAAAAAAAAAGATAAAAATAAAGCTTTAAGCATAGGGCAAAATCAAATAAAACAACGAGAACTAGAGGTAATATTTTATCAAATACAAGGACTGTCAACACAGGCCATTGCGAATAAAATGCATTTAGATCATAGCTACATACGTAAAATATCTATAGAAACTAAAACCAAATTTGGAGTTGATACGCTCTTTCAACTTGGTGTTAGTGTGGGATATCTTGTGGCGAAAATGTCGTAACTATAAACTTTACCTATTTATTCTTTTCTAAACGATCAAAAATATAATTTCTAAAAAACTTTTTTCATTTGATTGAATCATTCGTCAGATAGCTAATAAAAAAATCAATTATTTTCACTTTGACACCACAATTGTGGTGTAGGTCGCTCTCAAAACTCAGGCAATATGGTCTCTATGAGATTGATAATTCAGATATCTATAGAATTAAAACACTAAAAATGGAGAACCATATGTTCAATAAAAAGCTCTGGTACAATTTGTGTATGATGACAGTGGTGTCATCTGGCCTTTTTGGTTGTGCACAAATGCAGAAAACAGATGATATAGCCAAGCATAATATTGATAAGGCAAATAAGATTGCAGATACGATTAATGATTATAAGCCTGACCTTATAAGTTATAACGATAATATTTATGTGGCCAGTCAATCTTTTAAGCGGGTGGACAATAAAGCTAAGTTGCCAGATATATTTAATGAGAAAATAACTTTTAATACATCTCAGCCTATGACTATTCAGGATATTCTTAAGCTAATTGGATCACAGACAAACATTCCAATGGGGCTTACATCAGATGCCTATGGCTTTTTAGAAAATGCTTCAGCATCTGATAAGAAAAAAACTGTAAACGCAGACAGCACTTCTTCTGCTCAACCTGTTATTGTTATGCAGGATACCAGTAACAACACTTCGCAAAGCAGAGATAATAATTTATTAGAGTCTAAGACATCCTTGTATTACACGGGTAATGTCAAAACCTTATTGTCGTTATTAGCTAAAAATTATGGTCTGTGGTGGAAATATAATGAAAAATCAAACTCTGTAGACTTTTACTATTATGATACCAAATTCTTTTTGCTTGATGATTTGCCAGGTGTATTAAGTAGAAAAACCAGTATTGATAGTAACTCACCTGAAGTTCAAGGTGTTCAAAATACTAAAACTGCATATGATTCAACGGATGACAAAGCTTGGAATAAGGTGATTGATACAATAAAATCTTTTGTTGGTAAGGATGGTCATGTTGAGTCCTCACCTGAAACAGGATATGTGACGGTTGTAACCACACCACCTCAGATGAAACTAGTTTCAAAATACATTGAAACAATCAACAAAACTATTGGTAGAAGTATTGCTGTAAGGGTTGATATATACGATGTACAGCAAACCAATGCACAGAACTATGGATTTAACTGGAATTTGATGTACAAAGTTACTTCTGGATCTCTGGATTGGGACACAACACCAATTCCTGTAGCTACAAGTGATGCATTGAATAGCACGATACAGACAGCAAAAATATCAGGCGGGATATCACATGGTCCATTTGCTGGTTCACAGCTAATTGTTAACGCGCTGAGTAAACTGGGTAAAACATCAAAGGTGACTTCAACAACTGTTTATACTGCAAATAACTCAGTCGTACCTATTCAGAACCAAAGGTCAATCAGCTATATCAAACAGGTGTCTGTTAATACATTGGGTGGTAGTGGATCAAGCAGTGACAATATTGAGAAAAGTGCAACTCCTGGAACAGTCAACGTTGGTTATAATGTTGCCGTGACACCTAAGCTTGTTGGCAATAATTCTGTCATGATAAATCTGACGGTTAGCATTGCAACACTACTTAACATGGAGAATGTAAAAATTGACGATAAAGGTAGTTATATGCAACTGCCTGATATTAGAAATAAATCATTCATGATCCCTAAAGTATTATTAACATCTGGTCAGACAATTGTGTTGACTGGGTTTCAAAACAGTGAAGATACAACGGGTCAGAACTCAGTAATTCCTGGCACAATTCTTGCTGGAGGCAATAATGCAGCTAATCATGATCATACAGTGACGGTTGTTATTGTGACTCCATACATTATGGGTAAGTAGGGGGCTTGAATGTTAGATAAATATGCATTTGGTCTTACCTGGATAGCTACCGCCAGTAAAAAAGAATTTTATCGAGACAATCTAGGGCAGACAGGTTTTTATCAAGGCAGTTCAAAACGCACGGCTATAACTCATAGTAAGGAAAATATTTCCAAGATATCGGTTGCAGCGATTTTGGCAGATCAGTTTGAAAATCTGTTGTTGATTACTGATAAATTAGATTTTAAAGATAAAAATGGGAAACCTCTTTACTGGCTTTGCATGATTGAACGAGGCGCAGTTGTCATTAGTGGTACTTTGCTATCTCATCAGGAAGCAACGGATGCGCTGTTAGCAAATGGTAGTATTGCACAGGAAAGTCAGATGGATATTAATATATCTGGTGATGAAATATTATCACATGATGCGCTTAGCGCTGCTTTGCCCTATTTAGGTCATAGAATAAAGGGAAGCACTAAATCCTATACAGTATGTTTAGATATAGAAGATGAGTCACTGATTAATCTATGTGGATTAATAGATGTTGCTGAGATACAGGTATTAAATCTTTTTGACCTTCTTTCACAAGAACATCCCACGTGGCGTAGATACAGTATTGTTGTTATCAAGAAACCAAAGCTTAAGTATGTAGTAATAGCTGCAATTATAGTTGTTTCTGCACTCTGGTATGGCTATTCATATTACAAAGATCATTTAGATCAGACCGCTAGAGAAAGGGTATTGCAACAGCAGCAGTTGGAAAGACAGAGGATTCAAGCAGAAAATCTGAAGCGTCAGCATGATTTGTTTATAAAAAATATTCAGTCAAAAAATGCTTTTTATGTGTTGAGCAATTTTCTAAATGCAGTTAATCGTATGCCTTACTATAACCATGGTTGGCAAATGTCCGGAGTTCAATTTGATGCGGAGCAAACGAGTGAGCTTGTAGTAACATATCAGCGGATGCATTATGCCAATATGAAAGATTTGATTCTTTTGAAGGACACTATCAGTGCTACGCAGATGGAGTTGGCTAAGAATACAGATTCAGCAGCATTAACAGTTAAGTTTGATTACCTGTCACAGAAACGTGCTTATAACATCACGCTGACAGACTTTAAAGATAAAAAAGGCAGATTTAATGCATTAGCTTCTTTAATCAGTGCATTACAGGATAGCCATCTGGTATATGCATTAGATAAGACAGTGTCTGATAACACGGGCAATCATATACAGATGCTGAGCGTCTCAGGCGAGGGAATTACAGCATTTAGACAATTAATTGAAGCAACGGCAAATAATGCTTATTTAACAATTAAAGCATTCACCGTGGTATTTGACCATGGGCAAATTAGAAAATGGCAATTTAAAGGAAGTATGTATGAATAAGCAAGCAAATGAAATAAGAGAAATAAGAAAAATATCTGAAGTAAAGTCAGCAAAATCAGTAAGAAAAGTTGGTCTAATTGCTTTAATGATTTTTGCTTTGCAGGGTATCTCTTTTGGTGCTGATAGTTATCTTGAAAATATGCAACAGCTTTCTGAGCAGACAGATATGCAAAGTGCACATAATGAGTTACTTGAAGCACAGCTTAAAGCACAGACGCTACAGCAAAAGTTAAAACAGTTAAGTGCAGACAAACCAACAACTGCACCACCGTCATCTATAGCACTGCCTCAAGTACATAAACCAACTCATGAAGATGCTAATCAGACACTATTACCGCAGTATGACTATGGACTAAAGCAGGTGTATGGCATGGGCAATAATCTGACAGCAGTTGTTGAATATGGCAGTAATGTTATCCCTGTCAAGCAAGGTGATACTCTTGATGGTATCTGGGAGGTAATGGCTGTGCATGAAACACAAATTGTTTTATTCAATACTGTTTCAAAAAAGAAAAAGTATCTGTATTTAACCCAGAAATAACAGCATGAAAGTAATAAACGAGGGAGATATTGTTATGCAGATAAAATCATGGCTTACACAGAGAAGAGCAGCACCTGGGTTAAAGATAACCAAGAGCACATCACAGCTTAGACCTATCCTTAATGCAGAGCAGATGGTTATACCACAGCATAATCTTAAAGTATGTAACAGTTTTGATGAATTGAATATCAAAGCAGAAAAGTTGCTTTACTGCGATCCATCTCACGTTAAATGTTTCAGCAAAGAAGAGCAGTCAAAGTTTTTGTTCGTTCAGCATATATTGCAAGATGGTCAGCGTGCTTTGGCAGTTATTCAATCAGTCAATTTGCATATGTCTAAAGATATTGCCGATAAGCTTGCAAAGTACAAAACAGAGGCTCTGAAAGAATACGATTTAAAAGCGATTAAAACCATTACTGCTAGACCTGTTGTATTAAGTGATTGTCAGCAAAAAATTAAAAGCAGTGATCATAGTCAGTCTAATGAAGCATTAGCAGGTGAGTTCGATAAATTACTGGCGCACGCCATATCACAGGATGCGTCTGATATACATTTTAGAATTCGCGGTCAGGTATGTGACGTTTCACTAAGAGTTCATGATGAAATTAAACGATGCACCTATGCAAATTATGATGCGCAGTTTGCCAATAAAATGATGAGCG
This sequence comes from Cysteiniphilum litorale, assembly GCF_003428165.1. Taxonomy (GTDB): domain Bacteria; phylum Pseudomonadota; class Gammaproteobacteria; order Francisellales; family Francisellaceae; genus Caedibacter; species Caedibacter litoralis. Next base: position 47,722 of record NZ_QLIQ01000008.1, on the reverse strand, counting down.
CTATGTATAACTCTAAGGGTGTTGAAGGTCAGAAAGATGATATGTTTGACCCAAGAAGAATGCAGCAGACTATTTTTGAACGCATTGTTAATCAGCGTAAATACCGAATAAGGTTTGCTACTCATGCCATTGAGTCTCCCAATATTGAAGATGTGTCATTGGGTAAATCATATGTAGTGGTTATGCGTATACTTTCAACAGATAAAACATCCATTAAATCCTTTGAGGATCTTGGGTATAGTCATGCACAGATTAAATATTTCAATGACGTGCTTAAGTTACCACATGGTGGTATTTTATTCTCAGGCACGACAGGTTCTGGAAAATCAACGGCGTTAACAACCTTGATTTCCAATTTTGTTCGTGACACAGCTGGCACTAAAAAGTTCTACTCCGTCGAATCTCCGGTTGAATATATTATCGATGGCGTAGATCAGTTGGCTGTGCACGACTCAGTCAAATTAAGTGAAGCTGATATCACGCATAAATTTAATTTAACGCTAAAACAGGTAGTTCGCCTAGATCCTGATGTGATTTATTGCAATGAGATTCGTGACGAGGGTACAGCAAAATTCAGCCAGAAAGCGATTCAGTCAGGTCATGTGTTCTTTTCAACTCTTCATGCACAGGATGCCATTTCAACTATTGAGCGTTTATGTGGTATCGGCATTGATCGTGATGTAGTGTGTTCACTAAATTTCCTACAGTTAATTGTGTATCAGACACTGGTACAGACGCTGTGCCCTTCATGTGCTCTAAGCATTGATGATGCAATGAATCAAAATATAGATTACATGAGTATACGACAGTCATTACTTGAAGTGGTTAAAACTTACGCGTTACCAGAGCATATGATTCATAATGTACGTATTCGCAATGTCAATGGATGTAAACATTGTGATCATTCAGGGGTAAATGGTCGAACGGTTGTTGCTGAATTCCTTAAACCGAATGCGAATATTTTGCAAAGTATTAGGAAAGGTGATCAGATAGGTGCTTATCGTGCCTGGCGAAATGCTGGAGGAATGACCATTAAGGAAGATGCTTTGATTAAGGTATTTAAAGGTAAGATATGTCCTTATTCCATTGAATATAAGATAGGTGCTTTGGATGCTGAAATTGGCAATGAGCTGGTGGAGCAGGAGCATCTTCAAAATATATTAAATGAGGCTATCGCATGAGTATGGCGTTTCATATTACAAGCGTTTTTAAGCCAGCGCAGGACAGGTTTGGCAATCAGCTACATATATTTCCAAAGCTACAGGTGAAATGGCTTGCCAGTCAGTTTACGAGTACTAAGCGCATGAAGCTCTATAAATCTTTAAAGATGCTTTTAAGCTCTGGGATGTCGATGAATATGGCGCTAGAAAGGATGAGTTACAACTTTAAGAAATGTGGTCGCAAGCTATTTAATCCAGATGCGCTTTTAATATCCATACTAGATGATGTGAATTTTCGTTACAGCAAATTAGGGATGAGTTTTTTTGATGCCATTCGTCCTTATATTCCTAAATCTGAGATGTCAATTCTATCATCCGACAGTTATGAAATAGCTAATGGTCTTGAGAATGTCGTTAAACATGCAGATAAACAAGGTGCATTAATCAGAGCAATACTGATTAGTATGACAAAGCCCGCAATGTTTATATTGGCGATGGTGGGCATGATGTATTTCTCTGCAATGAAACTTATGCCCAGTCTTAATGCATCGATTCCAAAAGATAAAATGCCTGCTATTACACTTAAATTCAGTCATTTTAATCAATGGATGGTTGATCATGTATTTATTATTTCTGTCATTTTAATTGTATTGATTGTAGGTATTGTCGTCATCATTCCTCAACAGAAAAACAAAGTACGTCGAATACTGGATTACTTACCACCATTTTCTATTTATAAAAAAATATCAACGGTTAAATTTTTGGTATCACTGTCATTGCTATTGAGTAGTCATAACAAAGACAGTAAGGATAAGCATAATGTTCAGGCTTCCTTGCATTTTTCACTGTTAAGCATAAGAAACAATGCTAATGGCTATATCGCCTCGTATGTTAATGCAATGCTGAGTTTTCTTGATCAAGGGACAGCCCCTGGCGAAACGTTAATGAATACAGGTTTTTTTGATCGAAATATCTCGGCATTAATAGGGGTTTACTCAGATGCGGGTAAACTGGGTGAGGGGATTTATGATTTGGCAGTTAATTATTTTGATGAACAGATTAACCAGATCAAACGCTCTTTCAAAGTTATTTCAGGGGTGTTCTTTCTGGCTATGGGCTCATATCTGGCTTTCTTTGTCATAGCACTTCAGGCGCTAGGCACCATATCAGCTTAATATTTATATTTTATAACAGGAGATTAAAATGAAAATAAAACAACTTTCAATCAAACATAAAAAATATAGCAAATATAAAAATCAGCAGGGATTTTCATTAATTGAACTAGCACTGGTCATAGCTGTTATTGCGATAATGATTATAGGCTCTATTGTTATATATAACAGCCTGTCAGGGAATGTTAAAAATGAAGAAATGACCAAACAGATATCGATGATTTCTGAAGGGGTAACGAAATTATATCGACCTTCAGGTGGTGATTATACTGGGCTGACGACACAAACTGTCATTAATGCGGGTTTTGTCATGTCAGATATGTTACATGGTGCCGTTGGCGCACAGGTCATCGGAACGAGCTGGTATGGTAAGGATAACACCTCTGTTATTACGGTTGCACCGTATAATACGACACAGTTTCAGATCACTGTGACAAATATACCTAAAGATAATTGTACAACGATAGGGGCAAAGTATCTGCATGGCAACTCATTAGGCGTTACTGCAAATGGTCAGGCAGTTACTACATCCGATACCTTAGCCACGGCATGTGCCGGGAATGATCCAGCAACGCTTGTCCTGACATTCTATTAATTTTATAGTTAGATGGAGCACTTTATGCGAGTTTTTAGCCAGCGACCAAGTAATCAAAAAAACCAGAATACACGTCTCATTAAAGTGAAACATTCGAGACAGGCTGGATTTTCACTGATTGAATTAGCGATGGTGCTTGTTATTGCTGGACTGTTATTCATGGCGTATATGTCATGGAGTAGCTATAAGGCACGCGAGTCAGAGGCAAGAGCAACGGGCAATAATGTGGCACAATATATTGCTGCAGTTAATGCTAAGCTTGCAACAGACACTGTACATGCAGGTGATACGTTTACTGGTGTAAACTGGCTTTTGCCAACAAGTTGTGGTGGTAGTTCAACAACGGCATATCTGCCTTGTGGTTTTATTATTAACTCTCAGGTAATGCGAACACCGCCTGTTGTAACGGTTAACAATATTGGAACCGGTAGTCGATTAAGTGTGACAATCAATTTTGGTACGATTACCAGTATGACAACAAATGGTGTCTTAGAGCCTAATCCTGGGCTTGCGGCAAGTGTTGTTAATGCGGCACGTGCTTATTATGGCTCAGTGTCCAATGGAGCATTTAATGGCATTACCAGTTATGACTTTGATAAAGTCAATGCAACTTTTCAGGTGAATATTGTCTTACAAGGAACGCAAGATGTCTGGCTGCGCGTTGATGGAGGTAATTCCATGCAGAATAATATTACCTATAATCCTTCTATTGCAGATGATAAACGTCAATTGTTAAATGTATCAACTATTTCAATGCAATCAGCAACTCAAGCTCAGATCACATCAAATGGTGCGCCTTTACTTTTATCTGGTGCGGCAAGCTCAGTCAAGCTTGGCGATGGCAGTGGTAATATTACCATGTCAGCTAATAATAATATTGGGATAAATTCAGTTGGTGAATTATCACTTAATCGTGATAGTGGTGGTGATATATATCTTGGTAAACAAAATGGTGTAAAAGGTGATTCCAATGTTCATGTTAATGATTTAACCATTGCTAGTAAAGGCAATACTAAGCTAACTGATTATCTGGGGATGGTCTTTGTGCGTAGCTATAAAATTGATCAGAATACCACGCTCATTCCTTTTGATGCGCATTGCACGGCAACTGGTGGCATCAATAAGATATTTTTATTGCAACAGATGCAGGAAGTTAAACAGTTTCCGGTGAAATTCAGCGTATCGCGTGGCTCTTTTAATAATTATGTAGATATTGCGTTTTCTGTTCCTTATGCCACCTCTGGTATAAGAGCGCAGACAAATGGCAATAGTTGGCAAATTGTTCAGCATAATCTAACTCAATTTGAAGCCATTGCTGAAATTTACTGTGACTATTCAAATAAATAAACCAAGATAAATTAAGGAGTTCTACATCAATGGGAAATATTAATAGAGCTATTTTAATATCACTGGCATCAGAGGCCATTATATTATCAAGCACTGTTTATGCAGATACGACACAATCTATCAACTCAGTTGAGTCGCTAGGACAGGCGATCAGTCAGTCAAAAGCAAGAGATCTGTCTGTCACACCATCAAATGCTGTCCAACAGCAGGCAAATGCTGAAATGTTTTATAAAAGTCCAGGGCAGATCTTGCATGAAAACCGTAATCTTATGACTGGTGGGGACAATAACAATGATTCGAATAATATTAATGGAATAAGTAATCAACAAGATGTGGTGACACCCTGCTATGTTGAGTCTTATACCCCTTGCTATTCAAATCACAGTGATTGTGGAAGAGGTAGCTGGTAATGATTCTAGAGTCAACAGTTAAAATTAATCACTATGATTTTATTGTAAATAACAATGATGATTATTTAACTGTCATTACGTTGGCGAGTCTATTAAATCATTACCCTGATTCAAGAATACTGGTATGTCTATCGCCTGTCTATACGACGATCAATGTTGATCACATCAAACGTGGCATATACACATTTTTTGATGATAAACTTGCACTTTATGTGTTCAAAAATATGGGGGTTGATCTTAGATCAATAGACAGAGCATGGTGTAATCTATGCCAAAAGCGTAATATAGACGTACTGCCAGCGCACCTTCTAGATGTTAGTTTTAAGCTACATCCTAGTGAACAGACACAGCGCTATCAATACGCTTATCCCTTCTTACCTTTACGCCCATGGTTATCTTCAAAAGAGCGATATAAAAAGTATTCACGATTAAAGATGCATTCTACGTTAACACTTAATTCACCATCATTTCATAAACGATCATGCACGATTAAAGATAACCAGATTAAATACTACAAAGGCTTAATAAAGATGATCAGGTCACTCTTTGTACCTAAATGCTATATGGGATTCAGTGCTAATTGCGTCATACATACAGGTCTAGATCGGGCAAGACATCTGGAGCAGTATGAAAGCACTATAAATCAGAAACAGGGTTTAATTCTTGGGCGAAGGCATTTAAAAGCGAATGAAAACTTATATGAAAAGCGTCTACATGATATTGCTGCGGCATTGATGATTAATGAGTTAATACAAAATCAGGTGCAGTATCAGGCCTATCGTTGTGGCGTTGAGTATGACTATTACAGGAGTAAACAGGCATGATGTTGCAGGTTCGACTGACCAACTGGTGCAATGTGGGGTGTGATCACTGCATGATCCCTCTGGTTAATCGCCACAATAAATTACGGTTATCAAATGAGTTTTATCAGCGTATTGGAGGGCTTGTTAATACGCATCTTAAACTTAGAAATGAAAAGACGTTACGTTTGAGCTTTACCGGTGGCGAGCCTTTAACGCTTAATCATGATTTCTTAGTCAATGCGTATAATTCGATTAAAAGAACATTAGACAATGATACGTTCATAGAGCATCGTATCAATACCTCATTAATTGCATATCGTGATGAACACGCAGCTTATATCAGTGATTATGTTGACCTGATAAAAACGTCATTAGATTTGAGCACTCGTAAAATTAATGGTTCAGTTAATAACTATCATCAGCTGTGGTTGAAGAAATACCACGCAGTAAAAAAGCTGGGTAAGCCTATGATTGTCAACTGCACCTTAACGAAAAGCGAAATAGGTCAGGAAGCGCATCTTATCGACACCTTAATGAGCTATGGGATTGAGAATATTCAGATATCACAGTTCTTTAAAACAGGCGTTCCTGAAGTGCAACAGGCAGAAATTCCCAGTAATTTAGAGCAGTCTAACATGTATTGCCATATTTTTGATCTGGTATTAGATGCTTACGCTAAAGGAAAATATATTAATGTCGATATTTGTAAGAGCTATTCACGGATCGCATTACATTTGCCAATGATTCAGGAAGAGGGATGTCAGAAAGGTTATTTTGTTATTGAACCTGATGGAAAAGTAAGTACCTGTACGATTCAGTCAGCTGTTGATAAGGGCGTTGGACGTTTAAATAGTGAGACGCCTAATGAAATACTTTTTTCGCCTGATCGGCTAAAAAATATCAGATATCAGCAGAATAGCTTCCAGTCAGGCTGCTTGTCATGTGAGTTTTTTAAAAACTGTAATCGTCGAGTGTGCCTGCATATGCCACAAAACCAAGAGGAATGTATGGGGTATAAAGTGTTTTTAGAGCATATTAAACATCGTTGTACTGATTTGAAGTTTAAGTCGGTGCTTCTTAGTTACCTGCATCAGAGTCGTAAATCTGCTTACTCTACTAGTTAAAAATTATTTGCATATTTTTTTCATTCAACACCACAATTGTGGTGTAGGTCATTTTCCGATATGTGCGACTATGTCTGGCAAAATAGACAAATAAGTCAAAGATTATGAAAGTAGCCAGTATTAATCGTAATCCTAGAACAACTTTTTATAAATGGATTGAGTCAACTTATTATCAGTCAGTAAGGCTTGCCTATCATAATGTGGTTGTAATCAGTTCATACTATGTTAAGACTATTTGTAAGCGCTGTGGAAAGTATGAAGGGTATTTAAATCGTATTAAAAATAGCAAAAGCGAAACGATTTGTAAGTCAATGATTGTCGGCATTGCTAAGCCACGATTAAGCACGTGTAATATTTTAAGTAAGGCATGTCACTAATGGATATTTTTGTTGTCATCGCTAAGCCAACCAAGGCATGTAATGCTGATTGCAGTTATTGCAGTGCCATTCCCTATGATAAAGAAAAGTGGACAGTTGAGAAGTTCATGCATATCTGGGATACGTTAAAGCCCGGGTTAAATCAGCAGGTACAATGGATATGGCATGGTGGCGAGCCGCTGTTAATGTCACCTGAGTTTTATACCAGTTGTTATGAATATGCTAAATTAACACATCCTAATGTGCGTTTTGAAATGCAGTCCAATATTACTTTATATAAATCATCTCGCTGGAAAGATACGATTGAGAAGGTCTTTAATGGCTGTGTAAGCACCTCATTTGAGTATGGAGGAATGCGTACCATATTTGGGGATGCTGCAAAGTTTGAAAAGGTCTTTAAGTGGAAGCTAAAAATCATTATTGATGATGGTTTTAGTACAGGCATTATCGGCACCTATTCTGACAGGAATATTGATCAGGCGGTGAAAATGTATGACCTGGCAATAAGTCATGATATTAAAGCACCTTCTATTCGTATTAACTACATGCGTCCACAGGGTCGAGTCAAAGACCATGGCGTATTGATGAGTGAACATAAATATACGCAAACGTTACTGGCGTTATGGGATAGATGGGTGAATGATGCACCTGCATTTGACGTTATCCCTTTAGCTGATTTCCTCTACAGTGTATTAGGTGTTCATAAGTCGTATAAATGCCCATATACGCGATCATGCGGTGGACGTTTTCTATCTGTTGAACCTAATGGGGATTTATATAATTGCGCAGTGTCTTCAGATACACGCAATAAAGACTTTTCCTTTGGTAATGTCTTTGATCTGATAGTGGATAACAAGAGGGTGCCTCAAGATGCTTTTATTCAGCACCTTAATGAGGCGCAAGCATTGCGTGTAATTAAGTCAAGGCGCTATCAGGTGCACCTTGATTGTGTTAAATGCCCGCATTTTAGAGAATGCCAGGGGGGATGCCCATCTGACAGTATGTTGTTTGATGGCAGTATTAGCAGTAAATTTTATTATTGTGAAACATGGAAAGCGCTGTTAACGAAAGTAAAGGAGGATTTAGCGCAAGGTAAACTGGATCGCCTGCTTAAAAAACGTGGACTTTCTCCAACGCGATACGCACCTGGCTCGCGGGCACTGGCATTTGTGTAGGTGTGGCTATGATTATCAGTTACTTTAAGCTATCCAACTACTGTAACGTTGGTTGTTCAATGTGTTACATTCCACAGGAAGATCGCCATGATAAAACGAAGATGTCAGAGGAGACATTAAGGGATGCCATCAGGACAACGGTTGAATATGCTAAGCGTGTCAATAAATCACAGATCTTGATTGTTTTGCATGGCGGTGAGGTTTTGTCACTGAGTGTTCATTATTTAAAGAAATCCTTTGAATTTCTTGAAACAGAGCTTTCAAAAAGTAATCTTAGTTATGGTTTTGCTGTGCAGAGCTCCTTAATTCCATTGAAACAGACGCATATCCCTGTTTTAAAAAAATATATTCGCTCAATTGGTTCATCGATGGACTTTACGGGACGCACGATTAATGGATCAAATGAGGCATATAAAAAACTATGGTTGGATAAGGTTGATTTAGCTAGAAGTAATAACCTGAGTGTTCACCCGATTACGGTGCCTAATAAAAACGAATGTGACAATATAACCCCTGTGATTGATTTCTTTATGGCGCATGGCTTTAAAAGCATTAACTTTGAGCGCTATAATACCTTTGGCACACATATCCCCACGGATGATGCGCCAACGAATCAGGATTACAGCAATATGTTAATTGATGCGTTTGACTATGTCGTTAAAGATAACAAGTCTATTGTAATCAGACAGATATATGAAGCACTGACAGGGGTCATAAAAGGTAAGTCAGCCGGTAGGTGGGGCACGACCTGTATGCAGGACTTTCTAGTGTTTAATCCAGATGGCAAAATTAATGCCTGTCCAGATAAGATTGATTCTGAGCCAGCTTACTCCTATGCCAAGTTTTCAGTTGATAAGCTCATGAGCTCAAAGGTGCGTCAGTTCTGGCTAAAACAAAGTCGATTGCATCATCCGCATCACAATTGTATGCAATGCGAGTTTAGACATTTTTGCAGAAGTGGTTGCCCAATTACCAGTAATAAACAGATTGATGATGTGTGCAGTGGCTACAAGCCATTTTTAAAACATATTCAGGCATTTATTAAATCAGAACCCCAAAAAGTAAAAGAGTACATGAACTTATGCAAAACCATTTATTAACTGTTATTGCTAGACCTACGCTAAACTGCAATGCAACCTGTGATTACTGTAGTGCGGCGATATGTAGTAAGCGCAAGTGGACATTGGACGACTTTAAGTTGGTTATTGATCAGATATGCCAATCTGAAAGATATCGTTTGCGCAAAATCAACTGGATATGGCATGGTGGTGAACCGATGCTAATGAAGCCTGAGTTTTATTTGCAGAGTTACGAATATATCCGTCAAAAGGGTTATGATGTTATTTTTTCAATGCAGACTAATTTGCTGCTTTATTCTGAGAAATGGCATGAGGTTATCGAGACGGTCTTAAGTGGTGTGATTGGCACATCCTATGATTATGGTCCAACACGTAACATTCATGGCAACAGTGACATTTATCATAAAGTTTTTATGAAACGATTTGCACAACTTCATGATGATGGATTTCTAACGGGCGTTGTTACTGTGCTAACCGATGATAATATTGACCAGGCTTGTCAATTATATGATTTATCAAGGGCATATGAGTCAAGATATGGCTATGGATTCGATATAAAATACAACTATGTTTATGCAGAGGGTCGGGCTAAAAATAAAGGGATTCAAACGCTTAGCAAAACAAGGTATAAAAGTTTTCTACTTTCACTGGTTGATCGTATTTATGAAGACAATCCAACATTTAATGTTAATCCTATCAGTCATTTTATTAATAACATGAAAGACACAGGCTTGGCAGGATGCCCATTTAAGAGTAATTGTGCTTCAGGTGTTCTATCAGTAGATGAAGATGGGCACGTTTATACTTGCTCCTCCTTTGCCAACACGCAAGACCGCACCTACCAATATGGAAACATCTTTGACCACAGACTGTATTGCAATAATGACAATAAGATTTTAAACAAGGCGAATAATTTCTTTGACAGCATTCATGCCTCAGATGCATATCAGGCAATGCATAAACGTAAGATCAGATTGAATATGGATTGTATCAAATGTCCTCATCTGAATGAATGTCAGGGTGGATGTGGTTATCAGGGTGTACTGGAGCAGGGTGATTTATATGCCAAGCCAGATTACTGTGATGTATGGTTCGATGTGATTAGTAAAATTAAGGCATGTTTCCATGCACTGTGTTAGCAATAAGGTTAAGCGGCATTTACAGCTGTCAGAAGTTGCTGTTGATGCTTGTTTGCAAAATTATATTACTTGTGTTCAGCGTTGCTATGAGATATCAGGATTGTCGATTGATCATAACTGGAAACAATATATTGAGTGCTCAGTAAAATATACCAATGGACATATTAGTCCAGTGCGCTTTGTGGCTTATATTGACAGCTCAACACTACAAAGAAATACACAAACAATTTTAACTTATATTGATGAGGTTGAGGAGCTTTCATCCTATAAAGACGAGATTGAGGAGCTTTTATCTATCCTTGGCAATAATGTTGATAACAATAAATTCTGTCTAGGGATAGAAAAAACCAAGTCAGGTTATCAGCATAAAATCTATTTTTATTTGCCGAAACAGATAGATCAAAGCATGGCGAAACTGCTCGAGCAACTTGGTGTTAATGTGGCGTTTTGTACCGTCAATAATTATGCGCAGGCAATTGGCTTTACCTTAAATAAAGTTAGTGAAAAAAACACAGAAATTTCAGCAAAAGGTTATCGAGTTTTTACCGACTTTGACACACTTAATCACTTTCTTAAAGGTCGTGTAACGAAAAATCAGCTTGCCATTTTAAAACAGGGAAATTATGTAGAGCTGATCGAAAAAGAAGGTGGTCAAAGAAACTATGTTCATATTAACCCTAAATCAGACCAACAGCTTCTACGTCTGCTAAATAGTAGACAAATTGATGCGCTGTATAAACGTTATATCACGCCTGAGTTTATGGGGAACACCTATATATCATGCTGGCTTGACGATTTAAATGACGGTGAAGCAATTAACGAGTTTACCTTGTACTACTAACATAAAAACAAGCAATAAAAGGAGATTTTAATGGAAACAATACATATTAATGAGGAAACGGCACAGCAGTTTTGCATGCTAGATCCCAAAATACAGAGTATTATGGTATTTCTAGAGCCATCACATATTGACTCAGGTGAGGTGGTGGAATATTACTTTGAAGCGTTGGTCAATATTACCTATATCATCAGACAGGTGACTGTTGTCGTTGATATAAGTACTCTTGAGTTATTAAGTGACAAGGAAATGTTAATTGAGCGTCTTTTTAAGCTCTTTGAAGTGAGTATTAGTATCGTTACAGGTACTGAGGAAAAAAATATAGATGAGTATATTGCTTATTTAAAACCTATTGCAAAGAAATATCTGATGGACGAGAGTATCGCCCCTCAAACCAAGCTTTATCCAGTGTCTTTATTTATTCGTAAAGCGATGATGAAAAGTTTGATTAAAGATCAACAAGCAAAATACCAGAATATACTTGCTCAGATTTATTATCCTTATTGTCGTTTGGAACAAAAAGAGGCGGATAAAAAACTCAACCAGTTAACACAAGATATTATCAGAGAACTTGGCGTTGATCTGAAAGAATATCTTAAGGCAACACATATGGCTTTAACCAAAGTTATGGAAAATAGATGAATAGGTAAAATAGGCAGAATAAGTAACATAAGTACATCAATCATGAACGATATGCCATTTGATAGAGAAACTGTGATTCATGTTTATCTGTTAATGCGTCAGGCATTAAAGTTTAATGACTATATTGATCAGCGTGTGACATTGATAGAACCTGTGTGGCAACAGGATGAAATTTATCATTTGATGCGCAATGAAGATATTAGTGCTACAAAACAGCATAGTATATACGCTTATCATATGCGATTGGCATTTAAACGCACGTATGAGTTTATTGGTGATATGCTTAATTTGCTTGAGGTCAATGGTGTCAAAGTATTCGCTGTTCCTGATTTTCTCGAAGACAGGATAGACAGCTTTGCATTCTGGCATTATCAGAATGGTGTTATTTTTATCAATCTCAGTAAATGTTGTACGAATCGTGAGGTTAACATTGTACTGGCAACACAGTTGGGAAATTTACTGTTGCATAAGGATAAGCTTGGGCATAAGAAGCCAAGTATCAGTTTAAACAAACATGATTTAGATGATTCAGTTATTTTTGCAGGGTATTTTCTTAATTTAATGACTTTTGATTGCAATAAAAACCTTCTATTTAAATTTAAGCATTCAAAGTTTTTTGAAAGGATCATAGAGTTACTTAAGGCAAAAGATGGTAGATCTCAATATAAAACATTCTTAAATAAAATAGGTATGCCTCAAAAGTATCATTCAATGGTAACAAAATTATTACCCAGCGAAAATATTATTCAATTCCCAGACATAAGGCGCAAAGTGATTATTGTTGATCATACCAACAAGTGCCCCATTCCGAACAATTTGATTGAGATTCCTGTAAAAAAGGTAAAAAAGGTAAAAAAGTAAAACGCATCTGATCCAGTCACCTCAATAGCCAACCTACTCACCCATAGCCCGATAGTGTTCAGACACTATTTTAAAACTTTTTTCATTTTTCTTGCGTTTGACACCACAATTGTGGTGTAGGTTGCTTTTCAAACTAGGGCAATATGATCATCAATACGACATCAAGAAACGGTTATTAATGATGAATATTAGTTTTGCAACAAATAGTGAACATCTCATTGCTGAGTCATCTGCCTGTATTTGTGATACCGACAGAGACCTGTTGTTTATTGATCAGGATATAGAACTGTTGGCGGTCAGATCAAATGGTTATCACTATGTTGGTTCATTAAAGCAAGTACTTAATTCAAAGCAATTTGAGCTTTTTAGCAAGGATATTAAAGCCATGCTAATGGAAGAATTAAATCAATTAGCCATGGTGTCGTAGATAGAGATGATCTTCAGTAAGTTGAAAAGCCTATTAGTGGTATTGGTTGTACTTGTTGCCATGACGTCTGGTGTTGCACGAGGTACTGAGGTTGAGCAGACAAACAAAGAGCTAAGTCCACAGGCGCGATATCAGGCGATTCTAAATGATCAGGATCAGCAGAAATATAAAGATTTAATCGCACTTTATCAATCAGGAAAAACGCTTAAACCATCGCAGATTAAAGCGTTAAAGGAATATAACCGAAGTATTGAAGCAGCAAAGAATATGATTGTGAAACTTAAGAAAAACAGGCGGACATTCCTATATCATGATGATCAGCCGCCGACAATTTATATTGCTAAAAACCGATTAACTAATATTCAGTTTGTAGATAATGCCGGCAATCCGTATCCCATTCAAGACTATAACATATCGGATGAAAATGCTTTTAAAGTCTTTCAAAGAGGAGGTGGTAATGCGGCAACCATTGTGCAGAGTAGTGACAGAAAAGACTATGCGTATACACCGGATAAAACACAAAAGAAATCTGATCAGCAAAGTGATAAGAAGACTGACCTATTACCAGCTTCTATGCGTAACTCATTAACCATCGATGGCACAACGGACTATGCACAGGGAGATTTAATTATATATCTTGCTGATAAACAAATGCCTGTGCATTTATTTTTAGATTCATCTGATGAGCAATATGACTATCAGGTCAATATTAGTATAGATGGGTTAACCCAAAGCTCATTGCAGGAAGTTAAATACACAGGGGTTGATTTCACAAGACCAAGTAATGCAATGATGCAGTTTTTAAATGGGACGGCACCTAAAGGTGCTAGACCTATGGATATTTCTATTTCAAATGCAAGTGTATGGCAATACAGTGGTTATTTCTATGTTCGAACTAAAGCAGAGCTTCAGTCACCAGCATATATTTCACGCGCCAGCACATCGAGTGGCTATACAGTTTTTCAAATTGCATCAGGTAATCACGTCCTTAGTTTTGTTGATCATGGGCGACTTATTCCTGCAAGTATTACTGAACCTATGTCAATCGATGGAGAAAATGATGGAGAAGCCCAATGAATATGAAAGAAGAAAAGGTTCATAAGGTACGTAACACAAAATTGTTAATCTCTATTGCTGTTGGAGTGGTTATTGTATCTTTGGCGGGTTATAAATTGTTCCTGTCAGCCAGTGAATCTTCATCGTCAGTAGGGGTGAGCATTAATACCAGTTTTGACAGCGGGTCAAATCGTAGTGATTTAGTTAACTCTTCTTTAATTCGTCAGAAGCATGAAGCCTATGAAGAAGCAAAAGAGAAACAGGCAAGAGATGATAACACGAGTTTTATCAGCACAGTTGGTTCAATCAATCCGATCAAACAATCACAGCCCTTGACTAAGCCTAAACAGGATTATGACTACCAGTCTGCTTTAAAAGCACGCCAGAAAAAAGAGGACAACACAGATTCAGTTGCATCAAAGACTAAAACTCAAAGCAATGATATACAGATAAGTGATGCGTTTGAAAAAGCTATTAAAGCATACGGTCTAGATAAATTGGAATTAAGTACTCATACCGCAAATGCATCAGGGTATAAGACGGTTACACCGCCTGAGTATACTGGGCGTCTTTTAACTCAGGCAGTAACATCAATGACGCAGTCTATTTTGGGTCAGATTGATGCTGGCACCACATTATATGGTGTCATCATCAACCAGATTAACAGTGACTTTGAGACTCCTGTGATTGCTGAAATTCAGATGGGTAAGTACAGAGGTGCTAAAGTTTTTGGGAAGTTTACCGTCAGAGATAAATGGATTGATGGCATCAGTATTGAATTTAACAAAATGATTTGGAAGGGGATTACATTCACTATTCACGCAATAGCGGTGAATGCAGACTATTTACCTAACTTATATGACGACATAGATCATCACTATCTGCAAAGATTCAGTGGCTTAATTGCTGGAGCTACCTTTGGTGCAATCCAAGGTGCTGCTCAACCTTACCAGGGGAAAAACACACCTACAGTTATTGTTGGAAGCAGCGGTAGCCAAACGCAAATTTATACACCGCCTGATGCCAAACAAATTGCATTCAGTGCCGCAGGAGGTGCAGCGACAAGTATTGCAGGACAGTTGCAACCTGTTTTTACCAGCCTGTGGGATCGACCAACAACCGTCACCGTTAATCGTGGACATGGCATAGGCATTTTATTTACAGAAACATCAGAGATTAAAGTAAAAGGAGAATAGCAGATGATGAATCGTCGTGGAGTTTTTAAAAAAGTATTGGCTACTTGCTGGATGCTGAGCGCTGGGGTAATGCATTATGCTTATGCAGCTTCGCCTGCTTTAGATGCCGTTAATGGTTATAAGGATGCAATAAATGATCGGCAACAGGTAATTGTGATCCCAGATAATCACAGCGCTTTACCTAAAAAACCTTCTGATATAAACCGCATCATACCGATAATTGGTAAGTTAAAACAGGTTTTTACTTATCTGACAATTAGTGATATTAAGCCTTTAAATATAAATGGATTTTATCAGTTAAATACAAATTCAGGTATTATTGATATCAGCACTACAGGAGAGGTGCTTTTAAAAGCAAAACACTATCTATTATTCAATACAAATAATTTAGATTTAGCTAAACCAGAAAACTTTATCAAACTGATTGAGGATAACACACATCTTAAAATCATTGATCATAATGATAAAGGCGCTTATAACTATTTTTTGATTGATAAAGCAACGGGTATTACCAATAAAAACTTGCAGAACATTAATGAAATTATTATTGGGATGTATGTTTCTCTAGATGAATTACTGGCACATAGAGGTGAAATTAATGGGTTAGTTCTAGGTCAGCAAGAAAATGGAAATAATAGTACTAAAAATAACCATGTAATGAATGATCAGAGCAATGATAAGGAAAAACAGAAACAGAAAAAACTTAACGATGCGATTGTATGGGCTAAACATAATCTAACCTATCAGACCAGATTAAAAAAAGCAGATGGGCAGCCTCTTAAAGGAACTTTGTATGTATTTACTGACTATACCTGTCCGCATTGTCGTACCTTGCATGAACACATCAATGAGTTTTTAGATAATGGCTATTCAGTCATATATCTTCCGTTACCTAGAAAGGGGCTCAATACCATTGTGGCGCAGAATATGCAAAAGGCAATATGCGCAACCCAACCACTTCAGGCATTAAACGCATTGTATAGCAAGGGATTACTACCTGATGACATAAAAGAAAAAAGTAATTGTACAGTTGATGTAAGCTCATATTACGAATGGGCTAAAGAGGCTAATGTTACAGGTACTCCATATATTATTGGATCCAATGGTCGAACTACTTCTGGTTTTACTACCAGTACGTCGGTAGTTGATAAGCTTGGAATGCGCTAAAACAATTTTAATGTAGAGAAAATGTAGAAAAAATCTAGAGGATTATCATGAATATAAAACAACTGATGGCACCGTTACTTCTTGCGAGTGCTGTAAGTGCTTACGCTGATATGTCGATATTGTCATCAATACCGGAAGTGCCAACATCAAATGGCTCTAAAATCCATGCGCAGCTGAATAATATTCCACTGAAGGCATTGCTGCTTTCAATATATCCTGGTTATACGATCAGCTTAAATCAGGTTGATGATATTCCTATCAGTATACCTGCGACAAAAAATGACGCGGTATCTATTCTTCAGGAGGTATCAAAAATTTATCATTTGAGCTTTGATGTCAATCCTGACAAACAGACTGTAACAGTTAAACCGCAACAGACGATCACATATCAGTCGTATTTAAATGGTTGGAAAGATCTTCAAAGCAAAGCTGATTTATTGAGTCAAACACAGGCTGAGTTGGCAGCTCAGAAAAAGGCGCTTGAAAAAGCATATGCAGATAGTCCATATCCTGTGCCAGATATAAAAGCAGAGCATATAAATACGACGACTAAGACGCAGGCATTAACGCTAGTTGTTTCGCCATTTATCAGTGATGAGCTAGAAATAGAAATTGACAATATGTATAAAAAACATCTATTAAGTCAACAGTTTAAAGACTATCTAAAAGAAAAGCATCTTTCTTTTTATCAAAATGATAAGACACATAAATTATCGATTGCTTCCACTGAATCAATTGCAAAAACACTTGCTCAAGAGCATGTCTATTATGCAATTAAAGGCAGTCAGCTGAAGGCAACTATATATCAATGGGCAAAGAAAGATAAGCTATCTATTAACGCTGATGTATTACCCGATGCCTCATTAAAAACAAATGTGATTTATGCAGGATCACTGACAACAAATAACTTAGCAGATAATCCACTTTATCAGTTGATATCAGATGCACTTGGATGGGAGAAGAATGATGCTTAATGTAAAAACGATGGGAAAATGGAAAAGAGTAAAAACAATAAAAACAATAAAAACAATAAAAACAATCAACAAAGGAAACAGTGTCAAATATCTTCTTACTATAAGCTTAGTAGGTGCGTTTGGTTTCACAAATGTCTATGCTACTGAGCATTTGACAATGCGTACATCAACGCTCATGCAAAGACAGCAAAACCTTGAAAAGCATGACGGTGGTAACAATTCAAATGTAAAATTATCACCTGCCATGTATGTCAATAAACAAGATGGTATCATTGCTTTTGCCGCAGATAAAAAGCAGGCGAAGGCACTTTCATCGAAAGAGCCACAGGTCTATTATATCATCAAAGGGGATACGGTTAGTCAAACAATTAAGCGTTGGGGCAACCTGAATGGATATACGGTTTTTTTTCAGTCTGATGATGATTATCAGGTTCAGACGGACTCAGTCATTTATGGAAGTTTCTTGGGTCATGGCGGTGCGTTAAGTACATTATTGGATTCATTAAAATCAGCATCAATGCCGTTTAAAGCGGAAGTGATGGCAAACAAGGTTATTCTGATCAAGCCAGGCACTTTTAGCTCAAGCTTTTTGACACCTCAGTAAACTTAACAATACAAAAAGAATGAATGGGGGTTAGGCCATGCTTGATAAATTCAAAAAGAAATTGGCGGGGAAAACGTCTAAGACAGCTAAAATAGAGAAAAAAAGACCGCTCGATCAAAGCCCAGTTAATAGTCTTGAAGTGTGGGCAGATAAAAACTATTTTCAGTTTTTTAATCTCTTGAGCTATGTATTTGTAGTAGCGGTGACAGCACTTGTGTTGATTAGCCTTTATATCTCGAGTCAACGACCTGATATTGCGTTTTTTACGGTAAGTGGGGAAGGGAAAGTTGCTATTAAACCTGTTGGTAATGATTCAAGTGCATTAAGTAACGCCTCAGTCGAGCAGTTTGTTATTGAGGCAATACCTGAGTCAATGGATTTTGATTTTGCCAACTATCATTATATGTTGGATCAGAATTTACCACGCTATTTCACCTCTGATGCAAAAGATGAGTTGAGCAAATACATCAATGAAAATATTGTGCCTGGTCTAAAAGAAAATAGCTCATTTATTTCGGTAAAAATTATATCTTCTTTCATCACTGACCGTAGCTTGAATAAAGCACATTCTGTGTGGCGTGTCCAGGTACCAGCAATTATCAATATCTTTAATGGACGTGTGAGTACATCTAAGCGTGTTAAATTTCAGTTAGTCATTAACGATACCGGAACCACACTTAACAGTTATGGAATGCAAATTTTCCATATTCAAGTGAACGCGAATTGGCAGGAGTAAAAGATGTTAGCATGGTTTTTTAAAGGTAGACGTAAAGTCCCAATTCATCAGCTAGCGACTGAATATACGTCAAATGAGATTCGTAAGCGTCTTTATTTAAGACGTTATATTCTGATGCTTTGTCTTGGATTTGTGATTCTCTTATGGGTCAATGGTCGCAATCAGTTATCTCATCAATGGACCTATTACTTCGCACTCGATGATAAAGGTGCATTAGCTTCCATTTATCCTTTAAATGAGCCACAGCCTTTTACACGTGATGATATTATCCAATATGCAACAGATCGTATATATCAAATTTTTGCAGTGACACCCGAGAACTATCAACAAAAGCATAATGAATTATTCAATCTTAACTTTGCAGTGACGGGCTTTTCTGATCAAGTGCAATCCGCAATAGGTGATTCAGGATTGCTGTTGCGATTGCAGCAAGGGTGGTATTTTGCAGTAGAGAGCCTGGGCAATCCAAGCGTGAAGCTCTCCAGCATACACACCAGTAATGGTAATGTTGTCATGTGGAAAGTGGCATTTGATCATTTTGTTTTATATGCTACAAATGGTCAGACATTTTCAAGGACACAATCCAAACTTGAAATTGATGTGCTGAAAACACCTTTTATGAGTCTCCCGTCACAGTTATCAATCGCAAAAATTATGAGATATGATCTTAAGGATATCGGTAATGACATCGGCTATTAATACGCATCAGACTCAGCGCGATGAGGCTACTCAAAATAAGCTGTTGAGATTAATTTTAATACCTTTTCAATTGACCATATGGTTAGTAGGCTTTGCAGTAACTGGGTGTGTTATTCTCATCTGCTTTTATCTTATTTACTGGATGTTAACTTCCTATCAGCATGCATACAATACTCTTATTGAGATTTACAATTATAATATTGCGCACTTTTATATTAATCCGAATTCACTCATAGGTGGCTGGATTAATCAGTTGTATCATAGCCTTACTCAGTCAATTACAGAGGTTAATCAGTATTTTGCAAATAGTGTCAAATGGGTTCAGGAAAATTCATATATCAATAAGGATACGCTATCAGACATTCCAGTGAGTGATCAGGTCAATTCATTGATGAATCAGTCATACAGCTTTGTGCAAAAGGGAAGGTCACTTATTCAGATTGCTTTTTATGTTACGGTGATTAAATTTTTAACGAGTTTAAGTTTTTATCAGCTTTACATCATGGCCATAATTCTGGCATTTATTACAGGTAATCATAAGCGGTTATATCGCCGTTACTGTGTGGATAGAGAAAGTGAGGCGAAACATAATATTATCAGAGGGTTAACAGTATGGCTGCCTAGTTTGGGGGTTATTTTATACCTGGTTATGCCGTTTAAAATCAACCCTATGATGGTTGCACTGACTTCAAGCTTTATATGCTATGTTCTGCTGCATTATCTCATTGGCTCATTTAAGAAATATTTATAAGGAACTTAATATGAACAACCATGTAGATACGATGAACTTTAATCTAACCGTTGACCATGATCCAGTTGAAATTATTGATGGCATTATTATTAAACCGATTAAGTTGGAAGAACACATTGAGCTAAAGCATAAAATTCCCATCTTAATTAAGATTCACAATGCTGACTGGCAGATACTGAATTTACCGCAGGAAATTACTCAGCATTACCCTGTTGTTATTCATGCTAAGCCACGCACAGTAATTTATGGCAGATATAATGCGGTTGAACATAACTTTACGTTAACAGTTGCAGCTAAATACAGTGATGGAATGACTAAAAAGAAAGTATTGATGGGTGTCGTTAGTATTTTCAGTTTGAATATTTTGCCTGTTTTAAGAAAATCACGACGGATGATTGGCAATCCTTTCAGTTATTCATTTGATATTGGCAGTGATATCTGGAAGATGATTAAAGCACCTAAGCACACCAACAATACAATCGGTGGAAGCTTTGCCGACATGAGTGAAAGAGATGCCAAAAAATATAGTTTAAATTTCAGTTGCTTAGCAATCTTTATTATTATGATACCGTTAATTATGTATTTATTATCTTTGATCATGGATGGTCACTTTAGCTATTACGCATTCATTGTCATACCCTTTTGCCTGATACCGCTTTACATGCGCTATCAGTGTAAATATAGGAAAAAAGTCACCATAAGCCGATTTTTAATTGAATTATGTAAGGGAAGAGGGATTTAACTATGGGTGGTTTTGACTGGAGTGACCTTGGTCATAACTGGGGTTTTGTGTATCGATTAATACAGTTGCTATTTGGTGATTTTATCAAGCAATATGGTCAGACCAGCAGTGATAATGCGGGGAGTATGTACACGATTATAACGCATCTTGGTTATTGGTCATGTTATGCTGGATTGCTTTTACTTGGTGTTGTTTTGTTTTCCTCATTCTGGAACATATGGCGAATATCTGAGGATAATACACAGCAGGCTAAAAGCATGACAGTGCAGGTATGGAAAGCGCTTATAGTTGGAATATTTATTGCGCCTATCGGGATGGGCGGCACATCGGTTGCACAACGTGTAGGAGTCATTAAAACAGCTTTAATTGGTGATTCGTTTGCGAATATAGCTTATAAGAGTACCGTTGCTGAAATGCTAAAACCACCTGTATTAAGTGCTGGAGCAATCAACCCAACTCGATTATCTAACGATATATTACAGGCAGAAGTTTGCACATTGGCGATTCAAGCACATGATGGTAAAGCAAATCTTGATATGAAGGAGATTTATCATAATGGTGAAATAAAACCAGTTATGGCTAATACCAATGCGCTCATATTATTAGGTGAATATAACCGAGCATTAGGCGAATACAAATCACTGAAAGTTACCAATAACTCTTATGAGCTGATGCAGAATCTTTATTTTGGTGAAAATGGCATATGTGGTTCAATTAATTTTCCTGCATTAGCGAATGGCACTTCATTTAAAACACAGGTAGTTAATGAACAAAGCACACGTCTGCGTGAGGCAGTTATTAATCTGGTAAACAATATTGCACCATCAGCTGAGTTATTAACTAGCTTAAGTGTTGATAAAAATACGGGTGGCATTAAGATTGCTGATAATGGCGATGAAAATGCTCAGGAGCAGGCAAAGAGAGCACAAGAAATTTACTTAAACGCTGTTAATCGCTATATTCAGGAAGTTCAGGCAATCCCAGGCAAAATTCAGACAAATGTTTTAGATGATAGCTCTTTTGTTGATTTTATTGATGAATCAGGCTGGGGGTTGGGCGTATTATGGTGGAAAGTGCTAGCAGATATACAGTCATCTTTTGTCAGTAATGCTATTGCCTACAGTAGTACAATGTCAGCTAATATCATACCTGTTTGCCAGATAGGGTGGTGGAGTTGGTTTGGTAGCAATAAATATTGTGTTACCGATGAAAATTATAAAATATTAACCTCAAACCTTCTTTATATGCAGAAGAAAAATAATGATGCCATAATTGATAATATAAATATTTCTAAAGACGCAAAAACGAGTGCAGAGATCAGCAATGCCTGTAGTGCATCAGGTTGTTCGTTTGAGCGGGTTGATGGTATTATCGGTGATTCGCTGAATTGGCTTTTGGTAAAGTATACAGGATCGGAAAAGTATCTGACTTCGCTCGATAATTATGATTATAAAACCATCACGGATATCAAAAATCAGCAGTCAATATTTACGGTATCGGCTGATTTAGGGTCATCTCTATTTAAATCATATATGTATTTGTATGGTGGTTCAGTCTTGTTTAAAGTCGGGGCTGGTGTGGCACATGGCGCAAGCCAGACAATTATTGGAAAATTTGGTGCAGCAATTGCGACAGAAGGTGTGGCTTCCATTCTAGAGTGGATGAGTACAACATTTTATAGCTGGGCCACTGCGTTAATGGTTCCAACCAATACACTACTGGTGATATTGCCATTTACACCCATTATCATCTGGGGAATGTTGCTGATCAGTTACTTTATAATGTTGATTGAAGCATTTATTGCGATTAATTTAGGAATGGCATTATGGGTTGTTCCAGATGAGCAATTTATTTCTGGTCGAGTCATTAGAACAATCATGATGCTGTGTTCATTATTATTAAGACCATTTTTATTTGTAGTGGGGTTAGCAAGCGCCTACGCACTTTCTCCTATAGCATTGACGATTTGGAATACCTTATTTTTCTGGGGGACTGGTACTGTAGTTGGTGGAAGTTTTTATACCCAGTTTTTTTACATAAGCGTCTATATTTATGGTTTAATCAAGTTTGCTATGATTTGTTATAATGTAAGCTTCATTATGCCTGATAAGATTCTGCAATGGATGGGTTCAGGCTATGGTGATGTATCAGCATTTGGTTCAGCAGCTGACTTTACTAATCCCAGCATGGGTGGTGGATCAGCAGGTGGTGGTGTTTTAAGCAATCCACATGCTACAAAAGCGATAGCAGAGCTTTCAAGAGTGGCAAAAGCTAGTGCTGATGTGATTAAAAATAACAAAGCAAACCCTGACAATCGTATTACACATGAACAGGCATACAGAGAAAGATATGGTGACAAGAATTGATAACATGGATAAAACTGATATAGTCTGTGGAACAAATATGGCTGAAGGCGAATAAAAATATGGGTGCACACGATTTACAGTTTCGTAAGGCTTTCTCAAATCCTAATATGTTTAAAGCAGCATGTGAAATTTATTTGCCAGAAGACATAAAGGAGACGCTCAATTTTAAAACCTTAAAACTGAGGCAAATGAGCGGCGCATTTATTCGCAACCTTATTATACTGCAATACAATATTGATCCTGATAAAGATGCTAAGTTATTTGAGCAACTTAAAGAAGAAATTGGCGATATTGTTTATAGTTGCGAAACCCATGATGAAGCAGAAGTTTTATTAATTGCGCATAGTGAGCACCAAAGTACACCAGATAAACATTATCCATTGCGTAATGCATTATATGATATTTCTGCATTAAAAGATTTTATTGAAACTGAAAAGCCTGATAAATATCCCTTAGTAGTCAGTTTTCTTGTTTATCACGGCAAGCCGTCACCATATCCTTATGCAACCGATATTATTAAGAATTTTGAGCATCGAAAATTAGCGCAGAAATATTTTTTAAAACCTATATTGATTGATTACCGTCAGTCTACTGATGAGAACTTGCTTGAACATGGTGAAATCTCTGGACTTGAAATTGCTTTGAAGCATACTTTTGATGAGCATGTTGATGATAATGTCATCAAAAACTTAATGCATGGATTGCAAAAATGCAC
This sequence comes from Cysteiniphilum litorale, assembly GCF_003428165.1. Lineage (GTDB taxonomy): Bacteria > Pseudomonadota > Gammaproteobacteria > Francisellales > Francisellaceae > Caedibacter > Caedibacter litoralis. The sequence goes on along the minus strand of NZ_QLIQ01000008.1, from coordinate 23,567 downwards.
TAAAATTGAGTTGAGACATGAATGGTGGATGTATGCCTTAAGATCGTGGGAGACATCAGCAGACACCATGATTAAAGAGTATAAAGAAACCCTAAATGAAGAGGAAAACTTCGTTATGACTGCTGCGCAACAATTAATAGAAAAAGGGGCATTCTTGAAAGCGCAAGAGACTGCTGCTAATTTCCTAAGAATGGGTATCCCTGTAAATAAAGTAATTGAAGGTACTGGTTTAGATAAGAAGACTGTAATGCAGTTGCAAAAAGAGCTGAATAAAAAATAACCCTGTAGCTGTATTTTAACTATAGTATTTTTGATATAGAAACACTTTATCCTTACGTAATTTCTTTTGTCCACTTATAACATCCTGGATTAGCGTGTTTATCCAAAAAATAAGCATTAATGAATACCATAACCAAAATAGAGAAAGCATTGCTGATGTAGTTAATGCGAAAATTGATAAAGATGACACATTAGAGCCACCAAACAAGAAAAGAGCAATAATTGCAATTGTCAAGCAAACAAACACCTTGATTCCACGTCTGGTCTGGTCTTTCATCCATAAATCGTAAGCCTGAGCTTTTTTGTAGGTTTGCAATTCATCATGTGTGACCATTTGCTTAAAGTGATTTAGATTTGTATTGCATATGTTCAATAGATCCTTAATACGATTTTTATCATCCTCTTGATTCTGTTCATTGATACTTTGCACCTGTTGTTCCTGATAGGTTCTTTCAAAAACTGATTGTGCTTTATTCATGATTCAATTCCTTACTTCTTATCTGTCGCTTTGTACTGAGTAATTGATGTTACTAAGCGTCCAATAATTCTAGCTTTGTGTTCATCCGTGATACTCTCTACACGATCAAGTATCTCAATTCTAGATGTGGTTACGGAGCTTTTATATAAACTGACTTCTATGATATAGCCATCTGACAGCTCATACAAATGTTTTGTGTTAGTATATGGGTCAAACCTTGGGGTAGTAATAACGCTGATAGTGACATTATGCTGAGTGTTCTGACTGATAATCGCCTTTAGTTCATCCTCATGAAATGCTTTTTGAATGCCTTGGACACCAATATACCCATTAACATTTTTACTTTGTCTTAATTCATCAACTGATGCATATAATGGGATGTGTTTAATATTATCGTCGTTGCTATTATCAAGTGCATTGTTGTTCGTATTAACTTTAATTCCTGCTAATAACAATGGGTCAATATCCAGTGCGTGCGAAATACTCGCTAATGTATCGGCACGCATACTGCTCATTTTGCGCTTTACAATGCTGTGAAGCACCATTTTAGGTAATGCAGGATTCGCTCGAATACAATCTTCAATATTTTTGTAACCTTTCAACATTAAGGCTTTTTCTGTTGCATTCGACATACGTTCAAGATGAGAGACCGGATCCAGCTTATCATATTTGGCATGATTATTTTCAGGCAATGCATCGTAAATAGCATCAACCGCGGATTCAATATCTTTTTTAAGGATTTCGCAAGGATAGACAACTGCCTGCACTGGAATCCCCAGATCTTCTGATAAATCGATCATCTGATCACGAGTTAAATCATGGACTTTTTGATTTACGATGTCCTGCAAGAATTTTTTATCAAGCTGACTGCTGGCTGCAAATACTTCGATCGAAAGCTTGTATCGCATCAGATAATTTCTGATTAAAGCAGATAGGTAGATAGGGTAATTCGTTGTTGCGTCTCTTTTTGTAAGTACCATGTTCATTCCTGTTTTGTCGAGCAATATGTTTTTATACTGTTATTTAGTGTTTAAAAAGGGGTTTCATCACTATCAAAATTTTCCAGATCTTCTAAGCTTGGAGCGTTTTCTGATGACTTACTTGTCTGACGATATTGACTCTTAACAGAAGATGCTGAAGGTGTGACCTGAGTTTGGGTTTCATGGTTTTCATGATGGGTGCTGCTGCCTAACATTTGCATCTCTGTAGCAATGATTTCAGTACTATAACGATCTTGCCCTGTCGTCTTGTCTTGAAATTTGGTGGTTCTGATGCGTCCTTCAATGTAAAGTAAATCACCTTTTTTTGTGTATTGCGCAAGTGTTTCAGCCAACTTACCAAAGATGCTGACGCGATGCCATTCTGTATGTTCTATTAATTGACCGGTCTGGCGATCTTTATAGCCATCATTTGTAGCAAGTCGAATATTTGATGCTGCCATTCCTGAAGGCATGTACCTCAATTCAGGGTCTGCTCCTAATCTACCTACCAGTGTTACTTTGTTAACCGTACCTCTTGCCATTGTTATCTCCTTAAAAGTTTGTATTTATTTGAAGTTCATCAAACCGTTAATAGTTATAAACCGTAAGTTGTCCACCAGAATCACCCTTTAGACACGGTTGATTAATCCAGTACTGCTCACCTGTTAGTGCTTTTTTGCTTTGCACAAACGTATATTGATCAAACTGTGACTTTGCATAACTAATATCCGCATCATAGTTAAATGTTTTTAGTTTTTTTAATGCATTATCATAATACTGTCTGTTCTTTTTTACTAAATCACTTGAGGTTTCTGTTTTGGGATCAAACTCAGGTAATTTAGTGGTTAATACAGTGATCACATCATTAATCTCTTGCAAAATAGACTGTGCTTTTTTAATTTGCTCAACAGTAGGTCTGAATTTGAGTGCCTGACAATACTTCCAACCTTTTTTATAATCAAATGGGGGCAGGAAATAGGTAAAGTTATCACCATATTGATGATTATAAAAATTAGATACCGTATATGGTTGTTGCTGATTAGCAACATAATTCCCTTTTGCCTCAAAACCAGCTTCCCACATCAAGAACTCTAAATAGGTAGCTGTTTGTGATTTTTCATTAGCATCGCCTAGAAAGCCCATCATATCGAGCTTATCAATAGTTAGTGGTGCGTTGTGTATTTCATTGACTCTTTGTGGAAGCGTTTTAATATAGCCATTAGCTGCTGTCTGATTGTCAGGGACATCGTCACTCGAAAAAAGTTCACAGGGATCCCATGGCGGGCCGTCACAATGGTCAAATGCCTGAGATACAGATAAGGTCGTCAACAGCAACAGGCAAAAAATAATAATTTTAGACATTGGGTGCCTCATGTAGCGTTTTCAGCTCAACTGTCTGACCAGATGGTTTGATGCCAATCATACGTTGATGCTTAGTCTGATCGATCATCTGATAAGCAACATTAATAGCAAATGCTACAAATAAAAGCGTCAGTATGAATGCCAGTCGCATTAATTTTTTGTTCTCGTGTTTCAGATACATTTGATCATCACTGCATTACCTGTTTATAAAAATTCATTATATCAATATATTTTAAAAATACAAACAACGATATAAGTATATATATCTGAAAATAGTTGAAACAAAATATAAATAGACATAGTATAAAATTAACATACAATTCAGTAATTGGTATTAATATTTTTATGGAAGCACTATTCAAACAACTTAAGCAAATTTTTAAAGCAGATATGAATCTGCTAGATACCACCAAGTTACAGGCTCCTGTTTATGGTGAAAATGAAGACTATGAAGCATTACTGTGTGACAAGGGAGAATTATCTACAACTATTGAGCTGCATGGTTACAGCTCAATTATAAGCAGTCAGAATGCAATACAGAATATTCAGTATATTGTTGATCAGTTAAGCAACTTCTTTGCTTCTGAGGATAGTCGGTTGATTGTAAGTTTTGTGAATGATCCAGATGATCATAGCTATTTTGATCTGGCAGTTAATTATTATGATAAGTGTGCAGATCGACTTAATCTCAATGTTCATGACATCCATCGTCAGGATGCAGAAACTTTAAAACGATTAACCCGAAGTGATCGCATGTTGATGACGATTGAAACAGGAGAGGGCGTGCTAGATACACTTAATGCTAAGGAGGCAAATATTGAGCGTAATAGTTATGTGGCAAGGCTGTTAAATCAGATTGGTTTTCAGGGAGATATGAAAACAGTGCTTAAGCAAAAATACTATGGACAGAATCCACTGAGCTTTAATCGAGCAGTGATGCGTTATCATCAGGATACACTGAAATCAGTAATTGCTACGTTAACCGCGATTGGTGGATTTAAATTCCATGTGCATACATCAAAAGAAACATTGCAATTTTATCGTTGTATTCTTAATAGAAATGCTAATAGAGAATGGACGCCTGTTACCTATGACAGTAAAAGGGAGCAGTCAGTCAACCTCATGCAGATGAGAATCGATGAAAGTGCTGACAAGAACAGTTTGTCAGGTTATTTATTACCACCTTTATTAACGCAGATCATTGGTGATGATATGAAGCTGGATGCACAGGGAATCATCTCTTTTAATGGTTTTCATTATCAGTCAATGAGTGTTGAAGTGCCTCAAAATATATTAACCAGCTTTAAATCACTACTGAATAAAACGCTGCACTTGCCGTATCTGATGAACTGGCATTTAACAGCTAGTTCAAAATCGGTTAATGCACTATTAGCTCGGGCATCGCTGATTGGTATGGCAGGTATTATACCAGGACCAAATAACTGTAATCGCATTAAAGATGATGGGGCAGTTATTGAGGCAGTGCGTAAACGTGAGTCAGAGCCATTGGCTATTTATCGACTGTCAATTTTAACCTGGCATCAGGATAAAGACATACTAAGTACGCAAAGCTCTAATTTACGCAAAATGATTGAAGACTGGGGTACGCAGAGTCTAAAAATTGAGAAAGCCATGCCACATCAGTCAATGATGGAGAGCCTACCGTCTATAGCTGAGCCAACCATTCATAAGGGAATGGCATGCTGTGTGTTTGATGCATTTGTTCAAATGCCATGGCAGCGTTTTCGCTCACCTTGGTCGGATGGATTGATTAATTTTATCAATGCCGAGGATTATTCTGTTTATCCATTTGACCCAGGCGAAAAGCAGAAAAGCTTTCCAAGGGTTATTGTAATTGGACCTCCTGGTACTGGTAAAACTTTTTTGAATGCTTCAGTGCTTCACGCAACCTTATTTAGAGAACCCTATCGACAGCTACCATTAACAGGGGTCGTCACAATTGGTTATGACGGTCAGTTGTTTGCCAACTCGATTAGAGATGCATTACCAGAAGATAAAAAGCATCTGGTATTTTATGATGAACCACAGCTGAATGAAAAATTTGCCGTTAACATATTTGATCTGCCTTATGGTGCAAGACATCCGAGCAATGCGCAGCGTGCCAGTATTGTCAATTTCATAGATCAGTGTGTTGCTGATCTGGGGCAGTCTAGTTTTGGTCGTGATTTTTCATCATTACTGGATGAAATTGTCATAGCGGCTTATCAGTATTTCAGTGATCAGTCTGATCATCCAAAATTATGGACTCAGGGTATGGATAATGAAGTCGATTCTGTTTTGCTTCAAGATGGATTTGATTATTATAAACTGAGAAATTATAACTGGTGGGAGTTATTTGATCATTTTCATGATAAAGGTGATTTCAGAATGGCTTATCGCTGCCAGCAGCAGGCAATGCCAACGATCAAGGAATTACCGGATGTATTACCTGAGTTCAAAAGCATTGTTGATAGTGCACGTAAACTTAAGAGTGATAATGGTGTTGTGTTGTTGGATATATTTATCAATAAAATCAAATTGATTTGCACCAAATACCCTAATGCAGTGATTACAACACGTTATAACATTGAAGGTGCCAGGGTGCATATACTGGATTTGCAGTATGTGTGTGGCAAACAGGATGAAGACCAATCAAGTGCTGAAACAGAGGAAGAGCGTCAAGCTTCAGTGATGTATATGCTCTATGTGAACATTTTTCGTAACAAATTTAATATCCATAAAAATATGCAGGCGTTTAAATCCGATCTTGATATTGATGAGAAATATCACGCTTATCATGAGAAACTGATTAAGGCAGAAGTTGGTATTCCTAAAATTGTTCGTGTGTATGAAAAGCATCGTTCTAAAAAAGCCAAAAACTTCAATAAAGACTTATCACGTGATGTTCGGGAAGGTCGTAAATATGGTTATGACTTTGGTGGTGATAGTCAATTACTGGAAGACTGGGATAAAGCATTGGTCAGGCAGATGGGTTGCGTTTTTATCTCTTCAATGGGTGAGTCAGAGGATGAGCGAGATACTTATCGAAAATATCTTGGTTTTGACGAAACACACTTTGCTTTAGCTAAGCGGCATTTGCGTGGCAGACATTCTAAATATGGGCAGCCATTTTTACTAGTGGTGCAGGATATAGATGGCGAAAGTGGGCGTTTTATTGTCCCAGTTTACTATCTTGCCTCAACCAATAAATTATGGGCATTTAAGACAGATGAAGTGGACTATATTTTTAAGCAACGACTTGAAGATAAACTCAAAGGGATTAGTAAGCAACCTGTATACCATGCTCGGTTGATTCTATCTGACCAATTCCCCTCTAGTTCAATTAAACGTTCCCGTGAGCGTCTTATCAGTTCAGGTGAAGCGGATGATAATGATCAGGCAGATGACATTTTACTAAAGAATTGTATCAATGCTTATTATGAGTTAATTGACACTGAATTACCCATATAAAGTCAGAAAAAATATGATGTTAATCTATTTAGTCCGTTGCTATCATTTCATTTTATAAGTTTCTCTCGTTAATTTCGGCAACAAGATAAAAAAATTCAATTATTTTCACTTTGACACCACAATTGTGGTGTAGGTCACTTTCAAAACTCAGGCAATATGGTGCTTAACACAGATAATTACGTATGAATAAACAGGTAATGTTTATTTAACTAATTTCAGGAGAGCGAAGTGAAGCAGCCAGAGCATGTTAGAGAAGATGTTAAAAAAGTAGAAAAAGTAAAAAAAGCACTGTGTCAGTCAACTGTAGGTGTTTTGGCTTTTGGAATGTTTATGCTATCAGGATGTGCGGTGAATCAAGCAGATACGCCACCAAGGTCGAATGAGCCATTATATGCATTGGATACCGTGGCAGTACAGACCAGTCAGAATATTCAGACTTTAACAGAAATTAAAACCACTGAGCTTCATAAGCATGCTGATGATAAACAGTGGCAGAGTTTTATGTTTAATCTGCAATCTATTCCTGTGAATTTTGAGCAAAAGACAACTTTTCATTTCGTGGGGACGGCTCAAGAAGCCTTGAAAGGTATTGCTGATCTGGCAGGGTATCAGGCGAGTTTCGTTGGCAATCCGCCAGCACAACCCATTATGGTCACACTTGATCTTAAAAACCAGTCACTGGTTGAAGGATTAAGAGATTTGAATGCTCAGTTAAATAATAAGGCGATTATTCAATTAGCGCCAACAGCAAAACTGGTCACAATGAGCTTTGGAGTATGACATGAGATTTTATGGCAAGTATTATCTGTTAGTCTCTAGCGCATTATTTTTTAGTCAATCCTTTGCGCAAACTAATGATTTATATAATACCACCGTATTGCATGATAATGGTCAGACCCAGATTAGTAGTAATGCTTACAGTGTAATGCTCAATGCAAGCTCAAGCGGAAATCAGGAAAATTTACCTTCAGCAAGAGATATGGGCATTAAGAGTAATGCGCTGCGATCTGGACAACAGTATGGTTATGCTGATCAGCTTCAATATCTCCAAAAACGCATTCTAAAAGAAGCTAATGCATTAGATAAAATTTTTAATTTCACATGGCTGTTAAGTTATGCCAGTGGTGGCTCACCTGTTGTTAATGTATTACCACCCGTTATTTTAAAATCTAATAATTATGTTCAGGGTGATTATCAGGGCAAGTCAATTAGCATTTCAGATCAGTATTACCAGTTATATGCTAATGCACGTTTGGTCACAGTTGTTCCAAGCTGGCGCAGTTATTTAATTCATCCTGTGAGTGCGCCAGAGAAAATTGCTTCTTGGCTTTTGCCACATGACAGCGGTGAACAGGCAGTATGGAAAGAAGCTTTTAACACTGGGTGGGGGCTAGGCGTTAAGCAGGCTAATCAGGAAATGAATTACCGGATTAGCCTACTTAACCGAGATTTTAACGGGATGCTGACCTACTTACGCTTATATGCTGAAGATAAGGTATCCAGTCCATTTATTGCCTACAGCCAGAACAGTGTTTCAGCTAATAACAACAGAACAGAAATGAGTGTGAATAATCATGTTTATCGTATTACTACACCGGCACAGTTAAACAGTAATCCTAATGAATGGGCATTTAAGCCACAGCAGGAACTAATGTCGATTAAACAGTATTAAAAAGTGGTGATAAAAACTCAGATATGTGGAGAAGTCATGTCATCTACATCGCTTAGTAAGCTTAAGCCTGAAAATACAATGTTAACCAACCATGACAAAGGATAAAACGGACAATGAATCTTAATAAAGATAAAAAAAGCACAACATCAGAAGCCACACAAGATAAGCGTGCGTCAAATGAACCTGAGTGTGATGTGCATCAAGAAGCGCATGCTGATCAACTCGTTAAAACAGTTGAAATTGACATACATACAGCAAGTATGCTGGTGAAACATGTTCATAAAAATCTAGGGTTTTATCCAAAAGTTGTGATTACTGATGGTGAGGATGACGACTCAAGTACAGATAAGGATATGCAATGCACGCGTCACTGATGTCAGAGGCAAAGACTCAAGATCAAGCTGGTAGTGATAGTATGTCTGAATTTGAACTACAGCAATATGAGATTACTCATAAGGATAAGTTTGATGCACTCATAGCGCATTATACGAATCTAGGTGTATCTGATTTCATGATTGGTTCAAGGCGAGCAATTAAAGTTAAATTGCACGGACATAATGCCGCAGTGACAACGTTTAGTGTAACTGAAACACAAGTTTCACAGATAGCTGAAATGATTTATGGCGGTAAAGGTTTATCTGCTGAGCTATTTGGTAAAGGGTTGCCATGTTCTTATACATTCCGCTATAACCATCAGAAATATCGTTACCGTGTTAATATTGTCCGAGAATATAACGGTGTTTTTATCGTGATGCGTCCTATTGATTCTATGCCTCCTAAATGCAGCGACTTAGGCATTGAGAAGGAGATTATTCAGGCTTATGTTAAGTTGCTAACTTCAAACAATAATGAAATTAAGGGGACATGTTTACTGTTTGCTGGTGAAACAGGTTCTGGTAAATCATCCTCTATTGCTGCGCTTAATCGCTATATCTTTGAAGAGTCATCACTTCGTCAACAGGGTTTGAATTTTTACACAGCTGAATCTCCTATTGAGTATCTCTATACTGAGATAGATGAAGGCAATTCTGTTATAGCTCAACTTGAAGTCCCTAAAAATGTATCAACGTTTCCTGGAGCTATTTATGAGTTTTTACGCATGGCGCCTGACGTCATTATGGTCGGTGAGACCCGTGATTACGAAACGCTAGATGGCATGATTAAAGCATCAGAAACAGGGCATGTTGGCATTACCACCATTCATGCCAACAGTGTGTCTCAGGTGGTCAATCGAATGCTTGGCATGATTCCTGATCATTTAAGGACACAAGGGGAAATTAAAAAAGTGCTGAGTTTGCTGGGTATTGTTGTCTTCCAGAAACTATTACGCCGTAAAGCGGTTGATGCTTCTCAAAAAAGAGGGGGTCGAGTAGCGGTGCGTGAGTATCTGATTTTTACTGAAGAAGTGCAAAACTATTTGCTTGATCATATGGATGATCTGACAAGAGCCACTCAGTATTGTGTTGAAACCTATGGGCGCAGCTATCAGCAACACTTTAATCAACTTGCAGAGAGAGGAGTAATTGATGTCCATCACTGATTTCATGAATTTGCGTAATGCCTTATTGATTTTATCATCAGTCATCGGTGTTTTTTTACTTGTTAGTGCAGTCATTAAAGGCTACGACGCATCACAAGGGAAATCAGAATACCGCTTTTCTCAAATTATGGTGATGGTATTTATCGGTATTATGTTAATTCAGTTATCAAATTATATGGACATGAGTTCACGCACTGTCTTTGGTACCAACGCTTATACATTGCAAGCTGCTGATCCGTGGACTATTGGTAGTAACGTTCAGAGTGTGCTTCAACAACTAAATCTTGGCATTGATGACACCACACAGATTTCCAAAGCTTTTGCATTGATTATACAGATTATCAAGCTCATTGGTGTGGTGGTTTTTATACGTAGCATGGTGTTGTGGTATGCCCTTGCCTGTGCAAAAACAAAGCATACACCGGGTACCATTATTGGGCTGATGATTGCAGGGGTTCTGTTATGGAATATTGGTGAGGTTATTGCATTGGTATCAGGTTGGCTTGGTCATCCGATAAATATTTAAGGTAACTAAGTACAAACGTAAAAGCAGTAAAGCTAAGAAAAACAAAGAGGTTAAAAAGGTCATGATGAAGAAATTACTGGTTAAGTCATTACTGGGGTTATCACTGGCGGGTGCTATGACTCAGGCTAATGCAACAGGTTATCCAACAATGGACATGGCGGCAATAATTGCTTTAAAGCTTTTAGGGAAGCAAGCAGTTGAATTTTTTAATGAAGAAATCAAAATGTCTGGCAATCAGCTCAATGCTGGTATTGAAGGTGTTTCTTATGAAGTGGATACTATGAATAATGGCTTTGCTAATTCAATTGTGCGTAATGAGCAAACGCAAAATAGTATTTATAATCAGAAACTAGCCATGCAGATGCAACCTTCATCTGATGCCTGCGCTAGCTATTCTATCTCAGACGCACTAAATGATGCTACATGTAGTCTTTTAAGTAGCGTATCTACACGCAGTGCACTACGAGCCAGTGATTTACTTAATCGAAATACCACATTATCCGCTGAGGCTAGTGGCGAGAGAAATGCAAGCCAGATCATTGAAGCCGCACGCAGTCTTAATGCTGATCAGTTGCATAGTGATGCAGACAGTGCTGATAAAGATGCCATTAGTCCGCGTGTATTAAGAGCTGACCTGTTGATGGGATCAGAGGGAGATACCTTTGATAAAACCAACATGAAAGCGACAAGTACTTTTAATAACATTATCGTTGGACCTGGTGTAATTGAAGCGCCAAGCACTAAAAATGCGAGCGATCAATTGGCTTATGTAAATAACTACCTGCGTCCCAATGCAATACGTGCTTTGGCTGCATCCAGTCTGGATACCATTAGAAGTTTACGTGTTGGTCAGAATGACAATCCTCAAAAGCCATCAGTTATGCAATTGTTACAAAAGTTTGCAGATAGTCACTTTGGCACACCAGAGGGAGATCAATGGTTGAAGCAGATTACCAATACCCAGAAAGATGTTTCTGATTTTATGTCTGATTCAGCTGTATTGCGTTCCCTTACGCAGATGCAGGCCTATGAAAATTATATTTCAGTGATGAGCTTTCAATCACAGTTACGTCAGGAAATGCTTCAGGCGGCAATGCTTACGCTAACTAATAAACAAGTTTATGGAGAATAAACCCATGAGTAAATTTAAAAAAATGCTTAGTGAATCTGAACAGGGTGAAGATGTTGAAAATGTTGAAGATATACAAGAGCTCAATGATGAGGATCTTACTGAGGCAGAAGAGACCGAAGAAGCATCATCAGATATTGACTCAAATGAGCATGAGGATGTCAGTGAGGTAGAAGCAGTTGAAAAAAAATCTAAAAGAGCTGAGAAAAAGGCACAGATTGCTGCATCACGAAAGCGCAAAGAGAGTAATGCTAAGCAACGTGTAGATCAGGTAGCGTTATATCCTCAGAAAGAAATGCAAATAACGCAAAAAATTAAGCTAAGTGAGCATATTACTCTGCTTGCTGCTATTGGTGCAGTGATATTTTCAGCTTTAGCGGTTTTTAGTAATAACAGCCTGAGTACACAACAGTATAACGCTACTACACAGGGCTTATGGAAAGCACAAAAAGGACAGTTCGCTGTTTTACGCAGTGAATCTTCTGATGCCTTGACACAGTTAAATGACAAGTTAACAGCACTGGATGCAACGCAAAGCGACATTAAAGCAGCAATGAAAAGGCTAAATGAGAATGTACAGACCTTAAATAAAAACTTGAACCAGGTGCAGGAAAATATGCTTGGGCAGATGAAGCAACTTGGCACGCCTGATTTATCGAAAATTGAATCAGCTATTACAGCCATGAATACCAACAAAAATGATGTAACTGCCAGCCAACAATCTTACCAAGAAGATAAGCAAGCAGAACATTTTGATGAAACACAGATTGTTGATAAAGCAAGCAAGGCAAATGAAGCAAATAAAGAAAATGAGAAAAATAAAAAATTTGTATCAGATGTAAAAGGTGCAAAGGCGAGTACACAAAACATCGATGATAAGCAGCAAAACAAAACCAAGACAGTCAAGGCTGCTCAGCACACACTTTTATATCTGGGTAACACGCCTAATGGTGCTGTCATTAAACTTGATGGTGAGTATCTGACCGTGCAGGTTGGGCAAAAAACAGTTGTGGGCACGGTAACACTGATCAGTAATAAGCAAATTGTGATTGGTAATACCAGTTACGTTTATCAGGCAGGGTAAATGCTCTGCATTAGTTATCCATTAATCAACGAGGAGAAATCAATGAAACATAAAAATAAACAAAGTCTAGCAATTAGAAAAAACAAAGTAGTCGGGAACAATAGCTACATTATACGCAGTGCATTAAAAACGCTATTTGGCGGATTGTTATTATGCTCGCCATTACTAACACTTGCTGCGGATACAAATGGTACTATATTTGACTGGTTAACTTCAATCTTAAGTGTTGGCGATGCTGGTAAGTTAAAAGCGACCATATTTGTTGCTATGGCAGTGGTTGGGACATTTCTGCTAGTGTATGTTGGACTATATGGATTTTATAGAAGAACACGCGCAAGAGCAGGCGATCAGGAAGCGCCATCCTCTAATTCCTGCAAGGCTGGAATAATTTTTGGTATTATTTTAATTGCTGCTTCCCCGTTTATTAATATGGTGGGTAAAACGGTTGGTGTTGATAATGCGGCACAGAAAGCATCAAGTGGCGATGTCCAGTTTAACTAAGGGTGGGTTATGGAGCAGGCGTTACGATTTAGGGGACGGGATATGGCACTTAAGCCGCGCATATTCAGTCGCGTTGACCCGATACTCATTGTGCCATTGATGGGCGTCCTGATTCTTCATTTTGCCATCATTCAATTTTTAATGCTGATTGTGATGTTCGTTATTGTGGTTAGTGATGTTGCCGGTGTTTCACCTGCTGAGTTCTGGCGAATGATTGTGAGAAGAACAAGAGCAAATCATAACGTGGTTATTTGTCGCACTAGTGCTAGATCACGTTATAAGAATCTGTTAAATAAGGGGATTATCCGTGAATAAGATTTTTTTAGCTTCCTTGTCATTAATGTTTGGCCTGGTCGTGATTAATAATAACTATGCAGCATCCTGTAAATTTGATGTGCCTGATATTAAGACAGATGTTTGTAAGGATTTAAATTTAAATAACAAAGTACAGGACAATCCATATTTCCTGACTAATCAAAATGCTTCTTGTGGTAATGGCGTTCATTTACCTAGTTTGCCAGACTTGGATTTAAACAATCCATTGGGCAAATACACTAATACCAGCTTTTGCGAAATGGCGCTTAATGCCCTAAGTGGTAATGAGGTTGCCGATAAAATCAAAAAGCTGATAGGAATGTAATGATGGGTGGGTTTAAGGTGGTTTCGATCATGGCAGTGTATGTACTATCAGTTAATAGTGCTGTGGCTGTTCTAAATATTGATGTATTACAAGTTGAACAGTATGTTCAAAACACTCTGCAAGATGCTCATCAACATAATGAGAAAATGAAAGCATCAGGCAATATTCTTTCAGGTGACATTAACGGTAATGCGGCGTTGATAGATACCATGAATAATGGCTTTGCGAATGAAATTATCAGGAATCAACAGACTGAGAACAGCGTTTTTAACAGTGAGTTAAAACAACAGTCTACTCCAATAGATACCTGTGATGACCTTTCTGTCAGTGACACATTGAACCAGTTAACCTGTAATGCGCTGGAGGCAACCTCACAAGAATCAGAAAAATTTATTTCTGATTTAACTCAGCCGATTAAAGTAGGTCATGATCATGTAGCTGACTCCATTACCAACCCAATGACAATTACGGTGGAAACAGCACCGAAAATATTGAATAACGCACAAGCTAAAGATCAATTACCGGTGTTAAGAGAGCAAGCTTTTAAATCAACTGCTAATAGTGCAATGAAAGCAAGCACAGAAGACCAAAAGAATATTTACAACACGTTGAGTAACTCAGCTATTGACAGTTTTAGTACAGATTCGCTTAAAGATATTACTGAGTCAACAACACGGGCTTATGTGATCAGAAAACTTGTGGTGATGAAGGCAAAGGAAATTTATGCACTCATGTTGAATTACAAGCATCAACTACAAAAGGAGCAGGTGTTAGCAACTGATCTTCTCCAACTTAATAGTAAGCGTTTAGGGGGTCAGTTATGAGTGAAGCTAGTCTGTCCTCAAAAACAGCTGAGCTACATCCTGTATTAAGTCGTGCATCAGCCGTATTACTCTACGTTATTGATGTAGTGGATTACTTGATAAGGCCACTTATTTGGATAGCTGATGTTATTAATGCTTTTTTTCATAAAATTAATATGATTGAAGTCACAAAGAATATTGATAACCGTTTTACGCCACTGTTCTTTTTTGATCTGATCGCAGGCCTGTTTTTATGGGTGTGTGCTTTACTGATCAGTTGTGATTTTATGCTGATACCTTTTGATCCATTCAGCCATACGATATTTGTGATGATTATCGCTTTCTGGGGTTTTTTATTTATACGTAAGGGCGTTAAAGCGTGGATTTATCAGCATAGATTAAGTTTTATTGCGCCTGAGATAATGACAAACAGTCAACTGCCAACGATGGCGAGTAAAAAAACAGCCAAAGGATATGATCTGTTTATGGGCACTGGTTTTAAATGGACAGCTGAACATAGACAGCGCTTACATACTTTTGTACAGCAACGAGCAAAAAGTAAGTGGGTGAAGAAGGTTATTGCAGAGCATATGCATAGAGAGTTTATGGAAGCGCGTTTTAGTGATCTACAAATGCTATGCAACAATTTTGATAAGCTGATGAGTCGTCTTGGTTTTCCATTAGTGCCATATATGGCAGGTGTTCCCGCTTATCATGCAATCAATAGCATGAAAGAGCAGTATATTTTCGCAACCCTTGCTGATCGAGCAAGTCATGGCTTTACATTAGGAACAACAGGTTCTGGTAAAACGGTTAGCATGACTTCGCATATTGTTTCTGATATTAAGCGAGACAGATTGACTATGTACGGTGATCCTAAAGGTGCACTTGATGTTTTAATTAATATGTTTTGTGCTGCGTATGATTGTGGACGACTTGAAGATATGATTGTTATTTTGCTGGGGCAGCATGATATATCAGCTAAAGCTAATCTTTTTGGTAATTACAGTGATGTCAGCCAAGTTGCAGGGCGCATGACCAGTGGCATGTCACAAAAGGCAGGTGATCCCTTTACTGCTTCAGCGTGGCAGGCAATTAATCAGACAGCTAAAGCGCTAGATGAAATTGGTGTTAGACCAGATCCAGCATCGCTTCATTTTTATATTACTCGACCACTCGAGCTATTAAGGCGTTACTGCGAGTCTATTTATCCTGAGCGATATCCTGAATTCAAAGAGAAAGTCGCAGAGCGTACAGAGGCGATTCTTGCTGAAAATGAGTTAAATGAAAAAGCCAAACCCATTACTGAAATTCAGGCAAGAAATGCCGCAATTGTTGAATTTGTGCGCAACAAGATGGATGAGCTAACCGATGAGACATCAGGCATTGAGATCGATCATATTGATATGGTAAACCGCATCGACTTTGAGTTGTTTATTGTTTCTCAAAAGGATTTACAGCATCGCGACAAGATGATTAATAACGTATTTCCTTTATTTAGTAAGATTAATGGCACAAAACAGATGACGTTATTTTCGTACCATACGCGTGATCGTATCTTAAAAGCCGGTAATGGTTATAAGCAGCTGAAAGAATATGATGCTAAGGAAATTTTAGATAATCCTAAGCGCAACGCCATTGTTTATATAGGTATTAGCTCACTGTCCAACAAAGTGCTGTCATCAACCATCATTAGAAGCTTTCTGGCTGATTTAACGAATTATGCAGGGGTCATGAATGACCAGGGGCGTAAAGTTGGTAAACATGGTGAAGGTGCTTTTATTTATATTGATGAAACAGCCGAAGTTGCTAATGATGAGTTTATTCAATTGCTGAATAAGGCTCGTGGTACTGGATTTCGCATTTCATGGGCAACGCAGACGCTGAAAGATTTGGCAGCTGCTTATGATGGCAGTGAGTTAAAAGCAGCTCAGGTAATTGCTAACTCGCAGGGTTGGAAGCTCATCTTTAGAATTAAAGAATATAACGATGCTAAAGTGATCTGTGATAGCTTTGACACTATCATTGCGCAGTCTGCGACCCAAGATAGTGGTGTCAATGACATGAATGGTCATGGGTTCAGATCATCAAACAAGGATACGATCAATAGCGAAAAAGTGAGTTTGTTAACGCCTGAGCTATTAATGTCATTACCGAATGGTCATGCCATTTTTATTAATGCGGCAAATCAAGCATACAAGGTTAGATTTCCTATTTTAAAGCCAGATAACCCAGATTTTGCACAAGATATATTGCCGAATGATTTTATCAAGGATGGTATTACTCATCCAGATACAAAAATTATTCGCGATATTATGAAACGTGTAAACTTTATAGATATTGATAAGGATGAAGCAGAAACAATACTTGCAACACCTATTGGTGGACATATCAAAAGGTCAATAGAGTCTGAGGGCGAGAGTGCTGACTTTGATACATCTCACAATATTCAAGACAACGATAAACAGGATAAAACACAGCGACAAACTGAATCAAAAACACATTCAAATCAAGTGTCTATAGAACAAATAAATGAAAGTGTGGCAGATGATAAGCAAGATGATCACGCGGATATGAGGATAAATCCTGCTCAGCTTGAAAAATGGTTGCGATTTTCATTACGTGAAATTAACGGGAAACCTTATCGCTTATTTTATAGCTCAAGCCCAAAAGAGGGTATTTATATCACCGTAGATTTTTGGGAGTACTTCTGCAAACGTGAAAAAATTGACGACGATGTCGATTTAGTAATAGAAAAAGCAATGCAGGCAGATGTGATCGACCATACCGTATATGCCTGTCAATCCAATAGTAATAGTTCTGAACAATTTGAAAAGGTTTGCTTTTACTACACTAGCGCTTTCAAGACTAGCGCTATTTATCAACCTTTAAGCGCTACGATTCGTAGCATCCGAACCATAAAACCGAGCAATACAATTAACCAAATAAATAAAGATACGAAAGGCAAAAAAGCTAAGAAAGATCAAAGAAGTAAAGAAGAGGGTAGTCATGGATAAGATTATTAAACTTGAGATTGTCTCTAATCAAGCTAAACGACTCTTTGATAGTCGCATATCTGATAAAAGACGAGTTTTTATTGCGCTGGCCAAGCTCAGTCGATTGAATCATATGGCGTCAAGAGGTGATATTAATGCCTATATTATGCTTTTTGAGTTGCTTGGCGATATGATGCGTATTGCTAAGTTTTACAGAAAGCACATTAATCTTTTAACAAAAATCAATAAAGCACATAAGCCACCTTTTAAGTGGCAGCCCAAGCCACAAGCAAACTATGATCTGATGGTAAACAACGCAATCTGTTTTCAGTTTGCCACACTTATTGGTCTGCTTGATATTGTTTATGTGCAGTTTGAATACACAAAATTGACGGGCATATTTAAAAGCAGCACTTTCAAGGGGCAGAAAGAAAATAAATACATGAAGTCTATCCATAAAGTCACCAACAGAATATGTCAGTTGAATCTGAATGATTTACCTGTTGCTAATCTAGAGCGTCAAAAAGAAGTCATGCCTCTGGCTTTAGCAAATAATCTGTTGCCACCACTACCCATTAAGGCAATAGCAGATTATCAGGCAGCAATCAATTTAGTTGACGTTAATGAAGTTCAATAAACATTAAATAACAATAGGAGAAACACATGAAAAATGAAATGATTAATAATCAAGAGATCGTACTATCAGCCGTGGCGAATTTATATTGGCAAGAATTAGTAGACCATTTCTTTGGTGAAAAAAATCAGGTAATTAGAAGCTTGAATAAAAAGCTCAACCAGCTTTGTGAAGATGCCAGTAAAGGTAATTTATTTGCCATTGCGCTTTTGAAGAACTTCATTAAAAAATGTCCTACTCGTGAGCGAGCTTATACCGGCACACAAACGTATCGTAACTTAAGTAACTCATTGAAAAACATGGCTTTAGTGCGACCTAAGCGTATGATCAAATTGGGGGTTACTTATGATAATAAACTGATCTCACTGTTTTTAAGACAGATTTACCGTTTTAACCTGCCTTTATCGGTGATTAAAAGTGGCGTTTATTATGGACGTATCACCCAGGCAGAAGCTAAAAATGAAATTAACAAAATCCTTGCGCCAATGCAGGAGATTGGCAGTCAATGTATGCGCTATGGTAAGGTTCATCAAAGCATTACCGCAGAAGATTTTGCCACGCGAAGTGAAGCTTTTGTAGAGTCAAATAATCAGTTTGAGTCTGTGCTTAAGCTTAATTTGACGGATGACATTTATGATGGAGTCTATCACCACAGCATGCTAGATATTCAATATAAGCATAAAAATATTGATTATGAAAAAAATGTGACTGCTTTAGTCGATGATGATCAGAGCATTGGCAGCACAACTGCTAATGAAATATCAGAACAAACTGATTTAGAACATAGTGAAGCAGCCTTACATGATATGAGCAGCTAATATTGCATCAATAAATTTTTTGGAGTTACCTATGGGATATGAAATTAAATTTGATTTCAAATATCGATCAGAAAAAGGCGTTGAAAAAAGCACAGTGATTATACTTGACGAGTATGAGCATCTGCACGCTTATCACCTGAATATACAAGCAATGCAAAAATCCGATTACCAAAACTATATTGATTACCTGAAATGTAACAAAGATATTCCACATAACTGGGAAGAAGCAATTAAGCAGTCACAGGAAAAAGAATATTTAACCGCAGCACTGTCAATTGCAGTTGATCAACTTTTGGAGTCATTGAGTAATGAAGATGGCTGTATGAAGATCACAAATAACCCAAATGGTTATGAAGCTCTTGAGTTTGAAGTGACTGCTTATATAGCTAAACATATAACAGCGAAGGGAAATGCTTTACATCAGCGCATGAGAACATATCCTCATTATAATAACACTGAATTTAAAGATTTTTCATTGTGCGTGTAAAGGCATAAGGAACATAAAATGAGAGTATTTATAGCAGAAAAACCCTCTCAGGGTAGAGATGTTGCCAGAGTACTGGGCTGTAATAGTAAATCAGAAGGGTATTTATCAAGTCACAGTGACATAGTTACCTGGGGATTTGGCCATTTATTACAGCCTGCTGACCCAGAGAAATATGATGAAAGATATAAAAATTGGAATCTCGACGATTTGCCGATTATTCCTGAAAGGTGGAAGTTATCACCTAATCCTAAATCAAAAGCACAGCTTGCGGTGGTAAAGGGTCTGATTGCCAAGGCAAGTGAAGTAGTGATTGCAACCGATGCTGATCGCGAAGGGGAGTTAATTGCAAGATTAATTCTGGGTAATGCCCGATATAACGGACCCCTTAAACGATTATGGTTATCTGCATTAGACGACAGCTCAATTAAAAAAGCACTCAGTAATCTGAAAGAGGGTAGTGAAACAGAGAATCTTTTTTGGGCGGGACTTGGCAGGCAAAGAGCTGACTGGTTGTGTGGCATGTCATACTCAAGAGCAAGCACACTTGTTTTTGGCGACAGCAGCAATGTGTTTTCTGTAGGACGGGTGCAGACGCCAACATTGCGCCTTATTGTGGAACGTGATATTGAAATTGAAAACTTTAAACCAAAGCCTTACTACATCATAAAAGCCAAATTTGATCAGGTAGAGTGTGACTGGGTAGTTCCTGATTTTCTTAAGGGTGACGAAGAGGGGCATTGCCTTGATCGAGGATTTGCAGAAGCAGTGGTTGAGAAATGCATTAATCAGTCTGGTACTGTAAAGACATGTGAGACAAAGAAGAAAGAACAGGCAGCCCCATTGCCATTATCACTTTCAGAGTTACAAAAGATTGCCAATAAAAAACATGGCTACGATGCTAAAAGCATTTTAAACGCGGCACAGGCACTTTATGAAACACATAAAGCAACGACATATCCACGTACTGACTGTGGCTATCTACCTTTATCTCAATTTGGCGAAACAGCACAGATTTTAGGGCATCTTAATCAGCTGGGTTATAGTGAACTTACTCAGCACTGTGACGCACAATATAAATCGCGTTGCTGGAATGATAAAAAAGTGAGTGAATCATCGCATCATGCCATTATCCCTACGAATAGTGGGAAGATAAACAAAGCTAGCATGAGTCAGGTTGAAGCAAATGTTTACGAAATTATTGTGCGTTATTACCTGGCACAGTTTATGGGTAAATATGTTTTTAATGAAACAGTGATTGAAATCATCTGTGAAGAAGAGCTTTTTAAAACAAAAGGTATCGTCCCAGTTGAGCTAGGCTGGAAGCGAGCTATCCAAAAACATTCTGATAAAGATCAGGATAAAAAAGGCAACGATAGTACTGAAAAAGAATTACCTGTGGTTCAGGTTGATCAGCCATTAAACTGTGATGAAATTAATATTCATGACAAAATGACAACGCCACCATCGCATTACACAGATGCCACGTTAATTTCTGCTATGAAAAACTGTGGTCGTCAGGTCGACGATCAGAATGCTAAGAAGATGCTTGCTGAAGTTCAGGGTATAGGCACTGAAGCCACGCGTGCAGATATTATTGAAACACTAAAGCAAAGAAGCTATGTCAAAGTAGATGGTAAATATATTATCTCGACCTCGAAGGGACGTGAAATTATTAAACAACTACCTGATGCATTAACCAATATTGTGATTACCGCAGACTGGGAACAGAAGCTCAGTGAAATTGCCAAAGGCAGGGAAACTTACCAGAATTTTATTGAAGGTATTCAGACAAGCCTGCATCAAAATATTGATGTTATTCGCTCGATGGATGGCAAGGTCGAAAAAGTCATCGCCAACCCATGCCCTAAATGTGGTAAATCGATGATTAGACATAAAACCAAGCAAGGCAAAGGTTACTGGTGGGGATGCTCAGGTTACAAAGAAGGCTGTGACACTAAAATGGATGACTATAGAGGTTCACCGAAAGCGAAAGCTGCTGTCATTACCTCTGATATTCAATGTCCAGAATGCAATAACCATCCATTGATTTTAAGAACAGGCAAACAGAAGCGTAAGTTCTGGGCGTGTAGCGGCTATCCTGAGTGTAAAGCAATCTACTCTGATAACCATGGCAAACCACAGTTTGAAAAAGTAGCACCCGAAAAAGCTGATAAACCTTGTCCTAAATGCGGCAGTGATTTGTATATTCGGCAGGGTAAAAAAGGCAAGTTCCTAGGCTGTTCAGCCTATCCAAAATGCAAGCATCTTGAATCAGCATAAGGAACAGTTATGGAAATCAATGCAATTATTAATCATAGACCTGCAAGTTATTTGCAACATAAGATGCAAAGATTTTGCGACAAGCTCATTGAAAATGTCTGGCTGAATTTTATTGTGCGAAAGCACATCCATAATCGCAATATCAGACAAGCTAGAGCGATCATGAAACTACTAAACAAAGATGATTTTAGAAATTCGGCACCAAGATTTTTTAGCTATATTCGCAAGATCGACCCTCTGATATTTGAAGAGCTACTTTTGTATTGTTTTGCCATGCGCGGATTTAAAATCAAACGCAATCCAAGATACACAGGTGACGGGGGATTTGATGGCCATGTCAAACTGAGTGGTGTTTGGTGGCCAGTTCAGGCAAAGCGATACCATAGTCACATTAATCCAGCGCACGTTGAAGATTTTAGCAAAGCGATAGCTAGAAAAGGCTATTCAAAAGGGCTCTTTATCCATACGGGTAAGACCGGTGGTAAATCATACAAGTCTATGTGTAGCGATGAGAGTGATATTCTATTAGTTAGTGGTTACAAGTTGCATACACTTATTACTCATTGCCTTGGATGAAACAAAAATCAGAACACATAGACGAGTTTTGCTGACTATATTCATGCTTATGGTATGATACCCTATAAGCAATAATGATAATGCAACAAACAAGAGCTGTAATAATGATCATTCAAATAATCCTTTATGTTTACCTGATTGGTGCTGGTATTACGTTAATTAGAGAAATTATTTACTCGATTAATCACATGATGAATATTTACAAGCTTAGAAAATCAGACCCTGGCATAGGTAATCGCCTACCGATGTTTTATTTAAATATTAAACGTCCACTTTTATGGTTTTACTATCTGATTAAGAGTCCGATTGAATTTACCAGTGAAATTATTTTTGGTATTCAGAGCTTTAAACTGATTCCTGCGCTTGAGAATAAAAAATGGTATCGTAAATTGATACTTCGTGTGCCTGAACCAGAAGCGTTTACTGTCAAAAGTATTGTGGTTGGCGTGACAAAACCTATTGAATCTGACTTTGGAGAGGTTAACTATTCTCAAGCCTATGTTGCCTATCAGGGCGATCAGGTGGTTGCTTACACCAATACTTACCTTGGCAAGGGTGTAACGCCCAGCGCCTATAGCATGTCAATGGGTGAATATATCCGATTGATCAAATCCGGTAAACTAAAACCTATGAAAAAAACTGACATTGAAGAGCTGTACACGATGTTAAATGCGTGCACAGATGAAAACTTGGATTTCACCTGTCACAAGGTCGCTGTTAAAGATAATATTCTGTAGGGTATGTCATGTACGGTGGTTTATGTTAAATCTGTTTGCATGCTATAAAAATAACACACCCCAAAGACCATAATAACTACTGTAAGTGTTGCAGCAAGATGAAACCTAAATACCCAACTTTGTCGGTAATACAATGTGATGCTTATACTGGAATTCCATTAAGGTCTTCTTAAGTGAAAAGAAGTTAAACAAAAACTGTCAATCACGTAGTAATTGACGCGTTGCTACGGCGAGTGTGATGGCCTGTTGACATATCCTTGTGTAAGACAATTGCTTCATACCAGTGCACATACCCACTGGTGATAGCCAAAGCAAAAATATTACATATTGATTCATTTCGTTATATTTTCTTTCTTTATTTACAATTTCCTTAATCATACAATCCTACTTAGTTAATTCCCATAAGTCAGTTATTTCAGATGAAGCTTAAGGATATTGCACTTGACGATTATGATAACAGGATCGCGTGGAGCGATTGGCAGGAGGCTGAAAACAGCTCTAGTCAAATCAGGTGAATGTGTTTTCGGTTATGATCATGGCTATGACCCTGATCATGTAGAATATGGTGATATCA
>NZ_QLIQ01000007.1 GCF_003428165.1 Cysteiniphilum litorale | reverse complement strand
AACCCTGGTGTGAAAACAATTTGGCTTGGGTTTCAACGAATGCATGACTTTGCCCTAGCCTGGTCAAGCTTTCAGACTTTACAAGGAGAAGAATTAAATGAATAGAAAAGATCCCTATAAACCTATGCTTGCAAAGAGGGGAATGGGGCGACGGTGATTTTAATTCCCCTCTTTGCAAGAGGGGTGCCGAGCTTGCGAGGCGGGGTGTTGAAATAGCAAAAGTTCGTAACTCCAGTAAATAAGAAGAAATAGATAGGAATAAGTAAAATGACAAAATCAGAAAATTTGTTTAATGAAGCAAAACAATATATTCCAGGCGGTGTTAACTCGCCCGTGCGTGCATTTAAAGGAGTTGGTGGTACACCTAAATTTATTGCTAAAGCAAAAGGCGCTTATGTTTATGATGTTGATGCGAATAAATATGTTGATTATGTTGGCTCTTGGGGACCGATGATCTTGGGACATGCTGATGATGATGTAATCAAAGCAGTGCAGGATCAAGCAACACTTGGCTTAAGCTATGGTGCGCCATGCGAGCTTGAGGTAAAACTTGCCAAGAAGATTTGTGATTTGATTGATAGTATTGATATGGTGCGCTTTGTAAGCTCGGGTACTGAAGCAACAATGAGTGCTGTGCGCTTAGCACGGGGCTACACTAAGCGCGATAAGCTGATTAAATTTGCTGGATGTTATCATGGTCATGCTGATCAGTTTTTAGTAGCGGCAGGATCAGGCGCATTAACACTTGGCGTGCCAAACTCACCAGGTGTGCCAAAAGATACGGTTAAAGATACAGTAACAGCATCATTTAATGATCTAGAGAGTGTTGCTAATTTATTTAAAACATATCCTGAACAAATTGCTTGTATTATTTTAGAGCCAATTGCGGGCAATATGAACTTGATCGAACCCACCAAAGCATTTTTGCAAGGCTTGCGTCAACTATGTGATGAGCATGGGGCTTTATTGATTTTTGATGAAGTGATGACAGGGTTTCGTGTTGGTCTTAAGGGCGCGCAAGGCTTATATCAAATTACCCCGGATTTAACAACATTTGGTAAAGTCATTGGTGGCGGCATGCCCGTGGGTGCCTTTGGTGGCAAGAGGGAAATTATGGAGCTTATCGCACCTGTAGGTGGTGTCTATCAAGCAGGTACGTTATCAGGCAATCCCGTGGCAATGATCGCGGGATTAGTTACGTTAGATAAAATCTCACAACAGGGATTCTATGAGGCGCTAACAACCAAAACACAAAAACTTGTTGATGGGCTAAATCAAGCTGCTCAAGCACAAGGCTTTCCATTTTTAGCAAAATCTTTGGGTAGCATGTTTGGGGTGTTTTTCACTGAAGCGCAAGATATTCTAAGCTTTGATGATGTTAAGGCTTGTGATTTAGCGCGTTTTAATCGTTTTTTCCATTTTATGCTTGAGCGTGGTGTTTATTTCGCACCATCCGCATTTGAAGCAGGTTTTATGTCAATTGCGCACAGTGATCAAGATATTGATAAAACGATAGCTTTGTTTGCTGATTTTTTGCAAAAAGAAGAGGTAACTGAGCAAAAGTGTATAACTTCAACTAAGTAGGTATGAGTTGTTTTGAGGATTTTTGAGTCAATCCTGAGAGTAGGTAATGATCGCCATATTCGGGCTTGACCCCAATATGGGTGATTAGCTAGTTTGCTTTTTTCTCTTGCTGCTTTTGTTGATAAATCATATCAAAGTTAACAGGCGCTAAGCATAATTGTGGGAAGCCGCCTTTAGCAACCAAATCAGAGATTGCCTCGCGTGCATATGGATATAAAATGTTAGGGCAAAATGCATATTGCGCATGATCCAGTTGTCCTTCTTCCATATTAGAAATAAGGAAGATACCAGCTTGTTGCACTTCTGCCTTGAAAGCATCATTAGTGCCGCATTTAACATCAGCTTCAACCGTTAACACAACTTCATACATATTTTCTTCAGGTAGGCCTGTCACTTTAGTATTCAAAGCGACGTTTAATTCAGGCTTCCACTCTTGTTTAAACGCATCAGCACCCTTAGGAATTTCAAATGAAATATCTTTGGTGTAGAGTTTTTGGATTTGGAATTGAATATCAGGGGTATTTGTTTCAGTTGTCATTATCTTTCCTTATGTCGTTAAGTTAAGTGTTATTTTCCAAGTAATGGGTTAAGTTTATTGGCATCTTCAAGGGCGTACAAGTCATCACAGCCACCGATGTGCTGATTATCGATGAATATTTGTGGCACCGATGTGCGACCTGCACGCTTAATCATCTCTTCGCGCAACTGAGGCTTATCACTGATGTTATATTCAGTAAAGGTCACGCCTTTTTTATTAAGCAATGCTTTGGCATTGATGCAATAAGGGCAAGTTGGTTTAGTGTAGATTTCAATCATTTAGCTGTGCCTTTATTTTTTGTCATTTTTATCGTTTTTATCTTTTCTATTTTTCACATCTTTCTTGTCAGTATTCATTTCATTATGTGCTACGGCTTTATTGTCAGTAGGTAATTTGTCTTGTAACCATTGCTTGAAACCGCCTTTTAGCGTGTAAAGCTTATCAAAACCTGCTTTTTTTAACAAATCACAAACACTAGCACTTTGCGCACCTGTCGCACAATAAACAACAATTGGATTGTTTTTATATTTATTAAGTGTTTTCGTGTTTTCTTTAAGCTCAGCAGCACTACTATTGATCGCACCAACAATATGACTTTCATTAAAAAGCTTGCTATCGCGAATATCTAAGAATATGCCCTTATCACGGTTTGTGAGGTTAATGGCATCTTGTATTGATAGTTGGAAGCGACCTGATTTAGCTTGGCGAATTTCATAACCAAGATAGATCAAAATGGCAAGTACAAAGATAATACATAGTATTAAGTTTTGAGAGATAAAATGACTCAAATTTGACATGTTTTTCCTATTTTTATATTTGTTTTCTAGTGCGAGTCCCAAGATTAGCAAGGGTAGACTCATTTATTAATATGGTGGATTATAGCGGGTTTGAAATTTAATGAGAAGCCAAACTTGGCACGCTTTTTTTCACAAGTAATTCAATCGCTTTTAGCCATTTAGTAATTGCTGAACCGCGGCGATAAACCAGACCAATCTCACGAAAAGGAGCAGGTGCCTTAAAGTCAATATAATGAATACCATTGTGTGAGGTAAGTGTGGCAATCTCAGGGATAATGGTAATGCCAAGTTTAGCGATGACCATTTGCCTTAAAGTCTCTAGACCTGTGGCATTGCACTGAATACTTTGTGCGGGATTGATGTTTAAAGAGAGCACTTGTTCGCGTAGGCAGTGCCCTTTCTCTAAGAAAAGCATGGCTTCATCATCAAGTTTCGATATATCAATCTCGGGCAGTTGACTTAAGGGATGCCCGTCATACACAGCAAGTTTAAAGGTATCTTTAAATAGTGGCAAAAACTCAAGCCCTTGTGGTAATGAGTCATGTGCTAAAAGAGCGGCATCAATTTTACCTGATTGCAGCATTTGAATGAGAATAGGGCTTTTTTCCTCAATAGGGTATATCTTAATAGGACTCTTATCCGCTAGGGTTGTGTGAATGAGTTGTGGTAACAGATAGTGAGCAAGGGTTGGAAATAAACCAATTCTAAATAGCAAATCTTCTGTTTTATTATGCGTTGCTGCCAAATCTTTGATGTCTTGAACAATGGTTAATAAGGATTGTGCCTTGTCAATAATCTGCTGCCCAATAGCGGTCACAAGCACACTTTTTTGGAAGCGTTCAAAAATGGCAACACCCAACTCATCCTCAAGCTTTTTGATTTGCATGCTCAGTGCTGGTTGACTGACAAAGCACTCTTGTGCTGCTTTATTGAAGTTCTTATGTTTGGCAACAGCAATAATATATTCTAAGTCACGGATATTCATAATTTTCCATTCAAGGCAGCATTTAGATTTAAGATTACTCGATTTTGTGCCAGAATAAACGATAAAATTAGACATAAAATAATAAGCACCCATTTGTTATGAATCAATACACAGCTCAATCCATTGAAGTTCTATCGGGTCTTGACCCTGTTAAGCGGCGCCCGGGAATGTATACCGATACACAAACCCCTAATCATGTCGCGCAAGAGGTGATTGATAATGCAGTGGATGAGGCATTAGCAGGACATGCCAATAAGCTTAATATTAGAGTCTATGATGATGGTAGTTTTGAGGTTGAGGATAATGGTCGAGGTATGCCGGTTGATATCCATCCAGAGGAAGGGATATCTGGTGTTGAGCTGATTATGACGCGCTTGCATGCCGGGGGAAAATTCTCCAAAGAAAATTATCTTTATTCAGGCGGGCTTCATGGTGTTGGTGTGTCCGTAGTTAATGCATTAAGCCAACGTGTTGAGGTGTTTATCAAACGCGATGGTAAGCGCTATTTTATTGCTTTTGAGCATGGCGATAAGGTTGAAGAGCTAAAGGTGGTATCCGACGTTGGCAAAAAGAATACAGGGACTACGGTACGCTTTTGGCCGGATCCTAAATATTTTGATACCCCAAAATATGCAACGCGTAAATTAAAGAATCTATTAAAAGCTAAAGCAGTATTGTGTCCAGGGCTGATCGTTGAATATCAAAATGATGAGCAAAACGATCGCATGACTTGGCAGTACGATGGCGGGTTATTGGCTTATTTACAAGAGAAAATCGACGGTCTTGAAATATTGCCAGCAGTTCCATTTTCAGGCTCTTTTACCGATGGACAGTATATTGTTGATTGGGCATTATGCTGGCCGCAAGAAAGCGATAATTTAATCACAGAAAGTTATGTTAATTTGATTCCAACACCATTAGGGGGCACGCATGTTAATGGCTTAAGGTCGGGATTGTTAGATGCGATACGTGAATATTGTGAGCTTCATAATATTTTGCCGCGTGGTGTCAAAATTATGCCAGATGATATCTTTGCTGGTCTTTGTTATGTGTTGTCACTTAAAATGCCTGAGCCGCAATTTTCAGGGCAAACCAAAGAGCGATTATCATCACGTGATTGTGTGAACTTCATTGCAACACATGTCAAAGATGCCTTTAGTTTGTGGTTGAATCAAAATATTGAAACGGCAAATCAAATTGCTGAAGCGATTATTTCACGTGCGCAAAAGCGCCTTAAAGCTGAGAAAAAGGTAGTGCGCAAAAAGGTAACTCAAGGTCCGCAATTGCCCGGTAAATTGACCGATTGTGTGACACAAGATACCCAATATAGCGAGCTTTTTCTAGTTGAAGGAGACTCAGCCGGTGGCTCGGCAAAACAGGCGCGAGATCGTGAGTTTCAGGCAGTGATGCCATTAAGAGGTAAGATATTAAACTCATGGGAAGTTGATTCATCAGAAGTATTATCATCGCAAGAGATTCACGATATTGCCGTGGCAGTTGGTGTGGATCCAGGCAGTGATAATCTAGAAGGGTTACGTTATGGCAAAATTTGTATTCTCGCGGATGCTGATTCGGATGGGCTACATATTGCGACATTACTATGCGCTTTATTCTTGCGTCATTTTAAACCATTGGTTGAGAAGGGGCATATCTATGTGGCAATGCCGCCATTATTTAGAATTGATGTCGGCAAAGAAGTGTATTACGCATTAGATGAGGCAGAGAAGAATGTCATTTTGCATAAAATTGCCCAAAATAAAAAATCAGCTAAGGCTAATGTGTTGCGCTTTAAAGGGTTGGGTGAGATGAACCCGATGCAATTAAGAGAGTCTACAATGGCAATGGATACCAGACGTCTTGTGCAATTAACATTATCAAGTGATGAGCGTTTTGATCTAGAGGAAATGGATGAGATGCTTGCTAAGAAACGCTCACTGGATCGCAAACATTGGTTGGAGCAGAAAGGAAATTTAGCGGATCTAGAGTGATTCAGTTAAGAGAAATTATAAAAAAGATACTTCTTTGCCATCATAAACATAGTTTAAATAGGAATCCAAGGTATAGCCTTGTGAGCGTACAGCTTTGATTGGTGAGCTTGAGTTATGCCCTTGGGTAAGCTTATTACGTAAGCGATGTACATGAATGTTGACATCACGTATCATGCTTTCTTTAACATTTAAATTAAGATATTTGGCAATTTCTTCACGCATAAAGGTTTTGCTTGGATCTGATAGTAGCATTTTAAGTAAAGCGCCTTCTTTATCCGTTAAGTAAATATCGGAATGATCAGGGTGTGTCACTAATGATTTGCGCGGATGATATACCCATTTGCCAAATTGAATCTGACTGTAGTCACTAATGTTTATATCTTCAATATTGACTGATCCAGTAATGGCATACGGTGATTGCGAGGTATTGCGATCACGTAATTTTGCTTTAATGCGAGCCATTAATACGTGTTGATTATAAGGGATTTCGACATAGTCATCAGCACCTGCTTCAAAGCATAAGACGATTTCGGTTGCATCAGTACTTTTTGAGACAAAAATAATTGCCATGCTTGGATGGCGTTCACGAATATTTTTGCACAGTTCAATGCCGTACATGTCAGGCAGTAGTAAATCAAGGAGTACTACTTTGGTGTTTTTATTGGCATCCAGTAGATCCAAGGCTTCCTGTCCTGAGTGGGCAACGTTCGTCTGATGTAGATAACGTTGAAGTAATGTTTGTAAATCTTTGGTATTTTCTTTATTGGTACTAACCAATAATATACTACTGTCGTCTTTCATAGGGTCTCTCATCATCATTTGGTTAAAAATCTCCCAGACTATTGTGAATAATAGCTTAAACTAAATAACACATAGTCATATTGTGCGTAATTATATTTAAAATATTTCGGACTTTCCATGTTGTTTACAGCATAACTGCTTAAAAAGTGATGTAATATTCATAATTATTGTATCGGGCAGATAAAAAATAGTAAAAAACAGATCGTTTATGCTTTTAGTATTTTATGTAATTTCCCCTTAATTGAGTTTGTCCTCTTTGTGATCTATACCTTAAGCATCTGAAGGATTAATTCGGAGTGATAAAATGTTGAAAAATATAAAATTTTTAAGCGTGCTAGGGTGCGTGTTTTTAGTCCAGTTGGGTTATGCCAAGATGAGTACGGCGATTGTCGCAGGAGGCTGTTTTTGGTGTGTGCAAGCTGATTTTGATAAGCTTAAAGGTGTAGTGAAAACTGAAGTTGGCTATGATGGTGGTACGACTTTGTATCCAAACTATAAGCAGGTATCCCAAGGAAAAACAGACCATCTGGAAGTCGTTAAAGTCTGGTATGAGGATGATGTTTTGGGATATGCGCAGTTTTTAAATTATTTCTTTAAGCATATTGATCCCACCGTTAAAAATGGACAATTTTGTGATTTGGGAGAACAATATCAAAGCGCTATTTTATACGAAAATGATGGACAAAAGGCAGCGGCTCAAGCAGTGGTTGATAACATGAAAAATTATTTAAATAAACCGATATATACGCAGTTGCGTCCAAGTACTATGTTTACTCCTGCAGAAGAATATCACCAAAAATACTATTTAAAAAATCCCATTAGTTATGGATTTTATCGTTGGCAATGTGGTCGTGATGCGCGCTTAAAGGAAGTTTGGCAATAAGTTTACAACCTGTTTAATCCATTTAGAGCGGCGACACGATAAGCTTCCGCCATGGTCGGGTAGTTAAATGTTGTATTGATAAAATACATTAATGTATTGGCTTTGCCTTTTTGTGACATGATCGCCTGTCCGATGTGAATAATCTCAGAAGCTTGACTACCAAAGCAGTGAATCCCTAATAACTGTAGTGTCTCACGATGAAAAATCAGCTTAAGCATGCCCGCAGTTTTACCTGAGATTTGCGCGCGCGCAAGATCCTTAAAAAACGCGTGTCCCACCTCGTAAGGAATTTTTTCTTCGGTGAGTTCTTGCTCAGTTTTACCAACGGAGCTGATCTCAGGCAAGGTATAAATTCCCGTTGGAATATCCTTGATTAAATGATTGGTGCACTTGCCTTCGGCAATATGCGTTGCAGCAAAGCGCCCTTGGTCAAAGGCAGCAGAAGCAAGTGATGGGTAACCAACGACATCGCCAACGGCATAAATATGAGGATGCTTAAGGGTTTGATAGTTTTGATTAACCTCGATAGAACCGCGAATATTCGCCTCAATATCAATCGCATTTAGCTCTAGTTGATCGGTGTTTCCTGTGCGTCCTTGAGCAAATAATAGGTAATCTGATTTGATGATTTTATTTGACTTTAATTTTAGAATTACCTCGTTATCATTGGCATCAATGCTGTCATAATGCTCGTTGTGATGGGTGCGAATACCTTGCTCGCGAAAGTGGTAACTTAAGGCATCAATAATTTCATTATCAAGAAAAGATAATAGTCGTTCGCGGTTATTAATCAAATTGACACGGATTTTTAACGTGCGAAAAATAGAGGCATATTCGCAGCCAATAACACCTGCACCATAAATAGAGATAGTTTTGGGGTTGTCATTAAGGTGTAAAATGCTATCGCTGTCCAAAATACGCGGATGATTAAAATCAATATCTTTGGGGTGATAAGGTCTTGAACCAGTGGCAATGACAAAATATTTTGCTTTGAACTGCTCTTTGGTCTGTTCTTCTTCGTCTGTTGAGCAAATACAAATGGTATGCGGGTCTATAAATCGTGCAAAACCATGCAACATATCCACATTATTACGTTTGTAAAACCCTGTTTTTAGTTCAGTTTGGGCATTGATGACACGTGATGCATTTTCCAGCATCTGAGGGTAGCTATAGTCATGGTATTTTGCATGAAAAGAAAAGTGAGATACCGCATGTCGTAGTGCTTTGCTTGGGATTGTGCCTTGATGTGTACAGTTGCCGCCGATAAGTTCGGATTCAACAATCGCCACTTTAAGACCTGATTTTGCTGCTTTAATCGCTGCACCCTCACCACCAGGTCCACTGCCGATGACAATGACATCGTAGTCAAAAGAGTCAAAAGAATCAAATTGCATGGTATTTACGCCTTTCTGGAAATTTGCTGCAAATTGTAGCATATGGAATATCGCCGTGTGGAACTTTTTAAGCATTGTTTCAGCGCAATGATTGCCAAGTATCAAAAGCACGCTACAATAAAAGCTGTTTTAGGCTTATAAGGAAAAATAATGTCACTGCTAAATTGGCTTGATTGGATTTTTATTATTATCGTGTTTGGCTTTGCGATTATTGGTTTTTCGCAAGGTTTTGTGCGTGGGTTAATCTCATTGCTTACTTGGTTGATTGCTGCGGTGTCGGCGTATTTCTTTGCAGACTCTCTTGATATGAATTTTGCTGCAAAATGGTTTAACTCACCTGAAGTGGCATTTTGGATGTCGTTTTTTGCCATTGTCGTGATCGTTTGGATCTTAGGTGGTATTGTGCATATTATTTTTGGTGTTTTTCGCAAAGATAATCAGACGGTTACGGATCGCTTATTGGGCTTTTTATTTGGCATTGTTAAATCAACGCTTGTGGTTAGCTTAATTGTTGGTGTGCTTAGTTATAATAAGGCGCTCACTGAGCAGAAAGCTTGGCAGGACTCATTGCTGGTACCATGGCTGGTTAAAGGCGCGGTTTGGGTTGATCATAAATTACCAGAGGATGTCCATCAAAAAATACATAACAATAGCATCTACAAATATAATCCAAATGATAAAAATAGTGATGATAGAAAAGGAAAAAATAATAATTCTGATCAGAATAACTCAAATGATTATCAAGAGCAGGAGTTCCATAAATCAAAAGCTGAGTTAGATGCTATTGGTTAATATGATGAATGTTATTTTGTCTTTTTACGATTAAAAGCTTTACTTAACCAGTAGTCAGCACTCACATAGCGCCCTCCGCCATAGCAAAGGAGCACTAGAAGCATAATAAAGTAAGTAGCGGCAAACTCGATACCATTGTTAAGGATAACAGGGTCACCAAGCTCAGTAATGTAGTTATATCTACCAGGGAAATTTATAGATAACCAGCTTAGGAAATCACCAAGTCGCATTGCTGACTCCATATTGTTGCTAGCAATGGCTAACCAGCCCTGAGGTAAATGCACCATAAGGCTCGCAACGCACATGAGTATGGTTAAGGGAATGGTGATAAAACGTGTAAATAACCCAAGTGCTATACAAATTAAACCAAAGACTTCTGTTGAGGTTGCAAGAAATGCCAATAGATCTGGAAATGGTAAGTTTAAGCCGCCTTCAGCTGTAGGTGCGCCAAACCAAGCAACTGTTTTACTAAAGTTCGTGACTTTTGAGTGAGCACCCTCATAAATGACAGGTAGTAGGAAAAGCCTGATGGCAAGAAGTGCAATAAAGTCAAAAGATTTTGCTTTATATAGTGTCGAATTTATCCATGTTATTGTGTTGCGTATCATAATTTACTCCTCGTGTTTAATATGAACTAGATGAATTTCTATTAATGATGTTAGGGCGTTTGAGTTAATTGCCCCGTTGTTTATTTTAAATAAGTCTGTAAATGATGGATTGTTAATAGCATCAATGGTTTTGAGTAAATTTGCTTCATCATGAGATAAGTGTTTGGTAATGACATGACCATTGAGGTTGCGAAAAACACCATAAATAAATTGTCCTGAGTCAATTGGGCAATAATCGTGATAGTCCTTAAGCTCAAAGGGCATGCAAATATATTGAAGCGTGGGATTGATGCTTATTTTGCTATTTTTTTTAGTGACAGTAATTTGGCTTTGATTATGCAGAATGAGAGGATTGCTTTCGGTTGAAAACAGTAACCACTCATACTCAAGCAATGACAGTAGTATTTTGGGCAGATCGCGGTGTAATTGCGCAAAGCGTAAAAACTCAGTGGCAATATGATGGAATTGTGGCTCGGTTGCATGGTGATGCATTAGAAAATCGTCAACAAGCAAGCTAAGTTGCTCAGAACAAATAATTTTATGAAATAAAGGAAAAGAAACTGCGATGACAGAGTTGATATTCCCTAAAATAAAGCTGCGGTAAAGAGTGTGACTGTTGCTTGTTATGTCATTTTGCTTGACCCGAATCTTGGCGCATAGTTTATCAATAACCATCACAAAATTTGATGGTGCAGGTTTAAGTGGGTGCTGAATATAGTTAGGCATAGTGATGAACCTCTTGTTTTATCTTTAACAGCTCATCACAGAGTTGGTTTAATGGAGGTACATTATTATCACGCTCTAGTAGTATTGGCTTATTTCCATGGAGTTTAATTGTTTCTTGTGTGAGGGCTAATACTTCTGACGTAACTTCTGTACCATGTGTGTCAAGTAGAAAATCACCATGCTCTTGTAAATGACCAGCAAGGTGATAATAACTGATCGCTTTGCTTGGCATGTGTTTGATAAAATCAAGCGCATTGTAGTTATGATTAACGCTATTGACATAAACATTGTTGATATCAAGTAGTAGTTGGCAGCCACTTAATTTAATGAGCTCTTGAATAAATTCATGCTCAGGCATTTGATCAGGATAGCTATGATAGTATGAAACATTCTCAAGCACTAAAGGACGCTTAATAATTGTTTGAACTTGATCAATCCTGTTGGCTAAGTAGCTTAACGCTTCTTTGTAACGAGGGATTGGCAAGAGCTCATAAAGATAGCCCGTATTATCCTGTGAGAAACTCAAGTGTTCGCTATATACAGTAATATTATATTGATCTAAAAACGATTTAATTTCTTTAAGAAATGACGTATTAAGCTTTACTGCACTACCAATGGATAAACTAAGACCATGTGCTACAAGAGGATATTTATCGGCAATTTTTTCTAACAAATGGTGATATGATCCACCCATGTTAATCCAGTTCTCAGGGGCGAGCTCAAGAAAGTCAATCAGCTCATGCACAGGTTCATCAGCAAGCGTTTGTAGATGCTCATGGCGTAGACCAATGCCGTAATCGCTCTGTGCTATTGACCGCATCGTCCACCTACTGATCTAGTCTGTGCTTTCACTACTTCATCATCAGGGTTTAATCCATAGCCGGTGACTCCACATTTGCCATCACGTGCATAGACGAGCTTTTCTTGTGGGTTTTGTGTGATTTCAGCCTCTGCATATCGCTTTACAGTGCCGCATTTGCCTGCTGCGCATTTACCACCTGTATCAGCGGTAACAGCGCTTGTCTGAGTCGTTGTTGAAGTGCTTGCATTTACGGTATTACTTATGGATAAGCCAAGCAATGATGTTATTGCGATAGATAAAGTAATTGTGTTGTTCATGTTGTTTTTCCTTATAAATAGTTTCTTATGGTGAGTATCTTTTCTGTGTAGATTAACGCATGGTTCTAGTTTTTGAGTAGCGGTATAGAGCTTAGATCGCGTGCGATAACGGTTGGACCTGTATAGTATTTTTTAACGATCTCAATCGATTCATTTTTGTAGAGTAAACCTTTACCCATAAAATGATTAAGTACCAGCATTTTAGGGTTAACTTTGTTAGCAATTTGCCCGACAACAGATGGTTTGGCATGGACAAAACTTGAAATTTTATCTGCATTTTCATCTATTGCTAAAGGCATAACAAGAACATCGGCACCTTTGGCAAAATCGATAAATGCATCGTTACTACCATTTTGATCGGCTGAGATGACAATGTTGCCATAGTTTGATTCAACGCGATAAGCAAGTGCAGGAACATTGCCATGTGGGATGCCTAACGCCCATATGGTATATTCTGCATTAGAAAACACCTTGGTTTTTTGAGGACTTTGATAGTCGACATTTATTATTGGTGAGAGCGTTAAAACACCATCTTTGTTATTTGGTGTCAGCAGGTTAGAAAGATAAGCATAAGCACCATCTTTAGCATTAAATAAATTATTCAGATAATGCGTTAGACTTGGAAAGCGGGCGTTTCCTTTGGGTCCTGCAATTGCAATTGGGCGTTCACGCTTAAAAAACTCAGCGCCTTTTAAAATTGCTGGAAGATCAGCAACATGATCAGTGTGAAAATGCGTAATGCCAATAAAGTCTAGATCTTCGAGTTTGGCGCCAGATTGACCAAAACGTAAATAAGTTCCGCCACCTGCATCAATTAATATCCGAGATTTGCCATTGATCCAGATAATTTCACCGGATGAAGCGCGTTTGTCATCACTTATCGGACCGCCTGAGCCCAAAAGCTGTAGGCTCAATCGGTTGTTAGTACATGTTGCTGTAGAGTTTGTACCGTAGCTCAAAGAGCAAAAAGATAAGCTAAAGAGTACAGATAATCCGATTGATTTAGTGATGAGGCGATGTGCTTTTATCGAGTTTTGATTGTTTGACTGGCGAAATTTTTTAGAAAAGAACCAAGGTTTATAGCGCATATGAAAGTCTCCAACTTATATTTATTGGTTTTTACACTCATCATAAAGTTGTAGTGTGATGAGTGTGTGCCTTTGTTACAGAATGAAATCATATATCGGCTTTTCAATTACTAAAATTAATCTTTTGTGATTGAATGAATAAAAATAATTAATGTATTTGACAGTAAGTGAAGATCATTGCTAATGATTCAGCATTGGGGAAAAATGGAAAAAGAGAAAGGAAACTTTATAGTGCCGCCCATATCTGCCGCTGCTTACATGGCTCTTGAACCCTCAAGAACCAAGTGGGTGCGTTTGCTGTTCGTTGGGCTTCTCAGTCAGGCTGAGCATGCACGCTAAAACAAGTATCTACGCTCCCGATATAAATACATCGGCTCAAGAATGTAAGGACTGGCTAACAGCACAGGCAACACTAAACTTACACTTGAAATCATAGAAGCATATGTTACTAAGTGCAAGTGATTTGTTGTAAAAAAAATGATACGATAGAGGCATCTTGATTATAATGATATAAACACTTATGCAAATAACGGAAAAACAAGTTTTACCTGATTATCAGGAGGTGACTGCAGCACTTCGTAAAATCAATGCTTTATCTGAAGCTTCTGAGGCACATGCCTTGTTGTGTGCGCTTTTTACAGGGGGTGCTGAAGTGCGTATTGAAGCGTGGATGGACTCGCTGATGGCTGAACCCATCGAGGCAGGTGATGTCGTCGCACAAGGCGCATTAAAAGTATTAGCTGAAATGTATCAGGTCACAAAAGCCCAGTTTTTGGCGCAGGATATGCATTTTGATTTGTTGCTGCCTGATGATGAAGAGAAATTTTATATGCGGATTGACGCGCTAGCAATGTGGTGCCAAGGCTTTTTATCAGGATTGGGCTTGATGGAGATCGATTACACCAAAGGCTCTGTGGAGGTTCAAGAGGCGATCGCTGATTTAATCGATATGTCGCGCTTGCAATATGATGATGAAGTCACAGGTCAGGAAGATGAAGAAAGAGCCTATATGGAGTTAGTTGAATATACGAAGGTCGCGGTACTTCTGATCCATAGCGAGTTTGGGCTTAAACGCTTGTATTCATAAATATATCTTGAGGAAAAACACTCGTGTTAAATAATAAGAAAGTAATTATATTATTAATGGATTCTTTTGGTATTGGCGAAGCTAAAGATGCCAAACTATTTGGTGATCAAGGTGCTGATACCTTGGGGCATATTGTTGATTATCGTGCGCAGTATAAAAGATCGTTAGATTTACCAAATCTTGCCAAACGTGGTTTACAAAAAGCCGCAGAGTTAAGTCGTGCGCGTAAGCTTACGGTTGACTTATCTGAAGAAGAGCCTGTTGTTGAAGCCAAATATGGTTATTGTGTTGAAAATAGCAAAGGCAAAGATACACCCAGTGGGCACTGGGAGATTGCAGGCGTGCCCGTGATGTTTGATTGGCATTATTTTACACAAAGTCACCATGAGGGTGATGAAGATGCATCGGTATTTCCTAAAGCATTTATTGATGAATGGCTAAAGCGCAGTGAGTTAATTCAAGGTGTGATTGATGCCGGTCATGCGTCAGGTACTGAAGTGCTTAAGACTCATGGTGTTGAGCATTGTTTGACGGAAAAGCCAATTATTTATACCTCAGCAGATAGCGTGTTTCAGGTTGCAGCGCATGAGGAGTATTTTGGTTTAGAGCGCCTACTTAAGATATGTAAGATTGCACGTGAGCTTCTGGATGAAATGGGATTAGTGGTGGGTCGCGTGATCGCACGTCCCTTTATTGGTGAATCAGCAAATGAGTATGCGCGCACTGGAAATCGCAAAGATTATTCGGTGTTGCCGCCTGAGGCTACCTTGCTTGATAAATTAAAAGAAGCCGGTAGTGAAGTAATTTCAATTGGTAAGATTGCCGATATTTATGCTAATCAAGGAATCACACAAAGTATTAAAGCCACAGGGCTGACAGAATTGTTCGATGTAACACTATCAACTTATCAAAGTGCTGAGCCTAATTCGCTTATTTTTACAAACTTTGTCGATTTTGACTCAAGTTTTGGTCATCGCCGTGATATTGAGGGCTATGCCAAAGCATTGGAGTATTTTGACTCACGCCTGCCCGAGCTTGATCAACTACTAGATGATGACACGATAGTTATTATTGCTGCTGATCATGGTTGTGACCCAAGCTGGCAGGGAACAGATCACACGCGTGAGCATATTCCTTTTTTGGTGTGGAGCAACAATATCACGACTGAATGCATCGGCGAGCGCATGAGTTTTGCTGATATTGGTCAGAGTATTGCCGATTATATGGGAGTAGCACCCTTAAGCTTTGGGCAGTCGATTTTTAAATCAACGGATATGGCACATGTCGATTGATCACAACCAATTAGCAGAAATGGTTTCTCTTATTGATCTGACATCACTGAATAAATCAGACACTCAGGCGAGTATGGATCAATTATTACAAAAGAGTGTTAATCATCTAGGTACAGTCGCTGCAGTTTGTGTTTATCCAGAGTTTATTTCATATATTAAATCTAAAGTGCATTCAGATATTGCGATTGCAACGGTGGTTAATTTCCCTGAAGGTAAGGCATCTCTTGATTCTGTCGTCATGGAAGTTAAAAATGCGATTAAACTCGGTGCTGATGAAATTGATCTAGTCATTCCCTATACGGAGTATCTTGAAAATGGTTCATCGCTAGATGCGATAAATATGGTAAAAGCGGCAAAAGAGCTATGCCATGATCGTAGGTTAAAGGTGATTATAGAGTCTGGTGAATTATCACCTGAGCTTATCCAGATCATCAGTCGCGATATGATTAATGCCCAAGCAGACTTTATTAAAACCTCAACAGGTAAAACAGCCATTGGTGCAACGCTAGAAGCGGCTAAGATTATTCTGCAGGAAATTGCCTTATCAGATCGTGCAGTTGGCTTTAAAGCATCAGGTGGTATTAGAAGTTATACTGAAGCGCTTGAGTATATTCAATTGGCGCGTTCAATATGTGGTGACCATTATATCAATAAACAGCATTTTCGCTTTGGTGTTAGCGGTTTATTAGATAAATTATTAAACCTTGAGCCAAGCACAAGCAGTTATTAGAGATGAAAGAAAATAGACAGAATAATCAAAATAAACAAAGTAATGAAAGAGCACAGTTTATTGTCATTGAAGGCTTAGAAGGAGCGGGTAAAAGTACTGCTATTGAGTTTATTCGTGAAATATTAGCACAAAAAAAAATTGAGTCCGTTTTTACGCGTGAGCCAGGTGGTACTTTTCTAGCTGAAAAGATACGTAAGCTTCTGATTACGCCATATGAGGAAGAAGCGCTGTGTCCTGAAGCTGAGCTGCTTCTTATGTACGCAACACGTATGCAGCATGTTGAAAGGTTGATAAAACCGACACTTAATAGTGGTAAATGGGTAGTGAGTGATCGCTTTAACTGGTCAAGCTTGGCTTATCAAGGAGGTGGTAGAGAGATTGGGTTTGATAAGGTAAAACAGTTAAATGATTTGTTGCTATCATCTTTTCGCCCAGATTTAACGATTTACTTGGATATTGACCCTGAGCTTGGACTTCAGCGTGCGAGATCAAGAAATGCGCTTGATCGTATTGAACGGGAAAAAATCGAGTTTTTTAATCGTGCGCGTGAGATATTTTTAAAGCTTGTTAAAGAAAATCCGCAAACAAGTGTTTTGATTAATGCTAATAATACCATTGAACAAGTTCAAGCACAGTTAACCGAAGT
This sequence comes from Cysteiniphilum litorale, assembly GCF_003428165.1. GTDB lineage: Bacteria > Pseudomonadota > Gammaproteobacteria > Francisellales > Francisellaceae > Caedibacter > Caedibacter litoralis. Next base: position 85,324 of record NZ_QLIQ01000007.1, on the reverse strand, counting down.
ATTTTTAAAATTCATTAAGTAGCTTCAAACAATTAATGGCTATGCTTTACTGCTAGCAGCAGTAACTTGATGTAATGCGCCTTCAGGAATATCCAAAGTGGTTGTTGGGAAAGCAATTTGTGCGCCATTTTTTTCAATGATCTCGCCAATTTTTAGCATGATTTCATCTTGAAGCGCTTGGAACTTAACCCAATTGGTGGTTTTGGTAAAGGTATAAATCATAAAATTAATCGAGTATGAACCAAAAACACCCTCAATATTTGTGCCCATATTGGTGTTACCATTGACGATGCAAACCAAGTTTGTACACTTTTGATCGATGGCAGGGTGTTTTTTTAGCATGTCGCGAGCGTCTTGCAAGATCTGATGTACCTTGGTGAAGTCCTGATAACGCACACCAATATATTGCAAAATCCGGCGATTTGTCATGCGTGACGCATTGACAACAGCCGTGGTTAGAAAAGTTGCATTGGGTACGTAAATAGGGCGCTTATCAAAGCCACGAATAATCGTAAGGCGAAAGCTTATCTTCTCAACGGTTCCTTCTATCCCGCCGCCAACTGTGTAAATCCAATCGCCTACGGCAAAAGGTCGATCAAGATAAAGAACGGTACCACCAAAGAGATTCTTAATAAGTTCTTGTTGCGTAATTGCAAAAAAACCTGTGACCACAGTAGCCATACCGGCTAAGGCGACAATCGGGATATCAAGCGCACCGAGAATGCTGAAAAACAGTAAAATGATAATGATTGCTTGAGAAGCCTTATAAACCGTTTCAATCATGCTAAAGTCATTGTAGCCACCATCAGTACGTGTGTTTTTTTCAATAAACAATTTACGCATGCCGCGGGCAAAGCGCATTAAAATCCAGGCAACGCAAAGGACAACTAAAACCTTGACTGCCATGTTGGCAATATTTAGCATGGCTTGAACTTGTTTGCCTTGCCAGTCAATCAGTTGCGTTAAAATAATCCATAATCCTATGATCCATGTGATATAACGAATGGGACGATTAACCGCTTGATAAAATATACGTAAATACGGCGACTTTTTGGCAAGACTCTTATCAAAGATGGCAAGTACAATGCGAATAACTACATTGATTAGTAAAATAGCGACAATCACAATCGCAGCATGAACATATTCAGCATAATTTTTACTAAGATCTAAATATTGTGTAATAGGATCCATAAGTTGTTAATAATATTTTGCAATGATCATTATTCTAGGGAAAATCATAAGAAGTTCAAGGTAGCGAGTGCTTTAATAATAAATGTTAAAAAGCCTGCTGAAAGTGCTGCCAGCGGTTATTGAAGCTGTTGTCATCGCAATAACTATCATTATTAAAAACATCGAGTATTTCATCCATAACAGTAAACTCATTGCATAACAAAGCGATATCTCCTCCAGCATCAAAGAACCTCTGACAATTCTCTAGTGGATGCTTAGCAGTCTGTGTTGCTGCAGCCATGCCAAAGTCATCGCTAAAGATGATACCCTTGAAGCCAGTCTTTTGGCGAAGATAAGTCGTAAGCCAAAACTTCGATTGTGAAGCAATCTCAGTGTCTATTTGTGGATAAGATAGATGAGCAACCATAATGCTATCGGCTTTATGTTCATTAATAAGCGTGATAAATGGCAGTAAATCGGTTTGTTCAATGTCACTTAAGATTCGATGATCAATAACGCTTTCAGTATGAGAGTCAGCAGCTAAACTGCCATGCCCTGGGAAGTGTTTTAAAACGCTCGGTAAGCTATATTGATGCATAGTGTCAATATACTGTCTGGTATAATGTATGACTTCATCTGCATTCTCAGCAAAAGCGCGTGTGTTAATCACGCGACTGTCTTTTGAATATAAGTCAACCACGGGGGTGAAGCTAAAGTCAATACCATGATGTTTCAACTCATTGGCAAGTGTGGCAACATGTTGTTTAAGTTGTGTTTTATCATTTGCTTGTGCAATTTCATAGAGTGAGGGTAGTGGTGTGAACTGATCGCTTTTAAAGCGCTGAACGCGTCCACCTTCTTGATCAACACAAATAACAAGATCATGGCGGCATGATTTAATGGCTGCGGTTAATTGCTTTAGCTGCTTAGAATTTATGAAATTGCGACTAAATAAAATCACGCCAATCACATGTTTGTTTTGTAAACGGTTGATGTCGTGAGTGCTTAATTCAGTCGACTCAACACCAATAATAAAACGAGCCGTGATTGAGTTACTATGCATTTTGTTGCTCAGCAGATTGCTGTTGTGTAACGTCATTTTGTTGCAATGTCGTCGGTGCTACAGTATTAGCTGTGTCAGTATTTACGGCTGCTGACGCGCCTGTAGTATTAGATGTCATTACACTATTAGTAGTTGTGTTAGATGTTGCTGCGTTTGGTGTTGCAGTAGCATTACTTGTTTGATCGTTCATCGAAGATGAGATTGCTTGTCTTTCTTGTTCAGTCGATTGAGAGACAACTGGCGCACTTAAAGTAACGACACTTTGCTTTAGCGCATTGGCTTTTTGCTGCTGATAAAGTGTGTAAACCGTATGAGCCAGTAGAGCAATCAAAATCAAAATGACTAAGCGATTAAGATAATCAAAGGGTTTCATTTTGCCTTTGCGTGAGCGTTTATAATCCAAATAATCAATTTTATTTAACATGCTCACAATTTTGCGCTCAGGCATACCAAGGCACTCGCCATATTTACGATAATAGTTTTTAAGCGATTGCGTCGGTAACTCTAGTGAGAATAGATCATCTGTATCTTCTAGCATTTGAATGGTTTGTGCGGTGAAGCTCATTTTGCTTGCGACACCATCGACGGTTAATTGTTGTTGTTCACGTAAATGCTTAAGTTGCTGCTGGAAACTATTCATTGGTAATTAATGCTAGATTTATTGCGACTGCGCTAAAGTATATACGCACAGCAATGCATTTTACAGTATTTATTGCACCGCTTTGTATCTGAGGTAGCGTTACTTGAGTGACTTTTCATTTGATTTATGACTTAATTTGTATGCTCTTATCATTTGTTCATTTGTAATAAAAACAGTACACTGGCGACTTGAAAAATTTGATCAATTGAAAACAAAAATAAAAAGGGTAAGAAATGATTCCAACACCTCATATTGAAGCAAAAAACAAAGGTGACTTTGCTAAGACCGTCATTATGCCAGGAGACCCATTGCGCGCTAAGCTGATTGCTGAGACGTATCTTAAGGATATTAAGCAAGTCAATAGTGTGCGTAATATGCTTGGCTTTACGGGAACTTATAAGGGCAAAAAATTAACGATTATGGCGCATGGCATGGGCATTCCAAGTGCAGGAATATATACGGCAGAATTATTTAATAATTATGATGTTGATCAGATTATTCGTATTGGTTCGTGTGGCTCTTATGTGCCTGAGATCAAGGTATATGATGTGCTATTAGTTACCGAAAGCTATTGCGAGTCGGATTATATCGAGATTGTGACCGGTGAAAAAACAAGAGTAGCAACCCCTGATGCGAATTTAACGGCACATATTGCAAAAACGGCAGATAGTTTGAGCTTGCCTGTGACACAGGCAAAAGTGCACTGTACCGATGTGTTTTACCGCAAAAACTTTGATGATTATATCAAGATTCATAGTGAACATGGTTGTAAAGCCGTGGAAATGGAAACTGTCGCAATTTTTGCTAATGCCAAAGCTTATGGTAAAAAAGCAGCTTGTCTTTTGACGGTTTCTGATTCATTAGTGACAAAGGAAGTAACAAGTAGTCAAGAGCGCCAAAATTCATTTACCAAAATGATTGAAATTGCTTTGGCAAGTGCCTAATTTCAGTTATTTACACATAAATTTTCTTTCTCGCATTTTCTAAAAAACCAACTATTCTTACTCGTGCAGGTTCGCATATATGAAAACAAGGAGAATAGTGATGAAATGTTGCAAACAGTCAGGTTCCATTGTTGGCTGTCTAGTCATCGGAATTATATTAGTTATCTTAAGCATTGTGCTGATTATTGGTGCGTTTAGTTGGTTTCCTCCGGCGCATAGTCTTTACGATTTAAGTGAATCCGTTATAACTGGCATGTTGGGTTGTGCAAGTTTAATTATTGGTGCAATCTTCATAGTGGTCGGGATTGTACTTAATAAAGTTGAGAAAAATAACCAGTAATTTTTATTCATTGTTTATTATTCAAGCTAAGGCTGAGTGTTCACTTACAAGTACTCACCGTACCCTGAGCGTAAGTCGAAGGGTAAGCTTGGGAAATCACATTTCATAAAGGCTTCGACTCACGCTCAGCCAACGTTTGGACAATCAAAGTGGGATGGAATATGGTTATAGCCATTATTCATTATGCCGACATAGCTCAGTTGGTAGAGCAATTGATTCGTAACCAATAGGTCAGCAGTTCGATTCTGCTTGTCGGCACCATTTTGATTTTTCTGCAAAAACTTCTTGAGCATCTTACTGTTAAGGATTATGTTATAACGTATTAATACATTATGAAGTGTGAATGGTATTTTTATGGTGAATATTAAACAAGCCGAGCAATCTGATATTGATGCACTTTTTCATGCATTATCATTGCTAGAAAGTAGTGAGGAGGTTGCGAAACTTTTCGAGGATTTATGCACGCCTGCGGAGATTTCAGCGATGGCAGATCGTTGGCGCGCGGTTCAGGAGATCAAAAATGATAAATCTTATCGACAGATTTATGCTGAAACCGGTGTAAGTGTGACCACAGTGGCAAGAATTGCGCGTTGTATCACACATGGCGCTGGTGGGTATAATTTGATGTATGACAAAGTAGAGAGTGCAAAAGAGAAAAGTAAGTAAAAGAGGTAGACCATATGCGTGTCAGTGTTGGCTGAGCGTCAGTCGAAGCCTTATGTGTGTTCATGTTGGCTGAGCGTTAGTCGAAGCCTTTATATATGGGTTGTTTCTGTTCCTACCCACTTCGGTATATGCTCAGGGTACGTGAGCATATGTACCCTTCGACTTACGCTCAGGGTACGTGAGTATATAAACCCTTTGATTGATGCTCAGGGTACGTGAGCACTTTTTTAGGTAGAAACTGGTCATTATGACTATTGAAAAAGAGAAAAATTAAAATAAAAGGTAAATTAAATGAGTAGTGGGCAAAATAAGCGATTACGCATTGCAGTACAGAAAAAAGGGCGACTAAACACAGAGTCAATGGCGCTGTTTGAGAAAATCGGCATTAAAGTGCAATTGTCAAAAAGTGGACTTTATTGTCATGCAATTGATGTGCCGGTTGATTTTTTATTTGTGCGTGATGACGATATCCCTACTTTAGTTAATGATGGCTTTTGCGATGTTGGTATTATTGGGCAGAATGTGTTGGATGAGTTTTGTTTGACATTAAATGAGAAAAAGCAAAGCAATAATATCACGATAGATAAAGCGCTTGGCTTTGGGGCTTGTCGTTTATCAATTGCTATTGCCAATAGCAAAGCATATAACGATATCAATAGCTTAAAAGCAATGAAAGTTGCGACCTCATATCCTGAGCTATTAATGGAATTTTCACGTCAAAATAATTTGGATTTATCGATTTTAAATATTTCAGGTTCAGTGGAGATCGCACCAAACCTTGGTATGGCTGATGCGATATGTGATTTGGTGTCAACGGGGCGCACATTGGAGGAGAATAATCTCAAAGAAGTCGTTGAAATAATGCAGTCACAGGCATTATTGATTCGTAATAGCCATACACTTGCACCAGAGCTTGAAGTATTCTATCAGCGTTTGATCGATCGAATGAATGGGGTGATGCAAGCCAAAGAAAGTAAATATGTGATGTTTCATGCGCCTAAGTCATCACTTAATGCCATCAATGATATTCTGCCAGGTCACGAAGGGCAGACGATTATCCCTATCGCAGGGGTTGAGGATAAGGTGGCCGTGCATATTGTGACGACGGAAGGTGTATTTTGGAATACGTTGGAACGTTTAAAGCAGGCAGGTGCCAGTGCGATTTTAGTGTTGCCAATTGAAAAAATGTTAGCGTGAGAATGAAAGATGATTAGAACCTATCAAGTCAATATCGATGATAAACCTGCTTGGCAATCTCTTCTTAAGCGTGCGCCACAAGTTAATAGTAATGACTTAAATAAACAAGTTGAAGCGATTATTAATGAAGTAAAATGTAACAAAGACCAAGCACTATTTGACTACACTGCGCGCTTTGATCGCTGTGTGCTTGATGATTTATCTGTAACAGAAGCTGAAATAAAAGAAGCGTATAAGCTAGTTAGCAATAAAGATATTGATTTAATTAAAAGTATTATTGCTAGAGTGCAAAATTACCATGAAATCAATAAACCTAAAAATACCATAGTTGATAGTAATGACGGTGTTTGTTGTCATAAAGTTTTTAGCGCGATTGAGAGCGTTGGTTTATATGTGCCAGGGGGAAGTGCACCATTGATCTCAACCCTTATTATGCTAGCAATTCCAGCAAAAGTAGCTGGATGCAAGAAGGTTAATGTTTGCACACCAGTCAATGTGGCAGGCAAAATTCATCCACTATTATTAGTCGCCGCTGATTTATGTGGTGTTGATGTAATTTATAAAATAGGTGGTGCTCAAGCGATTGCAGCGATGGCGTATGGCACGGAATCAGTCACTAAAGTCAATAAGATCTATGGTCCAGGTAATAGTTGGGTAACCAAAGCTAAAATGCTTGTTGCTGATGATATTGATGGAGCTGCAATTGATATGCCAGCGGGTCCCTCTGAAGTCTTGGTGATTGCTGAGAAGCAAGCAAATGCTCAATTTGTCGCAGCAGATTTACTGGCACAAGCTGAGCATGGTGCTGATTCTCAAGCAATACTTATAACAACCAGTAATGTATTAGCCAATGAGGTAATAGCCGTTATTAACCAACAATTATATACATTAACACGTCACGACATCATCAAAGAAGCATTAGTGCATAGTCGTATTTTGGTGGTTAAGACCTTAGAAGATGCTTTTGTACTTGCTAATAACTACGCGCCTGAGCATTTGATTTTGCAGGTGGGAGATCCTGAAAAGTATATTGATCAAATCCATAATACCGGTGCGGTATTTATGGGGAAATGGGCAGCTGAAGCATTAGGTGATTATGTCACCGGATCAAATCATGTATTGCCAACGTATGGTTATGCTAAGTCATTTAGCGGTTTATCAACGATTGATTTTATGAAAGCAATGAGTGTGCAATATGTCGATGAGAAAGGATTATTAGCTATTGGTGACTTAGCAGCACAATTAGCTGATATTGAGGGCTTAACAGCACATAAACTAGCAGTTGATCTGCGTCTTAAAGCGCTTGAAAATAAAGCGGAGGCGACATGTTTGAGAAGTTGATTCGTCAAGATTTAGCTGAATTTAATGCCTATTCTTCGGCGCGATCTTTAAATCTTAAAGGTAATATTTGGCTTAATGCCAATGAGCTAGCTTATGATTTATCTAATGAAGGCTTTAATCGCTATCCTGAACCGCAACCACAAGAGTTGGTGCATGCTTTGGCGACACTTTACCAAGTTAGTCAAGACGAAATATTGGTAACACGCGGCAGTGATGAGGGCATTGACTTATTGGTTCGATTATTTTGCACCTATCAACAAGATGCGATTATGGCGTTTAAACCAACCTTTGGTATGTATCAGGTGAGTGCGCGGTTACAAGGGGTGGAGTATTTTGAATATGCACTTGATCTTACAAATGAATTTACGCTAGATATTGATGATTTATTAAAAGAGATAAATAAAAAGCCAAATATTAAGCTTGTGTTTATCTGCTCACCGAATAATCCAACCGGAAACTTAATCTCGCTAGAGGGTATTGAAAGGCTATGTCTTACATTAGCAGATAAAAGCATGATTGTTGTTGATGAGGCCTATATTGAATTTAGTGGCGAGCAAAGTGCAGCAAGCTTAATTAAGCAATATGATAATTTAGTCGTTCTTAGAACCTTATCCAAAGCGTATGGTTTGGCGGCAGAACGTGTTGGCTCCGTTATCACTAATGCTCGTTTGGTGAGTTTGATCAAAAAGGTGATTGCACCTTATCCCATCGCACTGTCAGTAGCGCAAAATGCAGTAGCTGCATTGCAAACTGCGCGTTTAGCATTAGTTAAAAGTAAAATGTTTGAAGCAGTTAGAGAACGGACACGTTTATTTCAATATCTGCAAGCATCAAGCTTGGTTAATAAAGTGTATCCCTCACAAGCCAACTTTTTATTAGTACAGTTTAAAGTGGATATATTTAACCAACTATGTCAGTCAGGCATTATCGTCAGATCAATGGCAAAGGTATTTAATGATGAAACGATGTTGCGTATTAGCATAGGGACTGTTGAGGAAGTAAATAAGCTTATTAAGGTATTAGAAAATATAAACACAGGAACTATCGGTGCTAATAATGAAACAGCATAAATATTTATTTATAGATCGCGATGGCACAATTATTATCGAGCCAGAAGATAAACAAATTGATCATATTGATAAGCTTGATTTTTTGCCGGGTGTATTTGATGCGCTCATTACTTTACAACAGGCGGGATTTAAGCTGGTTATGGTTAGTAATCAAGATGGTTTAGGGACTTCTTCTTTTCCAGAGAATGATTTTAATGCACCACATGAGTTGATGTTGAGAGTCCTTAAATCACAAGGGATTATTTTTGAAGACATTCTAATTTGTCCGCATTTTGATAACGATTATTGCGACTGTCGCAAGCCAAAAGTGGGGTTACTCATGTCCTATTTGCGTGATCAGCGTATCAATCGGGATCACAGTTATGTCATAGGCGACAGGTTAACCGATCTTCAATTGGCGGATAATCTAGGGATTAAGGGCATTCAAATTGCAAATGAGAAATATCCTGATTGGTTAACGATTAAAAACCATATTCTTTATACGCCAAGAGTGGCAACGATTACGCGTAAAACACAAGAAACCGACATCACCGTGTCAGTCAACTTGGATCAAGCAGGCAAAATAAATATCCATAGTGGTATTGATTTTCTAGATCATATGCTTGAGCAAGTGGCAAAACATTCAGGCATTAGTATGGATATTCAAGCGCAAGGCGATTTGCATATTGATGATCATCATACGGTTGAGGATATTGCCATTACTTTGGGGCAAGCATTATCTCAAGCCTTGGCTGATAAATTAGGCATACAGCGCTACGGTTTCTTGCTACCCATGGATGAAGCAAGTGCTGAGATCGCTTTAGATTTAAGTGGACGGTTTTATTGTTCATTTGACGCGGATTTTAAGCGTGATAAAGTCGGCGATCTATCGGTTGAGCTCGTTAGTCATTTCTTTTACTCACTGGCAGAGAGCTTAAAGGCAACCTTGCATATTAAACTTAAAGGGCACAACACACATCATATGATTGAGGCAGCCTTTAAAGCCTTAGGTAAAGTCTTAAAGCAAGCAGTGGCAAAGACCTCATTAGATATGCCAAGTACCAAGGGGGTGCTATGATTGCAATTATTGATTGTTGTGGCAGTAACTTTGCCTCAATCCAATATGCGTTAGAGCGCTTGGGACAAAGTGTCGTATTAACGCATGATCATAAAGTTATTCAAGCAGCGGATTATGTGATCTTGCCAGGTGTTGGACATGCTAAAACGGCTATGGAAGCATTAAAGTCACATCAATTAGATCAACTGATTCCAACGCTTACACAGCCGATATTAGGCATTTGTTTAGGAATGCAGTTGCTGCATGAGTTCTCAGAAGAAGGCATGGTTGAGTGTTTAAAAATCATCCCCGGTAGCGTTAAAAGGTTTCAATCAAGTGATGCCTTGATTCCACATATGGGCTGGAATCGTTTATTGATTGATGATATAGCACATAATACCAATGCCTTGTTTTCTGGGATTAATCCTGATGATTATGTCTATTATGTGCACAGCTTTTATGCTGAGCCTACAGCGTTTACTGTAGCATATAACGACTATATTAATCATTTTAGTGCGGTGGTTAATAAAGATAACTTTTATGGTATGCAGTTTCATCCAGAGAAATCAGGTAAAGTGGGTGAGCAACTGTTGAAAAATTTTATTAACTTATCAATGGATAGAAAAAATCTGAAAAATTTAATGATACAAGAGGCTTTAAAATCAATGAAAGATTTTAATGATACAGGATTGGGAATTACAGGAGAAGAAGCAATTCGTTGGTTAAACACTTGGGGAACAGATGCTGAAACTTCTGCCCCAAAGGTAAGAAAAATAGACAAGGGGAGCAAATGAACATTATCCCCGCAATAGACTTAATCAATGGACAGTGTGTGCGTTTACAAAAAGGTGATTTTAATGCCATTACCCAATATACGGTTACACCTGAAGATATGGCAATGAATTATCAACAAAGTGGTGCTAGCTATTTGCATGTTGTTGATTTGGATGGTGCGAAACAAGGTAAACTCAAGCAGCTTGATGTGATCAACCGTATTCGCAATAGTACGACATCAATCATGCAGGTTGGCGGCGGCATTAAGGATGAGGAAACGATCGATAACCTATTGTCAATTGGTGTTGATCGTGTGGTATTAGGCAGTATTGCTGTAAAAGATTATGACCAAACGGTGCGCTTTATTGAGCGCTTTGGTGCAGATAAAATTGTATTAGCACTTGATGTTAATATCGTTAATGGCACACCGATGGTTGCAACACATGGCTGGGTTAATACCAGTGATCAAAGTCTATATAATGTTATTGACTATTATCTAGTATATGGTTTAGAGCATGTGCTATGTACCGACATTAGCAAAGATGGCATGTTACAAGGCGCTAACACACAACTTTATCAAGACTTGGTAGCTAAATATCCAAACATTTCCTTTCAAGCATCTGGTGGTATTGGTGCTTTGGCTGATTTGCACAATCTCAAAAAGACCAAGGTGCAGAATGTAATCGTCGGACGCGCGCTTTATGAAAATAAATTTAGCTTAAATGAGGCTCTAGCATGCTAACAAAACGCATTATTCCATGCTTGGATGTATTAAATGATCAAGTAGTAAAGGGCGTGAAATTTCAGAATCATCGCATTGTCGGTGATATTGTTACACTAGCCAAGCACTATAGTGAGCAAGGAGCCGATGAATTGGTTTTTTACGATATTGCTGCAAGCACGCGTAAGCAGGGTGTGTCACCTAAATGGGTAACAGATATTGCCAAAGCGATTAATATTCCATTTTGTGTCGCAGGTGGCATTCGTAGTGTTGACCAAGCGCGCATTATTTTGAATGCTGGAGCGGATAAAATATCGATTAATTCGCCTGCGTTAGAGCGTCCAGAGCTTATTGATGAATTAGTCGATGCCTTTGGTCAGCAATGTGTTGTTGTGGGTGTTGATAGCAATGAGATGGATGGTGAGTATGTTGTCTGTCAATATACAGGTGATGTTGAAAAAACGCTAAAAACCACACGTAGCACCAAAGATTGGGTAAAGGAAGTTGCCAAGCGAGGTGCCGGTGAGATTGTCGTGAACTGCATGCAACAAGATGGGGTTAAAAATGGCTATGATATTGCGCATTTGGCAGCAATTTCACACATGGTTAATATCCCTGTAATCGCATCAGGGGGTGCCGGGGAAATGAAGCATTTCAATGAAGTATTTCAAAAAACACGGGTATCAGGCGCACTTGCAGCAAGCGTTTTTCATAGTGGTAGTATTGAAATTCGTGAGCTTAAAGCCTATCTCAAAACACATGGTCAAACCATTAGAATGTCGAATTAAGGATAAATGTGGATAATCTTATTTTAAACAAAATTGACTGGCAGAAAATGAATCACTTGGTGCCTGTTGTTGTGCAATGTCGCACCTCTGGCAAGGTGCTGATGTTAGGATTCATGAATGAAGAGGCCTTATCACAGACGATGATTACTGGCTTTGTAACCTTTTACAGTCGCAGTAAACAAAGGCTGTGGCAAAAAGGTGAAACAAGTGGCAATGTTTTGAAGCTTATTGATATCGCTGTAGATTGTGATGGAGATAGTCTTGTTGCGCTAGTTGATGCTGTGGGGCCGACATGTCACAAGGGTAGCGAGAGCTGCTTTGATAAAACCTATGATCATCCATATGGCGTATTGACTCGTCTAGAAAACACCATCAAACAGCGTAAAAAGGATAAACCACAAAATAGTTATGTCACGAGTCTTTTTAAGAGTGGTGTGTCGCGTATTGCGCAAAAGGTCGGTGAAGAAGGTGTTGAAACCGTAATTGCCGCAATGAAGAATGATCTAGATGAGCTTAAAAATGAAAGTGCTGATTTGATCTTTCATTTGCTCGTATTGCTAAGAGAAAAAGAGTTATCTCTGCAGGATGTGATTAATGTTTTACACGCAAGAGAAAGCAACTCGTAATGGTGTATTGTATACGCCCATCATAAAAAATCAAAAAAACAAAACCATTAAGTTTGAGTTAAGTTTAAAAGCTTACACTACAAAACAGCTGGTCGAAGATGTTTTTCCTCTCCTCAACTGTTTTCATATTTCGATCAGCAATATTTACCCCATTTCTAAAGCATTCCCTGATTATTCGTTTATCCATATATTTTGTATTTTTGTGGCTATGATGATTTCCTATAGCAAAGTGCTTTTGCCCAAAGATAGCTAAAGACCCCGATATAAACGCCAGCCAACACATCACTTAGATAATGCTCTGAGCTTAAAATTCGGCTAATGGTGATAATAAGTGCGATGATGATGCATAGCACCGTAAATTTCTTATTTTGTACTAAATAAGCCAAGCCTAGTAATCCTGCAAATCCAAGCGTGGCATGCCCTGATGGGAAGCTATTGAATAAGCGCTTGTGTGACAACCAGTGAAAGCCATATAAACCCTCTTGTAAGAATAGCTCAGGACGATAGCGTGCCAGCGTTAGTTTTAGTACTGTTGCAGCAGCAATAGAGATAAACAAACTCATGGTCCATGCCAATAAACGTGGATTGAGTTTGTCGCGTGTTTTTTGCCATATACAGATAATCACAAGAATGATGAAAAGAACAAACCAGTTATTAGGGTCAAAAATAAAAGAGAGAATATTTGAGAGTTTAATTAAGATATTATGCTGCAGCTGTTCACTAATTGATGTCACGAGTAAACGATCAAAATAGATATAACTTATTGCACATATGATCAACGTAACAATGCCATAGATTAGGGTGATTTTTATAAGTTTTTTGAAGTTATTGGTCATGTTGAGTTAATTCCTTATGAAGCTATTTAACCCCAAGTTCAATCAAGCGCTCATCCAAGAAGACATCAGCTGTTGGGTATTTGTCTGATAAATAAACATCAGCTTTAGCATGCATAAAACAAGGTGTTGACATGCGATCAACGCCTTGTGCTTCACCTTCAGGTTTGACCACGCGATGCTTGGTAGCAATGTATTCAAAGTTGGTCATTTCTTGCAGCATATCACCAATGTTGATGATGATAGATTGCGGTTTACAAGGCACTTCATACCATTTATCTTCTTTATGTGAGTACACTTCTAAGCCAGGTGAAGAGGCAACGGGTAAAAGGGTGATTAAATTAATATCCTCATGCGCTGCAGCACGTATGGCGCCTGGTTCCTCATCACCTTTGATCGCAGGGTAATGCAATACGCGAAACAACGTGCGATCAAATGATAAGGCTTCGACTAATGGCATATGCAGTTTCTTAGAAGTCTCTGGATCCATATGATCATCGATCCATTGCAGTAATGTTTTACCTAGTTCAAAAAGTTTGTCAAAAAGCTCACGTGCTTTATTAGAGACTTCTTTAGGATAGCGACCATTTGGAAAATATAAATGGAAATAGTGTTTGATATCACGTGCGGTCTCACCCTTGGCTGTTTCTGAGATATCCATTGGGAAGTAACCATCTTGGGTTCTCTTATCGTAATAGTAATTATGTGCGGCTTTTGAGTTAATAAACTCACGCCACTCACTATAAACATCTTCGATAAGTTGCCAGTCGATAGGATGTATTTCCAGTACCCCAAAGCCTGTTTGTTTCAACGAGTCGGTAAAGCGCTTTGGTGCATTATCTGCGTAGTAATCAACACTTAAAATTTCCATTAAAAATACCTGCTTTATTGATTTAATATGACGTTGGCATGCTAGATTGCAATGCGAACTCTGTCAAGGAGAGAAGCCGTTATACTTGGCAGGTGGCAATAAGTTTTGATCAAATGTCAATTTCTTTTAGGTTTTTTAGAAAAAATTTGATAGAATGCTGCAAAATTTCGACATCTGTATTTATCAAATCGTGCTGATTGATGCTTGAACTTGTCAGGTAATCAAAAGGTATTGAGATGTAAGATATATAAACAAAAGGGTATATAAAACGATGGCATTAGAACATTTGCTGCATCCGACAACAGTGAATAATCTCGAGAAAAATGATAAAGAAGCAAAGATTATTTTAGAACCTTTAGAGCGTGGTTTTGGCTACACGCTTGGATTCTCATTAAAGCAGATTTTAGCTAATGCATTGGCAGGGGCTGCGTTAACACGTGTTAAGTTCAATGATGGTGATGATCTATCTGCTCAATTGCCAACGGCTGAAACAATTGAAGAGATTTTACTTAATTTGCAAGCAATTGAGTTTAAGCTTTCACCTGAACATAAAACAGCTGAGATTGCGATTAAACTCTCAGGTAAGGCAAAAGATATTTATGCGGCAGATTTAACGGTTTCTGAAGGCTTAGAGATCTTAAATCCTGATGTTTATATTTGCCAATATGAAGGTAAAGAAAAACTATCAATCGACGGGCAAATTAATTTAGGTGTCGGTTATGTTGCTGCAGAGCAAGCATTTGCTGATGGCTGGTTTATGTTAGATGCGTCTTATTCACCGATTGTAAGTTGCACATACAATGTTGAAAATGCGCGTGTTGCCCAAAAAACTGACTTAGATAAATTAATCCTTGAGATCAAAACAGATGGTAGTTTAACACCGTCTGAGGCATTGAGTTTGGCAGCACAAAAAATTCAAACACAAATGTCAAATATCGTTGATGAAGCAGAGTTGGCAGAGCGTCTATATGTTGAGGAAGAACCACAAATCGATCCATTCTTATTGAAAACAGTCGAAGAGTTGGATTTAACAGTGCGTTCAGCAAATTGCTTAAAATCAGAGAACATTCGTTATATTGGTGAATTAGTGCAGCGCACTGAGTCTGAACTGATGAAAACACCTAACTTTGGACGCAAATCGTTAAATGAAATCAAAGAAAAGCTTTCTTCTTATGGTTACTCATTAGGTACTATCGTTGATGATTGGCCAAAAGAGTTGATCTAAAACAAACATTGGCTGAGCGTTAGTCGAAGCCTAAATTCATTTAATTTTATTTTTTTATATCGTTAGCTGTGGTAATTTAAAGACACCTTAAATCTAAAAAATCACCACATGTCGTCATTAGTTCAACCCAATCTTTTCTCACGTAAGCTTTTTAAGGGCTGGTTCTTTTTCTCATTAGCGGGTATTTTCTTTTTGTATGAGTTTTTTTGTCGTGCTTCATTTGGCTCGATGAATACTGTTTTTGCCCATGACCTTCATTTAGATGCATTAACCGTCAGCAGTATTTCATCGGCGTATTTTTTGGCATATTCTTTAATGCAACTGCCGGTAGGAATACTCATTGATCATTTTGGCGTGCGCAAGGTTGGTACTTTTGCCATTATTGTTACCGCGCTTGGTGCTTTGCTATTTAGCTTTGCAACCACAGCAGCTGTCGCTTGGATTGGGCGTTTTGCCATAGGCTTGGGATCTGCATTTGCTTTTGCGATGATGTTTAAGATCATTCTCGATTGGTTTCCGCATCAGCATTTAGGTGTTATGGGTGGTATGACGCAAATACTTGGAATGATTGGTCCTATTCTAGCGGGTGCCCCTTTTGTACTAATGCTTGTTGTGACCGATAATGACTGGCGATTAATCTTCCATGGTGTATTTATTGCCGGATGTGTTTTGGCGTTGTTTTTCTTTTTATTTGTTAGAGATAAATCTAAACGTCAAGTAGATAAGATAGAATTAAATACCAAGAGTACATTAACAGTTAAGCAAAAACTTGTGATGTTAATTAAAATTAAACAGGTGTGGTTAATCGCGATCTTTGCTTTTTTTGTTTATCCGGCGGTTGAAGTCATTGGTTCAATGAGTGGTGTTGGTTATTTGGAGCATTATTTTAGCCAAACGATATCCGCAAGTACAGTATCATTCGTCTGGCTTGGGCTAGGTCTAGGTAGTCCACTCGTTGGACTACTATCAGATAGATTAGGTAGGCGCAAACACGTGCTTTTAGGCTGCGCTGTATTTGGTGTCGTTATTAGTTTGCTACTTAATTGGCTAGCGATTGATAGCTATGTGATATTTTCAATTTTAATGTTTTTGCTTGGGGTTGCAGCAGGTGCGCAAACCTTATCTTTTGCCATTATGATTGAGAATGTTCCCGCCTCATTAACGGCAACTGCTGTGGGGTTTAATAATATGTTTGTGCTATTAGGGGCTTGGGCTGCGCAAAACGTCACAGGCATCGTGCTTAATCAGTTTGCTATGAGTGGCGAGAATATCAGTGTTCATGGTTATCAGGTCGCACTTACTATTGGTTGCACTGTGTTTTTTGCCATTGCGTTTGTTATTGGGTTATTAACAATTAAAGAGACGTATTGCAAACGTTTGCCGACTTTGCAGGAATAAAGCTTAAGATCACGGCAATAATTAGCCCAATTAAGATAGGCAATAGTGCCGTTTGAAATCCACCTAAGGTGTTAGCGTTACACTGATAAGCTGATTGATACCAGCTTAAAATCCAACCGATTAAAGGTTGCAGTATCGGACCACCTAGTCCAATAATGACCATGTTGGTAAAGCCCATTGCCATACCTTGAGCATCAGGATGAGATAGTTTCTCAATCGAGGCAAAGGGTAGAATATAAGCACCAGAACCAAAGCCAAGTAGAAAAAGCAAAATATTGCCAAGATAAAAAGGAATTGCGATATATAAAATGATAATAAAGCTAATCAGTGCGAGCACGCTAAATAGTTGCATAACATGAATACAGCGAATTTTATTAGCAAGCCAACCACTAGATGCCGCCCCAAATGCCGCACCAATAAAAATCAGTGCGGTAGCATGTGATGCATGACTGCTTTGCTCAGGGTAAAGCACTTGGATAAAGCCAATACTCCAAAGAGAGGCAAAGGCGCTGATAATGGTGAAAATCAAGCCGCCAAATAAGCTATAACGCCATACGTCACTATTCTTCAATAATGTCACAAAATGCTTTAAGGTATGTGTTTGACAGTTGTCTTGTTTTTGTGATTCACAGCATTCATGCGTATTTCCCTTGACGAAAATTAAAATCAAGGCAGCAAGCACTAAACCAATAACAGCGCAGATAATCATCGCGGTTCGCCAACCATAACCATTTATCGCATGTTCTAGAAAGTAATCGCCAGCAGCACCGCCTAGCATGCCCATCATTTCAATCAGACCTGCGACAATAGTGAATCTCTTGGGAAACCAGCGTGCAGCAAGATACATCGCACATGCAACGCCTGGTGCGCTTGCAATACCCATGATAATCCGCGAGATATTCGCAGTGGCAAAGCCTTCAGAAAAAGCAAAACCTAATGTGCTTAGACCTAAGATAAGTGCGCCAATAAATAAGGTTTTCTTAGGTCCAATTTTATCAATGATAAAGCCAGAGGGAATTTGCAAAAGAATATAAGGGTAAAAAAAAGCAGAAGATAAAAAGCCGATTTCAGTGAGGTTAATGCATAAATCACGCATTAATGTTGGCACCATTAAACTGGTTGAGCCTTGCAGCAGGAATTGATAGAGCACAAAAAAGCCGCCAAGAAAGCAAATCCAAGCGGCAAGTATATTTCGTTGTCTGATCATAAGTTTATCGCTAGCGCATTTTTTTCATTTTTTTAATGTGCCTTTTATACTGAAAAACAGATCAAATGTCGAAGAGTGTTTTAAGTTTTCATTAAATGTTGTTGCTTACACGAGATTCTTATTAACTAGTTCGGCAAGTTGATAGGTGATTACATAATAAGCTTGCTCGTCGGTGATATGGAACTGGGGATCTTGCATATTGTTATTTATGTTTTGTGAAAGCATCGTTGATAAGGTAACCATTAAGCGTGCAAACACGTTATTGTCCTGAGTGTCTTTAATGTTATTGTAATCTGATGCTAATGGAATATTTTTTTGACCTTCGGCTGTTGAGATTAAAAGAAAGTTCAGCGCATTTTTAGTGTCATTAAAGCCAGATTTCTGCAGGGCATTGTGTACCATATCTTTTACTTGATCAGGAATTAATTTAATCTCAATGGTCTTGCCCAAAAACTTAAAGCTGTAGCTTAAATTTAGGAAATCATTAATAGCAATATCAATATCGTTAGTTGCTTCAGATAGCTTTTGAACTTTTGCGTTACTTTGTACGTTCTGCAAAGCAGAAACAACCATGTTTTTATTGATAGAATAAACTGCTTCAACTGCCATATCACGAGCTTGATAATAGCTATTAAAGGCATCTGTTGGAATGCTATAAGCTAGAGTGTTTAGCTTGACATAAAAGTCTTTGGTTTCATCAATGCTTTTGCCTTTTTGCAAAACATTAACGCCGTTAACAGTCAGGTAATTTAATAAGTAATTAAACTCATAGGCTTTGTGCTCCCCTGATTCACCATTTAGGAAGGTAACACGATGGTCCCAAGCTGCCTGTAGCTCAGTGTATGCTTGTGTTAGCGCCTGATCCATCTTGTCAAGCATCGGATAATTATTAACAACTGCTTTTAACGCGTTGGAAAAAGCAGCAAGATTATCTGACATGTTATGTAGATCTTGAGATGTGTTAAAAGCATTATATTGTGGTGCTGTTATTGAAACTAAATTGGCAGTATTGACAACGGCAGCAATATAGTTGTTTGCTTTGGCATTTTGCACTAATTTTTTAAGTTGTTGAATGTTTTCAGTACCTTCTTGATCTGAAAAGCTTACATCGTTGACGTGTGTAACTGCTTTCGCAACATCATTAGGTATGACATTTTTTGTTGCAAAAGCTGTTGTTGATAACATAAAGCTGCTAGCAATTATTAAACTTAATTTTTTCATTTTCTTCTCCGTGTGTTTGTGTTGCAGGGAGAAATTTACTGTTTTTTGATCAGCTATGGAAATTAGTATTCCTAATAGGGGTATTAGTTTTTTAAATAACTAGGACTTTTGCGCTAAAATCCTGTGCGTATTTAGGCTTTGCTTGTGTATAATGCATTTACCTTTTTCCAAGTAAAGTAGTCATGAAATTTAATAAAATCACTGCATGTACACTTGCAATTTTAAGTATTAGTACCTTGGCAGGGTGCGCATCAACCAGTAATTTCTTCCGTAACCGTGATTTTGATTATGCGCGTCAACCCGTTGAACAAAACAAGCCGCTTGAAGTACCAAAATCAGTTTCAACGGATCCTAACATTCATCTAGCACTTGTGATTCCTGAAGGGCAAACAAGCTTTACTAAGAATCAATTATCTCAGGCGCAAAATGCGATGTTACCACCTAATTTCGCATCGAATTATGATGTGAGTGCAGTTGAGCAAAAGCAGCTTTATGTTGTCACAACGAAATTAAACTATGATAAAGATAACCAAGCTAAATTAGTCATTTACGAACCACACGCGGTGACATGGATGATTGTGGAATCGGCATTAAAAGATAAACTGCCTAATGTGACACTTGAAAAAACAGACAAAGATAATAATCGCTTTGTGGTTAAAGACAAAGCTTCTGGCGAGTCTTACTATGTGTTTATCGCACAGGTTAAAAATGAATTTAGACGCGCTGAGTTATCTTTGTTTAATATGGATGAAAAACCTGCGGTCACGAAGGAAGCAAGTAGCATCGTTGAGCAAATCCAAAAATCAATAGAAGGTCAAAAAGTCACTGAGGAAACTTTAGTCAATGCGCAGTTTGGTTTTATCAATAGCGAGAATGGCTTAAAGTTCCAGCTTTATACCAAGGATAAAGTTGTCTCTGTTGTCTTTGTTGGTGATGAAGCGCTAGCAAGAAAGACCTTGGAGAGTGCATTAAAAGCAGCAGGCTATAAATACGTTGCCTATGATGCTAAAGAGCAGACGATTCTATTTGAAGATAACAAAGATCAAAGCTACTTGTTGTATTTGTATCCATATACACAAAATGGCTCGATTTTTAGTGATATGAGTAATTGGCGTAACTTCTTTAGAGAAGAGCAAAAACAATTAAGAGTTTCATTGTTTGATACCAAACAAGTATTAATTCCAGTGGATAAGGCAAAGCCGATTTTATCTGCGATTGCATCACATATCCCACTTAAATAACTAGAAAGTAATAAAAGGATAATGAAATGGTTAAAGAGTTGATTTACCAAGGAAAAGCCAAGTCCGTTTACCAGAGTGATAATGCCGATCATGTTATTATTGAGTATCGTGATGATGCCACAGCATTTAATGGTGTTAAAAAAGAAGCGCTGAAAGATAAAGGACGTGTTAATAATCTTTTTAATGCTTATATTATGCAAAAGCTTGAACAAAAGGGTGTGAAAACACATTTTATCAAAACGCTAAATGATAATAAAAGTTTGATGAAACGCCTTGAAATGATCCCTGTTGAGTGTGTGGTGCGCAATTATGCAGCTGGTGGAATTTGTAAACGCTTAGGTCTTGAAAAAGGCATGAAATTTGATAAACCGGTGTTTGAATTCTTTTTAAAGGATGATGCGTTGGGTGATCCAATGATTAATACATCGCATATTTTAAGCTTTAACTGGGCAACCGCATCAGAAATTAAGTTTATGCGCGAAGCCACTTTCAAAGTCAATGATATTTTATCGAGCGTTTTTGATGAAGCTGGATTGTTATTAGTTGACTATAAGCTAGAGTTTGGACGTTTTAAAAATGAGATCCTATTAGGGGATGAGTTTAGTCCAGATGGCTGTAGATTGTGGGATAAAGAAACAAAAGAAGTGTTTGATAAAGATCGTTTTCGCCAAGATCTCGGTGATGTGATTGGTCACTATAAAACGGTTGCTAAACGTATTGGCTTGGTTTTATAAGCTTTTTCAATCATCAAATTTTTTATTTTCACGCTCATAAGAAATTTCAACTAACTTATCATTAACAAATTTAAGTTTGGTTTTATTCTCGATGGAAGCCGTGGCTTCAGGTGTTTTATAATATAGCGATGTGCTGTTATGTTTCTTAGAGCTTCTGGTAGAACTAGCCTCACCACAGGCTTTAGTGACTTCAGCTTGAGTCTGTCCTAAGTTCAATACGTTCCCATTACAGTTTAATTGAATGGTTGGCGTGGATGTGGGTGCTTTGCTGTCTGTGGCAGCGTAAGTGCTGGTGCCAATAAAGAGCAAGCTCGCTGGGATAAGTAACAAAAAAGACGATTTCTTCATAAGTATTCTCCTTAGTTGATAAATTATGCGAGGCACTCTTAAGCGTAGAATATCATTTTAATTCGTCAAGATTTTATTGTAAGGAAGTCCCAATATTGAGCATTGTTGATATGCATAATCAGTAATCAGCTGACCAAAAAATTGCAAGCGCCAACCACTATTTAGTTTATTGCTACCCATGTGTTGAGGGTTAATAAGCTTTTGATAGAGAAAGTGCTTGAGCTCCTGCTTTGATGAAACTAATGCTATTGGCAATTGCTGTTTCTCAGCGATTTCAGCAAGGTATTCAAAGCACAACCGTAAGAGCTCTTTGTTGATTTTAATTCGTGTGCGCTCAATCAAACTCATATCATATTGAGTATTTGCTACATGTAATAGCTGGATAAGCTCAGCGCCAAAACGCTGTACTTTCTTATGTGATAGAATATGTTTTTCGGCAATAGTTTGCAAATCTATAGGATTTAACTTAGCTAGGTTGACGAGCTCTTGATCTGAAAGTACATAACGCGTTACCCAATTCCTACTTTGTGCATACGCTTCGCGCCAAATTGATAATTGGATTAAATGTGTGCGACCAGATACACTTAGACGAGCAAGATGATGCTTGAATTTTAAGGGAGCATCTTGTGTGTTATTAAAATGCATCTTTTGGATAAATTGCATTTCTTCTTCAAAAGCCTTCAACCATGATGTTTGTTTAAGCTTATCTGTTAGTAGTTTTTGACATTGAATTAAAGAGATAACATCAGACGTGGCATAGGCTATTTGCGCGCTAGATAAAGGGCGCTTACGCCAGTCAGACATCTTCTCATCTTTATTTAAATCATCAAACCCTAAATGATTTAGCGTGTTACTAAGTGACAATTGATGATCATGTCCTAGAAATGCCATGGCAATTTGCGTATCGAATATACTATTAAACTCACAATCTAAGTAATGTCTCAAGATTTTGATATCATTCTCGGCTGCATGCATGATTTTAAGTGTGTGCTTACTTGTAAAGAGTGGGTTAAGTAGTTGTAAGTTAATTTCAGCTGATAAAGCATCAATCAGATAGATATGATCGGTTGTTGCGATTTGGATAAGGCATAACTCAGGATAATAGGTATTACGCCAATAAAATTCAGTATCTAGTGCGATCATTGATTCTGCCATCAATAGCGGCATAATGCGTTGTAAATCATTGCTATTTGTAATCATTGAGGGTGACTGTCATCTTACAAATGCTTTATCTTACAAACAAAAGTTAGAAATACAAGTAAAATAAGCTCAAATTGCTACAGCAACATTGGAAGTTTTACGCTATACTATGGTCAAAATCTCACAAGTGAGTATGCGTATTGATCAGTGTGGTCTTTGAGCTTTTGACGCAAAACGTTTAAGCTAAAGCATAAAGTAGATAGGCGTATTTCCTTAAGAGGTGACCTAAAACATGGGAGCAAGGTAATGATAAGAGTGCTTTTGGTTGATGATCATGATTTGGTAAGATTAGGGATTAAGAAGCTGTTAAGTGATGTCAATAATATTGAGATTGTTGGTGAAGCAGCCAGTGGTGAGGAAGCGATTACGCTAACTTCTAAACTGTTACCTGATGTCATTTTGATGGATGTTAAAATGCCTGGTATGGGCGGCTTGGAGGCGACCAAACGCATTGCCAAGACTTATCCGCAGATTAAAATTTTGGTTGTGACTGTTTATGGTGAGGAGCCTTATCCAACACGTGTATTACAAGCAGGCGCTTCTGGCTATATGACTAAAGGGGTTAGCATTGATGAGATGATTCAAGCGATCAAAACAGTGTATGCCGGAAGACGTTATTTGTCACCTGAGGTTGCCCAGCAACTTGCTTTAAAGCACTTAACGCATGATGATGAGTCACCGTTTGATGTATTATCAGAGCGGGAAATGCAAGTGTTAATCATGATCACAAGCGGTCAGAAGGTCAATGAAGTGGCAGATCAGCTGTGTTTAAGTCCAAAGACGGTTAATAGTTATCGCTATCGTTTGTTTGAGAAACTAGGTATTGATAGTGACGTTGAATTAACGCATATGGCGATTAGACATAAACTGATTGATCTTGAGAGCAACAAAGAATAATACTTTTTAATTTATTCCTATCTATAAAAAAATAAAAAACTATGTTCCACTCAGATAGTTCTGAAAATGCCAAGCAGGCATTTGATCTAGATTCTTTTTTAAAGCATTTAACAACGCATCCAGGCGTTTATCGTATGTATGATAATGCGCATACGATTTTATATATTGGCAAAGCCAAAAATCTCTATAAACGTGTCAATAGTTACTTTAAAAAGGGCGCTAAAGATATCAAAACACAGACGTTAGTTGAACAAGTCGTTTTTATTGATGTCACGGTGACACCTAGTGATTATGATGCTTTCTTGTTAGAGAGTGCGTTGATTAAGAAACATAAGCCTAAATATAATATTCTATTCAAAGATGATAAAAGTTATCCTTATTTGCATTTAAGTGACCATCTGTTTCCAAGGTTGTCTGGTTTTCGCGGTAAGCCGCGCAAGGCAGGACAGTTTTTTGGTCCCTTTGTCTCATTATCATCAATGAAAGAAACATTGATTTTACTGCAAAAACTTTTTCCCATTAGGCAATGTGAGGATAGTTATTTTAACCATCGCTCACGTCCTTGTTTGCAATACCAGATTAAGCGTTGCAGTGGTCCTTGTGTGAATAAAATCAGTATTGAAGACTATAAAATGCAAGTTGATCTTCTGGCAAAATTTATGAATGGCAAGCTCACCTCTGTATTGGAAGAAATTTCACAGAAAATGCAAGATGCTGCCAATGAAGAAAACTTTGAGCTTGCTGCACAGTTACGTGATCAATTAGCGCTACTGACCAAGCTGCAACAACAGCAATTTTTGGATAAATTGAATAATAAACGTTTGCATGTGTTGGGTGTTTTACAGGAGGCCGATAAGGTTTGTATAACATTGGTCAGTATTGAACAGGGTAAAGTGGCCGATGATAAACATTGGTTTATTAGTCAACATGGCAGTACGTTGACGGATATTTTAGAGGCTTTTTTATCACATTACTATTTGGCAGAACCGCGAACAATTTGGCCTGAAGAAGTTATTTTGCCGAAGGAAGTTAAGGTGTCAGAATCGCTGCTTATAAGTATTGCACAAAAGGCTGAGCGACAGATTAAATGGATTACAGAGGCGATTGCTGATAATGCCAAATGGCAGAAGCTTGCCTTAATCAACGCGCGTCAAAAATTACAGATGAATTTGCAATCTAAACAACATTTTGTCAAACGGTTTGAGGCTTTAGCAAAGTGGCTTGATATCCCTGAGATTAAACGTATTGAATGCTTTGATATTAGTCATCACCAAGGTGAAGCAACGGTGGCTTCATGTGTCGTCTTTGACCAAAGTGGCGCATTAAAATCTGCACACCGACGTTATAATATTGAGGGTGTTACGCCAGGGGATGATTATGCAGCCATTGCGCAAGCGGTCACAAGACGCGTTGAATCAGGGATAGAGGCAAATAATCTGCCAGATGTTATGATTATCGATGGCGGTAAGGGACAGATCAAAAAGGCTGAAGATGTACTGAGGCAATATAATCAGCAGCATAATATTAAACTCTTGAGTCTTGGCAAGGGGATTGAGCGAATCAGTGGTAAAGAGGATATTTTTCAAGGTTTTAATGATGAAGTGTATCATTTGCCAGAGCATGATTTAGCCTTTTTGTTATTAAGACAAATTCGTGATGCAGCACATGACTTTGCCATCAAAGCGCAGCGTAAAAAACTAGCAAAACGCCAAACTGAATCCGTACTTGAGTCAATTGAAGGGGTGGGGAGCAAACGCCGACAAGCGCTTTTAAGGCACTTTGGTGGTTGGCAAGAGTTATCACGTGCTTCAATTGATGAGATTGCAAAGGTCAAAGGCATTAGTCCTAAGCTTGCTGATCATATATGGCATGCGTTTCGTTAATTACGCTTTGATATATTCATCAGCCTTCGTTAGCCAGCGTCCTATAATTGGCTCAATGGTTTGAGGATGATGCTGTATAAGCGTATCCGCGATAGAGGTAACTTCATCAAATAGATTTTGATGTTGGCTTAAATCTGCAACTTTAAATTGGATATCACCGGTTTGGTTTTTACCAAAGATATCTCCGGGACCGCGGAGCTTAAGGTCTTCCTCCGCAATAATAAAACCATCTTGGGTTTGGCGCATAAGCTCTAAACGCTTTCTGGCAGTGAGTGATAAGGGGGATTGATAAAGCAAAATACAGTTACTTTCCTTGTGTCCACGTCCAACGCGACCACGTAATTGATGCAGTTGCGACAAACCCAGACGCTCAGCATTATCGATAATCATAATATTGGCATTAGGCACATCAACACCAACCTCAATCACGGTGGTTGCGACCAATATATCTAATTCATGCGATTTGAACTGCTGCATGATGAGTGTTTTTTCCTGAGCCTTCATCTTGCCGTGAATAAGACCAATGCGTGCGCTTGGCAACATTTCTTTGATGGTTTCAAAAAGTGATTCAGCATCTTGCAGTGTCACTAACACTTCGGATGATTCAATGAGTGGACAAACCCAATAGGCTTGCCCATTGGCATTAATATGTGCTTCAAGTTTATTGATTAGTGTTTGTTTTTTATTTTGATTTAAGACGCTAGTGGTGATTGGTTTGCGATTAGGTGGGAGCTCATCAATGATCGATAGATCAAGATCACCATATACGGTCATTGCCAATGTGCGTGGAATAGGGGTTGCTGTCATCACAATTTGATGGGGCTGCCAATTGTTACTTCTTGATTTATCGATTAATGCCAAACGTTGTTCAACACCAAAACGATGTTGCTCATCAATAATCACTAATCCAAGATTAGGATAATCAATGCTTTGCTGAAACACTGCATGCGTGCCAACAATAACGCAATTATGCTGTGTCTGTATTATCTTAAGTGCGTTCTTACGCTCTTTTGCAGTTAATTTTTGAGCGATAAAGACAACAGGAATATCAAAAGGACTAAGCCAGTTACTTAGATTATGATAATGTTGCTCTGCCAAAATCTCTGTGGGTGCCATCATCACTGATTGTAGGTGATTAGCAGCAGATTGAATCAAACAAGCGCTGGCAACAATGGTTTTACCTGAACCGACATCACCTTGCACAAGGCGTGAGCATGGTTTGGCTTTGGTCAAATCAGCAAAAATCTCAGCAATAACACGCTCTTGGGCTTTGGTTGGAGCAAAAGGCAACTGACTGATAAACTTATCAAGTAATTTAGGTTTAATTTTTATCTTTGCAAACGGTGTTGATTGATTGGTTAGGCGCACTTTTTTCGCATTAAGGTTATGTGCCAGCATTTCCTCAATCGCTAAGCGATAACGAGCGTGCGTGACGCGCTTAATGGACTGCTCAAAGTCACTGTTTTGTGGGAAATGAATATCCATTAAAGCGCTATTAATATCCATAAATCCATGAACTTGCAAGATTGCAGTAGGCAGCAGTTCTTTAAAAGATATCGATGATTTAATCTGCTTTATTAGTTTATGGATAACTGTCGAGCTTATACCTTCAATTGTTGGATAAATCGCAGTAATTTCCCCGCTTAAAGTTTCATTTTGATCATTGATAATTTGCCACTCAGGGTGAATGACTTCAATGCCGTGATGGGTATGGTTAATCTCACCAAAGCAGCGAATAATTTTACCCTTTTGCAGTAGCTTAGTTTGATTGGGGTAAAACTTAAATAAATGCATTTTACACATGCCGGTGTCATCAGAGAAATAGCAATTAAGATGCTTTTTGCCAAAGTTGTTGATATTCACTTGGCGAATAAAACCTGATATTTGCTGCTTTTGCCCTGAGACAGTCTGTCCAATCGGTGTAATGGTGCGTCGATCTTGATAGTCTTTGGGTAAATGAAGTAACAAATCCCACAGCGTGTGAATGTTGGCTTTATTAAGCTTTGCTAATGTCGATTTACCAATGCCTTTTAAGCTTGAGAGATCTTCGGACATGCATTTACCTAAAGAACGAACCGAGTTTATTGTTTAAGGCATTTGTAAGTGCCTTTTCAATAATGGGCTGTAGGTTTTTTTGCAGTTGAGCTTGATTAATCGCGGCAGTAAACTGCTTGTCTTGATAGTTTAGACTATATGGGATAGTCAGGCTTGGGGTGCCTTTGATATGAATCGAAAGTGGGTAGTTTAACTCGTGTGTGCTTAAGTTCGCTTGTCCAGAGCCTGTGACCGTAAACTCTGGGGCTTGCCAATTGATCGAAGTTGTTTTAAGTTGGTTATTGTCAATATGACTTTGAATGCTAAGTTGTTTTAATTGCGTGCTTTTGTTTGGATCAGCAACGAGTTTGTCTTTAGCAAGAAGCGGTAGTAGTTGAGATTTCAATGTTTGAAAGGCGCTACCAATACCATCGCCTTGATCAACAGCACTTAATAGATTGTGTGTTGAAGAAGCAATCGCATTAAGATCAATACCGATAAGATTAGCACTTTGAGCGTTGATGCTAATGTCAGCTTTAGCTGCTGAGTCATTGTGTGAGAGTGCAAAATCAAGTGCAAACGAATCTAAGTTGACTTTGAAACCGTTAAGATTAATTATTTGCGCTAATGCAAGATGGGGTGCTGTGAATTGCCCTTTAAATGAAAGCTTAGGCTTAAGTATAATTTGGCTCATATTACCCATAAGTAGCTGATCATTGATTTTTAGGCGAATAT
This sequence comes from Cysteiniphilum litorale, assembly GCF_003428165.1. GTDB lineage: Bacteria > Pseudomonadota > Gammaproteobacteria > Francisellales > Francisellaceae > Caedibacter > Caedibacter litoralis. The sequence goes on along the minus strand of NZ_QLIQ01000007.1, from coordinate 57,121 downwards.
TATCAATATTGTTGAGCATATTATTATTGTTCAGATAAATACTGGGCACTTTAAGGCAAACGGGCAAGTTATTAAGTACCGTTTGTATGCTTAAATCCGTAATTTCAGTGCTGTTAGTGTGTGGGGTTAAAGTTAATTGAATATTTAGCTGCTTGACATCGTTGGTTAACTCAGTGCTCACGCTATAGCGTTGATGTTTTTCAATGATATTCAAAAGAGATGCTTTAAACTGTTGATGTGCAGCACTAATTTCACCGTTTTGTAGCGTTAAAGACTCAAAAGGATTGCTCGGGTGGATAAAAAAATCAAGTGGGTTGATTTTAATCGTTGCATTTTGCCAGTGACTGTTAAAAGTACCATTTTGCGCGTTAATAGCGACCTCTTTAGCATTAAGCTGCATTGATTTTAGCGAGAAATCCAACACTCCATTAAGCATAATGTGGATGTTGGGGTCATTGTTTATTTTGCTATTGATCCAAGCTTTATAATCATTAGGGTTGAAAATAAATATCAACCAGATAAACATTAAAATAATCAACAGTGCAATAATGCCGATAATACTAAGTAAAAGTTTTTTAATCACACACATATTCCTTCGTAAAAGTAAAAGATGTCAAATTCATTGCAGAAAGACCATAATTCTATTTGGCTTCGCGCATAATGTTTTTTATTATGTTGGGAATTATTTTAACGAATATTTACATAGCGCCAAGCGGATTATGACAAAAAAATCTATAAAATTATTTACATTACTTATTCCTATGACCTTATTAGCTGGTTGTGGGCAAATGGGACCTTTGTATTTGCCAAAGGATGATACTGCGACGGTCGCAAAGCCCACCGAAACCTCTAATGCAACAAAGACAAGCGCTACAGCAGCGCAGTCGGCAGATACTAGCAATAATGATAAGCCATCGAATAAATCAGTTGATACAACAAACAATGATGATAAAGATAAACAAAGTGCTCAAAGCAATACAACATTACCATCAACTAATGAGCAGACGACTGATGATGCAGAAGCTAAGCAGGATATACAAAACACCGAAAGTCAGCAAGATCAGCAGGGTTCAAACAGTCTGCAAAATCAAAGTGAATAAAAGATAAAAAAACAACTAAAAAAAATAAAAACAAAACAATTGGAGTGAGTAATGACAAAGAGGCTAACTGCTTTAGCTGTATTGATAGGAACACTTAATGTAACAGCAGTTTATGCAATGAGTCCTGATGACGCACAAACCATGGCACAAAAATATCGTGCCTTAGCGCAAAGCTATGAAGATTTAGCCAAACACTATCAGGCAATTGCCGATGCTGGTAGCGTTAAAATTAAGCAAAATGATACAGCACAAAACACAAAAACAGCTACTACGGCTACACAAGCGACAGATAGCGCAGCAGCAAATGCTAAAGTACCCGTTGCCAGTGCCGCAGTTCTTAGTCCTTGGAGTGATTCACTGCAAGAGCAGAAAAAACCAGTAGCTCAGTCAGTGCAAGCATCTAAATCAAGTGCAGATACTGCGGCAACATCACAGGCGCAATCTACGTCGTCACTTAGTAGTTTAAATCTGCCAGAAGGCATTGCTAATGATGATGCAGTATCACAGAAAAAGCCAAACATAGCCATTGCAGACCCTTGGAAAGGTACGAGCTTTGGGTTGGGTGGTAGCATTGTCACAGGGAACTCTGCAGCAACTAACTATAATGGTAATGCCAATATTAGTTATAACCCGATTATCCCATGGAAAAACACATTGGTGATGAGTTACTTGTATAATCGCGATGATATGCCCGATGGCAAAGGCGTTAAAACCAATAAGTTCCAAGCAACAGGAACGACTTCATGGAATTTTGATAAGAACAATGGTATTTATGGCAGGATTAACTACTTAAATGATCAGCTTGATACATACAGTTATATTTTGTCAGAATCTATCGGTTATCAGCGCCAGTTGTATAGTAATGATACGATGAGCCTTACATCATCGATCGGTCCGAGTTTAACGCAACAGAAGGTCAAGGATACCGGTGAGTTTTCCAATGCACTCGGTGCGCAAGGTGGACTTGATTATGTGTGGAACTTTACGGATACCTCAAGCTTTAAACAAAGCATTTTAGTCAACTGGACAGCAGATGATGCAACGACTTATCAGACCAATAGCACCTTATCGACAGAGATTTATAAGAATCTTATTTTGCAATTGGGCTTCCAAATTAATGGTAGCAGTTGGGCAAGTTCCAATAAGAAACGCGCTAATACTGTGACATCAACAACGATTGCGTATTCGTTTTAATTACATACCCATAATAAACTATATCTAAGGCAAGTATAGAGATGGCTAATGGCATGAGTTAACACTCAGCCAACGTATAATCATTGTGTGTTTTTAAGGTCGTTTACTTTTTAGCAACTTCTACTGTGTGATTATTAGATGATGATTGCGTGTCAGGATTCTCATCGGAAGAAGCGTTATACTTTTCTAGAGTAATACTCTGCATCTGCACAATAATATTACTTGCCACTTGCGATTGTAGGCTATTGTAAATTTGTTGCTGTTGTGAGTTGTTGCTTAGCTGTTGTGTTGCATTCGTTGTATACGTTTGCTGTGCAGAGTTACTTTGATCTTTTAGGATAACTTGGTTTTTGCTATTCAAAATATCATAACTTACGGCATAGCTCATGATGTAGTCATTGGAAGATGCACCACCCGTGATGCCGACTAAGCGACTACTTTGTGCGGCAGACTTAATGTGAATAATAATATTCGCCTCTTTGGCTGATGGGACGACTTCAGCACCAGTGGATGTGATCACAGAATTTAAGGCATTAATAAAGCCAAATTCACTACCATTGTAGCTGATATATACTTTTTGCATAAACTTAGGCATGCCTTCATTCCAACCGCGTAAGTGAAAGCCGCAGCCATAAATTAAAGTAGCAAACAATGCGACAAGTAATAATTTAAGATTAATGTTTTTAAAGCGTAAATAATGCATGATCCATTACGCTCCAATCACTAGATTCATTAATTTTTTCGGCACGTAAATCGCCTTTTTAATTGTTTTGCCTTCAAGAAATTTGCTGACCACTTCATCGGCAATAACCATGGCTTCAATCTCTTTGGCAGTAAGCTCACTAGAGACATCAATTTTGGCACGTAATTTACCATTGACTTGTACCACTAGAGTGAAGTTGTCACTAATAAGTGCTTGATCATCAATTTGCGGGAAGCCTGCATTTAAAATATCATCACCAAAGTGAAGCTCTGACCATAAGGATTGTGCAATGTGTGGGGTAAATGGCGCTAATAAACGCAGCAGAATACTCACGCCTTCAGTGATAACAGCGCTGTTCTGAGCATTTTGTAAACTATTAAAAATCTTCATGCACGCTGAAACAACCGTATTAAACTGCATCTTATCAAAATCAAAAAGCGCCTGCTTTAACACGCTATAGATTTCAAAGCGCACCTTTTTATCATCATTACTTAACTTATCAAGGCTCAATGTGTATTTTGGATCAATCTTGTCATGATTGCTATGAATATAGCTCCATATTTTCTTTAAAAATCGATGTGCTCCTTCTACACCTGAATCAGACCACTCAAGTGATTGCTCAGGAGGAGCAGCGAACATACTAAATAAACGCACGGTATCAGCACCGTACTGTTCAATCAAAGCTTGCGGGTCAACCGTGTTGCCTTTTGACTTTGACATTTTAGCACCATCTTTTAGCACCATGCCTTGTGTTAATAGGTTGGTAAATGGCTCGCTACTGGTGACAAGACCAGCATCACGCATCAATTTATGGAAAAAGCGTGCATATAACAGATGCATAATTGCATGCTCAATACCGCCAATATACTGATCGACAGGCAGCCAGTAGTTGGCTTCATCATCAAGCATTTTATCAGCTGTTGGGCAGGTGTAGCGTGCATAATACCATGAAGACTCCATAAAGGTGTCAAAGGTGTCTGTTTCACGTGTTGCTTTACTGCCACATTGTGGGCAGGTTGTTTCGTAAAACTCAGGCATTACTTTAAGTGGCGAGGTAGCACCTGTTAATGTGACATCTTGAGGTAGTTTAACAGGTAGGTTTTCTTCTTTTTCAGGGGATATGCCACAATTTTCACAATGAATCATTGGAATAGGGCAGCCCCAGTAGCGTTGGCGCGAAACACCCCAATCACGAATCCTGAAGTTGGTTGTAATCTCGCCCTTGTTGTTGGTAGTTAAATACTCGGCAATTTTGCTAAAAGCAGCATCAAAATCAAGACCATCAAATTGTCCTGAATTAATCAAAGTGCCTTTTTCGGTAATTGCGCCTTTGCTAAGGTCAGTGTTACCTTCAGTGGTTTCAATGACTTGTTTTAATGAGATATTATATTTATGAGCAAATTCCCAATCACGCTCATCGTGCGCGGGTACCGACATCACAGCACCTGTGCCATAACTCATTAAGACAAAGTTGGCAATCCAGACTTCAACTTTATCACCAGTAATAGGGTGTGTCGCATAAAAAGGTGTTTTAATGCCAAGCTTTTCTTGTGTGGCAAGATCGGCTTCCATGGTCGAGGTTTGCTGACACTGTTTAATAAACTTAGCAATTGCAGCATTTTCTTTTGAAGCTTGTAATGCCAGTGGATGCTCAGCAGCAATTGCCAGATAAGTCACACCCATTAAGGTATCAGGACGCGTGGTGAAAACATCAAGTTTAGTGCCATTGACATCAAATGTTATCGTTGTGCCTTCAGACTTGCCAATCCAATTAGTCTGCATGATTTTAACCGCATCAGGCCAGCCTTTTAGTTTGTCTAGATCTTGTAAAAGCTCATCGGCATAGTCCGTGATTTTAACAAACCATTGAGGGATTTCTTTTTTCTCAACAAGTGCACCTGAGCGCCAACCACGACCATCAACAACTTGTTCATTGGCAAGCACGGTTTGATCAACGGGATCCCAGTTAACTACTGAATTTTTGCGATAGACTAAGCCTTTGTTGTAAAGCTCAATAAAAAACCATTGCTCCCACTTGTAATAACTATCATCACATGTTGCAACCTCGCGATCCCAGTCATAACCAAAACCTAAAGATTGTAACTGCTTTTTCATATAAGCAATATTACTATATGTCCAATCAGCGGGTGCTTTTTGATGTTTGATAGCAGCATTTTCAGCCGGTAAACCAAAGGCATCCCAGCCCATAGGTTGCAATACATTTTTACCAAGCATGCGTTGATAGCGGCTAACGACATCACCAAGGGTATAATTACGCACGTGCCCCATATGCAGTGTACCACTTGGATAGGGCAACATCGACAAGCTATAAAACTTTTCTTTGTTAGTATCTTTAACGGCTTTAAAAGATTGATTGTCTTGCCAGAAGGCTTGGATTTGCTTTTCTAATTGGGTGAAATCATAAGTTTGTTGCATTCTATTATCCAATTGTATGTTCTAAGTAGCTGTAGAAAGTATTTACTAAATTGTCAGTATGTTAGCGAAATTTTTAAGAAACGACTAGTGTCAATAGTGTTTATCTTGCGTTACTGTTGTTAATGCTTTAACTTTTATAGTGCGGAGTCTAACTATTAATGTTTGCATTGCTCTGTTTTGAGGCTAAAATATGGATATAGTCATTATAGGTGGTCATTTTTATGAGTAAGCAGATTTCTAAATCAAATTTTAAAACACATGCTTTAGAGTGTTTCCGTACAATAGAAAAAACAGGGCAGCCATTTATTATCACAAATCATGGTAAACCGTCATTAATGGTCTCATTAATAAAAAAGAAAATGCCTTTGGATGTATTGAAAGACTCTGTAATGAAATTTGAAAATCCAACTAAGCCGGTAGCAGATAATGATTGGGATCTGGCGTAAATGGATATTGTCTTGGATACGCATATTTTAGTTTGGTGGGTTGATGGTAACGATAAGCTAAGCACTAAAGCAGTAAACGCTATTAATAAGGCTCAGCAAGAGAAAAGTCGAATTCTATTATCGTCGATTACAGCGTGGGAAATTTGTATGCTAATTAACAAAGGAAGGTTAAGTCTACGTATTGATATTAGAAAATGGCTTGAAACAGTGCAGATGATAGATTGTGTTGAGTTTGTCCCCGTTACCAATGAGATAGCAATGACTTCGACATCTTTACCAAATTTTGATTACCATAAAGATCCTGCTGATCGTATGATTATTGCAACTGCAAGTATTTATGGTGCAATATTAATAACAGCGGATGAAACAATACGTAGTTATGAGCACGTCAGAACGCTCTTTTAAAATAAAACATTAATAAAAAACAAAGGAAACAAGATGAAAGGAAAATATATAACATTATTAGCTTCAATGTCTGTAGCTACCAGTATCGGGCTGTCACAAGCAGCTACTGATCAAGCTTCAGTGAAGTCGTATAATGATCAAACAATTGCCTCAATGCATAAAGCGCAAAACCTGTACTCACCCGTTGGTTATTGGTTGCAGTATACCGATGGTGATAAACAAGCACAGTCAATTTTGCAAGTTTACAAAGGTAAAGATGGTAAGCTTGAAGGTAAGATTATTGTTCCTTTTGTTAATATTGTGGGTGACAAAGAACAAGTGCCTGATGTTTCGTGTAAAAACTGTGGTAAGGGTGATGAAAACGGTTATAAGTTTGACTATTCAAGTTATCCAAACAATCAAGTGCAAGGCTTGAAAATAATGTGGAATTTCAGCAAAGATGGTGACAAAGATGGATCAGATGGAGCGTTATATAAAAGCGGATCAATTTTGGATCCATCCAATGGCAAAGTCTATAGTTGCAAGATTCAAACACAAGAAAATGGCAAAAAGCTCTATGTGCGTGGCTATGTTGGTTTCTCATTATTTGGACGCACGCAATATTGGTATCGTATTGATCAACAGGAAGCATTGCAATGCGCTAAAGTCTGCGGCTTAACCAAAGATGGGCATTATGCTTATGCTGACAAAACAGGAAAAATTACCAATGAGAAATTATGGCAGCAATGTTCAAAGATTATTCTAAAAGCCAATGGTTTGTGTGATTTTGGTGCTTAATTGTGAAGTTTGTGATCAAAAAATAAAAATTAGCTGTGTGCGGAATAAATAAAATTTGAAAGTGAGATCTTTTTTCAATAGAATCTCGTTTGAATTTTGGATTCTAAGGATTATGGAGTGAATACGATGAATATGAAAAAAAAGTTAAAAACCAAATCAATTTATATGTTACCAGCGTTGCTGTCTGTTGGCTTACTCGCAGGCTGTGCTAGCTCAAGTAATGTCAGCTATGTAGATCCGCAGGGTGTCGATACGACATCGATTAATTTCAACTCAACAGACTTGCAAACGACAACGCAGAAAATGGTTGGTGGCATGCTAGCATCTCCAGCGATTGCACGTATTACAGCGGGTGGCAAGCAGCCGATTGTATTCTTTAGTACGATTAAAAATGAAACCGCAGAGCACATTAATACTGGTATGCTAGCGAATACTGTGTCAACTGAGATTATCAATAGTGGTAAATTCCAGTTCACTGATATGTCGCAAGTCAAGCAAATGAAAGAGCAGATGGATTATCAATCGGAATCTGGTATGGTCGATCAAGCAACGGCGACAAAGATGGGTCAACAAATCGGTGCACAATATATGATTTATGGCAGCATTGCCGATATGCAATCGATGAATAGTGATCAACAGTCTTTATTCTATTTGATTACATTAAAAATGATTGATCTAAAAACAGGTATTATTGTTTGGCAAGATCAAAAACAAATTCGCAAAGTACAAAAGCGCAGCTCTTTTGGCTGGTAACCTACCAACACATAGGTCTCTATGTAAATATTAATTGCTGGATTTACGCACTTTAGAAAAAACGATAATTTTATAAACACCCCGTCAGCCTCCGGCTGCCACCCCTCTTTGCAAGAGGGGTGCTTAAGCTTGCGAAGCGGGGTGTTGAAATAGAAAAAGTCCGTAACTTCAGTTAATTTTATTTTCTATAGTAAATAAGGACTTTTATGAAGCTAAAAGCAATTGCTGCCACTTTGTTTATGATGGCAGATGTTCATGTATATGCCACACAGCAAAATCAAGTAACTACCGATTCAAGTACACCTGATGCAAAAACACAGCAAAAGGTGGAAACAATGCCTATTGAAAGCACAATAAATCAAGTGGTCGCTAAAGATACACCTATTTCAGAGGTGGAAGATCAAGATGATCGTACTGCTCAAGAAGTTATTATGGATAAGGTGGGCGCTTATATCGCTAGTAATGGGTTGAATTTTAATAACGAAGATACGCGAGTGTATTCTGCTTACGCTAAAGTGGCTAAAAGTGATAATGATAATAATACGATGAATGCAACGACTTTACAGCTTGCATTTCAAGAGGCGATGTTAAAAGCGCAAGCTGAACTGGTAAACAGTGTGGTTAGTAAGAACTTAACCAAAATAGTGTTTGAGAACCATCAAGATGATAGCTCAAATAAATATGACATTGATAATGATCAATTGCCCGGAGGTGGTGATGGTTTTTGGAGTACGATGAGCTCCTTGTATCATAAGTATGTTGCGATAAAGAGTAATGATTTAGATAAAGAATTAGCAAAGCAAGGTGTTGATGCTGAGAAAATTGCTCAAGATCCGATGCTTAAAAAACAAGTGGCATTTCAGAAAATGTTGATTGAAGCGTATAAAAATGCCTATCTGGAAGTTGCAGGTTTGTTGCCGCTAAAGACATTTGTCGTGACTAAAGATAATCAGCAATATGTTGCAGTTATCGCGTTATATTCTGAGAAAATAAGGGCTTTGGTGACGGATGTTAAATCAGGTAAAGCATCATCAATACATTATCAAAAAGGTCTGAGTATCAATGAGATTGTCAATAAATCAGCCAATGTGCTGAAAAATGATTTTGGCATTCGTATTGTCTTTGATGAGCGCGGTGAACCGGTTATTTTATCCTATGCGCAATTTGGTTATCAACGTCGTGGCTCAGCTAACTCTCTGGATATCGCAGTGGCGCAGGCACGCGCAGTTGCTGAAGCAAACTATGCTAACTTCTTAAACTCATCAATGACGACCAGTCAGTTGACAAAATTAGGTAGAGAAAGTGCTGAGTATGTATTTAGAAATCTCACTACCGGCAAAGAAAACATTAAATCAACAAACAACCTAATTAATATGCTTGATAGTGAAATTAAAAACACGGCAAGCACGTCATTATCCGGTGTGCAAGTGGCAAAAACATGGCGTTATATACAAAAAGGTAACAATGATGCTGTCTATGGTGTTGTGCTTGCGTGGTCGCCAACAAGTATGCATTTAGCGCAGAGTGTTAAAGATTTTAATGGAAATGTATATAATCAAGCACAGCAAAAACATAATGCTGATAATAAAAACGTGGCAAATAAACAAAATAAGCAAAACAGTAAAGCGATTGTGAGCGAGAGTGAAGACAATCCTTATTTACATCAGTTTTAAGTGAGAATCGATAATGATTAAAAAAACGATATTAGCACTTTCTTTGTTGCCTGCTGTACTTTTTGCGCAGGTGACGGAAGTATCAAAAAATGTCACAGGTGTTGGTAAGACTTATGACAAGGCTTTAAAAAGCGCCTTAGTGCAAGCGGTATCACAAGTTAATGGTGTCGATGTATCGTCAATTGAGCAGTCGATTAATAAAACTTTTGATGCGGATATTAATGCCAAAACCAGTGATTATGGTGATTTAAAGGCAGATGTTAAGCTATCAAAAAGCTATGAATCGAGCATTAAAACCGCAACCAAAGGCTTAATCAATGGCTATGATGTGATTGATAGCAAAGAGGTTGATGGTGTATGGCAGCTAACAGTTGTTGTTAAAATGAGCGAATATCAAAGTGTTGATGAGCGTGAGAAGCTCAAGCTTTACTCCATTGCTTTGACACCTTTTCATTTTATGCCTGGATCAATTAATGGCTTAATTGGTTTAGAGCAAGTAAAGCCAATGATTCAAGAGGCGTTGCAAAACCAGTTTGTCCAGTCACGCAAGTTTAATGTGGTCAGTCGTAGTGCTGAAGATTTTGGCGCATATAAGGATGAAATGGCAGTGCTGGAATCAGGGCATGCCAAGCCAGCTGAAAAAGCGCGTATTAAGCAGTTGATTGGTGCTGATTTTATGGTAGTTGGTGATATTGCAAGCTTTGATTTTTATCAAACCAAAAAAGAATTTTATGGTGAGGATTTCAAAACATGGCATGTTGGTTTGGTCATTAACTATCGTGTGATTGAAACGGCAACGATGGCAATTAAATGGTCAGATAGTGTTAAAGTTTACTTGCCATCATCGGATGTTGCAAAAGAGATAAACTCAGAAAACACAGCGGTAAATGCGATCGCACAGTCTTTGTTTGACAAAGCAGGGCAGCAGATTGCTAATGAAGTGATTGGGTTAATTTACCCATTGACGATATTAACCGTTCAGGGCGGTGATATTTATCTTAATCAAGGGGGTGATCGCGTGCAGGTGGGACAAAAATTTGAAGTGCGCGGAAAAGTAGATACGGTAATCGATCCAAGTACAGGGGAGCATATTCCAATACAAGGTAAAAAGCTTGCTGAGCTTGAAGTGATGAGTGTGACACCAAAATATGCAATAGCAAAAGTGCTTTCAGGTCAGGCTAATACGGTTGTTAGAGGTTTACAGGTTTATCCTATAAAGTAGTGATTTGGGTTAAAGAGAATGGCAAAAATAATTAAAAATAGCGGGTTAAGTCTATTCTGTGTTAGCACGTTAATGTTATCAGGGTGCGCGACTTTTTCAGCGTCCTATCCCAATAAAATGAAGCAAGTAAAGGCAGATGCGGCAAGTGGTAATATATCGGAAGCACAAAAGGCATTTATTGATGAATTTGGTGATAAGCCGACAACTGATAACTTATATTTATTAGAGCAGGCGCGTTTAGCGCAACTAAATGGTAATGTCGCCGAGTCTAAGAAAGATTATCAAGCAGTCATTCAAACCGTGGCAACGAGTAAAATGGCAGCGAAAGTTCAAGTATCTAAAATGCTAGAGAATATGGGTGCGGTGCTCACCAATGATCGTGAGCTACCATTTTCAACCCCTGATTATGCAATGACATTTTTATATCCGTACCAGGCATTGAATTACTTATCTGAAAATGACCTAAGTGGTGCGCTTGTGGCTATTCGTCAATTAAGTAATGCACAATATTGGACGTATCAGCAAAAATTAATGGCAGGAGACTTGCAAAGTAAATATCAAAAAGATACGAGCAAAGCTGAGGTCGATCAAAATAAGCTAGGGCTTAACAAATCGACTGAAATCAATCAGATGTTTAGTGCGGTCAAAGATGCCAGTAATGCCTATGAAAATGGCTTTGGCTATTATCTGGCAAGTATTTTATATCAAGCATTTGATGATAATTACAATAATGCCTTTGTCTCGATCAAAGATGCCAAAAGGCTTTTGCCTGATAATCCTTATGTCTTGAGGACTTATAAAGAGATTGAACGCGGCTTTAATGGCGGTAACGCCTATGAATCTGGTAAAGGGCGTTTGGTTGTGCTTTATGAGCAAGGTTTTGTCACTCCAAGAGAGGCATTTAAACTGCCACTTTTTTTAGGGAAACTTGGTTTGCAAGAGGTTGCAGTAGCCTACTATCCATCAAAGTATACTTTGTTGCCTGCAAAAGATTTATATATCACACAAGATAAAAAAATCATCGATAAAGGGCAGACTTCATTGTTGGTAAATACCACGCAAATGGCAATGAAGTCATTAACTGAAGAGTATCCTGCGATTATTACCCGTGAAGTGATTCGTTTGGTCGTAAAATCACTAGCAACTTATGAAGCGAGTAACCAAGCCGGTGGTTGGGGCTTGTTAGCAGGTTCCATATATAGTTTTATGACCGCGCAAGCCGATGAGCGCAGCTGGTTGCTACTACCTAATAATATTCAACTATTTGAGCAGCAATATACGCCAGGAAAATATACGCTAGATATTGCATTAAAAAAGACACCGATTGACATTAAGTCGAATAAAACAACATTACTATGGATTGTAAATATGGGTGATTTCACGAAAGTATATCATTTTATTATTTAAGATTTAGAAGTTAGAAAGGGGGTAATGTGCATTCTAATCATTCTGATACCGCAAATAACACCATCAAAAAACTAACCGCAATCGGGCTTTTTATTTGGTGCAATGCAAAGTGCACATGTGCTTAATTTCTCGATGATTAAAGGGCATGTTCATGATAAGCAATTAGGTGTTGGCATTGCGTTTATTAATCTGTTTTTACCATTAAGTGGCGCGGTATTTCAGCCATTGTCTGGCTTTTTGTTACAGCTCTTTAAGGGCTCGCATGGTCTTCATCAAGCCTATCAATATATGATGATTTTAATCCCTGTTTTAATGTTGCTATCCTTTATCATTGCGCTTTTTTTCAAAGAAGTTAGAACAAAAGATATTACTTTGTGATTGCATTCTAATCAAAGCTTCCAAGCTTTTCCGCTAAAATGCTAATTCGCCTATATTTTCAGGTATCTTAGGTTTATAATTGTCGCCGTTTTTAATACTTAGCTTTAATTGTTTTTTTAAGCTTTTTGAGCTTTTTAAGTTTTAACTGTCTATGGAGGCAACATGTCTGAAAGGTTTCATGATATTGATACAACCGAAACGCAAGAGTGGCTAGAAGCATTAGAAGATGTCGTGACACGTGAAGGTGCCGAACGTGCTAGTTTTTTGGTAAATCGTTTATTGGATCGCGCTGGCGAAATTGGTATTGATAGTGCGTATGCGCCTGCTAAAAGTATTTCGTTTATGAATACGATTAAAGTCGCTGATCAGCCTGGTTATCCAGGGGATTTGGAAGTTGAGAAAAAGATTGAGAATCTTAATCGCTGGAATGCGGCGGTTATGGTTGCCAAGGCCAATAAAAAAGATGGCACATTGGGTGGACACATCGGCTCGGGTGCTTCAATTATGACGCTTTATGAAGTCGGGTTTAACCACTTCTTCCATGCACCAAGTGAAACAAAAGCAGGGGACTTGGTTTTTTATCAAGGACACACAACGCCTGTGATTTATGCGCGTTCTTATCTTGAAGGGCGTTTAACTGAAGAGCAGTTAAAGAACTTCCGCCAACAAGCATTTAATGGAGATAAAGGCTTATCATCTTACCCTCATCCATATTTACAGCCAACCTATTGGCAGTTCCCAACGGTTTCGATGGGGCTTGGTCCATTGCAAGCGATTTATCAAGCACGCTTTATGAAGTATCTAGAAGCACGTAAATTAGCTGAGACCAGCAATCGCCGTGTATGGGCGTTTTGCGGTGATGGTGAGATGGATGAACCTGAGTCATTAGGAGCCATTAATCGTGCGGCACGTGAAGGCTTGGACAATCTGATTTTCGTGATTAATTGTAATCTGCAACGTCTAGATGGTCTTGTTGATGGCAATGGCAAGATCGTTGAGGAATTTGCTCAGATCTTCACAGGTGCCGGTTGGAATGTTATTAAAGTACTATGGGGTAGTAATTGGGAGCCATTATTCGCCAAAGATACCAATGGCAAATTACAACAACGCTTAGCACAGATGAATGATGGTCAGATGCAGTTTGCACGTTCGCATGGCGGACAAGATTTGCGCCAAACAATTTTCGGTGGCGATCCAGAGCTAGAGGAAATGGGCAAAGGTTACACTGATGAAGATGTACAAAACTTAATGCGTGGTGGTCATGACCCGATTAAGGTATATGCTGCTTATCAACGCGCTGTTAATAATACAACAGGTAAGCCAACGGTTATTTTACCAATGACGATTAAAGGCTATGGTTTAGGTGAGTGGGGTGAGTCTAAGAACATTGCGCACAATGTTAAAAAGCTTGATACCGCAGCGCTAAAATATATTCGTGATCGATTCGATGTGCCGGCAACGGATGAGCAAGTTGAGAATATGGAATTTGTCAAATTCCAAGAAGGCTCTAAAGAACATGCTTATTTACATGCGCAACGTAAAGCATTAGATGGTTACGCGCCTGCACGTTTTGAGAATAACACCGCTTTACCGATTCCAAGTTATCAGGATTTTGGTCAGCTATTCTTAGAGGCAAGTGGTGATCGTGAGTTCTCAACGACAACGGCATTTGTACGTATGTTTGTTAATCTAACCCGTCATAAAGAGCTAAAAGATCGTTTGGTGCCAGTGACAGTAGATGAATCACGTACGTTTGGTATGGAAGGCTTGTTCCGTCAACTAGGTATTTATAATCATCGCGGTCAGCAATATGTGCCAGAAGATAAAGCGCAAGTGATGTATTACAAGGAATCAACGGATGGACAGATCATCCAAGATGGTATCAATGAAGCTGGCGGATTTTGCTCATGGTTAGCGGCAGCGACTTCGTATAGTGCTCATCGTGTGCCAATGATTCCATTTTATATTTATTATTCTATGTTTGGTTTCCAGAGAATTGGTGACCTTGCGTGGTTGGCAGGTGATTCACATGCTAAAGGCTTCTTATTAGGAGGCACTGCAGGACGCACTACACTTAATGGTGAAGGGCTTCAACATGAAGATGGGCATAGTCATATTCAAGCTAGTCTTATTCCATCATGTATCTCTTATGATCCAACGTATGCATATGAGCTTGCTGTGATCCTTTGGGATGGTATGCGTCGCATGTATGTTGAAGGCGAGCAAGTTTTCTACTATGTCACGGTAATGAATGAGAACTATGTGCATGGTGCGATGCCTGAAGGCTCTGAAGAAGGCATTATCAAAGGCTTATATTTGTTAAAAGGTGCCAAAAAAGCCGATGCGAAAAAGCATGTACAGTTAATGGGCTCAGGCACTATTTTGCGTGAAGTTGAAGCCGCTGCTGAGTTATTAGAGAAAGACTTTGGTGTCACCAGTGATGTTTGGAGTATGACCTCAGCGAATGAGCTTTATCGCGATAGTCGTAAAGTAGCGCGCTGGAATATGCTTCACCCTGATAAAAAAGCACAACAGACGCATATTGAGAAATGTTTAAAAGGTCATACAGGACCTGTGATTGCGTCAACGGATTATATCAAGCTTTACACTGAGCAGTTACGTGAGTTTATGCCTACAAATTATATTACCTTAGGTACGGATGGCTTTGGTCGCTCTGATTCGCGTGAGAACTTAAGAAGCTTCTTTGAAGTAGATCGTTATCATGTAGTTATTGCTGCGTTAACTGGCTTGTTACGCGAAGGTGCTGTGACTGCTAAAGTGGTTAAAGACGCGATTAAGAAATACAATATTGATCCTGAACGTCTTGATCCACTAAGTCACTAATCGGGCGTTTTAAAACTAAATTAAAAAAATTAAAAAAATAAAAACAAGAGGAAAATTGCATGGCAGTACAAAAAGTCACAGTACCAGATATCGGTGACTATAAAGATGTTGATGTAATTGAGGTGAATGTCAAAGTGGGTGATGTAATTGAGGCAGAAGACTCATTAGTTACCCTAGAAACAGACAAAGCGTCAATGGAAGTTCCAGCTCCCTTTGCAGGTGTTGTTAAAGAGATTAATGTCAAAGTGGGCGATAAAGTTTCAGAGGGCTCATTAGTTCTATCGGTCGAAACTGATGCAATTGCTTCATCTGCGCCATCTCAATCAGTAGAGCCCGTAGCGGCAGAAGTTGCACCATCACAAGCGCAAAGTACACAAGTGATTGATGTGACTGTTCCTGATATCGGTGACTATAAAGGGGTTGATGTTATTGAGATTAACGTCAAGCCGGGGGACGAGATCAATGCTGAAGATTCATTAGCAACACTTGAAACTGATAAAGCATCAATGGAAATTCCAGCACCTGAATCAGGTAAAGTCGTTGATGTCAAAATCAAGGTCGGTGATAAAGTATCACAAGGCGATTTGGTGCTAACCCTTGAAGTGACAGGTGCGGCAACTGTGGCACCTGCGCCAAAACAATTAGAAACCAAAGAAGCAGTGATAGCTGCTGCTCCAGCGGCTCAAGCTCAGTCAACTGCTGCAGTTGAAACAACAGATGTGCATAATACCAATGCACATGCATCTCCTGCTGTACGTCGTTTAGCGCGTATCTTAGGTGTGGAGCTGGCACGCGTTGTGGCAACAGGTCGCAAAGGACGCATTACCAAAGAAGACTGTGAGAATTATATCAAAAAAGCTGTGCAAGCCGTCCAATCAGGCAATGTATTAAGCGGTGGTGGTTTAGATCTTTTACCTGATCCACAGATTGATTTTGCCAAATTTGGTGAGATTGAAGTTGAAGCTTTGTCACGCATTAATAAATTAAGTGCTAAGAACTTAGCGCGTAACTGGGTTAAGATCCCGCATGTGACTTTCTATGATGATGCAGATATTACTGATCTTGAAGCCTTTAGAAATGCCAAGAAGCCAGCCGCTGAAAAAGCAGGGGTTAAGGTAACACCTTTATCATTCTTGATCAAAGCCGCAGCTGTGGCGTTAAAAGAATACCCGCGTTTTAATAGCTCATTATCCAATGATGGTGAGAATTTAATCCTTAAGAAATACTTTAATATCGGCTTTGCCGCAGATACACCAAAAGGTTTGGTTGTGCCAGTGATTAAAGATGCCGATCAAAAAGGGATCTTTGAGATTTCACGCGAGATTATGGATCTGGTCAAAAAAGGGCGTGATGGTAAGTTAAAGCCTGATGATATGCAAGGTGCAACCTTTACGATTTCAAGCTTGGGTGTTTTGGGTACAACAGCATTTACACCAATTATTAATATGCCTGAAGTGGCAATTATGGGTGTGTCAAAGGCTGCCATTAAACCAGTGTGGAATGGTAAAGAGTTTGCGCCAAGAACGATGTTGCCATTGTCATTATCAACTGATCATCGAGTGATTGATGGCGCGTTAGCGGCACAGTTCTTAACGCGTTACTGTGCAATTTTGGCAGATTTAAGAGAAATACTTTTATAAACAAAGGGTAAAAAAATGAGTGATGTAAACAATATTAAAACAGAAGTCGTTGTCTTAGGTAGTGGACCTGGCGGTTATAGTGCAGCATTTCGTGCGGCAGATTTAGGTAAGAAAGTTGTCCTTGTTGAGCGTTATGACTCAATTGGTGGTGTGTGCTTGAATGTTGGATGTATCCCATCAAAAGCGTTGTTGCATGTCGCTAAAGTCATTAATGAAGCGCGTCACTTAGAAAAAGACGGTTTGATTAGTTTTGATAACTTAACTTTCAATAAAGATAAAATTTTAGGTTATAAAGATAAGATTGTTGGTCAGTTAACAGGTGGCTTAAAGGGCTTAGCAAAGCAACGTAAAGTTGAAATCGTTCAAGGCTATGGTAAGTTTACAGGTGCTAATGAAATCGCGGTTGAAACAAAAGATGGCGTTAAGAAAATTGCTTTTGAAAATGCGATTATTGCGGTGGGTTCTAGCTCAATTAAATTACCATTTATTCCAGAAGATCCACGTATTATTGATTCAACAGGTGCACTTGAAATGAAAGAAGTGCCGAAGAAGATGCTTGTTATTGGCGGTGGTATCATCGGTCTTGAGATGGCGCAAGTCTATAGCGAATTAGGTACTGAGATTACCGTTGTTGAGTTTATGGATCAATTGATGGGTGCTGCTGATAAAGATATCGTTAAGCCTTATGAGAAAATGATGTCTAAGCGTTATGATATTCGCTTAGAGACTAAAGTGACGAAAGTTGAAGCGAAAAAAGATGGTCTTTATGTTTCAATGGAAGGTAAAAAAGCTGCTAACGGTGAGCGTTTTGATCGCATTTTATTGGCAGTTGGACGTACACCAAATGGTAAGTTAATCGATGCTGAGAAAGCGGGGGTTAACGTTGATGAGCGTGGTTTTATTGCTGTTAATAATCAGTTAAAAACAAACGTGCCACATATTTATGCGATAGGGGACGTGGTCGGTCAACCAATGCTAGCACACAAAGCAGTGCCTGAGGGGCGTATTGCTGCTGAAGTGATTTGTGGTATGAAGCATTACTTTGAACCAAAATGCATTCCAGCAGTCGCTTATACTGATCCTGAAGTAGCATGGGTTGGTGTAACTGAAAAAGAAGCCAAAGAGAAAGGTATCAAATATGACAAGGGTGTATTCCCATGGGCAGCTAGCGGCAGGTCCCTTAGTATTGGGCGCAATGAAGGCATGACTAAAGTCCTGTATGATGAGAACCATGTCATCATCGGTGCTGGCATTGTTGGTCCAAACGCTGGTGAGTTAATTGCTGAAGCGGCATTAGCCATTGAGATGGGCTGTGATGCTGAAGATATCTCATTAACAATCCACCCACACCCAACCCTTACTGAAACATTGATGATGGCGACAGAGGTTTATGAGGGTACAGCAACTGATATTTATGCGCCTAAGAAGAAGTAAATCTAATTACGACAACATTACCTTTTAAATTTTTAATATCATATCAAGACATGCTCTTTGGGGCATGTTTTTATTTTCTTACTGTCAATATTGCTGAATGTGTCAATAAAAGACACAGTTGCACAATGGAGTAATCATAGTTGAATACAACAACGTTAGAGATTTTAAAGCAGTTAAGCCATGAGACTTATATTGATGGCACGACCATCGGTAATGCGCTTGGAATTACACGCGCCGCGGTATGGAAAGCGATTCAAAAACTGCAAAATGATTATCATATAGCGATTGAGTCGCATCGTGTTCATGGATATAAGTTACAATCACCGCTTATTATGCTTGATCAAGCAAAGATTTTAGCAGCTGTTGAGGTGACAAACGTAGCGCTTGAATGCTTAACAACTGTTGATTCAACCAATACTTACTTGCAGAATTCAGCGCTTAAAAGTAAGTATCATATTTGTATCGCAGAAGAGCAGCGCCAAGGAAAAGGTCGTTTTGATCGTGTGTGGTGCTCACCTTTTGCTGAGAATCTATATTACTCACTGAAGGTAAGCTTACAAAAAGAATTAAGTGAGCTATCAGGTTTGAGTTTGGCAGTGGCAGTGAGTGTTGCAAAAGCTTTAGTGAACAAATACCCAACATTAGATATTAAAATCAAGTGGCCAAATGATATTTATATCAATGCCAAAAAACTTTCAGGTATTTTGATTGAAGTTAAAGCCGAATCCAATGCGCAAAGCCAGATCGTGATTGGTATTGGTATTAATGTTAATATGCAGCAACGCGGTGATATTACACAAGACTGGACATCATTGACAAGTGAATTAAATCATTATATTGATCGAAATGAATTAGCTATTAGCCTCAGTAATGAGTTAATACCGAGCTTACAACGATTTGAAAACAAGGATTTTAGTATCTTTATTGAAGATTATGATAAGTATGATTACTTAAAAGGCAAAACCATTGGTTTGAATATTTTAAATAAAGAAGTGATTACCGGTGTTGCTAATGGTGTCAATGCATTAGGTCAATTGAAGCTTAAAGTTGGAAATAGTGAGCGCGTATTTGCTTCAGGTGAAACTTCTGTTATTAAAAAAAGCTAAATTTAGATACCTTCTTCAACATTCTCATTCACCTGAAATTTTAAATAGTTCTCTGGTGTTTCCAAGGTTATTTTGCCTATTCTGCCTTGGCGGAAGTCTTGGATAAGTTTCTCGGCAATATGATGCATATGCTGCTGCCCTAGTGTTTTGCCAACCTCTATAAGCATCTGTTCTAAATCTTCTGAGTCTTCAGTAATTTTGTAACGAGAATTTAATACTCCAGAGTAATCTTGTTTTAATAGTTGCAGCATAAAATAAGCAGTTGTTGGGTAATCCATGGCAGTATCACGAATCGAACCAATAGCAGCAAGCTTAAAGCCACAACCTTCATCCTTCGGGCTTGGGAACATAATCCCTGGTGTGTCATTAAGATAAAAATGTTTTTCAATCTCAATTTTTTGCTGCCTTTTAGTGACTGCAGGTTCATTGCCCGTTTGTGCGATTTTACGCTTGGCAAGACTGTTAATAAGTGTTGATTTGCCAACATTAGGAATACCAAAAATAACCGCACGTATTGGCTTTAAAAGCGTGCCGCGATTGGGCAGTTGTTTTTTACATAATTGAATGATCTTTTGCGCGCTTTTTTTATCACGTGCAATGTCCAAGGCAATCGCCTTACCATTATAAAACTGAAGCCATTGTTTGGTGACTTTAGGATCAGCAAGATCAGATTTAGAGAGAATCTTAATAATCGGTTTGCTTTTGGCTGCTTCATGCAATACCGGATTGGCACTTGCCTCAGGTGCGCGCGCGTCAACAACTTCAATTGCAATATCAATTTGTGGCATAAGCTTAAGAAGCTCTTTTGTTGCTTTGTGCATATGCCCTGGAAACCAGTGAATCATCGTAAGGTAAAATATATTTATAGTAAATTGATGGCTACCTTAGCGTATTTGCCCAGTGAAGTAAACTATATGAAGAAGGTGCTGCACGGGTGAGGGGAATTTAAATTCTGTAAATTTCTGCCAATTAGCGATTTATTCACTATTTTCTTTTGGCTATAATGAGCCCTCGACGTAAGAGGATTAAGCCATACGAGGTTATTCATGGGATTAATAACACCTTTATATGAAAAGCATTTGCAACACAATGCACGAATGGTTGACTTTGCTGGCTGGGAGATGCCTATTCAATATCAAGGCGTGATTGAAGAGCATCATGCGGTACGCAAAAGTGCCGGTATATTTGATGTTAGTCACATGCTAACGGTTGATATTATTGGCAAGGATGCAAAGCGCTTTATTCGATTTTTATTAGCCAATGATATTAATAAAGTACCACAAGGCAAGGCTTTGTATTCTTGTATGCTCAATGAAGGAGCAGGCATCGTTGATGATCTTATCGCTTATCATTTTAGGGATGACTTTATTCGGTTGGTGATTAATGCTGGAAATCGCACAACAGATGTTGAGTGGATGAACAAACATAAAAGCAATTTCGACGTCAAGATTAATGTACGTGATGACTTGGCAATTATTGCTGTGCAAGGACCCAAGGCGCGCCAAAAGGCTGATGTTGCATTAGCAAACTTAGCTACAGAAGAGGTGAGAAATCTAAAACCATTTAGCATGCATAAAAATGGTGAGTGGATGATTGCTCGCACGGGTTATACCGGTGAAGATGGCTATGAAATCTCACTCCCTGCAAGTGAAGTATGTGCATTTTGGGATAAGTTGATTGACGAGGGTGTAACCCCTTGTGGTCTAGCTTCACGCGATACTTTACGCTTAGAAGCGGGGATGAATCTTTATTCCCAAGATATGGATCAAACGACAACACCTGTAGAATCAGCATTAATGTGGACAGTGGCATTAACTGATGATCGCGACTTTATCGGGAAAGAGGCATTGTTAAAGAAAAAACCTGCGATTGATAGCAAGCTTGTCGGCTTGGTACTTTTGGATCGCGGTGTATTGCGTCATGGTCAAAAGGTTGTGGTGGAAGGAAGTAGTAAAACAGGGGTTATCACCAGTGGCACTTTCTCACCAACACTATCTGAAAGTATAGCGCTTGCACGTATCCCTAAAGATGCTGAGAATGTATTTGTTGAAATTCGCAATAAACAAGTTCCGGCTAAGATTGTGCAATTTCCTTTTGTACGCAAAGGCGAAAAAGTATATAGAGAATGCCAAAAAGCAGTGACTGAAAATTAATATCTTAATGAATGACATATAAAACCTAAGGAGAAAAAAATGGCAGAAATAAGAGAAGAGTGTCGCTACAGCAAGTCTCATGAGTGGGTGCGTGTTGAGGGTGATATTGCCGTTTGTGGGATTGATGATTTTGCGCAATCAAGCGCTGGTGAGCTTGTGTTTGTTGAGCTGCCTGAATTGGATGATGAAGTAAAAGCTGGTGACGATGTTTGTGTTGTTGAATCAGTTAAAGCAGCATCGGATGTTTACGCTCCAGTCTCAGGGACAATTGTTGAGGTCAATGAGGCATTGATTGATTCACCATCAATGGTTAATGAAGGGTGTTATGATGAGGGCTGGTTATTCAAAATTAAAATGGATGATCCAACTGAATTAGATGATTTATTGTCTGCAGAAGAATACGCAGAGGAGCTTGATGCTTAAGTTTGGCATATAAAGAGACGCCCGATGAGCTATGATGACATCGGGCGTTTTTGTTTGTAATGACAAAATACGATTTTAAATGTAAGTAGGGGCGTATTGAATACGCCCTTGTAAGTAAGACGATAGAAACATATACCGCTCGTAAATCATTTTGTGGTGTTCGGTGCCGAAGAAGCTTTTGATGCTTTTGGGTGATTGGATTGCAGGTAATAGCTAGGACTATTGCCAAAATTAAATCACTCAAAAGAGCGTAAAATTCAATGGTAGAAATGCTGTAAAATGGTTTATGGGCGGTATGGTAACCAATGAAAAATAAGTTGTACTACTTATTACCTCGCCCCTTGCGGGAGAGGTCGTGCAGCATTAAGCTGCGCGGGTGAGGGGTGATTAAAATTCAACTTATTTTTTATCATGATATAAGGAGCCTATATGCCTTTTGTGCCGCATACCGAGCGTGACATTGATATGATGCTTTATACGATTGGAGCAAAAAAAGTTGAAGACTTGTTTGATGAGATTCCCCAGTCGATTAAAAGTAAAAGCCATTTAAATTTGTCAGATGGTTTAAATGAGTGCCAAATGCATCGTTTGTTTAATGATAAGTGCGCTAAAAATATTCCACAAACCAACTTTATTGGTGCGGGTGCTTATCAGCATTACACGCCTGCGATTGTCACTGATGTGATTAGTCGTGGTGAGTTTTATACTTCATATACCCCATATCAGGCAGAAGCTTCACAAGGGACATTGCAAGTGATCTATGAATATCAGACAATGATTGCTTCATTAACGGGTATGGATATCTCTAATGCCTCGATGTACGATGGTGCTACAGCGTTAGCTGAAAGCGTATTGATGGCAGTGCGTGCTAATAAGAAAATCAAAAGTAAGAAAGTGCTGATTACGGATGCGATTTTCCCGCAGTATGTTGATGTGATTAAGTCAATGACGCATGCCCAAGGGATTGAACTTGAGTTTTTAACGCCAAATCCAAGTGTTGGTAAAACTGAAATTGATGATTTACCTGAAATTGAAGTGGGTGATTATGCCGCTGTTATCGTGCCGCAGGTTAACTTCTATGGTCAGATTACCGAGTTTGATGCAATAACCGATTGGGCACATGAATCTTCAGTAATGGTTATCGGTCTTGTTAATCCAATGACGCTAGGCTTGTTAAAAGCACCTGGCTATTGGGGAGAAGAGGAAGATGGTGCCGATATTGCTTGTGGCGATGGTCAAAGTCTAGGCTTGCCTTTAAGTGGAGGTGGTCCTTATTTTGGTTTTATTACCACCAAGGAAGAGCTATCGCGTCAAATGCCAGGGCGCATTGTCGGACGCACGGTTGATGTTGATGGTAAAGAAGCGTTTTGTTTGACACTTCAAGCGCGCGAGCAGCATATCAGACGCGCGAAAGCGACATCAAATATTTGCTCAAATCAAGGCTTGCTTGTCACAGCGGCAACAGTTTATATGACACTAATGGGGGCTGTTGGCTTAAAAGAAGTGGCATTACAATCGCACCAAAACACGCATCGATTGATAGAGAAGCTATCAAAGATATCAGGTGTTAAAGTTCGTTTCACACATAATTATATGTATGAAATGGTTGTGGACTTGCCGATTTCGGCCAAAGAAGCAAAGGCGCTTGCGACGAAAGACCAAGTTCAGTTAGGTTATGATCTTGGGCAGTTTGATGCTCAACAGACCAATAGCTTATTGGTATGTGTCACTGAAGTGCACAATGAGACGGATCTAAATCGCTATGTCGATGTATTAACAAAAGTTCTAGCAACCTGTGCAGCAGAGGTATAATCAATGACAGTTAGTTTTGAAAAATCAGCGGAAAACCGTAGAGCAAATTCACAAAAATGGGCAGTGTCAGATATTATCCATTTTGAGCAAAAGCATTTGCGCGATGATAAACCCTTATTACCAGAGTTAGGTGAGCTTGAAGTCTTACGTCATTTCACCAAGTTATCGCAAAAGAACTTCTCGATTGATACGCAGTTTTATCCATTGGGTTCATGCACGATGAAATACAATCCACGTATTGCATTGAAGTGTGCGTTTAACCCATCGGTCTTAAATATCCATCCTTATCAAGATGAGTTGACACAGCAAGGTCTGTTGGAGATGCTCTATGAATTACAGGAAATTTTAAGCGAAGTCACTGGTATGGATGGTGTGTCACTTGTGCCTTGTGCCGGTGCTCAAGGTGAGTTTGCTGGAGTGCAGATGATCAGAGCGTATCATATTGCTAATAATGAAGCGCATCGCAATGAAATCATTGTGCCGGATGCCGCACATGGCACAAACCCTGCAACCGCGGTGATGGCAGGGTGCAAAGTGATTGAGATCCCAACATCACTTAAAACAGGTGATATTGATATTGAGGCTTTAAAGAAAGTCCTAGGACCTAATACGGCAGGCATTATGCTAACCAACCCATCAACGATGGGCGTATTTGAGCGTGATATCGAGCAGGTGGCTAAGCTTGTGCATGAGGCGGGTGGGCTTTTGTATTATGATGGTGCGAATTTGAATGCGATTATGGGTAAAGCTAAACCAGGCAAAATGGGCTTTGATGTAATGCATATGAATGTTCACAAAACCTTTGCCACACCGCATGGCGGTGGTGGACCAGGCGGTGGGCCTATTGCCGTGAATAAGCGTTTATTGCCTTATCTGCCAGTGCCAACCATTGTTAAAGAGGGTGATATCTACCGCATTAAAGGTAAAGAGGCAATTCCACAAACCATTGGTGCAATGCATGCCTTTATGGGTAATGTTGGCGTATTAATCCGTGCTTATGTTTACCTTAAAACATTGGGTGGCAATGGTTTAACCAAAGCCTCAGAAATCGCTACGTTAAATGCCAACTATATGATGGCACGTTTAAAGTTGGCAGGCTTTACAATTGCATTACCTAATCGTCGCGCGTCACATGAGTTTATTGTTTCATTAGCACCTGAGAAAAAAGCCTATGGTGTTAATGCCAATGATTTTGCTAAGCAACTTTTGGATCATGATATGCATGCGCCAACGATGTATTTTCCATTGTTGGTGCCTGAGTGTTTATTGATTGAGCCGACTGAGACGGAAACGCGCGAGCAAATGGATCAGTTTGTTAATGCGATGATTGAAATTCGTGAGTTAGCACGAACAAATCCTGAGAAAATGAAACAAGCGCCGTTAACGCAACCGGTAAAGCGCGTTGATGATGTTAAAGCCGTGCGCGAGCTTGACGTTGTCTTTGGGCAGTGCTGTTAAAGTGACCTGAGCGTAAGTCGAATGCAAGTAAGAGTTATGTTGAGCGTTTGTTTGCAATATTTGAGTGAACAAACGCCACGATAATTAAACCAATCCCAATTGTTCCTGTTAACCATTCTGGTACATGAGTGTAGATCTTGATAAACATAATAATCGCTAAAAAGCCAATGGCGTAATGTGCGCCATGCTCAAGATAGCGAAATTTCGTTAAGGTTTGATGCTCAACAAAGAAGATGGTCAGTGAGCGCACATACATCGCACCAATACCCAAACCAATCATGATAATAAAGATATTTGTTGAAATGGCGAAGGCACCAATAACACCATCAAAGCTGAAAGATGCATCTAATACCTCAAGATATAAAAAGCCCATAAGACCATTTTGCATAACCTTGCCCGTCATATTGCTACCAAAGGCGTGGTTTAAAATACCTAATGCTTCATGCACCATTAAGCCCATTAAAAAGGCAAGTGCTAGTGTACCCCCTTGATTGCTATCCGCATTGTAAATAACGATAAAACCAATAATTAGTGCAAAGATAATATAACCACCTGGGTAGTGACGAATCAGGCTAATAAATTTATTTTCTTCAATCGCTGGGATCCAGTGAAGATCATGTTTCTCAGCAACGAAAAACTTCAAAAACACCATGATCAGAAAGCCCCCACCAAATGCGCAGATCGTAGGAAAGCCAAGCTCTAAGGCGTGTTGATAAGCCGCAGGATCATTAGTAGCTAGCTTAAAGACATCAAGAAAGGATAGGCTTGTCGTCACACTGACCAAGAGGATAGGGAAGATTAAGCGCATACCAAATACAGCAATTGGCAAACCAATCCAGATAAATATCTTCTGCCACTTTTTTGGCATATTTGCCAATACTTTGGCATTAACGACCGCATTATCAAAACTCAATGAAATCTCCAAGAGTGCCAAAACCAAAATCAAATAAAGCGCATAGGCTTTGTGTGTTGGTTCAAGCATGACTGCGGCAATAATGCCAACAATCGTAATGAAAAAAGCACTGTAAAAATACTTAAGGTTTTGATGCATGTTTATTATCCTTCTATCCTTGCCATTGTTTCATTTGAGGTAAATTTAGCCCAAAAACATCGAGTGTACGATAAACAAAGTCATCGATGATGTCATCAAGCGTTTGCGGTTTGTGATAAAAAGCAGGTACAGGCGGCATGATAATCGCACCTGCTAATGTTGCTTTTTGCATATTTTCAATGTGTATTAAGCTAAAGGGAGTTTCTCTTAAGCAAATAATCAGTTTACGTCGCTCTTTGAGCACGACATCCGCAGCGCGCGCAATTAACGAATCCCCTATGCCATTGGCAATTTCAGCCAAAGTTTTGGTCGATGAGGGGATGATAATCATGCCATCGGTTGGGTAAGAGCCACTGGCAATTTTAGCGCCAATATCAGCATTAGCATAATAGCTATGTGCTAAGGATTTGATCTCTTGTGAGCGATACGCTGTTTCGTATTCACGTGTCATTTCAGCGGGTTTTGATACGATTAAATGCGTTTCAATGCCTTGCACTTTTAGAACTTTGAGCATTCTGACAGCATATTCAATGCCGGTAGCACCGGATAACGCAATAATAATTCGATTATGTTTAAGCATGTGCTTGAATAATAAAGTCATCATTTAAATTGGTTGGGAGTATATACCCACCGTAAACCATTTTACAGTATTTCTGCCATTGAATTTTTTGCGCTTTTGAGCGATTGGATTTTGCCAATAGTCCTAGCTATTATCTGCAATCCAATCGCTCAAGATCATCAAACACTTCTGCAGCATTAAACATTGAGAAATGATTTACGATGGGTATATATGACAGGTGCGGTATTTTATAGATGTTTTTGTAGGGGCGTATTGCATACGCCCAATACTTTATACATCTGATTATTTACAGCCAGTTTAAGGGCTTCAAAGTGCGATAAAGACTAAAGAGAAAATAGACCAAAATATAACTAACAATCGTCCAAGTCAAAAGGGCATTAGATATTGGCCAAATAAGCGCTGAAGCAATCGTTGCCGCGCCCCATATCAATGTGTAGATAAACATCAATGAAATAATTGATTTACGCTTGCTTAGATAATTCATTCGTGATGGGTAGATGTATTTAATCGGCACAAAGGTCAAAATCGTCAGAGCGACAATAATTACAAAGTTAGTGGTTCCCGAGAACTGGAAATAAATCAGATAATAAATTGCCAGATTCCAATAGCTTGGAAAGCCTTTAAAGAAGTGATCTTTGGTTTTAGCATCAAGTTGGCAAAATTGATAGCATGAGGCAAGCATGATCAAGATAAGCGCAAGTGTTTTAAAGCCATCAGGTACGACGTCGGTGATATAAACCCACACAGCAGGGATAACCGCGTAATTGGTAAAATCAATAATATTATCTAATAAGCCACCATCTAAAGGGGCTAGCTTTTTGATATCAACACGACGTGCTAATGTGCCATCAGCGGCATCAATTAAAATCGCAATGACGACATATAAAAAAGAAAGCTTTAAATAATGGATATAATCAAGATGGTTTCCTAATAGTTTAGCCGCATAAGCTTGTGCTGAGCTGGTTAGTGCCAGTACCGAGAAAACAGCGCCACTAGCGGTAAATAAATGTACGAACCATGCGTAAATACGTTGAAAAAAAATAGGCATAGGTTTTTAAAGTAAACTCAAAGTCCGCATAGGGTAGCAAAAAAACCTTAAGATAGGAAGTTGTAAAAATTATTCTGCCTTAACGTGAAGAAGGCTTTGGGCTGCTTAGGCTTTTGAGTCATTATCGATCCCTAAATCTGCCCAGATCGCATCAATCTTATCAATAATATCTTGGCGCATGGTGATCACTTCTCCCCATTCGCGCATTGTTTCACCAGGGAGTTTATTGGTTGCATCTAGTCCCATTTTCGAGCCTAGGCTAGCAACAGGCGAAGCAAAATCCAAATAATCAATCGGTGTATTATCGATCAAGGTCGTATCTCTTGTCGGATCCATACGAGTGGTAATTGCCCAGATCACATCCTCCCACGAGCGGGTATTGATATCATCATCAACAATAATCACAAACTTGGTATACATGAATTGGCGCAAGAATGACCAAACACCCATCATCACGCGTTTGGCGTGTCCTGGGTATTGCTTTTTGATACTAATGACTGCCAAGCGATAGGAACAACCTTCAGGTGGCAAATAGAAATCAACAATCTCAGGGAATTGCTTTTGAATGATGGGCACGAATATCTCATTAAAGGCAACACCTAAAATAGCCGGCTCATCTGGTGGTCGCCCAGTATAGGTGCTGTGATAAATCGGGTTTTTGCGATGAGTGATTTTCTCAACGGTGAATACAGGAAACTTTTCAACTTCATTATAATAGCCGGTGTGATCACCAAAGGGACCTTCCTCAGCGATATCATTGGGATATATAAAGCCCTCTAAAATGATCTCAGCATGCGCTGGTACCATAATATCTTCACCATGAAGTATCGAGGGAGTGAGCTCGGTCTTGCTACCACGCAATAATCCGGCAAAAGCATATTCAGAGAGCGTATCAGGAATGGGGGTCACTGCACCTAAAGTAGTCGCGGGATCTGCACCCAATGCAACACATACCGGAAAAGGCTTTTCAGGATTGGCTTTGCACCATGCTTGGTAATCAAGCGCACCTCCGCGATGATGAAGCCAGCGCATAATAAGGCGATTCTTACCAATAACTTGTTGGCGATAAATACCTAGATTTAAACGCTCTTTACGAATGCTATTGGTGATGGTTAAACCCCATGTAACAAGTGGGGCAATATCTCCAGGCCAGCAGGTTTGTATGGGCATTTGATAAAAATCAATGTCTTCTTTATTGATAATTACCTCACGGCATGGCGCATTCTTAATAATCTTAGGTGACATCTTTAAGACTTGCTTTAATATCGGCATTTTATCCCAAGCATCTTTAAGACCCTTTGGCGGTTCAGGTTCTTTTAAATAAGCCAAAAGTTTACCAATCTCACGCAGTTGACTGACATCATCTGCACCAAGTGCCAACGCAATGCGCTTTTCAGTGCCAAATAAGTTGGTTAACACTGGCATATGATGATTTTTCGGGGTTTCAAATAAAAGAGCGGGTCCTTTGTTGTGCAGTACGCGCGATGAGATCTCAGTCATCTCCAGAAAGGGCGATACTTCTTGTTTGATGCGTTTTAGCTCACCTATTTCTTCCAAGTGATCTAAAAATTCGCGTAAGTCTTTGTAGTTCAGCATAAATGTCTTATCAATTTATCTAAAGATGGCACTTATGGTAATGATTCACGATGCAAAAAAGCAAGTATGACGCTTTGATTTCTCAAAAGTGTAAAGTATTAACCGTCCCCTAAGCATAGTCGAAGGGTACGGTTGAGTGATTGCATAATGGCTTCAACTAACGCTCAGCCAACGTGAAATAACCTCCCCCTTGCGGGAGAGGTCGTGCCGCATAAGCTGCACGGGTGAGGGGGCTGAAAGCAACTGTTTTTGTTTGGCAATAGATAAACAACTGAAGATTTTGTAGTAGTGACTTCTTCATTTATCGAAATGATCAGGTTAGAATGTCTAGCATTGACGAATTTAATGAGTGCTTATACACAATGTCACTAGGAAAAGAAGATCTAAAACAGGCGGGATTAAAAATCACGCAACAACGATTGAAAATATTACGTATTTTTGAAGAATCAGATCAGCGCCATTTATCTGCTGATGATGTTTATCGAATTGTTAAAGAAAAAGAAGAAGATATCGGTATTGCGACGGTTTATCGCGTCTTGGCACAATTTGAGTCGGCAGGACTTTTGCAGCGCTTAAACCTTGGTCGAGAGCAAGCAGTGTATGAACTTGATTCGGATGATCATCATGATCATATGATCTGTGTTAAATGTCACAAAGTGGAGGAGTTTGTTGATCATGTGATTGAAGCAAGACAAATGAAAGCAGTCGAAGAGCTAGGCGGCAATCTCGTTGAGCATAGTTCCGTGCTCTATATCGAATGTAAGGATTGTTTGAGTAAACCAAAGAAAAAATAAAGAAGGATAAAAAGCGCGTGAGTTAGTGACTATTTTGTTGTCTGCAACTTTTGCCAATCATGTGCTAATAATGGATTCCACATCGCACCTGTTGCACTCATAGCAATATCAGCGCCCGCGTTTAGGTAATCATCAATATCTTCAGGGCAAACAATGCCACCCACACCGCAAAGCACAAAATCAAAGTGATTTTCTTTGCGTATCTTATGAATGCGTTTAGTCATTTCAAGCGATAGATCTTTAATGATACTACCGCAAATGCCACTGTTTAAGCGTCCCTCACCAGGAAGTGCTTGACTGTTATCTTTATTTCTTGCTTGCATTGAGATGGTATTAATTGCTGCAATTCCATCAACAAATGGCGCATTGGCTTTGATGATGTCATATGCTTTGGTCTCTTCTTTGATATAGCCCATCTTGATCATAAGCGGCACATCCTTGATCGCTTTTTTTACCGCTTGTGAGATCGTGCTTGAAAGCGCAGCATCTTGATAAATGCTACCTTCTTTAGAGACAACATTAGGGCATGAGTAATTAAGCTCAATGGCTTTAGCTCCCGCTTCAACCGCTTTTTGTGCGCAAAGAACAAAGTCATCGATAAAACTGCGATTTGTCACAGGTGTGCCAACGCATGAGACGATCATCAGCTGATTAGGCGCCATAAACGCATTGGCTTTGGCAATATCTGCTT
The DNA here is from genome assembly GCF_003428165.1 of Cysteiniphilum litorale. GTDB lineage: Bacteria > Pseudomonadota > Gammaproteobacteria > Francisellales > Francisellaceae > Caedibacter > Caedibacter litoralis. The sequence goes on along the minus strand of NZ_QLIQ01000007.1, from coordinate 25,997 downwards.
GCCAGATTTCTATTGATTTACTTGGAATACCAAAAGAGTTAGTAATGGCAATCTCATGCGGTGTTTGTGGTGCTTGATCAAATGGGTAAATATTTTGGCCAATATCATCGATGGTTAGTTGCTTATGACTGTCAACCATTAAACAGTTCGGTGCCGGGTGCACTTTACGTTCAAGTGTGCGCACGGTTTTATACACCGGTAGATCAAAGCCTAACTGGGCATATAGCTTAATATATTCGGCATTAATTAAAGGACCCGCTGGCACGCCAATGGGTGAGTTTATTTGGTAGCCCCACAAGTTAATCGGTTTTAATGAAATGCGTGTGGGAATAGTAAAATCACACATGGGTCCATTGTTGTAATTCTCGTCATAAGACTTATGAATATCGTAAGTTGGATGTAACATAGCTGCTTCAAACTCAATTGATTTGTCACATGGTAGAGAAAAAAAAAGGAAATGCAAAGCGATTTATCGATGAATAATGACTCGTCCTTGTGTCATTTCTAATAGCGCTTGATAAGTGGTATCCCATTGTGATAATGCAATATCGAAGTGCAAGGTAATGTCATTGCCAAAGATTGAATCAATCGCTGTTAATTTAAGTGTGTGTAGCACTTGCTCAATTAATGCGGTATCTCTGTATTGATAGGTCAGGGAGAGTTTTTTGGTTGGTGTGAAAGTTACAAGCTGACTATTTTTAATGACTTCACTGGCTGCTTGACCATAGGCGCGTACTAAGCCGCCCACGCCAAGCTTGGTGCCGCCAAAGATTCGCGTCACGACAATGGCAGCATTAATGAGTTTGTTGCCTTGAAGGTGATTAAGGATGGGTTTTCCAGCGGAACCTGAAGGCTCGCCATCATCATTAAAACGAATCTGCTGATTGTCAAAGAGATGATAAGCCCAACAGTGATGATTGGCATTGGCATATTCTTTGGTCAGTTGCTGCAAGAAACGGTGAAGCGTGGATGGCTCTGTCAACGGCAGTAAATGAGCAATAAAACGAGACTTTTTAATCGGATCAATCTCATGCTGTGATATGCATTCAACGCTGTAATAATTTGCTGTCATAGTCGATGTTGTTGTCATTCTTAAGGTTCAATTAATGCAAGTATGGTGTTATTAGGCGCTTTATAATTAGGCTTTATAGTTAATAGCATATCCATTGGCATAATGCCAAGTTTATAACTATACTACGAAGCAATTTACTGCCTAAAGGTAAAAATTTTTAAAGGGAAACAAATGAAGGCAAATAAGATCATCAAACATTTAGCTTTATCAACCATATTAATGACGAGTACAGCGATGGCAAATATAAAAACAGGTTATGGCTATGTTGAAAATGTGTATATTTTACCAAGCAAAACGTTATTGGATGCCAAGCTAGATACGGGGGCTGGGGTTTCCTCGATTTCAGCGACAAATATTCACGTATACGAAAAGGATGGGAAGGAATATGTGCGCTTTGATGTCACCCATGAAGCGATAGAACAGCAGGGCAAGCGCAATAAAGATAAGGTCGAAAAGGTAGCATATGATTTGCCGTTAAAGCGTGAGATGAAGATTAAAAACCGTGCCGGTGAAGACACAAAAGATCAATATGATGAGCGCCCTGTGGTTGAAATGCCGGTTTGTTTTGATGGCAAAATCTATACGATTGAAGTTAATTTAACCGATAGAACGCATTTTGATTATCCGCTACTTTTAGGGCGTAAAGCATTGATTCAATTGGGTGCTGTGATCGATCCGGCACAAAAATTCACGGTGGATGGCAGTGCCTGTGAAGCGCTATTTGCTAAGATGGCAAAAGAGCAAGAGGAGAGAGAAGCAAAAGAAGTAAAAGAAGTAAAAGAAGCAACAATAAACAGTGATCAAAAAAATGATGTAACAGGAGTTTCTGATAACAAATCAAAGAAACTACAGAAAGAAAATGACGTTAGTGATGAAGCGTCAAATGATAGCAATACAAATGATATGGATAAGCAATGAGTAAAGTTAATAAGCAGTTTTTCACACTTTTGATCATTTTGTTGGTTGCAGGTATTGGTTTTAGTCTTTATCAGCATTTTAAACTTGGGCTGTCGTGGTGGCCGAATGATGAGAATATGACGTGGAAGTTTAATGCTGAGCTGCAGATTGTGCCAGATACGACGGATTCATCGCTTAAGGTGAACTTGTTGGTACCAAACTTGGTTAAGGCGGATGTACTAGATGAAAGTATTAATGCTTCAGGTTTTGGTAAGATTGTATTGCGTTCAGAGGATAAAAATAACCGTATGGCAGTGCTCTCTAAAAGCGAGGTTAATAGCAAGCAAACGGTAATTTATGATGTGACGGTGGCAAGTAATGCACAAAGTGCACCAAGCACCATCCCTGATCTTGAAAAAGAAAAAAAGAAAATAAAAGATATTCTAGAGCCTAAGAAGTTATTAACGTTGTTAACGACTGCCAAGGGGATTGCAGAGAAATCAGCAGATTCGCCCACCTTGATTGCGCAAGCCATCAACTTTATTAATGATGATGGTAATCTGTATTTCTGGCAGGAGATGACCAGTGGCAAGCCCACGGCAAAAACGCGCGCAAGATTGCTTAATTATTTATTAACTGAGCTTAATTTGCCGAACTTGATTATTCATGTGGTACCTTATGAGTATGAGGATAAATTGAGTCTTAAGAACTTGCCAACGTGGATTAAAGTTTACTATGGCAAAGATTGGCATACGTATGATGTTAGCACAGGTGAGTATATTGATAATCCTAATAGCAAAGCGATGACCTGGTGGAGTGGTAATGGTGATTTTGTCAATGTCCAGGGCGGGACAGTTAAGCTTGTATCCTTTACCGCAGCACAACAAAGCATCCCGATGGAGCGTTATCTGGATCTTAAAAATAATACTGTGAAGCAAAATATATATGAGTTCTCGTTACTTAATTTGCCTGCGCAAACACAGGAAATTTATAAAATCATTTTAATGGTGCCTTTTGGGGTGCTGATTATTTTGATTTTGCGCATTATTATCGGCGTGCCGACATTGGGTACATTTATGCCGGTATTGATTGCGTTAGCTTTTAAGGATACCACTTTGGTATGGGGAATTATCTTATTTTCATTGGTGGTCATTTTAGGGTTAAGCTTTAGAGCTTATTTTGAGAAATTACAATTATTGGTCGTGCCACGGCTTGGGATGCTTCTGTGTGTTGTTGTGCTTATTATGGCATTGATTAGTATTGCAATGCATAAGATGGAGCTATCTCAAGGCTTATCGATTACCTTGTTCCCAATGGTTATTTTAACCATGTCGATAGAGCGTTTATCGATTGTTTGGGAAGAACGTGGTGGCACTGAAGCCATTAAAATTGCGATTGGTAGTCTGTTGGCTGCAACGATCTGTTATATCTTTATCTTTAATGCCTATTTAGAGTATTGGTTTTTTACATTCCCAGGATTGCTATTAGTGGTCATGGCTGTGATGTTATTAATTGGACGTTATCGTGGCTACCGTTTGACTGAGCTTTATCGCTTTGAGGCGTTAGCACAGAAAATTAATGATCAGCAGCAAGGTAAAACGGGTAAAGGTGATCAGTAAATGTGGTGGATTAGTAAATGGCGTGCACTAAAACAAGCCGGTGTGCTGGGAATTAATAATCGCAATGTTGGCTATATCCAAGCATATAATGATCGCAAATATTATCCACTGGTTGATGATAAACTCAAGAGCAAATCCTTGGCACTTGAGCATGGTATTAATGTGCCTGAGCTTTATGGTGTAATTGGTTCAGAGCATGATAATAAAAACCTGCAATCGATCTTAGGCGATCGCCATCAGTTTGTGATAAAACCTGCGCAAGGTGCCGGTGGTGAGGGTATTCTTGTCATTACGCACTTTATTAATAATCGCTACCGTTTGGCAAATGGTAAATTAATGACGCTAGATCAGTTGCGCTATCATACTTCAACCACATTAAGCGGCGCTTACTCACTCGGTGGTCGTCCTGATAAAGCGATGATTGAATACTTGATTCAGTTTGATCCAACCTTTGCCAAAGTTGCCTATCAAGGGGTGCCAGATATTCGGATTATTTTGATCAAAGGCTTTCCAGTAATGGCAATGGTGCGTTTACCAACACAGCAATCCAATGGCAAAGCAAACCTGCATCAAGGTGCAATTGGTGCTGGCGTTGATCTAAAAACTGGTTTGACACTGCATGGTGTTTGGCATAATGAGATTATCACGCATCACCCAGACACCTTGCATGAGATTGAGGGAATTACCGTGCCACATTGGCAAGAGTGTCTAAAAATCGCAAGTGCTAGCTATGATATGACCAATTTAGGTTATTTGGGTGTTGACTTGGTGTTAGATAAAGATCATGGGCCTTTGATGCTTGAGCTTAATGCGCGCCCTGGTCTTAATATTCAAATCGCGAACCAAGTTGGTCTGGCAAAGCGTCATGCACTGATTAAGCCAGTGCTTAATGAGCCAATGACCAAGGAAGAGCGTATTAAATATGTTTTAGATCGCTTATAATTTTACTGGAGTTAGGCGTCTTAGAAAAACTATGATTTTATAAACACCCCGTCAGCCTACGGCTGCCACCCCTCTTGCAAAGAGGGGAATTGGGCGACGGTGATTTTAATTCCCCTCTTTGCAAGAGGGGTGCCGAGCTTGTGAGGCGGGGTGTTGAAATAGAAAAAGTGCGTAATTCCAGTTAGTGATAATAAAAGATCATAGTTTATTAGACATAATAAAAGCAGTGGCTATAATCAAATTAGCTTATGACTTAACACATTCAATGACAAGTGAGCCTATGAACAACAATAATGTAAATAGCAAATATCAAATCTTAAAAACATTAAAAACAGTAAAGATCACTACGTTGATGATGGCTTTAGCTGTCCCATTGATGAGTCTACATCAGTTTGCTTACGGAGCTGACAAGGAGCAAGTGGTCAAACCAACGGCGGTTAATGTCGGTGAGGTTAAGAAGATTAATGTGCCAGAGACGATTACCGCAGTCGGTAATATCTATGCGTTAAAACAGGTTGATTTAAGCTTTGATAATAGTGGTAAATTAAAAGAGAAGTATTTCAAAAATGGGGATCGGGTATTAAAAGGTGAAACGGTTGCAGCTTTAGATGATCAGCAAGATATGGCAACGTTAAGCTCATTGCAAGCAAAGTTAAATTTGGCCAAACAGACTTATTCTCGCGTTAAGTTGTTAGAGCAATCAGGTGCAATTTCCAAAGAAGATATCGACCAGAAATATGCGGATTTACAACAAGCGCAAGCCGATGTTGATCAACAGCAAACGGTGGTCGCTCATGATAAACTACAAGCACCATTTACCGGAGTGCTTGGGATTTATAAGTTTGATGTTGGTGCATATGTGGCAGCGGGTACTGCTGTTGTGCAATTAACACAGGAAAATCCCCTAAAGATACGCTTTGCGATTCCAGCAGATCTTAAACCAAAAGTAGCAATTGGTAATGAGGTTGAGCTCTCCACTGAAACGTATCCCAAGAAAATATTCAAAGGTATTGTTAACTACATCTCGCCAACGGTAGATAGCAAAAGTGGCACACTTGAGATTGAGGCTGAAGTCAATAATGATGATTATTTATTGTCTCCGGGGATGTTTATGTCGGTTTCACAAATCCTAAAGGATAAACAAGCGATTTTGGCATTACCAGATATGGCAATTCAGACCAATCAACAAGGATCATTTGTCTATGTGGTCAACCCTGATAATACGGTTAAAGCCGTACAAGTAGATATCGGCATGGTGCGCAGTGGTTGGACACAGATAACCAAAGGCTTAGAAGAAGGTCAAAAAGTGGTGACGATTGGCGGATTTAAGCTTACTGATGGCGCTAAAATTAGCATTTCTGATTTACCACCACCAGGGTTTGATAAATTACAAAAAGAATTAAATATTAATGTTGATCCAAAAAGCGGCTTTGGGGTTAACGATCAAGCAGCAACCAATGGTAATAATGGAAGTAAGTAACGCATGAAGCTTTCAAAAATTTGTATTGAGAGACCCGTTTTTGCGGTTGTTTTAAGTTTGATGATTATCGTCTTAGGTATCGTTGGCTTTAGCTATCTTGAGATTCGTTATTTCCCTAAGATTCAGCAGAAAATTGCGCAAGTCTCGATTTCATACTCAGGCGCCTCACCAACGTTGATGAAAAATGATGTTACGGTACCGGTTGAAGATGCACTGTATAATATCGATGGCTTGGTCAAGATGACCTCAACGAGTTCATATGGTAGTAGTAAGATTAATCTAACCTTTGCCGATGATGCTGATATGACCAATGTCATGGGGCAGGTGCGTGATAATATCTCAAGTATTATTTCGCAGAAACTGCCTGCTGATATTAATGCGCCTAGTGTGACTCAAGGGGGCGTTGAGCGCCCTGTGGTTAACTTGGGCGTGTTAGATAAAAATCTAACATCAGCACAAATACGTGACTATGTGCAAAAGAATATTGTTCCGATCTTTCAATCCATTCCAGGTATGGGGGCTGTTTGGGTCTATGGTGCTAGTGATTACGCGATGCGAATTTGGCTTAATCCACAAAAAATGGCAGCGCTTGGTATTACCGTTTCGGATGTGCAAAGCACCTTAAATAGTAATAATATTAGCTTCTCAGGCGGTAGTGTTCGTGGCAAATATCGTAATTTCTCCATTAGTTCAGATACCGATTTGACTACAGCAGATCAATTTAAAAACCTTGTCGTTAAAGATAGTGGTAGTGCACCGGTTTATTTAAAAGACATTGCAAAAGTGGATTTGGGTAATGCGAGTTTAAGCGACTCGCCCATGTTGATTAATGGGCAAAATGCCATTAGTGTACAGCTGCGCCCCACAGACAATGCCAACCCAATTACCGTAGCAAACCTTGCCAAAGAAGAGCTTAAGCGTGTTGCCAAACAGCTACCAAAAGGCATGGAAGTTAAAGTGGTTTATGATCAATCAACCTTTTTACAGAAATCCATTGCGGATGGTTATGACACCTTGCTTGAAGCAATTATTTTGGTAATGTTGGTGGTGTTTGTATTTTTAGGTAGTATTCGTGCTGCGCTAATTCCGATTTTAACCATCCCAGTGTGCGTTATCGGTGCCTTTGGTGTTATGCTACTGTGTGGCTTTAGTATTAACGTTGTCACACTTTTAGCAATTATTCTTGCCATTGGCCTGGTGGTTGATGATGCGATTGTTGTCCTTGAGAATGTTCACAGGCACATTGAAATGGGCAAGAAACCTTTTGATGCAGCCGTACAAGGCTCAGCTGAAATCGGGTTTTCAGTGATTGCGATGACGCTAACACTGGCAGCAGTCTATGCGCCAATTGGCTTTTTATCAGGTTTTAGTGCGACTATTTTTAGAGAGTTTGCTTTTACCTTAGCGGGATCGGTTTTAATCTCAGGCTTTGTCGCATTGACCTTATCACCGATGATGTGTGCCTATATTTTAAAATCACGTGAAAAAGAAACCAAAATAGAAGTTTGGCTAGAGCATATTTTCGATAAATTAAATGCGGCTTATGCCAAAATATTAAACTTCGTATTAAAGGCAAAATATTGGGTGGTAGCATTACTTGTTGCTTTGGGTGTTTTGTGTTTTATGTTGTTTAAAGTCGTGCCTCAGTCATTTATTCCTAAAGAGGATATTGGATATTTTGAGGCGACAATTACTTCTCCGCCAAGTGCAGCTCTTGATTATACCAATTATTATATGAACATGTTAAGTCAGCGTGTTTATGATAATAATCCTTATATTTTGAATAATGCCGAATATGTATTCTCGGGTAATGCAAATAACTTTGTCACAATGCAACCATGGGGTGATAAACGTAAAGTATCAACTCAGACAATTATTGACAAATTACTCGCCGAGGCACAGCAGATTCCTGGCATCAAAGTCAGTATGAGTGTCCCAGACCCTGTGAGTTTTGGACCCGATGCGGATGGCTCTGATGTGATTATTTATTTGCATAATGTAGGACCAATTGATCATTTGGTTAAAGCTGCTGATAGTCTAACCAAGAAACTTATGAATTACCCAGGACTTAATAATGTTAACAATGGTCTGAAGTTTGATAATGTCGTTTATAATGTCAAGTTTCAACGTGAGCTTGCTGCTAATGTTGGCGTTGATCCGCAAAATATCGCTGATACATTTAGTATTTTGATGAGTGGTAAACATATTACTGACGTTAAAACCGATGAGAAAAGCTATCAAGTTTTGGTGCAAATGAATCTGAAAGACTTATCAAGCTTTGGCAGTTTAAGTAAGATCTATGTGCCAAGTGATTCAGGTTTAATGGTGCCATTGTCAAATTTAATCAAGGTAACACCGGATGTTAGACAAAGTAGCCTCTTTAGATACAATCGGGTTAACACAGCGCAAATTAGTGCGAATATCTCAAGCGGCTATAGCATGAGTGAGGTCTATAACGAAATTAATAAACTGGCAAATCAAACAAAGCTTGATGGCGCTGGTGTTGATTTTGGTGGGCGTATGGCAGCATTCATATCCTCGAGTGGTACGATGTTTGGCTTATTTGCTTTGGCGTTGATTTTTATCTATCTGGTGCTTGCTGCTCAATTTGAGAGCTTTGTCGATCCATTTATTATTTTGCTTACCGTTCCTTTATCAACGGTAGGTGCTTTGATCACGATGCTAATGACAGGAGGGGATTTGAACTTATTTACGAATATAGGTTTGATTACACTCGTCGGGCTGATTAGTAAACACGGTATTTTGATCACGCAATTTGCTAATGAAAACTTCAAAGAGGGTGTCTCTTTAATCGATGCTGTTAAAACGGGTGCAATTACGCGTTTACGTCCTATTTTGATGACAACCTCGGCAATGGTTTTGGGATCAATTCCTTTAGCACTGGCGATGGGTCCTGGAAATGTCGCTAATAATATGATTGGTTGGGTAATTGTCGGTGGACTTTGTTTTGGTACAATATTCTCGCTATTGATTGTGCCTGTGGCTTATGTGATCTTGTCACCTTTAGATCATAAGAAAAAGAAAATACTCAAAGCAAATAAGGCGCGATTATTACAAAGATAATTTGAATATGTAAACAATGGAATGTATTTATTGATAAGGGATTGCAGATCAAAACCCATGTGAATGATTTCGTATGTTGACATAAATTCAGTAGCAAATAAGATACTTTTTGGACTATGTTGAATAGTCTTTTGTTGAAAACAGGAGGAAATATGGGGCAAACACGCAAAGACTTTACATCCGTTTGGATATTTATTTTGGCAGCGGTGGGATCTGCAGCTGGACTTGGCAACTTATGGCGCTTTCCTTATTTGGCGTATGAGCATGGTGGGGCGGCATTTTTTATCGCATATATCACCTGTTTACTGTGCATTGGCTTGCCGCTATTAATCCTTGAAGTAGGCTTGGGTAAAGTATCAAAAAAAGGCGCACCTGAATCATTAGCACTTATTGGTCATGCCAAGCGTTTTAAAATCATCGGTTGGCTTGCAGTCCTTGCTGCCTTTGGTGTGTTGACTTACTACATCGTGATTACCTCATGGGTACTTAATTTTGCCGTAGATTCATTTAAAATGCCGTGGCAAACAGGCAGTGAAAGTTATTTCTTTAATCAATTTCTAGGATTAAGTGCGGGCATTGATAGCTTTGGCACGCCTAAGTTGGCAATTGTGCTCGGTGTAATTGCTATTTTGCTATTGACGTATATTTCATTATATAGAGGCACCAGTGGCTTGGCGTTTGTTGCAAAATGGATCACCCCGATTCCCTTTATATTGTTAATTATTTTACTGGCTAATTCAGTTTCTTTATCGGGAAGCCTTACCGGATTATACGCGTTATTTGTGCCAATATGGTCATCCCTTTTAGAAACCAAAATCTGGTTTGCTGCAGCAACACAGGTGATTTTTTCAATTTCTCTAGCGACTGGGGTTATGTTTGCTTATGGTGCGTTATTGGGCAAGGATGTCAAAATTGGGCGCACATGTACGATTGTGGTGATTGGTGATACGTTAGCATCAATTATCTGCAGTATGATTGTCTTTTCAGTACTTGGGCATGTTGCACACGTCGATGGTAAGAGTATTCATGATGTGGTTTCTGGTGGCATTGGTTTGGCATTTGTCGTTATCCCACATGCTTTGACGTTGCTGCCTGCAGCACAAGAATTCTTCTCATTTATCTTTTATGCATCGGTTTTCTTTTTGGCATTTACCTCGATCGTATCTTTATTTGAAGCGGTCTTGGCAGCTTTGATGGATAGCAAGATTAAACTTAAGCGTGCCAGTATTTTATTTATTATTTGCGTGGCTTTGCTTATTTGTAATCTGTTTTATACCATGGGTAATGGGTTGTATTTGCTTGATGTGGTTGATCATTTTATCAATGGTTATTTAATGCTTGTTGTGATGGTTGCCGAAGCACTTGTGATCGCGTGGCTTTATGATATTAATAAGCTCACGCGCGAGCTTTTCCCTAATCATAATGCCAATAATATATTGCATGTTATGTTTAAAGCATTAACCGCTTATATTATTCCGATTGTATTAAGTGTACTGTTTATCAAGCAGGTCTACGCCGACATCTCAGGTGGTTATGGCGGCTATCCTAATGGTTACTTATGGGGAATAGGCGCTTTGATTTTAATATTGAGTGTTGTAATTGCTCAGCGCTTAAGTCGCAAGGTTTAAAGCTAATACATACTGCCATCGTCCCCTGAGCGCAGTTAAAGGGACTTGCATCTTATTAAAATAGAGTTATCGCTCCCTGAGCAAAATCGAAGGGGCTTGGAAACACTACACTAAAATACAGGATGTCTTGTCAGTGGTATAACTAATGATAAATAAAAGAGGGAAAGAGTATGCATAGTAAAGATTTAACGAGATTTGGTCGTTGGAATTTATATCAAGTTGAGGTGATTGAACGATTTTCATGGTCAGCATTATCAGGGATTTTAGTAGCTTATCTAATGGCTGTATTTGGTGTGGACAATAAATATGCCTATCTGCTTTATGCTGGCACAAGTGGTATGACATATGCCATCATGGTGCTAGGAGGCTATTTGGCAGACAGTTTTGGCGCTAAGCGAATGGTGTATATTGGTCTATTTACAAAAGGAGTAGGTTTTTTAATTTTGGCATTATCAACGCATTTGAGTATGGCAATTTTTGCGTTATCAGTCATAGCTGTAGGCATAGGTCTTTTTAAAGCAGCGCCCTCAGCATTATTGGCACAAGTAACTAAATTAGGTGAAGAATCGAAGAATTTTACAGCGCTTTATATGTCGATAAATATAGGTTCTGTGATAGCTAAACTTACATTAATGCTCGTTGCTTTTGCATTTATTGACTATGTATCGCTTTTTTGGATTAGCACCATCTCAAGCTTTTTGGTGATTCTAACTTTTTATTTAATGCGACATACATTAAAGGATGTTTCTACAGCGGGAGGTGCCAAGAAATTTGATAAAAACCAAATGAAGTATATTGCAGTCATCATTCCTGTACTTAGTATTATCGTCTCAATGATTCTGTCATTTAAAACATTGCTTACAATAATCACGATAGTGGTTGCGGTTATTGCGATGCTTTATTTGTTTAAACTTGCATTAAAAATACCAAGCGTTTGGGCAGTTATTGCCTTGATGTTTATTATTGCGCCATTTAACATCGTTTATGTTCAGTTATATACGAGCTTTTTAAGTGAAGCAAAAGCAAATGTAGGTGAGGTGTTAGGGCAACTCATGCTCGTGCTAAACCCGTTGACAATAGTGGTTTTCGGCTCAATATTTTTGGGTGTATATAAGCGTTTTGCGATACATGATTTTTATAAAATGGCAATTGGTACATTATTAATAGCATTATCATGTGGCATTATCTCTAATTGGAATGGCGGCACAGGTTTGGTGCTAACTTATATTGTGAATGCTATTGGAGAGCTTCTTGTCAGCGCGATTGGGCTTGGTGTTGTAGCAAGATATATGCCAAAGTCAAAAGTAGGTATTGGCACAGGTATATTTTTCTTAATGCTGGCAGTGTGGAATGTGGCAGGCGGTTATATTGCTTCAATGACGGTTGATTATAGTACCCAAACAGTAGCCGCTTTGATTAGCAGTGTAGCGATCGTGGTGGCAGTTATTATTGCGGTTGGAACTTATATTTGGAGTAAAAAAGATAAAAAATCAGCGTAGGAAATTATGATATTAAGCACTTTTAACAAAGTGATCATTTTTAAAAGCAACACAATATTGAAGTGTGCTTTGTGCTAAAACATTTTTCTTTAATTTGTCGTAACACTGATTATTTGGTGCAGTTACACTTTGCAGGTGCAATTTGGCGCTAGCATTATTGTGATTGTTTTCAACGATGGAGCTGTCAAACATCGCATTAGGATACCAAACCTTCAAGCCAGTATCTTTGCCAAACCAATCAGTCATTTGATCCCCTACTGACATAAGCCAATAGACGTGACGCTGGTCACTCAATGCGCGACGCAAAACATCCTTGTAAGCAACACGCTCATTGGCGTTATTTGTACAGGCATTAGCAGGCACTGATCCTGATAAAAAGACATATTGATCAAGTGTTTTATCTGATAAATGCAAATGTTTTTTAAGCCAGCTTCTGGTGGCGGATGATTCATTGTGATTACAAGATCTCGCAGTGATAAAGTAGCAGGCAATGCCATCTTTGAAACAGTTTTGCTCAATAAACTCGGCAGTAGCTGGATCATTAATGCCTGATTTTGTGAAGTAATCATCATCAAATGAGGTTAATTCAATGGTGTTATCAATATCAAACATAATCGCTGGTGCTTTACCTTCAGCTTCAATTGCATGGATAAAGCCAATCTTTTTAAAGTTGGCAATAAGATTGGTTAAATCACTCATCATTGCATTGGCATCCTTGGCAAATTGCGAGTCTTTGGCAAAATCATTATAGTCTTTAGTACCCATATAGCGCTTAGTGTCAGAATTGTCATCTATTTGATCTATCGCGGCTTTAGCATTGGTTGGTAAGCTAAAGGGTTTGCCATATTTAGCGTTAAATGCCATCGTCAGTGAAGTGACTTCACTATACAGCCTCAATGAATCAACCGTTGCAGGTTTTATCTTAGGTGCTTGTGCTAAAGCACTCTGGCACGTCATGGCAAATAATGCAGCAGCTAAGAGTTTTCTGTATTGTCTAAATGGTTTCATGCTATTGATCCTTAAGCATTGTTGGGTTGTAAAATGATTTTCAAACGTTCTGTAAGTGCTTATCTAGTACTTTAAGGTGTTTTTTGGATTCTCGGATCAAGTCCGAGAATGACCACGGATCGTCATATTCGGGCTTGACCCGAATATCCATTGTTATCAAAAAGCCATTGTTAAAGCACATAACCATTGCGCTTGATGCTAATAAAACAGTTGCGATTGGGAAATAGAGATTATTTATCTTTATATCTATATCACCTAGCTGCATGTTCAATTTCCATATCATCTTGCGATTAAAAGCAAATAAATTATAAAAGGGAGAGTAAGCCGCAATTGTTACAGAAATATTAAAGAAAGGTCTTGTATGCTTTTATTCGTTTTTTTAACCAAAATTGTGTGAACCAATCTTGGTGCGTTGTGCTAAAATGCGGCTCTAAAATTTTGATTTTTAATATTAATACCCATCGCAAAATGGTCTGTGATGGGTATAACAAATAATAGGGTTTAAGTAATGTCGCAAATGCAAGAAGTGCAAAAAACGCAAGAAATGCAAGAGAAAAAAGAACAACAAGAAATGCAAAAAAACTATGATCCTAAAGCGTTAGAGCAGCAATGTTATGACAAATGGGAGAAAAAAGGTTTATTCAAATGTGGGCAAACCAATGGTGCACCTTATACGATTATGCTCCCCCCCCCTAATGTCACAGGAACGCTACATATGGGGCATGGTTTTCAGCAGACTTTGATGGATTTGTTGACACGCTATCATCGCATGATGGGTGATGATACTTTATGGCAACCGGGCACCGATCACGCGGGTATCGCAACACAAATGGTGGTTGAGCGCAATTTAAATGCCGAAGGATTGACGCGTCATGATCTAGGGCGTGAGAAGTTTATTGAAAAAATCTGGCAGTGGAAAGAATACTCCGGTGGTTCAATCGCTAAACAAATGCGTCGTTTAGGAGCCTCTGCTGATTGGTCACGTGAGCGCTTTACGATGGATGAAGGTTTGTCACAAGCGGTGCAAACGTGCTTTATTAAGCTTTATGAAGATGGTTTGATTTATCGTGGTGAGCGTTTGGTCAATTGGGATCCAGTGCTTTTAACAGCAGTCTCTGATCTCGAGGTTGTTCAAGAAGAAGAAAAAGGTTCATTATGGCACTTTGCTTACCCATTAGCCGATGGTGGCAACATCGAGATCGCGACCACGCGTCCTGAGACGATGTTAGGAGATGTTGCTGTGGCAGTGAACCCAAATGATGAGCGCTATCAGCATTTGATTGGCAAGATGATTAAATTGCCATTAACTGAGCGTGAAATTCCTGTTATCGCAGATGATTATGTCGATATTGCTTTTGGTACGGGTTGTGTGAAGATCACTCCAGCACATGATTTTAATGATAACGAGATCGGTAAACGTCATCAATTGCCAATGATTAATATCCTAACAGCAGAAGGTAAGATCAATGATAATGCACCAAAAGCCTATCGTGGTTTAGATCGCTTTGATGCGCGTAAACAAATTGTTGCTGATATGGAAGCAGAAGGTTTGTTAGTCAAGGTTGAACCGCACACGTTGAAAGTGCCACGCGGTGATCGCACAGGTGTTATCCTTGAGCCGTATTTGACTAAACAATGGTTTGTTAAAGCCAGTGAGTTAGGTAAACCTGCTTTAGAGGCGGTTGAAAATGGTGATATTCGCTTTGTACCTGATAACTGGAAAAATACTTATTACTCATGGATGCGTGATTTGCAAGATTGGTGTATTTCTCGTCAGCTATGGTGGGGACATAGAATTCCTGCTTGGTACGATGAACATGGCAGTGTCTATGTTGGTGAATCGGAAGCGGATATTCGCAGTAAATATGGCTTATCGTCAGAGCTTAGATTGCATCAAGATGATGATGTCTTTGATACGTGGTTCTCATCAGCATTGTGGCCGTTTTCAACGCTAGGCTGGCCAAATAATACCGCTGAGCTTAAGAAATATTACCCAACAAGTGTCTTAGTGACAGGCTTTGATATTATCTTTTTCTGGGTGGCGAGAATGGTGAGGTTTGGACTTTATTTTATGGATGAGATCCCTTTTAAAGATATTTATATCACAGGACTTATTCGTGATGCTGAAGGGCAAAAGATGTCTAAATCAAAAGGCAATGTACTTGATCCTGTGGATTTGATCGATGGTATTTCTTTGGAGGACTTGGTTGTTAAAAGAACACAAGGTTTGATGCAACCACAGATGAAAGCTAAGATTGAGAAACAAACGCGTAAACATTTCCCAGAAGGCATTGAAGCTTATGGTACTGATGCACTTCGTTTTACCTTTACCGCACTTGCCTCCACTTCGCGCGATATCTGTTTTGATGTTTCGCGGATGGAAGGTTATCGTAATTTCTGCAATAAACTATGGAACGCTTCACGTTTTGTGATGATGAATCTAGAGAGCTATGATCCAACATATAACCAATATGAAATGGGTGTGGCGGAAGAGTGGATTTGGCAGGAGCTTAATAAAACCGTGGCAGAAGTGCATAAGCATATCGCAAATTACCGTTTTGATTTATTAGCACAAACGATTTATGAGTTTGTTTGGAATCAATATTGCGATTGGTATCTTGAGCTAGCAAAAGCAACGCTTAATGATCAAGCAATTAGTGCCGCGCGCAAGCATGCTGCGCAATACACTTTAATCACAGTGCTTGATAAGATTTTACGTTTGGCGCATCCGATTATTCCATTTATTACTGAGGAGATATTTAATCAGGTTAAAGTCTTTACTCAAGAAGAGGCAACATCGATTATGGTCAGTAGCTTCCCGCTATTTGATGAGGCACTTGTCAATGAAAGAGCAACTCATGAGATAGAATGGCTTAAACGTGTTATCGTTGCTATTCGCACCGTGCGTGCTGAGATGAATATTAAGCCAAGCTTGAGTATTCCGCTTTTTATTAAAAATGCATCAACAGATGAATTAGATAAGCTTGAAGCGACCAAAGCGCTTATTCAATCAATGGCAAAAATCGAAAATATTACTGTGAGTGATGATGTGCCAATGTCGGCAACAAGTCTTGTTGACACACTGGAGTTACATATTCCATTAGCAGGACTCATAGATGTCTCAGCAGAACAGGCGCGCTTGAAGAAAGAACAAGAAAAACTCGACAAGGAAATCGCGCGTTTAATGGCAAAGCTTGGCAATCAAAAGTTTGTTGCCAATGCGCCAGAGGATGTCGTAGCTAAGGAAAAGGCAAAGCTTACTGAATATCAAACAACGCAAAGCAAATTGATCGAACAATTTGAAAAATTAGCGGCGTTGCATTAAAAATTTCTTGAAAAAAAATTTCCTATCCTCACTTTCTAGGCATTGAATTTTTAAAGCCCCAAGTATTGTTAAGCATTAAATAATGGAATGTTGATCATGCGCTGATGTTCAGCAGGGTGTTAAAGATAATATAAAAAGTTATAAATGAGTGATCTAGGCTTAATAATTAATTTAGTGCTTTTTCTCAAGCCCGTGATTATTTAGAAAATTTATTGTGTTGAAGAAATGAGGATAAAGGATATATGAAAGCAGAGAAGTTTACCCATAAGTTGCAAGAGGCGCTTACTGAAGCGCAGAGTTTAGCCATTAGCAAGAGTCATACGATGCTAGAGCCTATTCATGTGCTAAAAGCATTGTTGGATCAAGAAGGTGGCATGATTGCATCTATTATCACCCAAGCAGGGGGTAATTTATCAAATCTCAATAGTGAGTTAAGTAATGCCTTGAATGCGCTAGCCACAAGTAGTGCTGCTAGTCAAATCAGTGCGTCAAACAACTTGATTAAAATACTGCAACAGATGGAAAAGCTTGCCACTGAAAAGCAGGATGAATTTATTTCAAGTGATTTATTCTTAATCGCAGGGTTTGCAGATGGTGCGATCAGCAAGATCTTTAAAGCGGCGGGCTTATCAAAAGAAAATCTAACGCTAGCGGTGGATAAGGTCAGAGGTGGTGCACGCGTTGAGAGTCAGAATGCTGAAGATATGCAAGGTGCGTTAAAGAAATATACCATTGATCTAACAGAAAGAGCGCGACAAGGCAAAATTGATCCGGTAATTGGGCGCGATGATGAGATCAGGCGCACGATTCAAGTATTGCAACGTCGCACTAAAAATAACCCCGTGTTAATTGGTCGCCCAGGGGTTGGTAAAACCGCAATTGTTGAAGGTTTAGCACAGCGCATTGTTAACAATGAGGTGCCTGAGGGAATTCGCAATAAGCGTATTTTATCTTTGGATTTGGGTGCGTTATTGGCAGGTGCTAAATTCCGTGGCGATTTTGAGGAACGTTTGAAATCAGTGCTTAAAGAGCTGTCCAAGCAAGAGGGCAGTGTGATTTTATTTATTGATGAGTTGCACACTATGGTTGGCGCAGGTAAAGCTGAAGGCTCGATGGATGCTGGCAATATGTTAAAACCCGCCTTGGCGCGTGGTGAGCTAAGATGTGTGGGGGCAACGACATTAGATGAATATCGCGAGAATGTTGAAAAAGATCCCGCATTAGAGCGCAGATTCCAAAAAGTATTGGTTGATGAGCCAACGGTTGAAGATACCATTGCAATTTTGCGTGGATTAAAAGAGCGCTATGAAGTGCATCATGGTGTTGATATTACGGATCCAGCAATTGTTGCAGCAGCCACACTATCGCATCGCTATATTACCGATAGGCAGCTGCCTGATAAAGCCATTGATTTGATGGATGAAGCGGCAAGCCAAATCCGTATGGAGATTGATTCGCGCCCTGAAGAAATGGAGAAGCTGTATCGCCGAATTATTCAGCTAAAAATGCAGCGTGAGCAATTGAAAAAAGAAAAAGATGATGCCACCAAAAAGCGCTTGGATGTTTTAGAAGATGAAATCAAAGCGTTAGAAAAAGAATACTCTGGCTTTGAAGAAATCTGGAAAGCAGAAAAAGCACAAATGCAAGGTTCACAAAAACTAAAAGAGCAATTAGATCAAGCTAAAATTGATCTTGATGCGGCTAAGCGAACCGGTGATTTATCAAAAATGGCAGAGCTTCAATATGGGCTTATTCCTCAGTTAGAAGAGCAGATTAAGGCGCTTGCCAGTGCTGATCCGATTAAAACCAAATTAGTACGCACTCAAGTGACTGAGAATGAAATTGCTGAAGTAGTATCTAAATCAACAGGTATTCCCGTCAATAAAATGATGGAAGGTGAGCGTGAGAAGCTGTTGCATATGGAGGACTTCTTAGGCAAACGTGTGATTGGTCAAAAAGAAGCTATTACCGCCGTGTCAAATGCTGTTCGTCGCGCGCGCTCTGGGTTATCTGATCCGAATCGTCCAACAGGATCGTTTTTATTCTTGGGTCCAACAGGGGTTGGTAAGACTGAATTAACCAAAGCATTGGCTGAGTTTATGTTTGATAGTGAAGATGCGATGCTTAGAGTGGATATGTCAGAATATATGGAGAAGCACTCAGTAGCACGCCTAATTGGTGCACCTCCAGGCTATGTTGGTTATGAGCAAGGTGGTTATTTAACTGAGCACGTTAGACGCAAACCTTATTCGGTAATTTTGCTTGATGAGGTTGAGAAAGCACATCCAGATGTTTTTAATATTCTATTGCAAATCTTAGATGATGGGCGTTTGACTGATAGCCAAGGGCGTACAGTTGATTTTAAAAACACGGTATTAATTATGACCTCAAACTTAGGCTCGCAGTTAATCCAAGAAAAACTGCATAGTGAAGGTTATGATCAGGTGAAAGAGCAGGTATTGCAGGTTGTGTTGCAACATTTTAGACCGGAGTTTATTAATCGTATTGATGAAACCGTTGTCTTTGAGCCATTAGATAAAGAGATGATCAAACAAATCGCTGAAATTCAAATCAATCGTGTGCGTAAGCGTTTGCATGAGCGTGATTTAACATTAACAATCTCTGCAGTAGCAATGGATGAGCTAGCTGATCACGGGTTTGATCCGGTATTTGGCGCAAGACCATTGAAACGGGCGATTCAGCAATACATTGAGAATCCATTGGCTACTTATCTTTTAGAAGGGCGCTATGTCGCGGGTGATACCATTCAAGTGACCAGTGAGAATGATAATTTTGTTTTCTCAAAAAAAGATTCCACCATTATGGAAAAATAATAACACCTTGGTAATAAATGCTAGGCATACTTTCTGATATAATGCTGAGCATATTTATTTGAATTAATGTAGCTATGTCATTACAACGTATATTCGCTTTGGGACTGTTGTTAAGCAGTGCCATTACCTCATTTGCATTCTCGTGGCAGCTTCAGCAAAAAAAATCCATCGATATTGCGCCAGAGAAAATACAGTTTAATACTTTTGATGCGATTAAAGATAAGCATTTCCCGCTGATTGTTGATGTGGTGTTATTGGATAATGGTGCATATAAAGCGGGACTTACGATTCAATCACAAGATAATGTTCAAAGTGTGCTTGATGTGGCAACTCAAAAAGATGCGTTTCTAGCAACTAATGGTGGCTTTTATCAAGAAGGGTTTCTTGTCAATGGTCTTTTGATCGATCAAAGTAAACTACGCTTACCATTGGTCAATAATACGTTGTTATCATCAATTATTACGATTGATCAACAGGGTCAAATCAATATCTTAGATAAAGATCAAAAATATCATCATGCCTATTATGCTTTTCAAGTAGGTCCGATCTTGCTTAAAGATAATATCGTACAAAAAGTCAATGATGATAAAATTGCCAAACGCATTATTTACGCGCAAACAAGCTCAAAGCTTATGGTGATTTATATCGATAGCACAACCTTACAGCAAGCGGCATATGTTGTTAAAGCACTTGCTGATTATTTTGATATTAATATTAAACGCGCGGTAAATTTTGACGGTGGCAAAGCAGGTGCTTTTATCTTGCGTAAATATATGACGCCAGTGATTTATCCAGAATATAGTCCTGTGAAAAGTGTTGTTTATTTCAGTTTGAACATCGCTTAGAGGTTACTCAGCTAATCAAGGAGACCATCGATTTAGCTTAACATGCATAAATAGTTGAAAGGAATGAAAAGTAAGCATAGTTAGTTGGGGAAATGTTAACTATGCCGATTGAGTGCGAATTTACATTATGATACAGTTTCGCTATTAAAAATTACGTTTAAGTTTAAGCTAATGGATTTAGGGTTTTCTGAGTTAGGTAAAAAATCTGAATATAAAACACAATATGATGCCAGTTTATTGTTTCCGATCCCGCGATCGATAAAGCGTGATGAGTTGGGGATAAAGGGAGTCCCTGAGTTTAAAGGTGTTGATATTTGGACGGGTTTTGAAGTCTCATGGTTGAATATGAAAGGCAAGCCACAAGTGCGCATTGCCGTATTTGAGATTGATGCGCTTTCTCAATGCTTGATTGAGTCCAAAAGTTTTAAGCTTTATTTGAATTCTTTTAATAACACACATTTTGCCAGTGATGATGAGGTTACTAAAATTATGCAGCATGATCTCTCGCAAGCTGCCAATGGTGTAGTATCTGTGACATTATACGCACTAAAAGACTACCCTTGTCATGTTACCAATCAATTTGTAGCAGAATCGATTGATGAGCTTGATATCGAAATCAATGAATATATGACAAATCCTCAGTTTTTATCAGCAGATCAAACGAGCAAAGTGCATGAGCGCCTAAGTAGTGATCTATTGAAATCTAACTGTTTAGTAACCTTTCAGCCGGATTGGGGTAGTGTGTTGATCGAATACCAAGGAGGCAAAATTAATCGAGAAGGATTGTTGAAATACCTTGTTTCTTTCCGTGATCATAATGAGTTTCATGAGCAATGTGTTGAGCGTATTTATACCGATATTATGCTCTATTGCCAGCCTGAGAAATTATGTGTTTATGCGCGCTATACACGTCGTGGTGGCTTGGACATTAATCCAATGCGCGCAAACTTTATGTTTGATGCTGAGCAAAATGAGCAAAAACAGATACGTTTGGCACGTCAATAATGCTTTCTGGTATGTCGTTGATAGTTCTCATTTCTTCGTTTAGTAACAATTGCTTATTATACACATGAAATTTGTTCTCCACTGGAGGAGTAAATCGTAAGCTAATACGATGTTGATGATGTTTTGGTTTATTAGGCTTATTATCTCGATCGTCATGTGGTTCGATTGAAGTTTTACACAGGTTGATTATTCGCTGAGATTCATATAATCGATTGACTGCCAAAATCGTAAGATAGCCTATTTTTATCCCATTAACGACAAAATGATACGCCTCTTTCTCATCTTCACCGTTCTTTAGATACTCATCAAAAACCTCTGCTAATATTGGAATGAAAGCACTTGCCCCATATCCTTGTGGAAAGGCAGCCTCCAAAGCATATATAATACTGTTGATAGCGCCTCTTTGAGCGACTTGATCGCGATGAGATAAGATTATTTCATTGCTAAGCTTATCAATATTTAAACTGCTAAATATATCACGCTTGTAATGATATATATTGTCCTGCTTTAAAATATCAACTGTATCCGACAGCACTTTCCTTAATCCATATTTAATGGCACCACCAAGACCAGCTCTTTCAACATATGTCCATGCTCCTGACTCTGTTATATTTAGGTGGTGAGGTATTTTAAACATACATCCTGTATAATGTGATACTTCACTTATCGAAATGTTTAATGACCTCTCAACTATTCTTTTTGGGAAACCATTTAATTGTTGAAACCATTGGTTTAGATTATCGTTTTTGCTTTTTTGATGAATTGTCTCTGCCACATTAAGAAATGCCAGATATAATAAGCTTCCGCCTTCAATGGCAATTGCCTCACGACAGCACCGATGGCTTTGCTCATATAACATTGGCTGGATAGATACCAGTGTATGGTGTAAGTCTGCAGGTACTCTGAAAGGGTATTCTGCAAGCACATTTTCAAAAAATTGTTGGGTGTTTTGATGGTATAATTTTTCATAGATGACATCATGTACCAATTTTTTAAACAGATAATTAACATAAACCTCGTTAACAGCAGCTAGCCCTTTAGAGCTCACTTTTTCTATTAGATCTATAACAAATTCAATTTGAAGATGGTACTCTCTGGGGAAGCGACTTATTATATTATCCCAAGGAAATAAATAGCTATAAGCACTAATGATTAATGTTACATCCGATAAAATTCGGGAAAACTCAAGAAAAGAGAGCTCTCCTTTTGCATATTGAGTAAATGCTCTATGTATTCTATTTATTTCATGTGCTAACATCAAAACAGTTGCTTGATCTTGAGCTTGAAAAACGCCTTGCTCAATCCCTTCGGTAAAGCTATGCAGCAAAACTTCATAAGCATCTGGAAACTCTACTATCATTAGTGTATCTTCATCTAACGATTTTTCGCTCACTTTATCGAACAAGGCATACGTAGAGGAGGTTGGCTTATAACTGCTTTGCTGTATTTGTAATATATTATTTTGATTGTTTAAAGGTATTTCTGCCAAACAGAAATTACCGATTAATAAACCAGCTAAACTATGTATGGTTTTTTTCATTTTATCCTCCATATACTTGATATAAACAAAGCCTTAAAATCAAAAAAAACATGATAATGAGACTTGTTATCATTATTTGGCTTGGTAAGCTGTTTTGTCAACATGTGGAAGTGTTTATTTATGTCATACATTGTCATATTAGGAGGTGTAAAATATCTAACTTTACGTACGCTGCGAGACATGGAGAGCGGAACGCGAGGTCTAGTAGACAAGGTAGGCGTGGCTTCATTCCCAGCGCGCGACGTGCCGTAGGCGCCAGAGCAAGTCTGTGCTTGAAGCTATATTTTCACGCCGTAGAGGCGTACAGGAGCAAGATGGCGTAGAAGAATACGTAGTTTTCGTCGAAGCCTGCTTGAGAGGGAGCCGTGCCGCCCAAAAGAATAAACCGCCGAGGGAAGCGATTCGATTTTGGCTGACTTCGAAGTCCCAAAATCTATTATGAGCCCCGAGGCACCCTGCACTTGTTGCTTTTAAATAAGCTTGCTCGCAACAAATGGTTACATAACCTTGAGATTTAATTAATCATATTTTGTGCTGAGGTAGG
The DNA here is from genome assembly GCF_003428165.1 of Cysteiniphilum litorale. Taxonomy (GTDB): domain Bacteria; phylum Pseudomonadota; class Gammaproteobacteria; order Francisellales; family Francisellaceae; genus Caedibacter; species Caedibacter litoralis. The sequence continues at coordinate 2,675 of NZ_QLIQ01000007.1, read as the reverse complement.
AATTCTGACGCAGATCTTTACCAAGAGCCAATAATAATTGAAATTTAGATGCGCTCAAAGATAAGTAGTTTTACGCTATCGAATAAAGTTCTGATCAATTATGATGTATCAAGAGTGTAGCATTTCAACATGTCTGCCATATATTTTTTATGGGAACACATTGAATATGTGGTTTTGTAAAATCAATCCATTGTTGGTAAATATTTGGGGTGATGGGGAGCGAGTGTACTATGGGAAATGAGCTAGAAAAAATAGTACCAGAACTTAAATTATATTTTGATGGGACATTTTGTAACAAAGATAATGGTAAAGATCCAACGGTCGTTGGAGAAGCCTACAATAATGATAAAAGCGTCGAAACATATTTCAACAGAGAAAAGTATGATGGTTTGGTTGGTAATCAGAATATTCTGGAAAATCAATATCTAAAAATTTATTTTCCTGGACCTGCTGCCGAGAGAAAAAACACGAAATACGATAAACCTGGCACTGGCAAATTTAACTCAAAATACATGTCCCAACATACTACAAACAATTCAACTGGACTATGGGGTGATGGCTGGGAGCATAATATGCAGTTGGCATTAATCATAGCTTGCAATTTTATTATTGAGCAGCTAGGTAAACATGAGCGTGTGGCTATATCAATACCTGCATCTCATAGTAGAGGGGCGATTACTGCTATAGCTTTTTCCAATCAATTATCTTATTTTTTGCAGAAGATGGGCATCGATAAACAAAAGGTTTCTATCAGAAGTTTGTACGCTATTGATCCAGTAGCAGGCCTTGATTATGGAGCTCTTGAGAAATCAGTGGTACGTAATATACCAATGGAGAACTTCCATGCTGAAAATGATTCAAATGACTTAAAGAATCATCTTGTTCAGGTAGAGCCTATTAGGATAGGAGCTTATGTTGATAGGTTAACTTTGCGTTATGCCGCTGACGAAAGACGAACAGCCTATAAGTCTCAGCTTCCTTACGGGATTGATCCTAATTTTAAAAACGGGCGTCCTTTATTCATCCCTGATAACGTAGATGTAGAGATAAGCTATTCTAGGGCTACTCACCAAACAATCGCCTATACAGAAAAAGAAGGTAATAAATTTTTCTCTGGAAAAAATACTTTAGGTGAAATACAGTCAAAAAACAATGCTCAAATAAAGTTGCAATACGGTATTATTAGTGAGGAGCTAGTTGATGATTTGTCTAAGGCTAAAGCTAAAGTAAACTCGTTCCACCCCAAAGAAGATAGAGTTATTAAAATCAAATGCAAAGACAATCCTGAATGTAAAGAAAAATATACTAACTCTGTATTACATGATGTTTATCAATTTTTTATGCATAAAAGTAAAAACGATTGCAACTTTTTTCAGGCATTTAATGATCCAAAAAATAAATACTATGACTTAATTAATTGGGCATATAAAAACAGTGCTTTTTACCAACAGTTGGATAGTAAGGAATACAAGATAGAACCTAAAGTTTTAGCCCATCTTGTGCAAATAAAACAAAAAGATCAATCAAAGAATTTTGCAAAGTTTATTAATAGTGTTGATTCATACGCAAAGTCAGAGAAAAATCAAAACCTTTCCCATAATGACTATAAAGATGCCGTCAGGCAAGCAATTAACAGTTCACTCATCCACATTCGCCCTTCTTCAAGCAATGCTAAAAAGAGAAAACTTGAGCGGATTAGGGATGTCTTTTTAGAAAAGATATCGGAAAAAAGCTTTAATAATTCAAAGGATATATATGCAAAATTACTATACCTTGCAGAGCGTGTTGTTCAACATAATATGGGAAAACTTCATTTTCGCTTAGGTAGAAACTACTCAAAGGACTATGACAAAAACGATTTTAAGGAAGCTAAAGATCTTTTTCTTAACGGAAATCAACGTTTAAATAATAATAAGAATAATAAAAATATAGATCACAGAGGAGATTTTCCACAAAAAAAACGGCCACCTGATCAGGGTGAGAATAATCATTATGATAGCCTTGATAAGGGCGGGGAGTATCGTAAATATGGGGATTTGAAAATAACTTTTGCAAATTTTGATAAAATTGATCAAATAATCACAGGTAATATAAAAATGACAGAGTATGCAAGTAAAGCTAACACTGAAACTAAAAATGATAGTGAAATTACAGATAAGTTCTTAATAGAATTATCTGACAATATCAAAAATAAAAGCGATAACATGTTGTCTAATAGCGATTTGTCCGTGAAAATTAAACTTAAGCAAGAGCTTTGTTTGTACGGGGAGGATGTGTTTGAATTATACAAAAAATGCATTAAAGACGCAAAGACATCAATTGTCTTTAAAAATTTTGGAATTGATGAAAGTAGTGACGCATGGGATACCATTAAATCATCTCTCGAAGACTTATCAAAGGAAAAGGAAAACAGCGTAAATAAAATTCAGGTTTACTTTTTAGTTAATAAACCAGTCTTGAGTGCGTTATATAAAAATAAGCATGTTGAAACTTGGATAGAAAAGAATAAAACTAAGCTAACGGGATTAAACTTTCATTTTTTGCCATGCCCTATGTGTCAGGATAGTTGTCGCCTGTAGTTAATTTTTAATCAGGGCGATAATTACTGGAGAAATTATGGGAAGTTATAATGATGCTTTTAAAGCGGATGCGGTTAAAAAAATGTTATCAGGAAC
>NZ_QLIQ01000006.1 GCF_003428165.1 Cysteiniphilum litorale | reverse complement strand
GACGTTGATAGGCTGGCTGTAGAAGTGCAGTAATGTATGAAGCTAACCAGTACTAATTGCCCGAGAGACTTGGTTATTACTCTGTGATAGATTGTTAGAGCTTTCAGCTTGACAGTTACCTGATGAAGATAGCGACTGTGAACCACCTGATTCCATTCCGAACTCAGAAGTGAAAACAGTTAGCGTCGATGATAGTGTGGCATTCGCCATGTGAAAGTAGAACATCATCAGGTTTTTTATTTAGAAAGGCACCTATCGGTGCCTTTTTGCTTTTCCGAACTGACGAAGTAAAACCGAATAACGCCGATGATAGTGTATTTATCAAAAATACATCCTGTATTTTTTCAAATCGGCCACTTGCTAATCCGTTACAAGTGGCGTTCGACGGCAAATAGTTGGCACTATTTGATTTTTCCGTCTCACCATTCGCCATGTGACAAATTTGTTGGGAACAAATTTGATCAATGGAAGCATGACATTGACCATGTAATGGCGTAAGGCAGGACGCCTGAAGTTAAGTAGGACACCGCCAAATTATTCGACATTGCAAGACGATGGTACATCGCAACACAACACAAATTCAAGAGGCTCCTTAGGGAGCCTTTTTGTTTTGTGGTATAGGATTTATCATAAAAACTTCTGATATTTTTTCTAAAATGACAAGGAAAACCAATGATAACTGATCTATACTTTGTGTGGTATGGATTATCTTGGTGAGTTGGCTATGTATAAAATAAAATATAATCAACACGGTGGCGTATTACTTATTGCGTTAATTATTGTCGCAGTTGTCTCAATACTGTCTGGCTCAATTTTATATATGCTAAAAACCAGTGTTGTGCAGAATCAAGCCATTGAAAATTATAACAACTCACGTAATAGTGCTTTTTTGTCGCTAAAAGAAACTTTAGAGGCGAATGATTATGTTTATACCAATACACCGGTTTTTTCAAGTGTTAAAAATTATAGCTCAGGCAGTTCAACTGTCACGGTCACAAGTAGTGTCAATACACTTTTGCATGAAGCCATATTTCCAGATAGTGTTGCATTAAACAATGCCTCAGCAGTTTTACAGTACCATGTGACTATGCAGGTTTCTGCGCAAACAGGGCATCAAGCAGATTATGTCGCAGTTGTTAATGCACCGAGCCAATATCGTCAGGAGAATGATTTAACACCACAAACGACGCAAAATATTAATATCCCAACGGTTATTTTAACTAATCTTAATGTCGCACAACAAATCTCAGGAACCGGTGGGTTAACCGATGGACAAGCTGGTTTTTTTGGAACTGTTGCTATTGATAACTCAGGAACTATTGAAACAACAGGGAAAGAAGTAGTGCTTAGTCCTGCTACAGGAGGAAGTTATTCATTAAAGTTTGAAGATAATGGTACATATAGGTTGGAGCAAGGTTGGAATTTAGATGATGGCGTATGGAGTTGGAGTTTATTGCTATATGACACTTCAACAGTTAATGCTTGGCATACGAGTATTGCCTTAGATACGCTTAAAACCACACCATCAGATTTTTCATCCTTAACATGGCAGAATGTATTAGGACAGGAGGATAATTCGCTTCCTGATTATGACTCAGGTAAGCAATATCCAAAGGGAAGTTATATTACTTTTGATGGGCAAGTTTTTGTTTCAACTGCTGCTATTAATAGTGGCAACAATAAAGACCCGTACAGTAACCCAAATAATTGGCGTTTGGTGATTCCTGGTGGGACATACCCTAACTGGAATACTGATGTGAAATATTATAAAGGGGATATTATTACTCAAAATGGTGTGCAGTATGTCGCTACTGCTGATAATGGAACAAACGTTGGAGCGCCACCTAATAATAAATGGGCAGTTGCACAATTTGGTGCGAGTGCGTGGCAAAGTCAGGTTTATAACCCAGGGGATATGGTAACATTTAATGGTTTTATGTTCGTGAATATTAAGAAAAGTAACGCTAATAAAGACCCTTATAATCAAAGCAATAATTGGCGTGTGGTGCCGCAAGATAGCTCTCCTTTAGCTTATAATTCAAATATTGTTTACACTGAAGGTCTACAAATTAGCTATGATAATCAACTATTTGTAAATATTTCATCAACGAGCGATAACCCATATACGAATCCATACAATAGTTGGCGTATTATCATTCCTGAAAACACAGCACCTACCTATAATAATCAAGTTCGTTACTATAAAGATGATCGAGTCACTTATTCAGGTACGCAATATATTGCAAATGTGAATTACAATAGCTCTATTGCACCTAATAAACCGCCACCAAGTAATAATTGGCAAATTTCACCATAGTTTAAAGAGGAGTTGTTTATGATAAATACCTTAATAAAAAGAATAACTCGATTATTGAGCTTAGGTGTAATGATTTTATCTATTGGTTATAGTGCATTATTGCCAGTTGATAAGACGCTGATCAATATGAAATTAGTGAATGATTATAATGACATATACGCGCTTGCAATAACGAAGGATACCTCTAATTGGATTCAAGCATGGCTTTATACTGTTGGTGGTACAGCGATTGACACAGATTTTAATTTGGTACAAATAGCCAATATTACCAATAGCTATATTTTGCCAGTTGATTTAGAAAGTAAGCAAAGCACAACAAGAGCATTGATTTTTCTATCAACAAATGTTGGTTTAACACGTATTGTTTCTTTATCACTAAACAATCAGCCAATCTCATTATCAACTGCAACAGAGGTGCTTTCGTTACTACCTTCAGCTAATCTAGTTTATCCACCACAAATTATCCCTGACAGTGCAACAGAAGATTTCTTAGTATTGCCGTTTGCATCTTCAGTTGCGCTTTATAAGTATACGCCAGCAACTCCTAGCCTCACTTTTTTAAGAACGGAAACGGTACCTTTTAGCAACCAAACGGTTAGACAAGTTTTGCCTTTTAAAGGTTTTATGGTCGTTATTACGGAAAACAATCTGACACCTCCGCCTGTGGGTTATGCGCATTTCATCGCGCTGGGTGTTAATAAGGAGTTTGCAACGATAAATCTATCGTCAATTGATGGTGTTTATCTAACGTATGACCCTGCGACACAGCAGACGCTTTTGAAAACCGCGAGTGACCCTGTTGGGATTGAAGTTCAAAATGCGCCTATGCCATATGGTGTAATTGGAATGCAATCAATACAATAAAATTCTGTAAAATGATTCGTGATAGGTATAGTATGGATGTCAATATTTTAGGGATTTTTAATTATAAATAATGAAAAAGATTTTATTGTGTGTCACAGGCAGCATCGCTGCATATAAAGCACTTGAGTTAACGAGGCTGCTTGTTAAAGCAAATTGTGAGGTTAAGGTTTTATTAACTGAATCAGCTAAGGCTTTTGTTACCCGTTTAAGTTTTGAGGCATTGTCACAAGGTAAAGTCTATGATGATTTATTTGCATACACTGATCATCCGATTGAACATATAGAACTTGCGCGTTGGGCAGATCAAATTGTCATTGCTCCTGCATCAGCTAATACCATTGCCAAGTTAGCATTAGGTTTGGCGGATGACTTACTGGGGAATGTGATTCTTGCAACGGATAAACCGATATTTATAGCACCAACAATGAATGTTGTTATGTGGCAGAATACTGCAGTACAAGCGAATGTAAATCAATTGAAAAATCGGAAATTTATTGTTTTACCACCGGATGCTGGTGAGCAAGCTTGTGGAGATATTGGTGATGGGCGTTTAATGGAACCTCAGGCGATTATAAAGCATATATTAAAGCCAAAAATAAAAACGGATAAACATGTGGTAATAACTGCTGGTCCCACGGTTGAGGCGTTGGATCCTGTGCGTTATTTATCAAATCACAGCTCAGGTAAAATGGGTTATGCATTAGCTGAAGCTTTTGTTGATATCGGTTGGGGTGTGACCTTAATTTCAGGCCCTACTCAATTAATAGCTTCTCAAGGTTGTGATGTTGTACAGGTAAGAAGTGCCAATGAGATGCATGATGCGGTGCTTGAGAAGGTGAAAACAGCAGATCTATTTATTGCAGCAGCTGCAGTTGCTGATTATCGTCCACAAATTTGTGCCGTTGAGAAAATTAAAAAGACCGATGAAAGTGATGCATTAACTTTGAAGTTGATTAAGAATAAAGATATTTTGGCAAGTGTTGCAAGCTTAACAAAAAACAGACCGTGTTGTGTCGGTTTCGCTGCAGAAACGCATAATGCACGAGAATATGCGCTAGCTAAAATTGAACGCAAGAATCTTGACTTTCTAATATTAAACCAAGTTAATACGGATAATGGTTTTCCTTTTTATAGTGATCACAATGAGGTGCAGCTTTTTAATAAGCATCATCAGCAAGTATTAGTATTGCCTTTGGCATCAAAGCGTGATATTGCTAATCAGATTGTCAACTATCTAAATGAAAACGTTATCAAAAAAGAAGTGCAAACGGAATTAAATTATGAGTAGGCGAATTAAAGTCTTATCCACTGAACTAGCCAACCAAATTGCAGCAGGCGAGGTGGTTGAAAGGCCTTCTTCGATTGTCAAAGAGTTATTTGAAAACGCGCTAGATGCTGGAGCGACAGAGATCATTCTTGAGCTTGAACATGGTGGCAAAGAAAAAATCTTGATACGTGATAATGGCTCGGGTATTGAAAAAGATGACTTGCCATTAACCTTAATGCCGCATGCAACAAGCAAAATATATTCACTTGAAGAGCTTGAAGCGATTAGCAGCATGGGCTTTAGAGGTGAGGCGCTAGCAAGTATTGGCTCGATTGCTAAAGTGAAGATTACCTCAAGAACAGCACAAGATGAACATGCATGGTGTGTGGATAATCAATTAGATAATGAGTTAATTCCCGCATCTCATCCGATTGGAACGACGATTGAAGTGGCAGAAGTTTTTTATAACACCCCTGCTAGACGCAAATTTCTAAAGGCGGAGCGCACAGAGTATGTGCATATTGATGAGCTATTGAAAAAGTTTATGCTTTGTCATTTTAATGTGGCGTTGACCGTTTGGCATAATGGTAAAGAAGTGAAATCATATCCCGTGGCAGATACACCACAAAAACAACAACAGCGTATTGCGGATATTTGTGGTGATGAATTTATTGATAATGCCTTATTGATTCAAGCCGAAGCAATGGATCTTCAATTATATGGTTGGGTTGCTAAACCACAGTTTTCAAAGTCACGTGCTGATTTGCAGTACTTTTATGTCAATGGACGAATTATAAAAGATAAGCTTATCGCGCATGCGATAAAGCAAGCTTATAAAGATGTATTGCATCACCAGCGATATCCAGCGTTTATCTTGTTTTTTAATATCGATCCACATGCGGTGGATGTCAATGTGCACCCAACTAAACATGAAGTACGTTTTCGCGAATCACGTTTAGTGCATGATTTTCTTTTTGCTAAAATTCATCATGCCTTGGCAGATACTAAGCCACAATTACCTGAGTTATCTGAAACTGAAAATAACGTTGATTCATTGACATTTAGTATGCCAGATAAGCCTTCAGCCTCGCCAAATCAAAATTGGCGTGATCAAACGCAATATACTAATCACACAAGATCCGATCATCGCAATGATATGACACTGTATGAGCAGTTGATTAATCAAAAAGAAGAAATTCAATCTTCTGAAAATACCAGTGATATAGAAGCGCTTCATAAAGTAGAATTACAAACGCCACAAGATAAGTGGCAGGATGCCACACAATTAGCGATGCCGTTGGTAATAGATGAGGCATTAGAAACAACGGTAGATCAAAATGTCACAATGACAGAAATAACACCAAAGGCAACACCTGTAAAAGAGACCAAAACCTATCCATTGGGTTTTGCCCTGGCACAAGTGCATGGCATTTTTATTTTGTCACAAACGGAAGATGGTCTGATTATTGTTGATATGCATGCGGCACATGAACGGGTGTTATATGAAAAGGTGAAAACACTATGGGCAAATCATGAAGCTGTATCACAAGTGCTGTTATTGCCTTTAACCTTTGAGATAAGTCCAGTATTGCTTGATGTGTTAGACGCGCATGAAGCACTTCTTCATAAATTGGGATTTGAATACTCGGCACTGGGTGAGAAAACCTTAGTGATTCGTGCAATCCCCGTTTATTTAAAGAATAATCATATTGAAAGTCTAGTCGTAGAAATCGCTAATAGCCTTAAGGTCAGTGGTAAAGCCAAACCAATGGATGATTATATACATGCAATCCTAGCAACTATATCATGTCACAAAGCTGTGCGCGCGCATGATCAAATTACCATTGAGGAAATGAATCAATTGCTACGCGATATGGAGCACACGGCAAGAGCAGATCAGTGCAATCATGGACGCCCAACCTGGGTGAAAATGACGGTGAGTGATTTGGATAAGCTTTTTATGCGAGGGAAGTGATTAATTTAAAGGACTAATTCTGAAGTACAATGTATCGCTATAACCACCTTCTGGAATATTATTTAAGCCTAGACCTGTAAAGCTTACTGTAGCCGTATAGTTTTTTTGCGTTGGCTCACCCATCGGATCAGCAGGTTCGGTATGTACAAGAAAATATTGATTTGGCGTTAAGTCAGCGATGGATACACCATTGACTTTAACACTGTAATTAATATAAATATTTTCATTTAATGAATTGATAAACTTATAACCATTGATTGTTTTAACCTCAAGATAATATCCTTCTCCTTCAGGGCAGTTGATCTGTGCATAGCCAAAAATAGAAGTATTTTCAGTGACGCCAAAGCTTAAATCATTAGCGGTGAGTATGCCACCACCATAAAGAGATAAGCTGCAGCTTACGGTTGATTCATGCAATATGATCAGTAAAAAAAAGAGATAAGCTTTCATCGGTTTATGGACTCTAGATATCGGTTAAACGGATTATAAGTGGTTTATATGATGTGTCTTTCGGGGTATTTAAATTAATGGGAACTTCATTATATACTCGGCTTGCAGAGACCTTTTGTAAATCACTAAATATAGTATGATCTTGTGAGCACAAATATTGTAAATCAAGTAAGGTTTCATCATTAGCATAAACTTCATCTTTATTCTCATCAAAGGAAGCATTAGCTTTTTGTGTATTAGCTTCATTCAATATTAACCGACATATATCATCAAAGTCTTTAATTTGATAGATGAATCCTGAGTTAGAATTACAAGAGGATGCTAGATTATTTTGTTCAAGATCCTGATGCCAAATAGAGCATTGCTCCATTATGTAGGCATAGGCAGTTGCTGTTGCATCTTGATTGCTAAAAGAGGCATATGCTACCTGAAAAGAGTTACCCCCTAGTAATAAGATGAACTGAAAAAGTAATTGTTTATGTATAGACATAATTAAACATCAGCTAGTCTAAGTGTTACAGCATCTGAGTAAGTCCCTTCTAATAGATTAGCGGCGCCAGCGCCAGATACATCTGGTTTTAAATCAACTGAAACAGCGTTATAGACGGTTCCTGCAGAGACACTATGGATTGAAATAAATCCACCTGTATCATCAGGACACTGGTCTGATACTGCAAGGTTTGAGCTATTTGATATTGTGCCAGAAGGCGTGCCTGAGAAAGTGGCTACGGTGCCTGTTCCTGTACTAAAGCTCCAGTACACAGTGCTAGATCCATTAACAAAAGCACAAGTATCATCATCATTTTTGATTGCATAGGTAAAGCCTGAAGCAGAATTACATGAGGTGGTAAATGTGCCAAAAACAGTCGTTTGGTCAGAACCTCCAGTTTCTAAGATGGTTTGGGTCAAGCCTTCCGTTCCCGCACTTAGAGAGCATGATTCAGCTATCGTTTCAGTAGCAGTAATTGCCGCATCTTGATTAGAAAATGCAAAAGATTGGGCTGTAAAACCAGTGAGGGCAAAACAGCAGATTAGTGAGGTTATTTTGCGAATATTCATCGTGTTTCTCCTTTGTTTTTCTGTTGATAAAACAAAGCAACGAAAAAATCTATAGACTATATCACATATGGGGGTGGCAGTAGCGCCGCAAATACTTACGTTGTTTTGTTCTTGTTATATTGGTTGTCATAGTCACATTAGAACAAACTTAATTAGAGTTTGCTTCACTGTGAATATAGCAGTATATGTTATAAAATCAAACTTTTGATTAAAAAAGAGTCATTTAATACTTAACATTAATACTTTGCACATTGATCTATGGTTATTTGCTGTTAGATGAATAGCAAATGATGGTGCCAATGTTGAGAATATAGCTTGTCTTACTTGGTGCTTTAGGAATGTTCGTAATAGAACATTTACCTCCAGATGATAAGGTAAATATTAGTTGATCACTACTGTTAGGATATTCAAAGTAGATTAAGCCATTACTATCTGATGAGTAAATATTGTCATTTATTACTAAGTAAGCATCTGTAATTGGCTCTTTATCTGGGTTAACTAAGATAGCAGATGCAGTAATATATTGAATGACCTGCCAGTGATTATTCAAGATATTACCCGGCATTACCGTATTGTTTTTGGTATCAGCATCAAATTCATATGCACTATTTGAGATAGATCGAATAGATATTTGATGCTCGCGAAATGCTTCCAATGGAAATAATTTTGCCTGATTGAGATTAAGTTTGCCGATGTTGCGAGTATAGTCATACACCTCAAATTCGCCATCCTCGCCACTAGAGCTAGTAACTGAAATAAGTGCACCTGCGGGTAATGGTTGCGTATTTGCGATATAACCTAAACCAAAGCTAAATGGATAACTCCAAGCAATCGCGGAGCTTAAGGTTAAGTTGTAAATAGCCTCATTCGTATTGCTGTAATTTAAATTGCTACGTAATAAGATGTTTTCAGATTGTTGATACAAGTAGGCGGATAGACCATTGTTACTGTCTTCATTGATATAATTTAAGGACGCATTGGTAATGTTGTTGCTTTCTTGTGTAGTATAAGCAACAGCTAATTCATTGCTAAATGTACTGCTTGCTGAATTATAGCGATTGGATGCTGTGGTTGCCCAATGAGTTGAACCAAAGGTGATCGTTATATTTGTTGCAATACTAAAGTTATTTTTTGTGTAATTGCTACTAAAACCAAGTGAAACCTTTAGTGCTTTTGTTGAATAGATGGGATAGTTATAAGAAGTAGATAATGTATAATCAACAGGAGTTCCTTGAGTCTTATCCAGTGTACTACTTAAGACGGCATTATGTTGATTATAGTTGATTGATAAGGAGTAATTGAGCTGTGTATTTGTTGTGGTAAATAAATCTACTACTTGCGCCTGTTGTTCTGTGGTTTTTTCTGCCCAAAGTGAGCGAATAAAAAGGTTGCTACTAAGAAAATCATTATGTTGGTAAGTAATATTTAAGGCAGCGCCATAATCATTTTGTGCACTGACCATAAAAGATGGCTCAAAATAAGTTTTTTCATAGACTGCATAGAGCCCAAAATCAAGATATATATCATCTTTGACTTGAAGCCATGCAGCTTTAGCACCCCAGTGTCGACCAATCTTTAGGTTTGAACCAAAATTAACGACATAGCTATCATTCTGATAATCGGGAAAATAATTGTTATCCGTGGTTGTATTAGATAAATATCCAGTATAGATAAATAAGTCTGGAAACTGAGCGGGCGGAAGAGAAGTATTCTTAAAGAAAAATTGAGTGATTTCCTTTGTTGCGCCTAAGAAGTCTGTAATGACAATTTTTATTTGATAGGAACCATAAGGCAGGTTTGATGTGTCTATTTGTTGCAAGCCAGCAGGATAGTCATCGGAGCTCATAAGATTATCGTCTTTATAAATGTTCACTTGACTTGGATTATCTAAATATAAGCTTAGGTTTTGAGCATATTTATACAAATAACTTTGATTGAGTAAATTTTTATTGCTACTTATTCCAACACCAAAAATACGTTGATTGCTGACAAAGTAATTCCCTGGTGTTTGTAAATAGCCTGTTTGATATTGATAACGATCAAGGTAGTAAGTTGCTGCAAGTTCATTGAAGTTATTATTGATCGTTGATGTACCATTGTTTGATACTCTGGTTGTTGCTAGTTGGTAATTTAACGCTAGATCACCACTTGAAATAGAACCGGTATTAAAGAGCGTTTGAGTGCCAGAACCTGTTTGGATATCCTTAAATTTTCCTGCCGCAGTGAGGAGGAAATTATTAAGCCAAGAGGGAAACGTAAGTCCTGGTGTTTTTATCAAATAATTGTTGTGTGATAAGGTTCTAAGATACTTGGCAGGAATAAATAAATCCACACGAAACCAATCGGGGTTGAAAACAATGGAAAGTTTATTTGCTTTAAAGCTAGAGCAAACTGGAATGCCAGATTTTTTATCTGGGCAGGCGTAAGTTGTATTTGTATCAAATGGTAATGAAAGGCGTGTAATCATCTCTGATGGGTTAGCTAAACCTTTGATTTTGTCAATCAGCTTTTGGGGTTCTATAAATTGCAGCTTGCCATCAATGATTTCAATTCTAAAGTCACCTACTAAATCACCATTGTAGTAAACACTCACTTCATTTAAAAAATCTTGAGCCATATCTTGAAACTCTAAAGGGATGCTTGTGACGCTAAGTGGAGTATTTAACGCATTCTGATTGCTTGCCAATCCAATATTTTGACATAGTAGTAAATAAGTGAAAATAGCCCTAATTAGAGCTTTGTGTAAGTTTTTGATCAAGGTAGCGAACATCATAAGTCAAAGGCCTTGCATAAGGGGCTGTAACTGTAACAGTTTGACCAGCAAGTAGCTGCATAACAATGCGCGGATCTTGACAGTTCTCATCTTTATCATCACATTGCATATGAGAAGTGATTTTAGCTGAGGTATTGCCGCTATTACTTAATGTTATATTGCGATCACTGCGCGATGCCTTCACATCAGGAGTTGCATTTTTTGCATGAACAATCACTGAAGTTGCATAAATAATTTGGGCTTTTGTTTTTTTCTCACTGTCTAAACTTTCAACTTCAGTTGACTCTATCAGAAAGATTTTATCTTTGTCAGTAGCGGGTTCCGTCATCATGACACGTACTAATTTTGATTGTTGAGGTTTTAAAATTAATTTATCAGGTAAGAAAAAAACGCCATTGCTACTTTTATTTTCTAATTGGATTTCTTGACGATCTTTGGTGTTTAAATTGTGAATGCTTAAAATTTTAAGTTTGACAAATGCCACTTTAGTTCCAATGTTTTTGATAAGAATATTTTGTGGCTTACTCATATTACTGCCATCACCAAACTCCAGTCTAAGCGGTGAAACGGAAATGGCTGCATGAGCAAATTGTGATGCAATGCATGATATAAAGAAAATTAAAAACACCCAGAAATGAGATTTTTGGCTCATGGTAAACTCCTGTAAAGTTATTTTGTCGTGCACACAAAAGTATAGTCAATGACAGAAATTTTGCGCTAACTACTTTTGCCAAGCTGCGATTCTATAGTAAACTAGGCATCGATTTTGAATTTTAAATTGACACCAGTAGAGCAAGCATGATTACAACTAATGAAATTAGACGGTCTTTTATTGACTTTTTTAAATCCAAAGGGCACCAAGAGGTAGCAAGCTCATCGTTGGTGCCAGTGAATGATGAAACCTTATTATTCACAAATGCTGGGATGGTGCAGTTCAAAGATGTTTTTTTGGGTGCGGATAAAAGATCGTATACGCGTGCTGTCAGCTCACAAAAATGTGTGCGTGCAGGTGGCAAACATAATGATTTAGAGAATGTTGGCTATACGGCGCGTCATCATACTTTTTTTGAAATGCTCGGTAACTTTAGCTTCGGTGATTATTTTAAACGTGATGCTATTTTCTATGCTTGGGAGTATCTGACCGAAGTACTGAAGCTTCCTAAGGAGAAGCTTTGGGTGACTGTCTTTGAAGAAGATAAAGAAGCTGAGGATATCTGGATCAAAGAAGTCGGTGTTGATCCTAAGCGTCTATCACGCATAGGTGCTAAAGATAATTTCTGGGCAATGGGTGACACAGGTCCTTGTGGACCATGCACTGAGATCTTTTATGATCATGGGGAGGAAGTTGCCGGAGGTCCTCCAGGGACGCCTGAGGAAGATGGAGATCGCTATATCGAGATCTGGAATCTGGTGTTTATGCAATACAATCGCTTGATTGATGGTACTTTAGAGAAATTACCTAATCCGTCGGTTGATACGGGGATGGGGCTTGAGCGCATTGCAGCAGTATTGCAGCATGTGCATAGCAATTATGAGATTGATATATTTCAGAAACTTATTGATGCGGCAGCAAAGATTGTGGCAACAGAAGATATCGATAATCCATCGCTTAAAGTTTTAGCAGATCATATTCGCGCATGCAGTTTCTTAATTGTCGATGGTGTTTTACCTTCAAATGAAGGGCGAGGTTATGTATTGCGTCGCATTATTCGTAGAGCCGTGCGCCATGGTGATAAGCTAGGTGCAACGGAAATTTTCTTTTATCGACTAGTGGCGACATTGGTTGCTGTGATGGCTGAGGTCTATCCCGTTTTGAAAGAAAAACAAGCGTTGATTGAGGATGTCTTAAGAAAAGAAGAAGAGCAATTTGAAAAAACGCTAAGTCATGGCATGAAAATCCTTGAAGAGGAAATTGCCACACTTGATAGTAATGTGATCTCAGGGCAGACGGCATTTAAGCTTTATGATACCTATGGTTTTCCATTGGATTTAACAGCGGATATTGCCAGAGAGCGCAATTTAACGGTTGATGAAGCAGGCTTCACAAATGCTATGGAAGCGCAAAAAGCGCGGGCAAAGTCCGCCAGTAAATTCGGTGTTGATTATAATCAAATGATCAAGACGGATTTACAGACAACTTTTGTTGGTTACTCAGTGCCGGTATCCGATGCGCATGTGTTAGCACTTTTTAGTGAAGGTAAAAAAACAGATAAACTTATGATAGGGCAAGAAGGTGTTATTATTTTGAATCAAACACCTTTTTATGCGGAGTCTGGTGGACAGGTTGCCGATAAAGGTGTGATCGAAGCATTAGGTAGTGAGTTCACTGTCGAAGATGTGCAAAAATCAGGATCTGCTTTTTTACACATTGGTAAGGTAACAAAGGGGGGCTTCTCTATTGATGACGAAGTAACAGCACAAATCTCTAATAAACGTGCAACAACAGCAGCGCATCACACAGCAACACATTTATTGCATGCAGCATTACGCGAAATTGTTGGTTGTCATGTTGAGCAAAAAGGCTCATTGGTTGAGTGTAATAAATTACGTTTTGATTTTTCAAACCCATCAGCAGTCACGACAAAGCAGATAAAAGAAGTAGAGCGTTTGGTTAATGCGATTATTCGTCAAAACCTTTCTGTAGAAACGATAGAAACCTCGCCTGAAGTGGCTAAAGATATGGGTGCGATGGCGCTTTTTGGTGAAAAATATGGCGATATCGTGCGTGTCTTGCGCGTTGGAGATTTCTCGATTGAGCTTTGCGGAGGTACGCATGTCGCTCAAACGGGTGATATTGGTTTATTTAAAATAACCTCTGAAAGCGGTATTGCTTCTGGCGTGCGTCGTATTGAAGCAGTCACAGGTCTTTATGCTGAAAACTATATAGAGGAAAAAGAAGAGACATTAACAACGATTCATGAGCTATTAAAGTCTAATGATGATAATGTCTTGGATAAATTATTGAAATTGCAGCAGCAAATCAAAGCACAAGATAAGGTGATTAAAGGTTTAAAGCAGCAAATTTCATCAGGCGATGCTGTTGCCATTGATGAAGCGCAAATTGATGATGTTACACTGATCTCAGCGCTATTGCCAAATGTTGATATGGGCGTGCTACGCGAGAAAATTGATCAATACAAAGCACAAAAAACCAAAGTGGTTGTTGCACTTTCTACTGAAAATGAAGGTAAAGCACAAATTGCCGTAGGTGTGAGTAAAGCAATCACTGATAAGATTAAAGCCGGTGAATTAATTAATTTCATTGCAAATCAAGTTGGTGGTAAAGGTGGTGGGCGTCCTGATATGGCGCAAGCAGGTGGTAATGATCCACAAAACTTGCCAAAAGCGATGACTTCGGTGCACGAATGGGTGAAAGAGCGACTATAATAGCAAGGTGCTTTATTGAACATTAAAATTAGGAAGAAAAGGTATGACCTTTAAAATAAAAACACTTCTGGGGCTATCACTTGCAATAAGTGCAGGTGTTGCTATGGCAACTACGGATACGCCAGTTGAAAATTTGGTGCAAATTTACCAACAAGCACTTGAGAACTCTCCGCAATATAAAGCTGATTTTTATACGATGCAATCAAGCAAGATGGCTGAGCCAATTGCCTTAGGCGCTTTGCTACCAAATATTGCTTTAAACGCAGGAGCCACACTTAATCAGATTCAGACAACACCAGAAAGTGGCAGTTATCGTAATTACACAGCAGGTATTAGTCTCACGCAAACGCTTTTTAATTACGGAAGCTATCAAACTTATCAAGCCTCAAAACAAAGTGCTTTAAGTGCTGAAGAAACTTATAATGCGCAAAAACAGCAGTTTATTTTAGATGTGGCAACGGCATACTTTAATGTGCTCAATGCTAAAGAGCAGGTTGTCTTTTTAAAGGCGAAACTCAAAGCAGTACAAAGTACACTTGATCAGTCAAAACTTAAGCTTAAGGTTGGGATGTCCACCAGTGTTGATGTTAAAGTCGCTGAGTCAAACTATTATAGTGCGTTAGCGGACTTGAAAGCTGCAGAGAATAATGTTGCATCGGCTTATTATGCTTTGTATCAATACACGGGTGTCGATAACAAATCATTAGCTGATTTAAAGGATAATGTGAATTTCACCAATCCATCACCAGATAGTATTGGTGAGTGGGTTAAGCGTGCACATGCCAGTAATCCAAATCTCAAAGCGCAGCTTTATACCCAAAATGCAGCAGCAAAAACCTGGTCTGCATCAACAGGCAATTTCCTGCCGAATGTCAGTTTAATGGCGAATTATAGTGTGAATGATAATTCAGGTAGTAGCTTTGCAACAAATGCGGCAACTTTACCTTTAGGCAATTATAGTAATGGCTATGTTGGCGTAACCTTTAGCTGGAATATTCTAAATGGTGGTAGTGATTATGCTGCTAGAAAGCAAGCAGCATTTAATTATCAAGCAGCGGAATTTACCACGCTCGATCAGCAACGCACGATTACGCAGAATATCGAAGTCGATTTCTATAATGTGATCTCTGATGTCAAGCAGATTGAAGCCTATAAACAATCCGTTATCGCAGGTGATGCAGCGTATAAACAATATCAAGCACGTTATAAGGTGGGTAGTTCAACCATTACTGAAGTGTTAGATCAGTTGCAAAAATTATATGAAAGCATGTCATTGTTAGCAGCGTCTAAATACAAATATGTGACCGATGTCTTGCAACTTAAGCTTGATGCAGGGACGTTATCAGAGCGCGATGTTCAGATCTTTAATTCATGGCTTAAGTCCTAATTTATTCTCAGCTTCAAAGCAATTAGCAGGTGAACTTATCAGTAAAAAATGATATAAATAACGGCGTTTGATCACTAACTAGAGAAGCTTGATGCAAAAGAAGCTAGCAAACGGAGTTATCGTCATTTTTGGTGCCTCTGGGGATTTAACCGCACGCAAATTAATGCCAGCAATATTTAGTCTTTATCAGCAAAAAGACTTAAGTAAAAGCAATATTGTATTGGGTGTGTCGCGTAGTGAGTTTGATGATGAAAGTTTTCGTCAAAAAATGCAAGAAGCGCTGCTGGAGGAGCATCCAAAAGAAAAAAAAGCGATCGATAAGTTCTTAAGCCAAGTGTTTTATCAGCAGATAGATGTCTATAAAGATGAGGGTTATGTCTGCTTACAAAAGCGCTTAAAGGCACTGTGTAAAACACATAAGCTTGAACATAATTTCTTATTTTACCTGTCAACGCCACCAAGCTTATACTATGAGATTCCACAGCATATTGCCAAACTTGGGCTTAATGACGAGCATGATGGTTATAAGCGCATTATTATTGAGAAGCCCTTTGGTACAGATGAGCAAAGTGCTCAAGCTTTGAATGCGCATTTATTGCAGCATTATCAAGAGTCACAGTTATTTCGCATTGATCATTATCTAGGAAAAGAAACCGTTCAAAACCTATTGGTATTTCGCTTTGCTAATGCGATTTTTGAACCACTATGGAATGCTTCACATATTGAAAATGTTCAGATCTATGCCAATGAGGCAATTGGTCTTGGCTCGCGTGCCGGCTATTATGATCAAAATGGGGCGATTCGTGACATGATTCAGAATCACCTGTTGCAGCTCTTAGGAATTGTCGCTATGGAGCCACCGGCAAAGATGGATGCCTATTCAATCCGTAATGAAACCTTAAAGGTATTTCAATCGATTCGTCGCTTTAAGTCAGCTGAAGATATTAAAGAGAATGTCGTCACAGGGCAATATCAAGAAGGCTGTGTGCAAGGTGTTTGTAAAGGCGGCTATCGCGATGAAGAGGGCGTTGCTGCAAACTCAACAACAGAAACTTATGCCGCGATTCGCTTTTTTATTGATAATTGGCGTTGGCATGATGTGCCGTTTTATGTGCGCACTGGGAAGCGCTTGAATCAACGTGTTTCTGAGGTGGTGATTAACTTTAAGGCGACACCTCATCCTTTCTTCTCACAAGTGCAGAAGATTACCAAGTTTAAAAATCAATTGGTTATTCGTATTCAGCCGGATGAGGGCATTAAATTAAGCTTTGCTGCCAAAGAACCAGGTAGTGGTTTTAAAACGCATGAAGTCGATATGGGTTTTTACTATTCTGACTTCGCGCAGAAATCGATGCCAACTGCCTATGAACGCTTGATCCTTGATGCTTTGCAGGGGGATAATACTTTATTTGCTCGAAATGATGCAGTCGAAGCCTGCTGGAATATCATTGACCCGATTATTCAGTACGTGCAAAAGCATGGTAAAAGCTTATTAAGCTTTTATCCAAGTGGCTCATTTGGTCCTATTGAAGCCGATAAAATGCTTGCTGAGCTTGGACATACTTGGCGCAATCCATCATCTGTATTTAAGCAGAAAAAGTAATCGCATCATAGATAAAATAATTTAAGGAAATCAATGTCATATATTATCTATCAACAGCAACAAGATATCGCTTATGCGATGTTTGATAAGCTAGTCACATTGTCACACTCGACACAAGATTGTGTGCATATTGCATTATCAGGTGGTACGACACCTAAGAGTGTCTTTGAGTTGATTAATCAACGAGGACAATCCACGGCAATCAATTGGCAGAAACTGCATTTTTGGTGGTGTGATGAGCGTTGTGTTGATTTTGCGGATAAAGAAAGTAATTTTGGTGAGGCGGATAGGTTATTGTTTGCAAGTGTTGATATCCCAAGGGAGAATTTGCATCCGATGCAAGGCGATATTTCACCTGAGCAAGCCGCCCTTAACTATGTTAGAGAGTTAAAAAAGCATGTACCACAAATCGATGGTGTGCCACAGTTTGATTGGGTATGGTTAGGTATGGGCGATGATGGGCATACAGCATCTTTATTTGTCAATGACGTACCATTGTCATCAGATAAATGGGTTGAGATTGCCGTGCATCCAAGCACAAAGCAAACACGGATTACCTTGACACTTAAAGTACTTAACAATGCCAAAATGATTGACTTTTTAGTGACAGGTGAAAACAAAGCCACTATGTTAGCTAAGGTGTTTGATCGCGAGAGCGTGACGATAGATTATCCGGCTAAAGCAGTGGAACTTGAAACTGGACGCTTAGTTTGGCATGTCGATCAGACCGCTGCCAGTGAATTGGATGAGGGATAAGAACAAGGAATTAAAATGAATCGACATATAAGACAGCAGTTACAGCATTTATTGAAAACGGATTATTCCAGCTTGGATATCAAGAGTTTATTTAAAGAAGATGAGGATCGATTTAATAAATATCATTTGCAGGTTGGTAGTTTATTATTGGATTACTCAAAAAATAAGTTAACGGATGATATCTTAGCGACACTTTTTGAGTTGGCTCGTGATGCAAAAATTGAGAAATATCGCGATAAAATGTTCGCCGGAGAGAAGATTAATACCAGCGAGCATCGTGCTGTATTACATACTGCATTGCGTGATTTCTCTGATCAAGCGATTATGGTTGATGGCGTTGATGTTAAACCCGAAATTATCAAAGAGCGCTTGCGTGTCAAAGCATTGGTTGAAAAAGTGCATAATGGGCAATGGCGTGGGCATTCAGGTAAAAAGATTACTGATGTAGTTAATATTGGTATTGGTGGCTCTGATTTGGGACCTAGAATGGTGGTTGAGGCATTAGCACCTTATCACTTAAACAAAACACAGGTGCATTTTGTTTCAAATGTTGATGCTGAATCTATTTTAAGTGTCACCACACGGCTTAACCCTGAGACCACATTGTTTATTGTGGCATCTAAATCATTTACCACACAAGAAA
Source organism: Cysteiniphilum litorale (assembly GCF_003428165.1). GTDB lineage: Bacteria > Pseudomonadota > Gammaproteobacteria > Francisellales > Francisellaceae > Caedibacter > Caedibacter litoralis. Next base: position 90,867 of record NZ_QLIQ01000006.1, on the reverse strand, counting down.
CCTTGATGAATGCAATGACTGCACGCAAGTGGTTGCTTGAATTCTACAAACAAGATCAAGCTGCCGTGGCTAAGCATTTCGTCGCGGTGTCCAGTGCACTTGATAAAGTAGAGGCTTTTGGTATTGATCTTGATAACTGTTTTCAACTGTGGGATTGGGTCGGTGGGCGCTATTCGCTATGGTCCTCAATTGGCATGGCCATTGTATTTGCGATTGGCTTTGCGCATTTTGAAGACTTATTAAAGGGCGCGTTTGCGATGGATAGTCACTTCAAAAGTGCGCTATTGACAAAGAATATGCCCGTTATTGTTGCCTTGGTGGCGACCTTATATAGTGATTTTTATCACACGCAATCACAGGCGATTTTGGCGTATGATGAGCGTTTGCGTCATTTAGTTGATTATTTGCAGCAAGCAGATATGGAAAGCAATGGCAAGTCATGTAAAAAAGATGGAAGCTTAAGTCCTGAGCAAACAGGTGTCGTGCTCTGGGGAGGTGTCGGTACTAATGGACAGCATGCGTTTCATCAGTTACTGCATCAAGGTAATGTTATGGTTCCTGCTGATTTTATAGCGATTAAAAAGCCTCATCATTCCTTGAAAGATCATCATCAAGCGCTATTGGCGAATTGTTTGGCGCAATCGCAAGCTTTGATGCAAGGGAAGTTATTAAATGACGTCATTGATGAGCTTAAAGCACAAGGCTTAGCAGAAAGTGAAATCAATACGTTAGCACCGCAAAAAGTCATTGCGGGCAATAAGCCAAGTAACACGATCGTCATCGATAAACTAACCCCGCATGCATTAGGCGAGTTGATTGCTTTATATGAGCATAAAATTTTTGTTCAAGGTATCCTATGGGGAATCAATAGCTTTGATCAATGGGGTGTCGAATTAGGTAAAGCATTGGGCAAACCAATTTTAATGAGCTTAGAACAACAAGATTTTGATAATGAAAGCTATGACAGCTCAACGAAGGGCTTGCTTAAATATATTTCTTAGTCTGCATTTACTCTTTGTGGTTTTGTATTAGTGAAATAAGCTTTTTATCAAGCCAAAATTCAAAAGGGCGCCAGCCCTTGCATCTTGATAAATAACCCATATGACCTCCCTTGTGGGTCCATTGAATATCAATATTCGTATGCGAAAGCCCAATGGCGAAGCGATTATCAACGAATGGGTCATCGTGATCGCAGAGGATGGTGGTGCGATATGCAATCTTGCTAAGATAATTTTTGGCACTTGAGTGGGTATAATACTCATGTGCGGTAACAAATCCCGCCTCCTTTGCCGTAAAAGCTTCATCGATTTCATAGACGCCATAATTTTTGGGCAACGTAGCGACTTTTTCTTGAAATGTTTGATAGTGATTATGCGTGATGGCGCGATGCTTGAATAGCTGATATAAGCGTTTGGCAAAGTGTCGATTAAAAATCGCATTATTTTTCTGGGAAAGTTTTGCCATGCTTGCTAATAAATCCATTGGTGGTGCGATTGCAATGGCATGTTTAATCGATAAATCATTATCACTATGTTCAGCCAGCGCTTTTAATAGCATATTGCCCGAGATCGAAAAACCAATTGGGATAAGTTGAGCGTGCTCATCTCCTAATGAGAGATGTTTTAAAACCGCATAAATATCATCACTTTTGCCAGCATGATAAATGCCTCTTGCTAGAGGCAATAAATGTTTGTTGGCCCCGCGATGATTTACGCGAACAACGTGATAGCCTAAATTAAGTAGCTTTTTTGCAATGCGCACCATATATGAAGAGTTCTCATCACCAGAAAGACCGTGAAACATTACAACGGTAATATTTTGTATTGTTGTCTGCGCATAAGATATCGAGAGTTTTAATTGATCGCCATCTTCAAGTTTGAGATATTGCGTTTGCGTATTTGATGGCTGTGAGCGCTCTCCAATAATGCTGCTAATAACGGTTTGCCATTTAGCAGAGAGTTTAATTGGTTTAAAATCCATGTTTTAAAACGCTTAATAATTGAGAGTGATCGCAGTAATTGGCTTATTAACTGAGGTTACGCATCTTTCTTATTTCAACACCCCGCCTCGCAAGCTCGGCACCCCTCTTGCAAAGAGGGGTGGCAGCCGAAGGCTGACGGGGTGTTTATGAAATCATGGATTTTTAAAAGTGCATAACTCCAGTTATTAATTCTTTTTAAGTACCGATAAAAATGCTTCTTGTGGCACCTCAACGTTACCAACTTGTTTCATACGCTTTTTACCGGCTTTTTGCTTCTCAAGAAGCTTACGTTTACGTGATACATCGCCACCATAACATTTAGCAAGAACGTTTTTACGCATGGCTTTAACGGTGCTTCGAGCAATGATAGCGCCACCAATCGCTGCTTGAATAGCAACTTCAAACATCTGTCTTGGAATAAGCTCTTTAAGGCGTTCAACCAATTCGCGTCCTTTGTAAACGGACTGATCTTTGTGAACGATGCTAGCAAGGGCATCGACTTTCTCACCATTAATAAGAATATCTAAGAGCACCATATTAGCAGCTTCATAACGCTGTAATTCATAATCAAGGGAAGCATAACCACGACTAACAGATTTTAAACGATCAAAGAAATCAGAAACGACCTCGATCATCGGGATGTCATAAACAATAGATACTTGGCGACCTAAATAATTCATATCAACTTGTGTGCCACGTTTTTCAACGCAAAGCGTGATAATCGCGCCGACATAATCTTGTGGCACTAAAATAGAGGCGCGAACAATCGGCTCACGCACTTCAGCAATAGCGGAAGGCTCTGGTAGTTTTGATGGATTATCAACTTCGATCTCGTCACCGTTTTTAAGGGTTACTTTATAGATAACCGTTGGTGCTGAGGTAATCAAATCAAGATCGTATTCACGCTCTAAACGCTCTTGAATAATTTCCATATGCAAAAGTCCCAAAAATCCGCAGCGAAAGCCAAAGCCAAGCGCTTGTGATACTTCAGGTTCAAAGAAAAGAGAAGCATCATTTAAGCTTAACTTCTCCAATGCCTCACGAAATGCCTCAAAATCATCAGCGCTAATTGGAAACATGCCCGCATAGACTTGCGGTTGCACGCGTTTAAATCCAGGAACGGGTTTATCCGTTGGGTTTTTAGTCAGTGTCAAAGTGTCCCCTACAGGGGCGCCATGAATATCTTTAATCCCCGCAACAATAAACCCAACTTCACCGGCTTTTAATGCTTGCTGCTTATGCATTTTTGGTGTGAAAACGCCTAGTTGATCCACTTGGTAGCTTTGCCCTGTCGACATCACTTTGATTTTGTCGCCTACTTGTAACTGACCATTGCGAATACGCACAAGTGATACAACCCCAAGGTAAGGATCAAACCATGAGTCGATAATCAATGCTTGCAAAGGTGCGGTTAAGTCACCAACCGGTGCGGGGATTTTAGCAATAATTGTCTCGAGCACATCTTCAACACCCAGACCTGTTTTAGCGCTACAGGTTGTCGCACCCACGGCTTCGATACCAATAATGTCTTCAATCTCAGCGCAAACACGCTCAGGCTCGGCAGATGGCAGGTCAATTTTATTAAGTACGGGAATGACTTCTAAGTTTTGTTCAATCGCGGTATAGCAGTTGGCAACCGTTTGTGCTTCAACACCTTGAGCTGCATCGACAACTAATAACGCACCTTCACAAGCTGCCAGTGAGCGTGATACCTCGTATGAGAAGTCAACATGCCCTGGCGTGTCAATAAAATTTAGCTGATAGGTTTGTCCATCTTTGGCAGTGTAGTTTAAGGTTACACTTTGTGCTTTAATGGTAATGCCACGCTCGCGCTCAATATCCATTGAATCAAGAACCTGCTCTTTCATCTCGCGATCAGTCAACCCCTGACAGACCTGAATAAAGCGATCAGAAAGCGTTGATTTGCCATGATCAATATGCGCAATAATAGAAAAGTTTCGGATGTGTTGCATATGCTTGTGTAGTAGATATTTTATTATGCCGAGCATTATGCCGAAAAAATGATATAAAAGGAATCACCAGTTGTGTGAGGAATTGCTTTAGCTTGATCAAAAACTTTAGTTTGCGCATAAAAATCCCGCTATTGCCCTTTGTTATGGTCAAGGATAGTGATAGAATGCCTGCCAGCAGCTTAAGCTGCGAGGTAAATAACCTTAACTAAAATTATTATAACTATTAAAGAACAATAAAGAGGATATTACTATGTCTAGAATCGCATCTTTGCAAGATCCGTTTTTAAATGCGTTAAGAAAAGAGAAAATTTCTGTATCAATTTACTTGGTAAACGGCATTAAGTTGCAAGGCGTTATTGAAGCGTTTGATCAATTTTCTATCGTATTACGCAACAGCGTTAACCAAATGGTTTATAAGCATGCGATCTCAACAGTAGTTCCAGCCAAAGCAGTGCGTTTGGTTTATAGCAATTACAATCCAAATCACAGCCAACAAAATCATAACTCAGATCAAGAAGATGATTTTGAATCTATGGATGAAACATCATTTGAAGAGTCATATGATGATGTAAACAATGCAGATGATCACTACAATCAACAATCTGCACAACAATAGTATTTATCTATAACCTAAATTAAGAGGATCTTTCTTTGGAGATCTTTCAAGAACATGAGGTAGGCGAAAATTGCCTACTCATCGATATCGATTTTTCATCTAAACCTGAATTAAACGCTGAGCTTTCTGAGCTCAATGGGCTTGTGCATGCTGCTAATTGGCAGATTGTACAGACTATTACAGCACGTCGCTCGCAGCCTGATCCTAAATACTTTTGTGGCAAAGGCAAGCTTGAAGAGATTAAAGCGATGATTGAAGAACGTAAGATTGATCTGGTGGTTTTTAATCACAGCATTACGCCTTCGCAAGAGCGCAATATTGAAAAAGCGTTAAATTGTAAAGTCATTGATCGCACGCGCTTGATCTTAGAGATATTTTCACAACGCGCGCAAACGCATGAAGGTAAACTTCAGGTTGAATTAGCACAATTAAACTACGCAGCCACGCGATTAGTGCGCGGTTGGACACATTTGGAGCGGCAAAAGGGTGGCATTGGGGTGCGTGGTGGACCTGGTGAGACTCAGCTTGAGCTAGATCGTCGTTTATTACGTCAACGTATTGCCCAGATTGAAAAGCGACTTGAGAAAGTCAAAAAACAACGCGGCTTAAGTCGCGCGTCACGTCAGAAAAATGACGTGCCAACAATTGCTTTTGTTGGTTATACCAATGCTGGTAAATCGACACTGTTTAATCAACTAAGTGGTGCAAGCGTTTTAGCCAAAGATCAGTTGTTTGCAACGTTAGATCCAACCCTGCGCAAAATCGATGTGCCTAAATTAGGTGAGGTTGTATTATCCGATACCGTGGGCTTTATCCGTAATCTACCACATGATTTGGTTGAGGCATTTTGTGCAACACTTGAAGAAGCGATTGAAGCAGATCTATTGGTGCATGTGATTGATTATGCTGATGAGCATCATCGCGCGTATATCGAGCAAGTTAAATTGGTGCTACAGCAGATTGAGGCGGATGATAAGCCTATTCTTAACGTGTATAACAAAATTGATCGTTTAGATAACTTAGCACCTCATATTGTTTACCATGAAGATCGTCCTGCGGATGTCTATCTCTCGGCGCAAACTGGTAATGGCGTTGAATATTTGTATGAAGCGATTGCTAAGCATTTTAACCAAGAATGGCTCAAAGGTGTATTGACCTTGATGCCGAATGAAGGCAAAGTCCGTGCAGCATTCTATCAAATAGGTGTGGTTGAAAAAGAACAGATAACTGATACAGGTGAATATCAATTAACAATACATATTGCAAAAAATGATTTTGATGCGATATGTCGAAATAATAAACTTGAGTTAATAGCAAAATTTAGTCACCATTAGGGGCACTGAAAGAGCAAAACAAAAGTAGTATCTATGGCATTAAAATTTTTGTCACGACATAAGGTATTTAATCAAGGACCACCAGATTTAGAAGAGGCGATCCGTCGATTTCTAGGCAAAGGACGTAAGCAAGATAATAATTCATCGAGCAATAACGGCAATAGTGGTAACAATGGCAATAACCACGGTGGTGATCATAATAATAATGGTAACAACAATAATGAGCCGCCGCGTAAAGATGATAATCAGCGTAAAAGTATCTACTCACGCAGTGCCGACCAAAAGCCATTGCCGATGAAGAAAATCGCGATTGGCGTGGTTGCTGCGGCTGTCATTATTTGGGCAGGTATGGGTGTTTATGTTGTGCAACCAGCGCAACAGGCTGCTGTTTTGACTTTTGGTAAGTTCTCAAGTATTGAAGGACCAGGAATGCACTGGCATGCACCTGGTTTTGTCAGTGTTATCAAAAAAGATGTTGAAGTACTAAACACCATTAAGCTTGATAAGCAAATGCTGACTTCTGAAGAGAATATTGTGCATGTGTCATTCTCAGTACAGTATCGTATTGCTAATTTAGAGGATTATTTATTTGCTACCAATAATCCAGAGCTTATCTTGCGTCAAGCGCTTGAAAGTGCGGTTCGCCAAGTGGTTGGTGAGAACAAACTAGAGAAGATTCTAACGACCTCAAGAACGCAAATTACCTTAGAAGTGCAAAAAGAATTAGAGAAGCTTTTAAATAAGTACAAAACCGGTATTTTGGTCAATGAAGTGATCATGCAACCAGCGCAAGCACCTGCTGAGGTTAAAAGTGCTTTTGATGATGTGATTAAGGCGCGTGAAGATCGTGAGCGCGTACAAAACGAGGCACAAAGCTATGCCAACAAGGTTGTACCAGTAGCGAAGGGGCGCGCGCAACGGATTATGGATGAAGCGCGTGCTTATCAGGAAAAAGTGGTGCTTGAAGCGCAAGGTAATGTCGCAAACTTCAGTCAGTTATTACCTGTGTATCAGCAAAATCCAAGTATTATTGAGAATCAGCTATATTATCAAACCATGGAAAATATCTTTAAAAACAATAAGCTTTATATCGTTGATGGCGATGGCGCTAAAAATTTATTCTATGGTGATAAATTATCACCGCTGGCAATTTCTTCAACGGTTCAAGGAGGTCAGCGATGAGTAATAAACTAATGGGATTAATCGTTGTTGTCATTGTGGCATTGTTATTGATATTCAGCTCAATGTTTCGTGTCAATCAAGGCAATGAAGCCGTGATTTTAAAGCTCGGTGAGTTAAATCAAACCCGTGATGGTCAGGTCAAGGTTTACACGCCTGGCTTGCATTTTAAAATCCCACTGATTGAACAGGTGAAAACCTATGATATGCGTTTACGCACATTAACAGTGGATTCATCACGCGTGGTGACGAATGAGCAAAAAGACGTGATCATTGATGCGTATCTAGAGTGGAAGATTAATAATATCTCACAATTCTATCGTAGTGTTTCAGGCAATGATTCACGTGCTGAATTATTATTAAGACAATTCTTAGAGGCGTCATTACGTGCTGAAGTTGGTAAGATTGATATTCAAGGTTTGATTAATAATGAGCGCGATCAATTGATGCAAACATTAACAAAGAGTGTACAAGATCAGGCGAAGAAAATCGGTATTGATGTTGTTGATGTGCGTATTAAGCAGATTGACCTACCTGAAACAGTGACGGAGTCGATTTATCAGAGAATGCGTTCAGAGCGCCAAAAAGTAGCATCTTCGATTCGCGCACAAGGTGAACAGATGTCAGAATCTATTCGTGCAGATGCTGATGCGACAGTGACGATTACCTTAGCAAAAGCTGATCGCGATGCCAAAGAGATCAAGGCCAAAGCCGATGCAAAAGCGGCTGAAATTTATATAGATGCTTATGGCAAGTCAGAGAATTTCTATAATTTCTGGCGCAGTATGCAGGCTTACCAAGCAAGCTTTAGTGGTAAAAAAGAAGACGTGTTTATCTTAAAGCCAGAAGGCAAGTTCTTTAGTTACTTCAATTCATCTAATTCACCTGATTCTCCTGTGGCAGTAAAGGCAGGTGTGAGCCAAGTAAAATAATAACTCTTACTCCCAATGGCTTTAGTGGTTGGGTATCTTGCTTTATAAAAATATCTTATATCATTGTACCGTATCGTTGATTTTTGTATCATTCTTTAGGCTTAGGAGCTATACAGCAACATTAAAAGTATGGATAATGCTTAACATATTTTTTTAAGCTACCCTTCAACTTTGCTCAGGGTGTGATCAACTATTTAATCGTGATAAGTAAAGCCGCACGGGTGAGTGGAGTCGAAACGTAACTTATTCTTGATTTATAACTAAGTAAAAAAGAATGATAAAAATAAAAGTGGGGCGGATGAAAGAGAAATGGGTGTAGAGAAATTAAATTGGGCAGATGCGCGTATATTAATGCATAAAGCCAATCCAGAGTTTGTAGCATTGCTAGATACTGTAGATGGTATTGATAAATATGAGTTTACGAAGTACAGCTATCGCTATGGTGATTTAATCTGTGACGCGGATTATTTTTATGACCCAGATGGCAATATTGTTGCGGATAATATTCCTTTTGGCATGGTTGTTGAAAAATCGATGCACTTTTTTATGGAGTTAGGAGGGAAAGTTATCTCTGGCCCAGTTCGTAAAGAGGGAGATCTTTCATATTTAAACTACTTTAGGTTGGCTGATTATCCGGATTTTATTGCTAGTTGGAGTTTGACTGCCGGAGATAGAGATCCAGTTATTGTTCCAACTTATAAAGAAAAATTAAAATATTTAAAGGTGCAGCAAGCTTTAAATATAGATGGCTCTATTAACTATAGTGATGATTTTAGTATATTAAAACTAATAGCAAAAGGGACAAAAAATTCGTGGCGAATGGTGTATGTTGGTATTTCAGAAGAGTTGAGTGCTTATTTGAAGACATCGCCAAAATGTTGGCAGATCAGAGAGTACCTATATAAAGAGTTGATGAGTATTAGGCAGGCTAACAATATTAAAAACTTGGTTCAGGAAATGGTTCTAAATTATATAAAAGTGCATCACTGCAATATTAAAAACTTTTTCTATTTAAGTAACATTGTTAATCACATTTTTGATTCAATATCGGGGCAGTCAATGATGCATAGGTTATCAGATGATGATCAATCTCTACCTTTATTTGATATTCAAAAAGTCTTTGAGGAAATTTATCAGCCTAAACATCCTCCACTCATACTAGTTTCGTCTAATTATAAAGAGGAGTTTAAAAAAGATCATTTTTTCAGTATTCAGCATCATACTGATTTATATCGACCTGAGCATATTCCTAATATTATTAGCTTATGTGTTATGGTGAAAAATCTCGTGTTTATGTATGCAGAGGAGGCTCAAAAGATTCCATTTGTACACAAAAGTAGTCAAATATCATGTTTGGCTGACAAAGTCTCTTTAACGGTAATAAATGATAGACCGAGCACACACAATGAGGTGGGCGAATCATGTCTTTTAAAAGATATCCAAGAAATGTCAACTTCATTTAAGAATCAATTTCAAGAATTTAAAGAAAAAAATCCAGATTATCAATTTCCAGTGCGATCTAACTTCTTTTCAGGCTCATTCCTGATAAGAGGATTGTAATTCTTTATAGCTCGTTAAAAAAAGCCATGGTTGATAAATCTTTATCTACACATCTAAACATAATGCCCCCTAGTTTATTTTATATTGTTTTCGATTTCAGTGGACAACTGTGAACTTGTTGACCAGTTTTGATTTTACTGATTCAAAGCTACATAATCCACTAATAATAAGGATTAACAAATGCTTTATTTGAGTTATAACAAAGGTGGGAGCTGTGAAATTTAAAAATGATCCATTGTAGTTTAAAATTATAAACTATACTTATCATATGGAGTATAAAACGGCTAAGGATTAACCAATGAAGTGGCGACTGGTTATAACATATTGTGCGATCGCAGCATTTTTATCTGGGTGCAGTTTCTTATTGCCATCGAAAAAAGTTGAGCGTAACGATCATTGGCAGACATTTAATAGTATCCAGAGTGTTTATGATGAGGTCTCACCAAATAAAACGACTTTACCTGAGCTTAACCATATGGGCTTTGATCCTTATGTTGCGAATAACGTCAAGATTGAAAACTATCTAGATATTCGCATTCGTTTTGATCCATTAAGTACCGGCAAAAATATTCCAGAGCCTGTTGCAGAGTGTTTGAGTCTATTTAAACGCTGTCAGGCGTATGTTGTGGATGTTGATTATGAGTATGAAGATCGTATTGGTAATGCGCTTTTAGATTTAACAGGGTTTCGCCGAGAGGTTCTGAAAGAAGGTTGGCGCTTTCAAGCGGTTTTTATTATTCAAGATCAGTTGGTTGTTTATAAGCTTTGGTCGGGTGAGCCAAAACGCAAAGCGTATATTGATGAGATTAGACCGCTTGGTCCTTTACAAAGTCTGGATAATTTAATCACGGGACCCGCAATTTCGTTTTAATTACGCGCGAACAAAGTCAGCGTGAAGGATTTTTGGCTTATATGGGTGACGTTGCAATGCTTTGATCTTAACGCTTTCAGTTTTACCATTTATATCGATAGTAACAGTTGCTGTATAGAACGCTTTGTTTTCAGTAGCATGCAAGATCTTGTTGTGATCAAGTGTGATAGACGTTGCCTCAGAACCGTTGCCGTAGATAATTGCAGGAACTTTCCCTGCTTTACGTAGGCGGCGGCTCACACCTGTACCTGTTTCAGTTTTTAATTCCGCGTGTAGCGTAAATTCTGTCATTTTAATTTCCTTAAAACGTAAAAACGTATATTTAAAGTTAATTTTTATTTTAAAAAACTTTCTTATCATGCGACCCTGATGAGAAAGCTTGTGGATTCTAACAAAAAAGCTAAGGAAAGTTAAGACTTAAATCAAATCACAAAACATTAAGCTAATAGATTCTTCATTATTGGTGCGACGAATCGCTTCTGAGAGCATAGGTGCCAATGATAGTGTTTTGATTTTTTTACATTTAAGCGCTGCATTATGTAGTGGGATAGAGTTGGTAACCACAAGCTCCTCAAGAACAGACCCTTCGATATTTTCAATTGCTTTACCAGATAACACCGGATGGACACAGTATGCTGATACTTTCTTCGCCCCATGATCAATAAGTGCTTGTGCAGCTTTGCAAAGTGTTCCTGCAGTATCAACGATATCATCAACAATCAAACAATGACGCCCACTAATGTCACCGATGATATTCATCACTTCCGATTCATTGGCTTTTTGGCGACGCTTATCAATAATTGCTAAGTCAGTGTTTAGCGCTTTTGCCATCGCGCGAGCACGCACCACACCACCGACATCTGGGGAGACGACAATGGGGTTTTCCAAGCGGCATGAACGAATATAATCTAATAAAATCGGTGTGCCATAGACGTTATCTAAAGGGATATTAAAAAAGCCTTGAATCTGTTCGGCATGAATATCCACTGTTAATAAACGATCAATACCGGCACCGGTTAGCATATCAGCCACAACACGCGCTGAAATCGGTACACGTGATGAGCGCACACGGCGATCTTGGCGGGCATAACCAAAGTAAGGAATGACAGCTGTGATACGTCCAGCGGATGAGCGGCGCAGTGCATCGGTTAAGAACATCAACTCCATAATGTGATCATTGGTTGGTGGGCAAGTTGATTGCACAATAAAGACGTCACGACCTCTGACGTTATCAATAATTTCAATATGAGATTCACCATCGCTAAAGGTAGAAACCGTAGCGCGTCCTACTTGTACACCTAAAAAATGAGAGATTTCTTCAGTTAATGCGCTGCTTGCGCGTCCACTAAAAAGCATCAGATCTGACATGGAGTTATCCTAAAATTTGATTGCTGAAATTTGCTTAGAGAATATACCCAATTTTGAAAAAATATAAAGGTTTTTTTAAAGAACAATTTTATTCTGCATGACTTAAACGTGTGTTATGCCAGTGATCAACATACATCTTAGTGGTGCCTGCGATAGCGGCTGGAATAACGAGAATGTTAAAAAATGGAATCATCAAAAAAACCGTGGTAATAAAGCCAAAGCCTAGACTTAGAGACTTTTGTTGCGAGAGTTGTTTTTTCATTTGCGGAAAGCTGATTTCATTATTATCAAAAGCATAATCCGCGTATTGTACGACGTTGAACCAACATAACAGTGCAAACCACAAAATACTGGTGAAAAGATTAATGACTGGGATAAAGTAACACAACAGAATAATCAAAACCCACGGCAGGAAAGAAAGTAGTTTTTTAAATTCACGTGCAATGGATTTTGGAGCGATAAGCATGAGTTTAGCGAATGTAAGCTCACTACCAACTTCTTGCCCTGTGAGCTGTTTTTGTACTTTCTCAGCAAGAAAGCTGTAAAAAGGGGCGGCAATAATAAGCGCGATTGCAGTAAAAAGATAAGCGCTAAATAGCAATAATGCCAAAATGGCGATGAGATAAATCAACCAACTAAGCCATGCGAGCCAGCTAGGTAAGTGAGTATCTACCCAGTTGATGAGTAAAGAGATCTCATGCAGGCTAAACCACCATAAGGCAATAAAAATAATGGTATTAATGATAAGTGGGATTATTGTATAGCGTTTGATGCCTTTCTTAAAAATAAGTGTTAATCCAGCAAAAAAATAGCTGATGCCACTGTTGTCAGCTTGATGTTGCATCATGATTATTCCCCCATTACATCGGCAGTATTTTGATAAAGATGGGTCAATAATGCCTGTTCTTGTGCTGTAAAATCCAGTGATTCTTTATCTAGAAGATCGAAGCTTTGTTTGCTATAGATTGGGTTTCTACTCTGGAGATAAGTCTTAAAATGATTATATTTGTCACTATCAGTTGCAAATGCCACGATCTGACCATTTTTAATCTCAAGCGTGATGTCATTATCTTCAAAAACAAAACTGCGGCTAAAGGGTAGTGTTTTGCCAAAGCGCCATTGCCAAGTGCGCAAGGTATTTTCTTCATCGGTAACTTGTTTGTTTTCCATATGCTCAGGGATATAGGTGATGTTATGATTAAATTGATTTAAAAAACAATCGCGTATCGTTTGCGCACTAATCTTGGGATTGATTGCTGCCAGATTGATAACGCTTGAGCGTTTGGAGTGGACACCCTTAGTCGTTAATGATTCATCAATATTGTGATGCAAATAGTGATAGAGCTTGCTGGTGTCGGCATTAATCAGCAATGTCCCATGATGAAAGGATTTGTCCTTTGTCTCACGAAAGGCGCTGCCTGATATTTTATAATCAATATGCTCATGTGTTACCAAGATATCATTACGTTCAGAAGCATGTGCATTAATGCCGCAGCTTTTAAGTGTATTTACAATCAACGCAAGATTTGCCTTTTTATCATAATCTTGAGACTTTGCCATAATCGTATAGTTTAAATTACCTAGATCATGATAAACCGTGCCCCCGCCACTTTGACGGCGGACAATAGGGATATTGTCATTGTTCAAAGCATCGATGTTACACTCGCGCCATGGGTTTTGCGCGCGCCCAATAATCACAGAAGGTGCATTTTGCCATAAGTATAAAATAGGCTCATCGGTTAACATCTCACGAAAAAGCCAGTTCTCAACAGCAAGGTTATAAAAAGGATCGTGGCTTGTGGCAATATAAACGTTCATATGGGTAATTTATGTAACTTATTAGGCTTTTATAAGGTGGCAGTTTATACCATTTGTAAGTACCTAAACAATAGTTCCTTAGTAATAATGGATATTCAGGTCAAGCCCGAATATGACAACTCGCGGTCATTCTCAGACTTGATCCGAGAATCTAAAAAAAACACCTGATAATATTTGCATGGGTACTTATATCGATCGTAAACCATTTTAATGTGTACTATTGAGCATCGCATTGGCTGCCATCACCAGTGGCGAGATAACTTCGGCAGCCCCTAAGGATTTTGCTTTATTGATATTGTTTTTTTGATTGATACGAATGGTTATTTTAGCGGCCTTTGATGGTTTATGATCATTTAGAAACTCATTAATGCTTAATAAGGTAATGATGTTATCAGCATCTTTTTCATAGGCGATGATCACTGCATGCGCATCAATAATACTTGCTTTATCGAGGATATCAGGGTCGTTGGCGTTGCCATGCAATGTTAACGATTTAAGCTCGGTACTATCAGCAGTTTCACTGTGCTCGCTATCGATAATCAGAAAGCTTTTATTTTGCTGTTGTAATTCACTGATAATAATGTGTGTTAAATCATTTAAACCGCAAATAATCACATGATCTTTCATATGCTTTTTCCCTTTGTTGAATGTTTGAAATAGATTTTGCAAGCGATCGATAAAGGCGCTAACAATAAAGGTCAAAACAGCGGCAAAGGCACCTAGCCCAATAAAAATCATCGACACGACAAAAAGCCGTGCTTCATCGGTGATGGGGGTGATGTCGCCATAACCAACCGTACTATAAGTTACGACGGTAAAGTAGATGGCATCTGGCCAGTCTTTGATGCTGTTGAATTGATCGCGAAGCAGATAAGCGCCAACTACGCCGTATAGAAATGCCAAAATAAATGACAAAATAACAATAAACTGCGCATAACTGAGCTTGATCGTTTGCGAACGCACATTAAATACTTTCCAACTAATGGCAAGACCTATAATCTCGACAAAATAAAACCACGTTAAAAAGCCTGAGCGGTAATAAACAAAGATATTGGTCAAGAAAAGCGTGATGAGCATTAATAATGCGAGTATCCAGAAAAAACGCAAGCGCCGATAAATCCCGCGACCAATGAGCAACATTAAGTAACCAATAAAGCAAGAGATAACTGTATTAAATTCTTTGAAGCCTTGTCCGGCGATAATATGGTTAACTAATTGCACGCCTTCATCATGAATGGCTGCTTCAATAAATGGAAATACACCGATTAAAATGGCAAAGACGCCATTTAAAAATAATAAAATAGCCAAGAATAGCGGGATGTTAAAATGCATAAGCTTTTCTTTTAAAAGGTGCACAAGCCTTGGCATAAGCTATCCTTAGTGTTGAGTGTTACTAAATAAATATTTCTTATAAACATAGCCAACATTAGACTAAAGTTCAATATGAAACATGCTGAAGGTAGATAATGATGAATAAATAGTTGCACCAGTGCTATAAACGTCGCCATAAGGTTTGGTCTTTTGATTTTTTATCTAGCAGTTTTAGATAATCATCATGTGCGTCACATTGAGGTTTAAGGGCTAGCAGATCAACCAAGTTAAGCGCTTGATTTGTCGATGTTGATGTATGTCCTTTGGTTAAATTGTCTATGTTGTTATTATCTTCAGCAGCGGGTGTCATAAGACTAAATAAATCAAGCTGTCCACCGGTCATCATCAGGTAAACATCGGCAAGAATCTCAGCATCCAATAATGCGCCATGCAGTGTGCGATGTTTGTTATTGACGCCATAGCGTGAACACAAGGCATCAAGTGAGTTTTTCTGTCCTGGGTGCTTTTCACGTGCCATGATTAGGCTGTCGATGATATGACAATGCTGCTCAAGCGCTCCCCACTTGTTAGGGGATAATAATTGCAATTCCCAATTTAAAAAAGGTACGTCAAATCCGGCATTATGAATAATCAACTCAGACTGACCAAGGTATGCCATGATGTCATCAATTTTATCACTAAAAAGAGGCTTATCAGCCAAAAAGTCATTACTTAAACCATGGACTTGCAAAGCACCTGCTTCAACTTCAATATCTGGCTTGAAGTAAAAGTGTAAGTTGTTACCAGTTAATTTGCGATCGATCATCTCAACGGCGCCAAACTCAATGATGCGATGACCGGATTTAAAGTCAAAGCCTGTGGTTTCAGTATCTAAGAATATTTGTCGCATGATTTTTATATGGTAGTCAAAAGTATGGCAATTAGTATAGCGGACTTAAACTGACTTTGACATAATAGCCTGCGTTATTTTAACCAAAATAAAGGACAGGAAGATGAAGAAAGTTTTACTCACTATGGGTTTGTTGTTATCAGTCAATGCAGCATTAGCATGCTCAAGCAAGGAGCAAGTCAATATACTGTTTACCTCGCAGCAAGGCGATAATGTATCACATAAAGGCTATGCCGGATTGGGTAAAGCGCTATTTGCCAATCAAATGATTGCTGATGAATTACATGCTTATAATGTCACCATTAATCATAAAATCGGCGAGATTGTTTTGGATATTGAAACGCAAAAAACACCGATTCAAAAAATGCTAAAAGAAATCAAGCCCTTATTGAAAGAGCACGGATTTAAAGTCTTACGTGTTTCTTTTGAAACACCGATTGAGCGTGCTAACGCAGTAAAACCCATGTCGGCAAAACAGCCTGTAACAAGCGATATCACTGCCAAGTAATAATTAAAAAATTAGTGCATATTGAAAGTAAGTCAAACAATTGAAAAAACTTGAGCACATTTTAAATTAGGGGGCTACACAATTTAAAATCCTCAGATTATCCCTGCTGTTATATTCCTTGTTGATACTCAAATGGGGGTCGAGTTACCAGCTACTTTTGTTATCACTTCACATGGGGTAATGTTGAGATAACAAAGCATAATCTGAGGAGTGCTTAGATCATAATAAATAATTATAACTATGTCTAGCATAGTAACATTAAATTTTGATAAAAATTTTTGAGTGTCTGTTGTTAAATGCTTAGATTATTGTTGTGTATCGATTATGCGAGGTATCTTGAGATCATACGTCTTATGGCAAAAAGATATGCAAAAGATCGTTTAAGAAGCGCTGCCCCAATTCAGTTGGTATAAAATATTCTGATTCCCTTGTTAGTAATTTACGAGTGACCGCTTTATTAAGTTGTGGGACAATCATATCAATACTAAGCCCTGTAGTCTGCTCAAATTGTCTAATTGAAAATCCATGTTGTAAACGCAGTGCGTTTAACATAAATTCATAAGGGCGTTCATCAGTGGCAATATCGCTAGAACCGTAGGGAAATTGTAACTCCTGCATATAAAGCTTGGGGTTTTTGCGTTTCCAATGGCGCCTGATAATGCCAGTTTCAGGTAAAGTAATCTTGCCATGGGCGCCGGCACCAATCCCAATATAATCACCAAACTGCCAATAGTTTAGGTTATGCCTTGCTTGATATTTAGTATCTTTACAATAGGCAGAGGTTTCGTATTGTGTAAATCCAGCGGATTTAATCAATGCTTTGCCTTGTTGCTCGATGGTGAATAATAAATCCTCATCGGGAAGTTTTGGTGGTTTGACGGCAAAAGCGGTATTTGGCTCTAAAGTTAATTGATACCAAGATAAATGCGTTGGGTTTAATGCCAGTGCTTCACGCAAATCAAACAGTGCATCATCAACACTTTGATCAGGTAAGCCATGCATTAAGTCAATATTGAAATTATCAAATCCCGCATGAGTTAACTCGTTAACGGCGTTATAGACATTTTGCGCATTGTGAATACGACCAAGTATCTTTAGTTTATCATTTTGTAGACTTTGCACACCAAGTGAGACGCGATTAATTCCCATAGTTTTATAGTCACTGAACTTGCTGTGTTCAATGGTGCCAGGATTTGCTTCAATGGTAATCTCAGCATGATCAGCAATAAGCTTGTGCTTAAATAAATATTCAAAGAGTTGTGATAGCTCATTGCTTGGAAATAACGAGGGTGTGCCACCGCCTAAAAAGATACTGTCAAACTGGCGAGCTTGTAAATCGTGTGTGTGACTTTGTAAATCCAATAATAAAGTGCCTAAGTAAGCTTTGGCTGGAATATCGCCCTTTAAATGATGTGAGTTAAAGTCACAATAAGGGCACTTCTTAACACACCAAGGAAAATGAATATAAAGGCTCAAAGGAGGAAGTTTTAGCATAAAAAAGAAAGAGGGGAGATTATTTTGGCTGACCGATACGGATAACGAGTACATCACAATGCGCGCGTTGTAATACACCATTGGCTGTTGAACCAATAAAGCGCTCAACACCATAGCGACCATGGCTACCGATAACAACGATATCACAATTAAGCTCTTCCGCGAGTTTAACGATTTTACGCTTAGGTGAGCCGTGTAATAAATGAAAGTCTGCCTCAAGATCGATTTGTGCTTCAAGTGCTTTCAAATGTTTGAGGTTTTCTTCTTCTAGGTAATCTTCTAAGTCAGAAATCGAAGGCACACCAGATGCCATATAATAAGGGATATGTGGTAAAACATTAACAACACTTAGTTTGGCATTATTACGTTTGGCTAAGGCCACGGCTTGTTCAATCACAGGTTTGTTGTCAGCATGTAGGTCAGTTGCCAGTAAAATATGTTTGTAATTCTTCATCCTAAGTCTCCAATGCAGTGTTTTAACGATTCTAACGATGATCATTCTAAAAAACTTCTTCTGTAAAAGATAGTCAAAGCACCATCAAAAATAATAACAAGCAACAAATAGCAGTTGAAATCTTAGGGGTAAAAACTTAAGCTAGCGGCTGATAATTTTTTAATAATCGAAATAACGAAAATATAAGGATAATCACACCAATGAGTATGAATATGAGTAAGCTCATGCAGCAAGCACAGAAAATGCAAGATCAAATGAAGAAGATGCAAGAAGAGCAAGAAAAGCTCGAAGTCACTGGTGAATCTGGTGCCGGTCTTGTTAAAGTTACCATGACAGGTAAGCATGATGTCAAGCGTGTTGAAATTGATCCAAGTTTATTAACGGAAGATAAAGAAATACTTGAAGATCTTTTAGCTGCAGCGGTTAATGATGCAGTTCGTCGTGTTGAAGAGAATAATAAAAGTTCAATGTCAGACATGACGCAAGGTTTGAATTTACCCCCTGGCTTTAAATTCCCGTTTTAATTGTTCAGATACTCATTCTAAGTAACTATGCAAAAACTATTCTCACCCAAAATCGAAGGCTTGATCGAGTCACTTAAAGTGTTGCCTGGTGTTGGTAAGAAAACCGCCCAACGTATGGCGATTCAGCTGTTGGATAAAAAACAACAAGCTGCACATGAGTTGGCTCAGGCGATTGAAAATGCGCTTGATGCGATAAAACATTGTCAGCAATGCAATATGCTATGCGAGGATGATTTATGCCACATCTGCAGTAGTGTCAGGCGTGATAACGCACAGTTGTGTATCGTTGAAAATATGCTTGATATGATGGCAATTGAATCAGCAGGTGTTTATGGCGGCAAGTATTTTATTTTGCATGGCAGGATATCACCATTAGATGGTATTGGTCCTAATGAGCTTAAATTGCCCAAACTTAAATCACTCGTGGCAAGTCTTAAAGTCAATGAAATTGTGATGGCGTTAAGTCCATCTGTTGAGGGTGAGACAACTGCTCATTTTATTTCAGATATGTTAAAAGATTATGCCTGCACCATCTCGCGTATTGGCTTTGGTGTGCCATTTGGTGGTGAGCTTGAGTATCTTGATCAACAGACATTAACACATGCCTTTAAAGCACGGGTTAATTTTTAATGCATTAATTCACACATTTGCGTAACGCCAGTAAAATAAAGCGCTATTCAATTGCGTTTGTTGTCGTTATAATTTTGGCGTTTTAGATAAAATTATAGTGAAAATATGCAGATTTCATCTTCAAAATCGCTGACGCTGTTGCGTTTGGTGATGATTAATATTATTGCCGTTGATAGTTTACGTAATATATCGATTACCGCACAAGCTGGTTGGGTTGTGGTTAGTTTCTATATTTTAGCTGCGATTGTGTTTTTAATTCCTTGCGCATTATTAACGGCAGAGATGGCAACGGGCTACTCCAAAAACGGTGGCATTTATCTATGGACGAAAGAAGCCTTTGGTGCCAAGACCGGCTTTGTCATCTTATGGCTGCAGTGGGTTTATAACCTTGTATGGTTTCCTTCAATATGTGGTTTTTTTGCAGGGATTATTGCCTATATTATTGCGCCATGGTTTGGTTTAAATCCTAATGAGCTTGTCATGAGTCCGTGGTATATGATCAGTATGAGCTTATTCATGTTTTGGTTAGCAACGATTATTAATTTATTTGGGATCAAAACCTCTAGTACCCTAAGTGTCATCGGGGCAATCGTTGGTACATTAATGCCGATGTTGTTAATTATAGGTTTGGCATTATTCTGGGTTATGGCAGGGCAACCTATCTTAAAACCGCAAACCGTTTCAGATGTATTGCCAAGCCTTGCCAATATCGGCAGCTGGGGATTATTCTTGACAGTGATGTTTAGCTTATTTGGTTTAGAGATGAGCTCTATTCATGCCGGAAATGTAAAAAATCCCAAGAAGAATTTCCCTAAAGCACTATTGATTTCCAGTATTGTTATTCTATTGTCACTGATATTATCCAATATCGCGATCTTTACGGTGAATAGTAGCACGGGTGGGCAGGTTGATATTGTCACTGGACTTATGGCATCGTTTAATTATTTCTTTACACAATTTAATATGCCGTGGATGTCAGATGTTATTGCATTGACCTTGGTGCTTGGTGCGTTTACCACCGTGGCTGCTTGGATTATGGGCTTATCGCGCGCGTTTACGGTAGCTGCTGAAGATGGTCTTATTAGTAAAAGATTGGCGCAAACCAATAAATATGAAGCACCGAGTAAAGTACTTATGTTACAAGGCATTATCTTTTCCTTGTTTTGTTTGAGCTATGTGTTGATGCCAAGTGTTAATTCAGCGTATTGGTTTTTAAGTGCATTAACCGCACAACTTGCGGTGCTAGCCTATATTGGCATGTTTGCTGCAGCGATTAAATTACGTCGCCAAAATCAACCAAAACCTGGACAATATGTCATTTTCGGGGGTGTCAAGGGCACTGTCTCAATGGCTGTTTTAGGCTTTGTCGGCTGTGTTATTGCGATTAGTGTTGGCTTTATTCCAACCTCAGATGTCACGATGTCAGCAGTAAACTTTGATTTACTATTGCTCACTGGGATTATCATAGCATTAGTGATCCCTTATGTTATCACGCGGAATTATCAAGCTTAAAAAGCCATTAAGGTATTATTGTAAAGGACTATAAAAATGAAAAAATCGATTGTTGCTCTATTATTAGTTGTATTTATTGATGCGGCTGGAATTGGGATATTATTTCCCATTTTGAGTGATATTATCATGTCTCCTCAGTCTCACTTTCTAGCGGTTGAAACATCGATAGCGCAGCGTGAGTTTCTCTATGGCATGACAATTGCTATTTTTTTCTTTTGTTGGTTTATTGGCGCAACTTATTTATCAAAAACCTCAGATCAAATAGGACGCAAACGTGCACTGCTTATTTGTTTGTGTGGGATTTTTATAGGCTACGGATTAACTGCATTAGCGATTGCCTTTAACAGTTTAACGTTATTGATTTTAGGGCGTGTGTTCGGAGGTATCACTGCAGGCAGCCAGCCCGTTGCTCAAGCGGCAATTATTGATATTAGTAGCAAAGAAGAACGCACTAAAAATCTAGGTCTTATTATGTTTGCATTTGCTTTGGGTATGGTTGCCGGTCCGATTATTGGTGGTGTATTGTCAGATGCGTTTTTAGTATCGTGGTTTAACCATCAGTTGCCATTTTATTTGGTATTAGTCTTGGTACTGGTGAATATTTTCCTTCTTATTAGCTGTTATCAAGAGCAACCACCACAAAAAAATGAAGCATATCACTTCAATGTGACAGAGCTGATTACTCAGTTTGGCGGCGTTTTTAAAAATAAAAATGTGCTTAAACTGTCGATCATATTCTTTATGATGCAAATAGCATTTAATACGTTTTATGTGTTTTTGCCAGTGTATCTTTATCGCCAATATCAATATGGTGTGCTTATGAATAGTACAGTGATGCTCGTATTAGGCTTAGCAATGGCAATAAGCTCAATTGTGTTGGTGCCGTTATTAGCAAAACGATTGTCACAAAAACAAAATGTGATGATGGGATTAATTGTGATGGCATTATCACTTTCTTTGATGTTATGTGATATTACCCATTATGGCGCTTTTATCTTTGGCGGTATTTTAATGCTGTGCTTTGGTGTGGCATATACCAATATGCTTGGGCTTTTCTCACATGCAGTATCCGAGAAAGAACAAGGTTGGGTTATGGGGATTACGGTATCACTATTTACATCGGGTGCAGCAATTACGTCATTATTTAGTGGGAAATTATTAGATATAGCGCTTAAGCTACCTTTTATTTTGGTCGTCATTGTTTTTGTGATGAGTGTTGTCATGCTCAAGATCTTAACAATTGGAACTTATATAAAGAAAGACTCATAAGATCTTCGACTGATGCTCAGCCCACGGTGTTAATCGTTCCCTGAGCGAAGTCGAAGGGGTATATTACTTACAACGCTTGAAAATACGGAACCAATGGAAAATAAAGTGATAGCTTAATTGTGCTTGGGTTTATTTTAAAGTAGCGGGCAATAAGCTTTTGATAATTGATAAGTTGCGCACGATAGGTTGCTGTCTGAGTGCTTACAAATTCCTCCAAAGATTCATTGCTCACTGGTGTCGCAAATTTATAATCAATAATATGATATTGATCATTATTAATAATGATCCGATCAGCAATGTGTTTTTGTGTCTTACCAAAGTTCAAATGAAGCATCACTTGTTCATGCATGCCATGATCATCGATAATCCACGGAAATTGCGCTAGTGTATTGGTTATTGCCTCTTTAGCTAAAGCATATGCTTGAGCATAATGGACTTTGGCAATAGCATGTTGATGCAAGCAAAGTGTAAAATAATTTTGCCAATGGTTGATGTTATCTTTTGCACTACTTAAGTAATTAAATAGTTGATGCAATGCCGAACCGATTTGACGATCACTATTTATCACTAATTCATTGAGATCAGGGTGATTTAAGTCATTTTCTTTATCTGTTTTATCTGCATTATCAGCGTTATCTATTTCAACTGCTGTTTGATCAAGTTCAAAGTTGGGCACAGCAGTCGTTGAATAGTTCTGGACCTGTTTAATGACTTTATAGTATGGTTTTGGTTTTTTTGGCTCTTGCTCAGCCGAAACAGCTGATATATCATTGTTTGCGCTATCACACATAACCCAAGGCAGGTTTAATGGGGCTAGAAGTGCTAAAAAGCTATTATTAACAGTTTTGATATCATTGCCATTTTCATTAACTGCAGTAAATAAAAGTGTTGATTTCGCGCGAGTGACAGCAACATATAAGAGTCGTTGCAGCTCGTACTCAGCACGCTTTTTCTGCATGCTTTGGATGACTTTGAAAAGTGGCGGTGTTTCCTTGTCCCAGCTATGTTTAATAGGGCTTAACAGTAAATGATCTTTGCCATCGCTTAGGCGTACCGTATCATGCAAGAAAAGAGGTGTGTCATCGGCTTTACCGCGTTTATCAAGTTGCGGCAAAATCACAAAATCAAATTCTAAACCTTTGGATTTATGGACCGTCATAATCAATACATTGCTCTGTGAAGGACTACTGACAAACTTACGTTTTAATCGCGCGACAAAGCGATCAAACTGTGCAATGGCGGTCTTGTCATCGGTTAAATGGTTTTGTAAAAGGGTCATGAAGCTTGCAAACAGCGCATGATCATGATGAATACTAAAGCCATCGAGTGCTTGCCAGATAATCTTTAAGCGCGCTATTAAAGTGCTGCGAACACCATTGAAAAAATTATCCTTGATCCAGCTTAAAAAATAAAATGCTTTTTGGTGGTGAGGCTGGCTTTGTTGCATCTGAAGATAAACTGCTAACTTGGCATAAAATGAATGAGATTTCTCAGCTTGTTGCTCATTTAATTCTATTTGCTCAATCATTTGCAGTTCATTTAAAGAAAAGCCAAACAAAGGTGATTGCAGTAAACTCACCCAGTAAATGGACTGCTCAGGATTGTTTAAAAGCGCACAAAGGCACAATAGATCCATCACCATTGGTTGGTGGTAGAATGTTTCTATTTCATTTTCAACAACAGCAACTCCTTGAGCCTTTAATACGGGAACAAGATGCTTTAAATGGCTGCGTGTACGCACTAAAATGGCGACTTGATGATCTGGATGTTTATTAAGATGTGCTTTGATACTATCGGCAATAAACAGTGCTTCTTGTGTCAGGTCAGAAAATAATCGATAGTCAATAGCCTCTTGATTCAGCGCTTGTGATAGCGTTGTTGCCGGTGCGTAACTAATGCCGCCATAGTTTCTATCATC
The DNA here is from genome assembly GCF_003428165.1 of Cysteiniphilum litorale. Classification (GTDB taxonomy): domain Bacteria; phylum Pseudomonadota; class Gammaproteobacteria; order Francisellales; family Francisellaceae; genus Caedibacter; species Caedibacter litoralis. Next base: position 66,705 of record NZ_QLIQ01000006.1, on the reverse strand, counting down.
TTCTATAGGAAAAATGCTACAAAAATGAGAATTAACCCAATCAACAATGGATTTGTGTGAACGGAAATTGCAATCAAGCTGTAAAAACTCCAGTGCCAATTGGTTAATGCCATGCGTTTTAACATCTAGAAATTGATTGACCTCAGCTTGGCGAAAACGATAGATAGATTGCATTGGATCGCCAACAATAAACAGTGTTTTGCCATCATTGGGTTGCCATTCAAGCGTGAGCATTTGCAGTAACTTAAATTGTAAAATTGAGGTGTCTTGAAACTCATCAATTAAAAGATGCTTGATCTGATGATCAAGATAAAGCATCAAATCAGTCGGTGCTTCACTATTACCAAGGGCAGATAACGCTTGTAACGACACTTCATTAAAATCAATCAAAGCGCGCGCCTTAAACACAAGCTTTAGATAAGATACCAAACGCAATGCAATACGCGCGATTGCACTTAATATTTGCCATTCTTGATCGTCCAGTAGTAAGCGCTCATATAGGCGAATTTCAGCAACTAATGAGGTGATATCTAATAAACTGTTATCGCTAAAGGATTGCGTATAGCTAATAAGCCATTGAGCATAACCTTTAGCTTTGGCATCTTTAGCGGGGAGGCCTTGTTTGGCATTAAAGGTTTTGCGAAAAGTGTTGTCATTGGTAAAAAGCAGTTTAATCAGTTGTTGCCAGAAGATCGGATTGTCTTGATCTATCAGAGTTTCATTATGCTCATTATCACAAAATGCCAGTATTTCATTTAAGGTGAGTTGATTTTGATCAATATTTAACAACGTATTTAAGCGCCGTTGAAGCTCAGCAAAAAGCGCCTGAAAGCCAGACTCAATAATCGCTTTACTTTTTTTACTGTGAGTTGTATCCGTATTTATTAACTCGGATGATAATAAAATACCAAGCCATTGTTCACGTCTGGCGAGCATACTGCTAAGCAGATTTTTCACACGAGTAATATCATTATCAAGATGGGCTAACAGATCATGTAAATCCTGATAAAAAGGACTTTGTTGATGAGTGTCATTGATAAAGTCGTCAATGGCTTGTTCATATAAAAGCTCTGGTGAATCACTAATATCGGCATTAAATGCTTCATCTGTTTCAAACACCAGTTGTTTGGATAGGCTCTGACAAAATGCATCAATGGTCATAATGCGTAGGCGCTTAGGGCTCATTAATAGCTGCCATTCTTTATGCTTATCTTGTAACAAGGCTTGTTGGGCAAGTTTGAAAGTAAGCTTCTTATGTGGCTCATCTGGCTCAGGATTGTTTTGTGCCGCTAATAGGGATTGATAAATTCGCTGTTGCATTTCATTGGCGGCTTTATTAGTAAAGGTTAGTGCGATAATTTCCTCAGGTGCTTCAGCATGAGCCAGTAGATTCAAATAACGCTGCGTTAAGGTCTCGGTTTTACCAGAGCCTGCAGGTGCTTGTACGATAAAGGATTTTTTAGGATTAAGCGCTTCATTACGTGCCGCAGCATCATTAGGAATCATAATGTAAAGAGGATTGATTATGTTGAATGATATCCTAATCGATTCTTATCTTTTATTCATTATTATTACTGCGTTCATTTTTTAAATGGCGAATCTGTTCACTTGGAATCTTTAAGGTTTTAGCGACAACAGAAATTGGCACACCCATCTTTAGCATCGCCATGGCATCATTATAAACATGTGTCTGTAATGTATATGCCTGTGTGTTGTATGTGTTTTGCATTTCCATGATACGATCTCCTTTTTTGATGACTCAAAGCATAGTAGCGTAAAATTTGGTAGTATGCGAATAATTTTAATTCAACGAAGAGGTGATTTTTGTCTTTGAGAATTTCCCTGTGATGAATTAAGGATCAGCTGCGTTTTGGTTAAGTAACCAGAGTGTAATACCCCAAGAAATTTTAACAGTATCTTTTGAAATCAACTTCCGACACATTGTTGAAAGTGGGTGCACTAAAAAATGCAACCATTGAGAGGATTAATGTGGGTATTTGCCTACATTTGAGTGTATAAATTGAGTTTGTTTACTTTAGATGCCAGGGGTGACAATAAAAACGCACTGGCAATGCCGACAAATACAGCTAAGCCAAAGTAATGGATAACGGGTGTTTGGCTGAAGGCTAATAGTCCAAAGGAGAGAATGGTGGTAATCGCTGAGAGCGTGACCGCGAGCATCGTGCTATGTAAGCTTGATTTGGTTTCAGCAAAAAACAATACATAATCAACGGCAATGCCCAGTACTAGAATTAATGCCAGAATGCTAAAGAGGGTGACTGGTACATTAAATATGCCAAACACAGCAAGGCTTAGCAAGGTTGCCATTGTCGGTGGTACAAAATAGCAAATCGCTTTTTTAAGGCTTCTATAGCGTAACAATAATAGTAAAAATAACGCCACGAATACGATGCTAAGGAGATAGCTAATATACTGACGATAGGTTTTAAAGACATGGGAAATCTCATCTGCCTTGTTGATAAAGTTAGCATAAGGAAGCTCGACGCAAATCATCTTGATATCATTCATATTGAGTTTTTGTGATAACAAAACAATGGAAGCAAAAGAAGTAAATGGTGTATTAGAATTGGTTGACGTATTAGTTTTCCCCATCCATAAAAACTTTAAGTTTTGTGAAATGGGTGAGCTTAACCAATCGTTAACAGTCAGTGCTTTAAAAGGGATATTGCGCAAGTTCTTTTCAATGCTATCGATTTCTTTATTATCAACACCGATTTGGTTTAAAAAGTCACTTAATCGATTTTGTAACAGGTTCTCGCGCACAAGCGTGTAGTTTTGCTGTTGATCTTCAATACTTGGTAGATACTGGCTAATCGAGATAACTGGTTGTAAGATATTTGGGTTTTGCGCTTTAATTTTGTTAATCAATATATGCTCATGACTGATCACATCTTCAGGAGTGCTACCTGTCACAACAATAAAATCAGTGCTAACATCGCTGCCAATAATTGATTTTAACTGCTGTTCATTGGCTTTTAGTGCTTTGGGGGTTGCCTCTAAAATGCGAATGTCATCATTGCTATGAAGCTTGGAGATGCCAATGGCGGCAATGATGGCAAGAATCATGTAGATGATCATGATTTTTTTGATACTTAATTTTTGCCAGAGCTTCAGGTAAAGCGTGGCGATGTGGCAAATAAAGGAATTAAAAGCACGTTTATGTGGTTTAAGGAGATAAGGAAACAAGCACACCACAGCCAGGTATGACATAAATAAACCGCTAATGGCAAAGGTGGCAAGCTGTCTGAGTCCAGGAAAAGGGGCAATCGCGATAACCAAATAAGCAATGATAACATTTAAAAGACCTAGGGTAATGCCAGAGAAGATGCGCTTTAATCCCGCTGTTGACTGCCATAGCTTGCCACCATACAGTCGATCAGCATAGTAGAAAAATGCGTAATCAACTGATATACCAATCAAACTGGCACCAAAAACAAGTGTGAATAAAAAGACCTTACCAAATATAAAATAAGTCACAATAAAGGCAAAAACAAAGCCGATAGCGCTTGAGAATAATGTTAATAGCAATGGTGATAATGAACGAAAACTAATAAGCATTAAGAGAATAATACCAATCAGTGAGCCAACACCAATAATTGAGACATCATGGCGCGCGCTATCCGTGCCTGCTTTGGCATAAAACAGCATGCCGGTCATTAAAAAAGTGCTTTGTGGATAATCGCTTGTAATTGTTTGTTTAATATCACTAAAAAGATGCGTGATATTATTTTGATTACTTAAGGAAAAACTATCATCTTTTAATGTGGCATTAATCATGCTGTACCAGATGCCATTATCTTCGGTCATCAGATGATTTTTATATAAATCAAGCTTATTAGATGGTTTAGGCAAAGCTAAAATAAAGTGCTGAAAAAGAGAGAAAGGATCGTTTTGCAAAAGCTTAGAATTACTAATGCCAATAGGGTTATAGAGGTTAAACAAAGCCTGTTGGCTAATAGCATCAAACTGATGTTGCATTATAAGCTTATGATCTTTATCCGATAATAAGGATAAACGATAAGGGAAATAAAAACTTGCCCAAGCTTCTTGTTCATTGGTGCTCACACCATTAGTCACACTGGAGAAATAATTGGATTGTTGAAGCCTATGACTAAAGACATCCGAAGCTTGTAGCGCTTTATCTTGATCAGGATTGCCAACCAAAATAACGATTTGTTTACCCATCGTATTAGCAAAATCATCCGCAATCTTTTCCACACTATTAGCATCTTTGGCACCGGGTAATAGCGCCAGCATATTGGTGTTAATGGGTAAACCTTGGAAAAGCAAAAATACAAAGCTTAGAACGCTTAGGGTTGAAAGTATTATCCAAAGATATAAACGTTTTTTGAAACAATTCTTCTGAGAGTGCATGTTGATATAGATTTTAAACTCATGGCAGCATACTGGCAGAGAATCTAGAAAAGTACAATTTTTATTTAGGCGTGAGACATTGTTGAAGTTGTTGCATGCGTCTTTTTAGTTGTTGATGCATGTGTTTTAGCATGAGATTTGCTCGTATGTTGATGTGCATTATGCTTGGCTTCTTTGTGATGTTTCGTTGTTTTTGTATGTCCTGTACTGCTAGTAGTGCTTGGTGTACTTGCAAATGCTGTAAGTGACATTCCCATAATACCAACTAGAGCCAATGTGGTTTGTGTGATTTTCTTAATCATAATTTTTCCTTTTGTTTGTTTTATTATTTTTTTTTTGTTCTTTATGAGCGACAATATTGTTCGCAAGCGGCAAGATTAATGGCGAAGTATTAAGAAAATATTAAAATAGTTATAATTTGATAGGTATTTAATTTTCTATGAGATGCTATCTTCAATTAGCACATTATATAAACTTGGTATGTACTGTAAGCCTGTAACATTAAGCCCTTTAAGGGTATTACTTGCTTTTTGTATTGCTTGTTTATAATCAGACTCATTTGTCCATTGAGCAACATTAACGAGTTGAAAGGTTGCATTATTATCAATAGATTGATGAAGTTTGGTTGAAATATACCCCTTTTCTTTTTTAAGTTCATCATTGTATTTTTTCCAGAACGCTATACACTCATTTAGTTTTCCGTTAGGGACTGAGAAAGCGTTAATCAAGGTAATACTCATGGAATTCATCCTTATTATTTATCGTTAATGAATATTTTGTTTGAAAGTATCTTAATTTAAAGCATGTTGCAAGTGAGGTGCTCAAATTTTTGATGTGAATAGCAATGATTAAATATACTTTTTGTTTGTACTGCTGTATCGTTACGTTTTTGATGTGTTTAATGGAGAAAACAAATGACAAGATTGCTCGGTGGTGCGTTTTTAGTCGTTGGGACAACAATTGGTGCGGGGATGTTATCATTGCCGCTAATTACGGCAGCCTGTGGCTTGTGGGTATCGATAGTATTGATTATTATTTCATGGTCAGTAATGTACTTAACGGCATTAAGGCTTATAAAAGTCTGTGCACATCAGCCATTGGGAGTGAATTTTACCTCGCTGATCAAAGAGGAAATGCCCAAGAGCTTACAAGTGGTTTTCACATTGGTTTATTTGCTTTTGCTTTATGCGTTAATGGCTGCCTATACCACGCAAGGCGCATCATTGGTCAACTTGGTATCACAAGCACAGGTGCCAACGGTCAGTGTTGATGCTATTGTCTTTATCTTGATTTTTGGGCTTGTCATCTTAAGTACGCGCTTAAGCGATTATGTCAATCGCTCATTTGTGTCAGTTAAACTTGTATTTTATGTGCTTTGCGTAGTGAGCATGCTATTTGCCTTAAAATGGGCAAATATGCTTAAGATGCCATTATCTTTCTATGCTTTAGTGTTTGCGTGGCCAACACTATTGCCTTCTTTTGGTTTTCAGAACATCATTCCCGTATTGTATGAATATCAAAAGGGTGACGTTCAAGCAGTCAAGCGTAGTGTTTTTATCGGCAGTATCGCTGTATTGGTGATTTATATCATCTGGCTTATTGTCTGCTTGGCAATCTTGCCACAACAAGGCGTGCATAGCTATGAGACGATTTTTAAAGATGGAAATACCTTAACCGCGTTGATGAGTGAGATAAAACAAGCCACCCAAAGTGCGAGTATTAATACCTTCTTATCGGTATTTGTGAATATTTCAATTATTACCTCATTTATTTGTGTTGGCTTGTCGCTTTATCACTACATTAGAGATACGTTTAGACGATTTAATATTGAACTAAATAAAATTATTGGCTTTTTATTGACCTTTATTCCGCCGTTTATATTTACGGTTTTTTATCCTAAAGGCTTTATCTTAGCATTGCAATACGCGGCTATTTTTGCGGTAGTGATTTTTGTATTTACACCAATTTATTTAGATAAAGAAAATAGAAAAGAAGTTATTAATTTTTATCCTTTAGTATTGGGTGCTTTAGTTATAATTGCTCAAGTATTAAACTTGGCAGGAATAGCACAACCTTTTTAGCTTAGTTACGATTTCCTGAAAACATGCCTAGAAATTGCAGAATGGTTAAGAAGATATTTAGGATTGAAACATAGATAGTAACTGTCGCAACGATATAGTTTGTCTCACCACCGCGCACGATTTGGTTAGTTTGCCACAGAATAAAGCCGCCTGAAATAAAAGCAATAATAACAGACAGCGCTAAGTACAATGCTGGCATTTGTAAGAATAAGTTAACGACAATAGCAACTAATGCAATCAGTGCGCCTATGCCAAGGAAAGAGCCTAATCTTGAGAAATCACGTTTTGGATTTAAAGCAATCGCTGAAAGACCTAAGAAAATAGCGCCTGTTGCGCCTAAGGCCATCATGATAAGCTCAGAACCATTGCTAAATGTTGTGATGTAGTGATTTAATATTGGTCCTAATGTCCAACCTAAAAAGCCAGTTAGTGCGAATGTTAACACTAATCCCATTGGGCTATTACGTGTTGCTTGCACGCCAAATAGCAATGCAAAATACACAATTAAGGTAATGATGGGGTTGATCACAGGGGCTGATACCATCATTGACCAGCCAGCCGTTAAGGCACTGAACAAAAGGGTTAGTGATAGTAGCAAATAAGTGTTGCGCAGCACTTTGTTGGTTTGAATGATTGAGCTGCCACGAGCATCAATCACGCGCGCATTTTGTTGGTAGTTAAAACGATCGTTCATATTCTCTCCATATGATATTTAATTAAAAAGCTCAAAATCGCTGCTAAGTATATGGGGAGAGTCGCTGAAAAAACAATAGCCAATGGCTTAAATTTAGACATTTTTTTTATGATAGTGCATGAATTTTGATAATAGGTAGGCAACTAAAGCGCATAGTAAGCCAGCAACAAACAGCGTGCCATAAAGATAAGATAATGATTGATAAGTGTTTGTTAGAATTTGCGAATTGAGAATATTTTGATTAAGAGAGTAAACAAAGACACCGATGCCTGCGGTAATGATAAAGAAAAAGCCCATTACGATAGACTCATATTTGCGTGGTGAAAATTTACCAACCATCGCGTAATACAAAGGTAACAACAATACTTTGGCAACGGAGTTTAACATCAAGGTGATGAGCAACAGGTAGTTTCCAGTCATTGCAAAATGATTTAATGATTGCGAGAAAAAACTAAAAAATAATAAGCCCGATGCTAATGCCATAAAGAGTGTGGCAAGACTAAATAAGCGGATTAAGCGCTTCATGTGTTGCGTGTGTTTATTCTTATTCCACAGTACTGCCGAGACAAAACCAATAATGAGTACCAAAGCAATATTGGCTTCAAAAAAGAAATCAGCTGACAAACTCTTGGCGTTAAAAAAACCATAGTCACGGTTAAAGAGAGTTAAATAGTTAAGAAAAATAGTAATAATACTCTTATCAGCTAGCCAGAAAAATACGCTAAGGGCTAATAGAATAAGCAGCAAGCGATTGCGTTTGCGCTGAGTTTCATCTTTTTCAAGATATGCATAGATAAGCATGATGATAATCGCGATAAGTGCTAAAGAGATAATAATCGCTTGTAACACGCGCTGATAATGCAATAAGAAATCAGTCAATGAGGACAGTACGATTAAAATAAATATAACACTATAAGTCGATGGTGTATATTTTGCTTCAACGCCATCAATCAGTCCAATATTGCGATTAAGATAAATGCCACCGGCTAAGAAAATAAGTACAGCAAATAGGGTGACTACCGCCATGATGATAAACCAGTTTTGATAGCTTAAATGCTGCAATGAGCCACCAATTGACAAGGACAATGCTGCACCAAGAATTGTCGCCATATACATCAAGGTAAAACCTGCGTGGCGTCTTGGGTCATCTTGGGTATAAAGAAAGCTTAATGTAGTGAATAAATTGGGGATCACAAGACCTACACCGATAATATAAGCAGAAAAACCAATTAAGGATAAGTTGTTAAGTGATAGTAGAATAAGGGCAACAAATGAATAAAGCATACCGATAATCACCGAGCGGCGATGGCCGATCATATAACCTAAAATGCCACCGATTAACCCCGCGGCACTATATAAAAAGAGATTAGTCACAAGGTTAAAGTTGATGGCTAAAATATCAGGGGTTAAGCCTTCTTGTGTGCTATCAGCAATGCTATGAATGAAGCCAGAAAAATGTACCGTAATGGCTGCTGTGCCCATACTATAAAATAGCGAGGTTAATAACAAAAACCACAAGCCAAAGGGCTGTTTGGTGTTAAGAAGTAGTTTTTTAGGTTTTAATTGCATAGCCTATGCGCGTCAAATGAGTCTTTGGCTATTATGACAATAATCTCATGATGGGTCTAACTGAAAATTGAGTTATCTAACCTTTGAGTCAATATTTTGGCATAGTTATTCAATACATCGGTAATGCTGATTCTAGGGTTATGTGCATGAATTTGTGTCATTTTCAAGCCTTGATAACCACAAGGGTTGATATAGCTAAATGGTGTTAGATCCATATTTACATTAATGGCAAGACCGTGATAAGTTAGTCCTTTTTTAACACGTAAACCGAGTGATGCAATCTTAGCTTGATCAACATAAATACCTGGTGCATTCTCAATCGTATGACTGCCGATGCCATAGGTTTTTAGTAAGTGCATGCATGATTTCTCAATCGTGCAAACAAAGTTTTTAACACCTAAATTAAGGCGTTTAAGATCAAACAAAAAGTAAATAACCGCTTGCCCTGGTCCGTGATAGGTGACTTGACCGCCGCGATCAGTTTGGATAACAGGGATGTTTCTAGGATTAATAATGTGCTCAGGCTTGCCGTGACGACCTTGGGTAAAAACAGCCGTGTGTTCAACAAGCCAGATTTGGTCTTGAGTATCTTCGGTACGTGATTGTGTAAACTCAATCATTGACTGATAAACTGACTCGTAGTCCTGTAATCCAAGATTTTTAATGAGGATTGACATCTGTTAAAGCACCATGTGAATCTCGGGATGCCCACTTAATGCTTGATAAATATTATCAAGCTGCTCTTTGCTCGTTGCTTCAAAGATTGCGGTAATAGAGATGTATTTACCGGTTTTGCTTTCACGTGTGGTGAATTCAATTTTCTCAGGATTTTCGATGTATTTCTCTAAGGTATTAAGGACAAACTCAGCAACTTCTTTTTGTGGATTGGCCATGATTTTTATTGGAAATCGGCAGGGAAACTCAAATAAGGTTTCAGTCTGCTTTGTCTCACTACCTTCAGCTTTAGTTGTCTCTGCAGGAAGTGCTTGTTCTTTTTTATTTTCTGGTGTTTCTTTTTTGCCGTTGTTGCTCATCTTAAATATAACCTATAGTTAGCAAACAATATTGCGCTTCAGTGTAATGTAAAGTATCAAGAAAATCATCTTGAAGTATCATTTTTTTCTACAAAAGGCGGTGGAGTTTCTCTTTGAGTTTTGCCAATGCGCGAGCGCGATGACTCACACTATTTTTAACCTCATTAGATACTTCAGCCATCGTTTGCTGATATTCAGGCAGTAAAAAAACTGGGTTGTAACCAAAGCCATTATTACCGCGACGCGCATGTGTGATACTGCCGTCAACATGTCCTTCAGCAATCACAGGCATGGGGTCATGCTCATGCATTACCAAAGCTAAGACACATTGAAAGTGGGCTTGACGTTTATCATCGGTGATATCTTGCATATCAGAAAGCAGCTTATCGATATTAGCTTCATCATTCCCATGCCCGCCTGAGAAGCGTGCTGAGTAAATCCCAGGCGCTCCCTTTAAGGCATCAACGCATAAGCCAGAGTCATCGGCAAGCGCTGGAAGACCTGTAAATTGCGCACAGTGTCGTGCTTTTAAAATGGCGTTTTCAACAAAGCTTAAGCCGGTTTCATCAGCATCGGTGACATTAAACTCTGTTTGTGGAATGACTTTAAAGCCCAAGGGCGATAATATCTCGCTGACTTCTTTGATTTTCCCTTTATTACTTGATGCAAAGACAATTTCTTTCATGTGTTTAGTAAGTCCTGTGTTTTTTTAGTTTGCAAGCTTGATAATTCATATACCATTTTCTTAAGGCGATAACCGCCCAAATCCCTTCAATTATTCTAAATGATGATTTTTGTTAATTTGTGCGATGATCTTATCTTCTTCTTTCCAGCGTTCAATCAATGCGCGACGATCTTTGGCAAGATACGTGTAAACAACAGGGACAACAAAAAGGGTGAAAAGCGTACCAATCGTCATACCAGATGCAATAACAATACCGATAGATTGGCGACTAACAGCTCCAGCTCCTGTAGCGAGCACCAATGGTATAACACCAACAACCATTGCAGCCGTTGTCATAAGAATGGGGCGCAGGCGAAGGGCAGCTGATTTTAAAATTGCCTCAACTTTATCATAGCCTTCTTCTTGCAGTTTATTGGCAAACTCCACCAACAAAATACCGTGCTTACTAATCAGACCAATCAAGGTAATCAAACCAACTTGCGTGTAGATATTGATTGAGGCATAACCTAAGTTAAATAGTTGCCCTAGATACAGTGGAATTAACGCGCCACAAATAGACATTGGCACACTGATTAAGATAATCAGTGGGTCTCTGAAGCTTTCAAACTGAGCTGCAAGCATCAAAAAGATCACAATCAGGGCGAATAAGAAAGCAACTGCCATTTGGCTGCTGTTTTCCAAGAATTGACGCGCAGAACCTGCGTAGTCATGCGTATAACCTTGTGGCAGTTCTGTTTTAGCAAGACTCTGCATATATTCAATCGCCTGACCTTGACTAATGCCTGGTGTGGTTACTGCATTAATGGTTGCTGAGTTTAGTTGTTGGAAACGATTTAAACTCAGTGGCACACTTTGCGTTTTAAATGTGACAATAGCTGAAAGTGGCACGAGCTTGCCACTGGCTGTGGTAATGCGGATTTGTCCAAGCTGTTCTTTGGTCAACTTCAAATCATCCGCAAGCTCAGGAATAACCTGATAGCTGTAACCAAGCATACTAAAGTAGTTAACGTAACCTCCTGAGTAAGCATAACCAAGTGCTTGAGCAATTTGCTGCATGCTGATCCCCAAGGAAGCTGCTTTTTCACGATCAATTTGTACAATCATTTGAGGATTATCAAATTGTAGATCACTTTGAGCAAAGACAAACAACCCGCTTGACATCATTTTGTTGATGACATCATTAGCAATGCCATAAATACTTGGATAGCTATTAACGGATTGGATGACAAACTGCATCGGTGGACCAAATGAAATACCTGGTAACGACGGCATCTCAAAGGTATAAATTTGAGAGCCTGCAACGTTATTGACAAGGTTTTGCAATACCGGTTTGATTTCCATTTGTGTTTCTTTGCGCTCACTCCATGGTTTTAATACCACGCCGCCAAAGCTGTTATTACTTTGTGGATAGCCATTGACAACGAAGGTTGACTCAACACCTGGTAAGCTTTGCATGTCTTTATAAAGCGCTGGCGCGAAGGTATTTAAATAGTGAATGTTAGCTGGAGACGGGGCTGTTCCTTGGATACCAATAAAGGCCTGATCTTCCGTTGGTGCAAGCTCTGATTTTGTACCCATAAATAATGAGTAGCAGCTGATTAAGACGACTGCACCAAATAAAATCACGACGATGCGCACGCTCATCACAAGACGTAGGGCACGCTCATAAGCATTTTTAAGTTTCTCAAATAGCTTATCAATAAACTTAACTGTTTTTGCCTCAGTAATTGATTTAGAAAGGACTTTTGAACAGAGCATTGGTGAGAATGTATAGGCAACAATGCCAGAAATGACAACAGCACCCGCTAATGAGTAAGCGAATTCAGTAAATAATATCCCTGTTAAGCCACCCATCATCCCAATCGGTAAGTAAACGGCAACAAGGGTTAATGTCATTAAGATCACAGGGTTGGCAATTTCTCTGGCACCTTGAATAGCTGCTTCAAAAGGTGTTGCCCCTTCTTCGATGTGTCGGTAAATGTTCTCAAGCACAACAATCGCATCATCGACCACGAGCCCAATAGCAAGTACCATCGATAACAGCGTTAATAAGTTGATTGAGAAGCCCATAAGAAACATTAATAAGAATGAACCAATCATCGATAATGGAATAGCAACCACTGGGATAATAACGGATCTAAAAGAACCAATAAATAAGAATAAAACAACGGTTACAATAATCACCGCTTCAATCAGTGTTTTTACTACGTCTTCAATAGATGCTTTAATATAAGTGGTATTGTTGTAGACAATATTCATGTTCAAACCAGTGGGTAGACTGGCTTTTATACTTGGCAAGTCTTTCATGATATTATCAACAACGGTGAGGACGTTAGCATCAGATGCGGCAACCACACCTGCAAAAACGCCATATTTGCCATTGAAGCTTACATTGGCAGTATAGGTTTGAGCACCCAATTCAACCGTCGCAACATCACCTAATCGAACGAGATTGCCATTTTCATTTTTAACAACTAATTGTTTATACGTTTGTGCATTATCAAGGTTGGTGGTTGGGTTTAAGGTGACGTTAAAGTAAGGACCTTTGATTTGTCCACCGGCAGCAATCAAACTATTTGCTTGTAATGCATTGGCAATATCGTCGGGGGTGACATTAAAGCGTGCCATCTTATCATAGTTTAACCAAACACGCATGGCATAATCTTTTTGCCCCCAAATGATCACATTGGAAATGCCGCCCAAAGACTGTAGCTTAGGGGTTAGCTGATTTTTGATATAAGCTGTAATCTCCTGTTCATTTAAGGCGTCACTGGTAAAGCCTAAAATGAGTGATGGGAATGAGTTACCTGATTGCATATCAATTGCGGGTGATTGCGCGCCACTTGGCATGACGTTTTGTACGGCATTGACTTTTTGTACCACTTGACTAAGTACATTATTAGGATCAGCACCTAGTTTAACGTTAATCGTTAATGTACTTAAACCCAATACGCTTTGCGAGGTCATGTAATCAATACCATCAGCTGCACCAACGGATTGCTCTAGTGGTGTTGTGATAAATCCTTGAATAATCTCAGGGTTAGCTCCAGGATAAGCGGTTGTTACAATAATTGTCGCATTGTTCATATATGGGTACTGGCGTACCTGCAAGGTAAATGCCGTCCCTATTCCAGCAACGAGTATCAGTAAGCTGATCACCGTTGATAGCACAGGCCGTTTTATAAAGATATCAATAAAATGCATATGCCGTTTTCCTATGGGTTGTTTTTGAAGTCAACGTCATTATTGATAACAACACTAACACCGTTTTGCAGTTTGTTTTGACCAGAGGTCGCCACCATGTCACCAGCTTTAATGCCTTCAACGATGACTTTATTATCATTAGTCATAGTCGTTTTCACTGGAACCTGCTTAGCTGTGTATTGCTGTTTACCTGTCGATACGAGCTGAACCTGTCCATCTTTCATAGCGCTGTATTCAGACATCACAGGTTGACCATCTTTTGAGTCAGGTTCAAGTACATAAACTGTTTCACCATATAGGGTATAGCTTACGGCATTTCGCGGGATAATGATGGTGTTTGGAATCGGAGGAAGAATTAAACTGACATCAAGGAACATACCAGGGTAGATCAAATGTTGTTGATCCTTGTTATCAAAGGTTGCTTGAATGTTAAGTGCTCTGTTATCACTGGTGATTTGTGAGTTAATGGCAGTGATTTTTGCCTTGAAAGTAACACCTGGATAGGAGTCAGAAGTAAACTCAATGTCACCGCCAACTTTAACATTGCTAAAGTTATTTTGTGGAATACTAAAATCTATGTAAATCGGTGATATTTCAGTTAGCGTTGCTGCACTGTTGCCAGCACTAAAGTATTGACCTAAGCTAATTTGACGCAAACCAATCTTACCATCAAATGGTGCTTTTACCGTGCGATAGTTGATATCAGCTTGAATCGATTCAACATTAGCAAGGTTGGCTTCATATTTTGCGTGTGACTCATCCGCTGTTTGTTGTGAAACCGCTTGGCTTTTCATTAAGTCAAGATCACGCTGATAAGTGATTTTGGCTAATGCTAGATCAGCTTGTGCTTGCTTTAGCTGTGCTTGTAACTGTTGCGTATCAAGTGTGAATAACACATCACCTTTTTTAACCATTTGTCCAGCCTCAAAAGAGATGGTTGATACCAAGCCTGAAGCTTGAGCGGTAACATTGACATTTTGGATGGCGACAGCTTCACCAATGGTTTTAACACTTGGGTACCACGTTTCAGATTTAGCATCAGTAGCAGTGACTTCAGGTGCTTGCATTTTCCAAGTTGCCATGGCTGAAGCCTTTTTACCGTTGACAAAACTGGCAAAGCCAAAGATGCCGCCAAAGATAACGACAAGAATGGCAATGACGATGATAAAAGCTTTAATAAGCTTTTTCTTAGGTGCTTTTAGGGAGAGTTCAGCCATGATTTATCCTTCTGTTTTCATATTTTTTGTTTTATTTATTAAATTGCGATGGTTATAAAATAGAAACTGCCAAAAATGTAGCGTACTAAGTACGATAAAGATAATAAAACTATAACTTGCCATGCTTAAGCCAAACAGTTGCCAGTCAACTTGTGAGCAGTCAGGTCCACTTGTGAAAAGTGACTTTAAGAAGTCCAAAAAAGGTAGATTTTGAAATAAACTATCGACACCTGCTTCACAGCTGCCGATATATTCACTTGGGTTTATCTGCATCCAAACTTGCTTTAAGGCAACTAAGGCGCCAAGTAATGCAATTACACCAAGGATAAAACTATAAATACGCACCCCCCTTTATTTTAGGCTTATGAATAAGGGCGATAAGTGCAATAATGCTAATAAATAGAATAGCAAATTGTTGTAGTAAGCACATAGGACAAGGCTTTAAACCCGTTAGCTCAAAATAGATAATGCCAGCAATCACCAAAAGACCGATGATAAATGTTTTTAAATAGATTTGCGGGCTTCTAAATCCGTGCATATTGATTTCCTTTAATCTCAAATTGCTTTATGCGTTTAATCATTATAGAGCAAAAAGCACTGAAGTCATTATTTAGCATAGTAGATGCTAGCTGAAAGTAGTGATGAATAGTCGTAAAAATACTAAAATTACACGATTTTGACAAAGTATTTATGTAATCAGTATCTTGTTGTATCGTTGGCACATGGCAAATTTTGTTGATCATTAATCGTTATACTGTCTTGTAAAACCCAAAATTAGAACAGGCGTTCATTTTAACGAGGGTTTGCAGTAAATCCAACAGGGTTTGTACTTTTTTATATCGAATTACGTTAATGTTACGAAACGTGTGCAAGTGATGTTGATTTTGAGATGGATTTCATTTTGAAAGAGAGTGCCAAACAAATACAGAATAAGACGATAATCAGTATAAATATGCGTTGATAGATTTCAGCCGGATAGATATGTGTGCTTTGCATTTGATTGCTAATGACTAGATGAATCAAAATGCCGACAAGTTGAATGCATATTGCGCCTAATAAAACTGAGAACATATTAGTAATACCAAGTGCTATGCCTGAGTATTGGCGTGGTACCAAAAGGGCAGAACGATTATAAGAAGGAATGATTCCAGCATTACAAATCCCATAACAAAAATAAATTATCTGTAATTCAAGTAGCGATAATCTCGGCACATAAATAATCACAATCATTAAGATAAGACAAAGCAAAGCGGATAAACGCATCAATTGCAGTGCGTTGCAAATACTGTTTAAAAAACCAAACAAAGGGCAACCAAACACCATGCCAATAAAAATAAGACTGGTGGTAAAGGCGGCATCTGTGTGTGTTAACCCTCTGAAGCTCGCAGTAAATGACGCACCCCACATCTCGGCAAAAACGGTTGTTGGTCCATATAAGCAACCAATAAACAGGCAGTTTAGCCATAGTGCTTTATTCTTTATCACTTCTTTAATGCCGTGGGATATTTTGCTGCTATTGTTAATCGCTGCAAACGGTTGCTTCGTTGCATTGTGTTTGCTCATCCACAGCATAAGAAGACCAATGATGAAAAATAATATCGCAAAACTAAGCATCGCGACCTCAACACCAACATGATGCACATAAATACTCATTGGCGCTTCACCAACAGCAGCGCCAAGCATGCCCATGGCTTGGGTGATGCCAGTGAGCATGGCAAAGATGCTCGGTGTGAAGAAGTTAATCGCTAAACGCAGTGTGCCGACAAACGCAAATGCACCACAAAAAACCATGAGCATACGTGCAATAATGGCAAGTGTTAAGCTATTGGCAAGAGCAAAAATAATACAAGCAACACCAGTGATAAAAGCAGCTAGCATCATCACTTTTTTAGGCCCAAATTTATCGGTAATCATACCAACAGGAATTTGCATAAGAATGTATGGATAGTAGAAAAAGGCAGATAAAGCACCAAGTCCCGCGGCAGTGACTGAGAACTTGTCAGAAAGCTCAGGCAACATGACACTAGGGGAGACGCGCAGAAAGTACTCACAAAAGAAGAAAAATGCACCCAAAAACCAGATGAATAAACTTAAATGTACTTTATTGGTTGTTATTGTCGCTTTCAAAGTTCATCAGGGTTTTTAATAAACGAAAAAGCATTATGACTTTGAGTTAAAGCGATTGCAATGCGCAAATGCTAAATAATTTTGCACAAAATGTAACGAATTTAAACCAGTTGTTTATCTACGGTTTTAAGCGCTGATTTAAGATCAAATAGTGTAGTGCGATTCGCCTTGGTATATAGCCATCACAAAGCAATTTACAGCATCTCTGTACAGAACTAATTCTCATCATTTAAAAACGGTTCAACCACAAAGCCATTGACTGCGCGAGTATTTTGATCAAAGGAAATGCCGACTTGATAAATTGGCAAACCTAGATGCAAAAATTTATGGGCGTAGTTTTTGTCAATAATTTGTTGTAATGCGTCTTTAGAGAGATCTTTATCATTCGCGACTTTAAGCTCAAGAATAATGACCTTGTAATCAGGGATCACAATCGATATATCAATGCGCCCAATTGCGGTGGAGTCTTCAGCTACCACATCATAACCAAGTGCGGTTAGATAACTATAGATCACTGTGCAATAAAAACCTTCATAATCTTGAATGGGGTTATTGCGATACCATTCATTAGGGATAGAGGCGTACAGGGCGACCACACAATCATAAAACATTTGCCAATCATCAGACAGTAAACTGTCACTTAGGCGGCTAGTGTTAACCGCATTGGCGTGCGAGTTTGTGCCAATGAGCGAGACACAATTATTGAAAGCGGCTTTGACCTCGAGATTAGGGTACTTCAGGCGATAACCGATTTGCATGCCAATGTTTATTTTTTCTTTGATGGTCAAGTATCCTGCTTGAAATAGCAATGCTTCAAGTGGGATATTTTTTACATCAATGCTGTCAATAAAGCGCGCTTGTACTTGATAGTTTTCAAAGTCAGGGACGCGATAGCGATGCTTTTGCAGCAGTTGGATTAAAAATGAGGGAGTCCCCGTTTGAAACCAATAATCGCGGTACTCATATTGATTACGGATAAAGAGTAAGATGTCATAAGGATTATAAACCTTTTGCTGCGCATGACCGCCAAAGTTATAGCCGTTATACCATTTTTTAAGCTTGTCTTTGTCAACATCGATTAAATAGTCTTGAAATGCAGATTCAAGCTCACTTTGCGTATAACCACAGATATCTGCATAAGGTTGCATTAAACTAATATCTTCAAGATTATTAAGACCTGAGAATAAACTGACTTTAGAGAATCGGGTTACTCCTGTGAGCAAAACAAACTTTAAGTGCGCATCATTATCCTTAATAACACTATAAACCCCCTTTAATATTTCACGATTACGTATTGCTGCGTGCTCATCGGTGATGACATCTAAAATTGGTTTGTCGTATTCATCGACAAGTAAGACAACAGGTTGATTGTATTTTTCATGTAATGCTCTAATGAGATAATGCAGTTGAGCACCATAATCTCGTTTGGGAAGTGAGAGATCATGTGCCTTTGCATGTTCCTCTAAAGTGAATTCAATAATATCTAATGTTGTTTTTTCACTATTATAAGCGCTTGATCCACCAAAGCTTAGATGAATAACAGGATAAGTGACATCCCAATCCCAATTAGTCTCTGCAAAGGTGTCTTTAAATAGCGCTCTATTACCTAGAAAAAGCTGTTTTAACGTATCAAGGGTTAAGCTTTTGCCAAAGCGTCTAGGACGTGATAAAAAGAAGTACCGCCCTGAGTTAATCATCTGTAATAAATGTCGAGTTTTATCAACATAGATGGCATTTCTTGCTCTAATTTGAGTAAGAGTAGAATCACCGATGGGGAGATTTTTTTGTACTTCATTCATGGTTTTAGCGCTAATCACTTTTCAATTGTTTTAAAGTTTAGCAAAGTATGATTGTAAAGTCGAAGGGAGAGAGAGGACATATGGCTTTGACTAATGCTCAGAGTGCGGGTTAGCACTTATCGCTGAATATATAGTCTTAGCCGATAAAATATAACGAATTTAAATCAGTTGTTTTTCTGTTGCTTCAAGTGTTGATTTTAGGTCAAATAGTGTCATCATTGCTTCAATTGGGGTGAGTTTGTTAGGATCGAGTGCTTTAAGCTTTTCAATCACCAATTCATAATCATGCGCTATGCTATTATCATGTTTGTCATCATGGTCATGGTGAGCTGTGAAACTAAAGTCCAAACTTTGCTGAATAGGCGCGTAAGGATCGTTATCGCGCATCTCTAGGCGTGATAGAATCTTTTTGGCATTCTTTAACACATCATGGGGCACGCCTGCGAGCTTTGCTACTTGAATACCATAGCTTTTAAGTGCGGCGCCTGGTTTGGCTTGATGCAAAAAAATAATGTTATCTTTATATTCTGTTGCCTCAAAGTGGATATTCTCTAAAGTAGGGTATTGTGCAGCCAAGTGAGTCAATTCAAAATAATGTGTGGCAAAAAGTGTATAAGCTTCGATTTTTAACAGCTTTTCAGCACATGCCATTGCCAGTGCTAAGCCATCAAACGTACTGGTGCCGCGTCCAATCTCGTCCATTAGCACAAGGCTCTTATCCGTTGCATGACGCAAGATATGTGCACACTCGGTCATCTCCACCATAAAAGTTGAACGCCCAGAGCTAATATCATCGGATGCGCCAATGCGTGTGTAAATCGCATCAATATCACCAATTAATGCACTTTGCGCGGGAATAAAAGACCCTAAATGGGTAAGAAACACAATATGCGCGATCTGACGCATATAGGTGGATTTCCCGCCCATATTGGGTCCGGTAATGATTTGTAAGTGCTTTTGCTGATCTAAGCGATTACTATTAGCAATAAAGGGCGATTTAGATAAAGCTTCAATCACTAAGTGACGTCCGTCTTTGATATCCAAAACCTTATCTTTTGATAATTGCGGACGATTTAATTTTAAGGTGATCGCACGCTCTGCTAAATTGCTTAAGACATCAATCTCAGCAATTGCTTTTGCCGTTTGTTGCAGATCTTGGTACACCACAAGAATCTCTTCTAAAATATCCTGATATAGGCTTTTCTCATAGGCGAGTGCTTTTTCCGCACTGCTTAGAATCTTATCTTCAAAGGATTTAAGCTCAGGTGTGATGTAACGCTCAGCATTTTTGAGTGTTTGTCGGCGCGTGTAATCAACTGGCAGCTCTACTTTATGCGCTTTCGATATTTCAATATAGTAACCATGCACTTTATTAAAGCTAACCTTTAATGTGTTTATTCCTGTGCGTTCACGCTGTTGTTGCTCAAGTTGAATTAAATAGTCACCCGCATGCTGACTGATGTTTCGCAATTCATCAAGATGTGCATCAAAACCTTCCTTTATTACACCGCCATCGCGAATGGTGATCGGTGGTTCATCAACTAAAGATGCATTTAAAAGTGCGAGAATTTGCGGTAATAATGTTAAATGCTTAGCATGTGCTATAAGCAATGGATCATGTTGGTTGTTTTCAATTGTTGCTTTGAGATCAGGCAAAATACTTAGGGTATGTCTCAGCGCAATTAGATCTTTGGGCTTGGCACTATTTAAAGCAATACGTGAGGCAATGCGCTCGATATCTTGCGTTTGCTTAAGCAACTCCTGAATGCCATCAATGGCTGATTGCTGAATGAGATCTTGTATTGCATCTTGACGGCTATTCAAAATATGATGATCTTTTGTTGGCGATTTAAACCATTGCTTTAATAGGCGATTGCCAAGTGCTGTTTGACACTTATTGATAATCGCAAAAAGTGTGTGATTGCCTTTGCCAGAGAGGCTTGTTTCAAGCTCAAGATTACGTCGACTTGAGGCGTCAATATTTAATAAGTTCTCATTAGATTCAATGGTGATATTATGTAGATGTTTCGGTGTTGCTTTTTGCGTATTCTCCAGATAATTGAGTAAAGCACCAGCGGCTGATACGGCTAAAGGCTTTTTATTGAGCTCATCAGTTAGGGCATTTTGACCAAAATACTGTTGAATTAATTTTTTGGCACCCATTAATTGAAATTCCCACTCGGGACGCTTTTGGATAGAGATTTGTTCATTTCTCAGATTAGGCTGAATTTCATCGGAACTTGATTCACAAGTCAGTAACTCTTTGGCTTTTAAGCGATGCACCTGATCGTGAAGTGTATTATCCTCACGTTTGATTTCAAGCACTTTTAGCTCACCTTGGGTAAACTCCAAATAGGCAATGCCTATACGTGTTTTATTCTCAAAAACTGCCATTAGAATATTGCTATCGTGACTATCGGTAAAGCTTTCTTCAGCGACAGTTGCCGGAGTAATAACACGTACAACCTCGCGTGCTACGGGACCTTTGTTTGTAACATCTCCCACTTGCTCACAAATAGCTACACTTAAACCTTGTTTGACCAAGCGTGATAGATAATTCTCAGCAGCGTGATAAGGTACACCTGCCATAGCAATGGGTTCACCATTTGATTTGCCGCGTGTTGTAAGGCTGATATCCAGAAGTTTAGCGGCTTTGTGCGCATCATCATAAAATAACTCATAAAAATCGCCCATGCGATAAAACAAAAGTGTCTCAGGGTATTGAGATTTGATCGTTAAATATTGCTGCATCATCGGTGTGTGCGTGCTTTCAGTCGACATGGCGTAGTTATCTAAAAATATCAATGCTGAGTATTGTACATGATAGAGTGACGACTTTTAATGGCTATTTTAACAAAACGTTTTAACTTGTGCCCATAGCATTGTCGTTTAAAAATCATTAGAATGTGGGCGTCAATAATAAAACAGATGATGATTTATAAAAGTTAATGAAAAGATGTTTAATTGTGAAAACATCATCTCTAGGTGATGTGCTGCATACGCTACCAGCGTTAACAGAAGCTAAAAAGCAAATGCCTGAGATTGAGTTTGACTGGGTGGTTGAAAAGGCTTTTGCCGAGATCCCTAAGTGGCATCAAGCCGTTAATGAAGTGCTTGAAGTGGAAGTGCGTAAATGGCGTAAGAATATATTTAAGCATTTTACTGAAATTCGTGCGTTTAAAAAGAAACTTAAGTCAAAGCGTTATGATTATATTATCGATGCGCAAGGACTGTTGAAAAGTGCGTGGATTACCAAGGGTGCCAAAGGTGTCAAATATGGCTTAGATAAACTCTCAGCACGAGAACCTGCCGCAAGCTTTTTTTATCAGCATAAAATTGCTGTAGCCAAAGGGAGCCACGCGATTTTGCGAGTTAAAGCACTGTTTGCCAAAGTTTTCAACTATACGGTTTCAAGTGAAGTTGACTATGGTATTTCTTATCAATGGCATAAGCAAAGCACGCACAAACAAGTGGTTTTTTTACATGCCACAACGTGGGCAAGTAAGCATTGGTCACTAGTACACTGGCAGCAACTAGCGAGGTTATTGGTCGATGATGGTATTAAAGTTCTTTTACCATGGGGTAATGATGATGAAAAGCGTCAAGCGCATGAGATAGCACAGAATCATCAAAATGCCGTTGTTATGGATAAAATGAGCTTGACGCAATTAGCTGAGCTTTTTAGTAAAAGTGATGCTATTGTCTCTGTTGACACCGGATTATCGCATTTGGCAGCGGCTTGTAATGCGCCTGTGATTGGCATGTATGGCTCGACATCCGCCAAGCTAACAGGTGCTATTGGTAAACAAGTGACACATGTGTCATCGAAGTTAACCTGCTCGCCTTGTTTAAAGAAAGTTTGCCCGATTACCAAAGATGTTTTCGCGCCATGCGAGGTGGCAATCTCTGCTGAGTCAATTTACGAGCGTTTAAATGTATGGTTGAAGTCAGACTCGTTGGCATAGTTTACTTACTGACGTTATATACCCATAGATAATGCCTACTCATTTGCCTGTTTTATTTGTGTTTTTATTTACGCGTATTAGACTTTGATCATGTGGTTTATCGGCGGTATGTGTATCCGTTAGCATAAGAACAATAAACAGGTAGTCATCATAAATTATGGATAAAATTATATTAGGTGTGCATGGGCTGTTAAATAAAAATGCCAAAGAAATCATCCAAACATGGTGGAAGTCTGCTATTGAGGAAGGGCTTGAAAAAACCTGTGGTTATGATGAAGGTATAAATTTTCAAATGGTCTATTGGGCTGATCTTTTGCATAAATATCCACTGCATAATGATGAAGCATATTATTTTGATGAGTTATACGATGATGAGCCTTACTATTATTTGGAAAAAGAAAATTTCCCACGTTATGCGGACTCATTGATCAAAAGAATGGGTTTGCTTGGGCAAAATGCAGTACGCAAATGCGTTAACCTAATTCAGCAATATGACCCAGTATCTTTTTGGGCAGCCAATAAACTCTTTCGTGATATGGCGTATTACTATAATGACGAGGTTGAGATTTATGATCGTAAAGGGCAAAAAAGGCCATTACGTAAAATTTTGATGCGTGAGCTGATCGATGCGCTAAGCGTGCATGCTAAAGAGGGTAAGGAAATTATTGTTATCGGGCATTCGATGGGATCGATTATTTGCTATGATGTGCTTCGTAATATCCGTTCATTCTTGCCGGATATTAACATTAAATGCTTTATTACTATGGGATCGCCCTTAACTTACGCCATTACTTACAAACATCCTTTTTTAGAGCTTACAGATGGGCATTTTAGGAATAAGCCACGCACGCCAAGTGCGGTGCAATCTTGGTATAACTTCTCTGATCCACGTGATGTCGCATGTTATCGGCTGAAACTGGGACCACTTTATGGTCCCAATCATCAAGGTGTGCAAGTAGTTGATCAACTAGTGTTTAGTGATTATGGGATTTTTAATAAAAAGCTTGGTAAATACCATCATAATCCGCATAAATCCTACGGCTATTTACGCTGCCCTGAATTCTCAGAGCTTATTTATAAATGTCTAGATAAAAGTTAGCTGCTATGCCCGAAGTGGGTAATCAGGAAATGATTTATAAAAAATCAGGGCAAAATAGCCTACTCATCCCCAAACAATCGTGTTACTTTTATTGATTACCTATTACTTAAACAAAGAACCTCTATTTATGTCTATTTACGAGCAGTTACAATCGTTATTGAAAATGCGTATTTTACTTCTTGATGGTGCGATGGGCACGATGATTCAAGCGTATGATTTAACTGAAATGGACTATAGAGGGCGAATGTTTAAGGAGGTGACATCAGAGCAAAAGGGCAATAATGACTTATTGAACTTAACGCAACCTGAGATTATTCAAACGATTCATGAAAAGTACTTGGCAGCGGGTGCTGATATTATTGAAACCAATACCTTTAATAGTACGTCTATTTCTATGGCGGATTACGCGCTTGAAGATCATGTCTATGAGATTGCCAAAGCCGGCGCCAAAATCGCTAAAAGGGCGACACAAAAATACACGACAACAGATAAGCCGCGCTTTGTTGCCGGCGTGTTGGGTCCCACAAATCGTACCTTATCCATTTCACCAGATGTCAGTGATCCAGGCTTTAGAAACATCACTTTTATGCAATTGGTGAGCGCCTATCAAGAGAACTTGCGTGGCGTGATCGATGGGGGCTCTGATATTATCTTGGTTGAGACAATTTTTGATACCCTAAATGCCAAAGCGGCGATTTATGCGATTGAAGATTATTTTGAAAAGCATAATATATCGATGCCTGTGATGTTGTCAGGAACGATTACCGATCAAAGTGGGCGCACCTTATCAGGGCAAACGGTAGATGCTTTTTACTATAGTTTAAAGCATGCCAAAGCCTTATCGATTGGGCTTAATTGTGCTTTGGGTGCTGATGATTTATATCCGCATATTGAGGCTCTGGCAAAGACTGCCGAGGGGTTTGTTAGCATGCATCCAAATGCGGGACTTCCTAATGCTTTTGGTGGTTATGATGAAACCCCTGAGATTATGGCAGATAAACTTAAACCATTTGTTGAGCACCATCTGGTTAATATTCTGGGTGGGTGCTGTGGCACGACACCTGAGCATATTGAAGCGATGGCAAAGCTGATTGAAAATGTAGCGCCAAGAGTGATTAAACAAAAAGCTAAAACACTCTGTTTATCAGGTTTAGAAAGTTTAGTGGTGACACCTGAGAGTAACTTTATCAATATTGGTGAGCGCACTAATGTCTCAGGCTCATTAAAGTTTGCCAAACTCATTCGTGATCAGGACTTTGAAGCAGCCCTTCATGTTGCACAAGAGCAAGTTGAAAATGGCGCGCAAATCGTTGATGTCAATATGGATGATGGCATGCTAGATGCACGAGCTTGTATGGAGCGTTTTTTAAAGCTTATCGCCACTGAACCTGATATCTCCAAAGTACCGATGATGATTGACTCCTCAAAATGGGAGGTGATTGAAACGGGTTTGCAACAGATTCAAGGCAAGGGTGTCATTAACTCGATTAGTCTTAAAGAAGGAGAAGACGAATTTATCAAGCATGCTAAGCTTGCGCTTCGTTACGGGGCTGCGATTGTTGTAATGGCATTTGATGAACAAGGACAAGCGGATACTTTGCAAAAGCGGGTTGATATTTGTCAACGAGCATATGATCTTTTGGTCGAGAAGATTGGATTTCCGCCCGAGGATATTATTTTTGATCCGAATATCTTTGCTGTTGCTACAGGTATTGAGGCGCATCATAGTTATGGTATTGATTTTATTGAAGCAACAAGAGAGATCAAAAAGCGCTGCCCACATGCGCGCATCTCAGGGGGCGTTAGCAATGTCTCATTTTCTTTTCGTGGTAATAACTTGGTGCGTGAGGCTATTCACTCGATCTTTTTATATCATGCGATTAAAGCAGGTATGGATATGGGAATTGTTAATGCCGGGCAAATCACGATTTATGAAGATATTGATCCCAAACTTAAACAGCTCATTGAAGAGGTGATTTTAAATACACGTAAAGCGGCAGCTGATGAGCTTGTCGAATATGCGCAAACCTTGTCGGGCACAAAAACGGATAAAAAAGAAGATCTTTCTTGGCGCAAACAGCCGGTGACTGAGCGTTTAAGCTATGCCTTAGTGAAGGGTATTAATCAATATATTATCGAAGATACTGAAGCAGCAAGAATGGAACTTGGTAATCCTCTAAGTGTGATTGAAGGTCCTTTGATGCAGGGGATGGATACTGTTGGTGATTTGTTTGGCTCGGGTAAGATGTTTCTGCCACAAGTGGTCAAATCAGCACGCGTCATGAAGCAGGCAGTTGCTTATCTTGAGCCATTTTTGCAAGAGGAGAAATCCCAAGCACAAAAAGCTAAAGGCAAAATCGTGCTTGCGACAGTCAAAGGCGATGTCCATGATATCGGTAAGAATATTGTGGGAGTGGTGCTGCAATGTAATAACTATGAAGTCATTGACTTGGGTGTGATGACGCCCTATCAGAAAATCATTGAAACTGCCAAAAAAGAAAATGCCGATATGATTGGTTTAAGCGGGCTTATTACGCCGTCACTGGATGAGATGATTACCGTTGCCAGTGAGATGAAAGCACAAAATGTCCATTTGCCCCTTTTGATTGGTGGTGCGACCACGTCAAAGATTCATACTGCGATGAAGATATTACCAAAACATGACTTGCCAACGGTGCATGTGTTAGATGCATCGCGCGCGGTGTCAACGATGGCAAATCTTTTAGGCGATAATAAAGAGAGTTACTATCAGAAGATCAAGACTGAATATGAGCATCTGGTTGCGCATTACCAAAAGAGCAAACAAGCGCGTGAGATTTATGCCTATGAAAAATGCAATAATCAAAACTTGAAATTGGTGTTTGATCAACAGACGATCCAAAAGCCTAAGCAGTTAGGGCGATTTGTATTAACGGATTACCCGTTGCAAAAGCTTGTTGAGCGGATTGACTGGAGTCCATTTTTCCATGCGTGGGAATTAAAGGGGAGTTATCCTAAAATTTTACATGATCCGCACAAAGGGCAAGAAGCGCAGAAGCTTTTTAGTGATGCTAAAGAGATGTTAAAGCAGATTATTGATGAGAAATGGCTTAAAGCTAATGCCGTATATGGCTTGTATCATGCCAATAGTGTTGGTAATGATGTTGAAGTGTATGATATAAACGGCTCAACCTTAGCAAGATTTCAGACATTGCGTCAACAAACGGGTAATCCAAATAAGGCGTTTGTTGCACTAAGCGACTATATCGCGCCAAAAGCTCTTAATATCGATGACTATATTGGTGCGTTTGCTGTTACCACAGGGATTGAAACCTCTGATCAGCTTAAAACATTTGAGAAAAATCATGACCAGTATAATGCGATTATGTTTAAAGTATTAGCCGATCGTTTGGCTGAGAGCTTTGCTGAGCATTTACATGAGCGCATTCGCAAAGAGTTTTGGGGGTATGCTACAGATGAGTGCTTTGATAATGAGGCATTGATCAAAGGTAAATATCGTGGCATTCGTCCAGCATTTGGCTATCCGGCTTGTCCAGATCACACTGAAAAAGAAACTCTATTTAAGTTATTAAACGCGCCTGAAATGGGGATGCATTTGACTGAGTCGATGGCAGTAACACCTGCGGCAAGTGTTAGTGGGCTTTATTTTGCGCATCCTGAGAGTAAGTATTTTGGTGTAGGTAAAATTGCTGAAGATCAACTTCAAGATTATGCCAAGCGTAAAGGCATGAGTATATCAGAAGCTGAGAAATGGCTGCGTCCTAATTTATTTTGAGATGCCAAGATTAAACTCGCCTAATCCCCAAAAACCATCTTTACCGGTGACAGCTTTGTCACTATCTAATGCCATAAAGCCTTTGATGGTGCGAACAACGAGCCAAATCACCCACCAGATATACAAAAGATAACCGATGATAATAAAAGCTAAAATAATCGATAAGATCAGATAAATAAGACCATACCAAAAGGTTTTTATCTGAAAATCAAAATGCGTCTTAAGGGCGGGTGTCACATCATGTTCATTTCTTTTGACATACGCCATGATTAACCCGATTAGCGCGGTAATACCGGTAAATAGACCGACGATATAGAGGATGTAGATAATTTTGGCATAGGTTTCGTTTTTCATAGATGTCTTTGTTTCCTTTAATGTATGTAATCAATAAGAATTAAGTTGAGTTTTAATTATTCCCCTTATTCGCGCAGCGTGAGCTGCACGATCTTTCCCGCAGGGGGAGAGGTGAGAAATAGCGTAACTTATTTCTTCATCATTACTAATATTGTTGATGACAGCTTGCCTTAAGCTTGCTAAATCTGCAAGCGTGTCAGTGTGGGGTGGCTATAATTAATGATGGACATCGGCAATGAAATCGCTGAAGATAGCAAGCATAATTAGCATGCCTAAATGTTTCATGAATTTACAGCAACTTGCGACACAAAGTGGATTGTCGATTAAAGCCACTGAGAATATTGTTTCACTGTTAAGCGAAGGGGCAACCATTCCCTTTATAGCGCGTTATCGCAAAGAGATGACAGGTGGGGCGAGTGATACAGAGCTTAGAAATTTTTATGAGTATTATCAGTATTTACAGAAATTTGACACGCGCAAAGAAGAAATTATTCATACCTTAACCGAGCGTGGTGTTTATGACGAGTCATTAAAAAAAGCGCTTAATGAAGCCAATACATTAAATGATTTAGAAGATATCTATCAGCCCTTTAAGCAAAAACGTAATACGCGAGCGCAAGTAGCGATTGAGAAAGGACTGCAACCGTTAGCAGATATTCTACTTAAAGCCTATGATAGTGAGGCTGCATTTTATGATCGCGCTAAGTCATTTGTCAGAAATGGTATAAAAACCGTTGATGAAGCAGTACAAGGTGCGATGGATATTGTTGCTGAAATTTATGCTGATAATGCCAAAGAGCGCGCCTATGTGCGCGATCAGGTATCGCGTTTTGGTAGCTTACAGGTTAAAGCGACCAAAACATGCAATGCCCAAGGTAACTTTGCGCAGTTTGATCAATATCAATCCAATGTTAATAAAATACCTGGGCATCGCTTGTTAGCGATCTTTCGTGGCGTGGCTGAGAAAGAACTAAGCATTAAGATTGAAATAGATCATGAGCGCTATAAAGAAACGATTACACGTTTTAAGCTGCCAAGACATGCTGCGGGCGTGTCAGCATTGTTGATAGATGCTTATTATGATGGCTACAAGCGATTGTTATATCCATCAATTGAGCGCGAGGTAATTAATACTTTAAAAGAGAAAGCAGAAATCTCAGCAATACATGTTTTTGCTGATAACTTAAGCCATTTACTGATGGTACCACCAGTGAAAGCGCATGCTGTGCTAGGTGTTGATCCTGGTTTTAAAACGGGTGCTAAGTTAGCCGTTATTGATGAAAAAGGTATGTACTTGGCAGAAGCCGTTATATATCCAGCGCCGCCGCATAACAAAACAATAGAAGCTAAAAAGATCGTCAATGATTTAGTTAAAAAATACCAAATTGATACTGTGGCGATTGGCAATGGTACGGCATCGCGTGAGTTACAAGATTTCTTTGCTGATTATAATAAACAAGCAGAGCATCAACTTCGCTATACTGTTGTTTCTGAAGCAGGCGCTTCGGTGTATTCAGCTTCTGAAGTGGCGGAAGAGGAGTATCCACAGTTAGATGTTACGGTAAGAGGGGCTATTTCGATCGCGCAACGCTTACAAAATCCGATGGCAGCATTGGTGAAAATTGATCCTAAAGCCCTAGGTGTCGGTCAATATCAGCATGATGTCGATCAAAAGAAATTGGTACAAAAATTAAGTGATGTTACCGAAGCGGTTGTCAATAATGTCGGTGTTAATTTAAATACCGCCTCAGCGCAGCTATTGGCATATGTTTCGGGCTTAAGTCCACGTTTAGCAAAAGAAGTCGTAGCATATCGCAATAAAGTGGGTGGCTTTAAAAATATAGCGGAGCTTAAGAAAGTCAAGGGCTTGGGCGATAAAGCCTTTGAGCAGTGCTCAGGCTTTATGCGTATTCCTGAGGCACATGATCTTTTAGATAATACCGGTGTGCATCCTGAACATTATGCGATTGCTAGAGGGTTATTAACAAAATCAAATGACGAACTAAAGCAGATCGATATTGTAAGTTTTGCCAAAATGTATAAGATTGGCGAGCCAACCTTAAGAGATATTATTAAAGAACTGCAAAAGCCTGGGTTTGATCCACGTGATGAATTGCCTGAAGTAAGCTTTAGTGCTGAAGCCTTGGATATAGATTCGCTTAAAGTCGGCATGATGGTCTCAGGTGTTGTGCGCAATATCACAGACTTTGGGGTTTTTGTCGATATAGGCTTAAAAAATGATGGTATGATTCATATTTCTAAATTAAGTACTAAGCGCGTCAGTCATCCCAACGAGGTGGTGAGTTTGAATGAGCAATTGCCACAGATTAAAGTCATTAGTATTGACCTTGAACGCCAGCGAGTTGGGTTGAGTCTTGTCGGCTAATATAAAAAATATAAAGAATATAAAGAATAAATGATTTAGAAATTATGAGTAACAGTAGAATAACGCGCTTATTGCACCTTGAGAATGATGACGCATATCACGCGATGAGCATGCCTATTTATCAAGTAAGTACCTTTGATCAACACAATAGTAATGCATTTGAATATTCACGGGTGCAAAATCCAACACGTCGCTATCTAGAAGCGCAACTGGCTATTTTGGATGAAGCGCATGCTGCATTTGCGGTTAGCAGTGGTTTGTCAGCACTTAATATTGTCTTAAGTATGCTAAAAGCAGGTGATGAGCTTATTGTTGGTTGTGATTTTTACGCAGGGTTATCGTTTATCTTGGAAGAGATGTGTCAGGATCGTGGTATTGTGATTAGGCAGATTGACTTACAAGAGCCTCATAATTTAACACAAGCAATAAGTGCAAAAACCAAGATGGTGTTATGCGAGACGGTGTCTAATCCGTTACAGAAAATAGCGCCTATTGCTGATTTAGCTAAGATCACGCAAGCGTGCAATATTTGCTTAGTGGTTGACAATTCATTGATGTCATCATACGGTTTTATGCCGCTTAAGTTTGGTGCGGATATTGCTTTGCAATCATCTACTAAGTATCTCGTAGGGCACGCTGATGTTACCTCAGGCGTGATTGCGACTAATACACGGTTTAAAGAAAAGATTGCAAAGATTATTCGCCAAACAGGTTATGCATTAGATCCATTTCAAGCATGGCTATTATCAAGAAGCTTAAAAACAGTGCATTTGCGCATGGCTGAAGTAACTAAAAATGCAGCAGCTGTTTATGCGTTATTAAAAGCAAGTAAATGCTTTAAAAGTATTTATTATGTTGGTGATTTAACTCAAAAGCATGCGCATTGGCTTAGCGAAAACTGTGAGTCTTTAGGTGGGCTTTTAGCGGTTGAGTGTTTTAATCAAGCGCAGTTTGAGCAGTTTTATCAGAAATTAAAATCCTATTTCCCAAAAACGGTGAGTTTTGGTGCGGTACACTCCTCTTTGAGTCATCCAGCAAGCATGTCACATAAAGATGTTCAAAAACTGCAACAAATTCAATTACAAGTTTCACCATGGTTGTTAAGATTATCCATCGGTTGTGAGGTGTTAGCGGATACACTCACGATATTTCAGGAGTTTATCGATGAATATAATCAAACACCAAAAGCAGCAAAAGCAGAAAAAACAGAAAATACAGAAGAAAAGCAAGGTTGCAAGAAAAGCATCAACCAATATTAAAGTCATATCATCACTTATTTTAGGCATTAGTCTAGCTGGTTTGTTAAGTGCTTGTGCGCCAGTTGTGATCGCCGGCGCTGGAGCTGCTGTTGTTGGCAGCAATGTTGCCGGCAGTAGTGTCGATGGTAAAACCAATGCCTCGGATAAATCAATTCAATTTAAAGCGATTTCATTATTAAATGATTATCCCGCACTGAAAGGCAACTCCAATGTTGAGCCAGTAGTCTTTAACCATATTATGCTGCTATTGGGGCAAGTCCCAAGTGAGATGCTTAAAACGGAGCTTGCTAATCGCATGGCTAAAATCCCTGGTGTTAAGGTGGTCTATAATCAGCTAACTATCGGTGATCCAGTCGATATCGGGGATTATTTGTCGGATAGTTGGATTACCTCTAAAGTCATTTCATCGATGGTTTCAAGTGGCGTCAATAGCCTGAAGTTTAAAGTGGTCACTGAGAAAGGTGTGGTATATCTTATGGGTGTAGTCACCCAAAGCGAGGGTAATCAAGCATCGAGTATTGCCGCAAATGTTTCTGGAGTTAAGAAAGTCATTGAAGTGTATGATTATGTGTCGTATCCAGTTGAAGCACCAAAAGTAGAACAGCAAAGAATAGAGTGAAAATAATGGTTAGCCTCAAGCAGGAAGAGTTAAAAAGAATGAAGTATGATTATGCTGTGTTTATCGGGCGATTTCAGCCGTTTCATGTTGGACACCTGCACAATATACGTTACGGATTGTTGCATGCAGAAAAAGTTATTATTTTAATTGGTTCAGCTTTTAGGGCGCCAAGTATAAAAAACCCTTTCTCTTATGAAGATAGACGCGCAATGATTTTATCTGATTTAAAAGCTTCGGATATTGATCTGGAGCGTATTATTATCGAACCGGTTAGTGATTGGTTTTATAACGAAGCAGGTTGGCGCAATGAAGCGCAAGAGCGAGTTGAGAAGTACGCAGATAAAGACAGTCATATCGCGATTATAGGGCATCAAAAAGACGCTAGTAGTTATTATTTGAAATGCTTTCCAGCATGGCAGCATATTGATGTCACTAATTTTGATGACTTTAATGCAACAGATTTTCGTGTGAAGTTCTTTAAAGATCATGTGCTGGATTCAGATTATCTTATTGACAATGAGGATGACAAAGGCAGTTTAAAAACCTTGCAAAGTTATATGCAAACAGCCAGTTATCAAGCATTGTGTGATGAGTTTGATTATATTGAGAATTACAAAGCATCTTGGCAAGATGCGCCATTTAAGCCTGTTTTTGTCACTACTGATGCAATGGTGCTGTGCAACAAGCATTTATTGCTTATTCAAAGAAAGCAGGCACCGGGCAAAAATCTATGGGCATTGCCTGGTGGTTTTCTAGATCAAGATGAGCGTATTATTGATGGTATTTTGCGTGAACTAGAGGAGGAAACAACGCTGTCTATCTTATCAGAGGAAATACCTCAAACACTGATAGCGCAAGAGGTTTTTGATCATCCGGATCGCTCATTACGCGGGCGTGTTATCACGCATTTAGGGTTGATTACTCTGCCACAAAAAGAGCTGCCGCAGGTTACTGCTCAGGATGATGCCAAGGCAGTAAAGTGGGTTAAGTTGGATGATGTGCTTGAGAAAATGTCCGATTGCCTTATGGATGATCACTATCAGATTATTAAGTTTATGACGTCTAAATATAAGCTAATCACCTAATTTTTGTGCGAAATTGTTGTTTTTTAGGTCAGTTATTTTATTTTTTGGAATCTCTTACTAGACTTGAAACTGACTAAGATGTGTTTGAACCTAAAGGAGATTAGTTATGAAAAAGTTACTATCAATTATCGTTATTGGAATGTTTTTAAGTGGTAATATGGCGATTGCAGCTGGTACAGATTTTCCAGCTAACTCAGTCATGGGCAATAAAATGATGAATAAAGACTTCAAGTCACCATCTGTTCAGCGCCAGAATGCGACCGTGTATTTTCAAGAGACTGATCTATAAACTGTGTAATGCACTAGATGTTTCTCCTCGCAGACGCTTGGGTGTGTAATGACATAGCGGTTCTTCAGCTAAATAATCACCCCTCATAAAATGCGCCCGAGCTCTGCAGCCTCCGCAGATTTTAATGTACTCACAATTACCACATTTCCCTTTGTACTTTTTAAAGTCGCGTAAATTCTTGAAGATCTCAGAATTCTGCCAAATATCTTGTAGCCCCAGTAAACAAAGCGCGGCATAAATGGCGGCTGTGTATCCTGCAGAACCTAATCCTAAAATAATAAGTTTATGATGATTTTGTGCCTCTATTTCACTTCATGAAATCAAATAATCAAACGACAACATGGTAAACAGAAAGCGCGCTGGAAGCTATTGCCGATTTGAAATTAGTTGATGTTGGGAAGGTGATGGTATTTATATCGAGGCTGTATTAGAATGCTTTGCGAGTGGCAAAAATCAATAGGATGACAAAGATGAACGAGATTCAAGCCGCCTTGGAGGCGTTAGAGCCAAAAGGTAATTTTTATGCGCAAAGGACAATCAGTGGCAGTTATTTGCAGGTTAATGTCAATAAAATAGGGCGTTTAGTATATCCACTGACAGCAGAGATAATTCAATCCCTTATTGCATTGGCAGAACCTGCCAAATATGGGTTAAAAGAGCAAACAATTCTCGATGAATCTGTTCGTAAAGTATGGGAAATCAAACCAACAAAATTTAAAATTCTCAAAATGGGATGGCGTAAAGGGTTTGAACCATTGCTTGATCGGATAAAACGTGATTTGGGGCTGCCGGATGAAACAGGTTTAAGTGTTGATTTGCATAATATGTTGGTGTATGAGCCAGGATGCTTCTTTAAACCACATCAAGATAGTGAAAAAGTTGATAATATGGTGGCAACAATGGTTGTTGTGTTGCCAACAAAACATAGCGGTGGTGAGCTCGTTGTCGAGCATAATGGGCGCAGCTACACTTTTGACTCAGCCAAAGAAAGTAAGCTTGTTCAAGCCTTTTCTTTTTATGCAGATTGCCGCCATGAAGTAAAGTCATTAAAAAGCGGATATCGAGTTGTATTAACATTCAATCTGATTCTAGAAAATTATAAAGGTCAAATGAATAGTTTAACTGAGCGTGACTTTGATAAGCGTATCGATCAAGCGATTGCACATTATTTCTCAACAAGGGATTGGCTGCCAAGCTGGCGGAGAAATGAAGACAAACCATTAAAGTTTGTTTATTTACTAGATCATGAATATACCGAAAGTGGATTGAGCTGGCAGCATTTGAAAAACACCGATCGGATGCGCGTAGAAGCTTTATTAAAAGCCTCTGATAAGCATCAGTTGGATGCTTATTTAACCTTGGTCGACTCGCATGAGACGTGGGATTGCTATGATGATAATGACGATTTTTATAGTAGCAAGTATTATGATGATGAGGAAGAAGATGAAGAATCTGAAGAGGCAAATTATATTTTAAACGATATTATTGATAGTGAGACGACGATTGAATACTGGCTCGATCGACAAGGGAATCACCGGAACTTTAACACATGCTATGTTGAGGATTGCTATGTTCATGCCACAGTGAGTGGTGAGGATTTCACGCCATATGATAGTGAGTACGAAGGTTTTATGGGGAATTATGGCAATACCATGGATCGTTGGTACAAGCGTGCAGCTATTGTAATGTGGCAAAAAAAGGATGCTGCTGCTATTTTATTTGGAATTGACCCCTTGAGTTATATCAATGCACTGTATCAGCCAATGCGTGATGGAATTGCTATAGATAAGCTTGAAATTGATTTACATGCCCAGATTGATGCGCTTGAAAGTGTGTGGAGTGCTTATATCAAAAAAGTTGAAACGCCTGAGCAATATGGTGAAATGTTTCAATTTGTCAGCTATATAGCGGATAAAACCCGAGCAAAAAAAATTCTGGAGAACTTTGATATCAAGCTTATTGCCGTAGATTATACAAAGGATTGGCATGATTTATCAGGTAAATATAGTGCAGAGTGGTTAATTGAGGTGTTTTCAAGGCTCATTGAAAAAGAGCGCTTATGGGATGGTTTTAATGACTTTCCAAAATTAATAAAAGCTTTTCACCAGATCTCTATTGATAAAGAGGTATTGCGCTTTTTATTTAGTATGCAATTACAGCGAAAGGTCGAGCGCTTGCAGATTCAACTTGAAAGAAAACGAGAGCGTATTGATGCTAAGTCAATCAAATTAAGACATGACTTAGTGTCAGAGCTTGTAAATGTTGCATTGAATCTAGAAGATCGTGTGCTGCATGATAAAGTGATTGATGTGATATTAAGTAGAAAGCTTTATTTAGATTCCTTACTACTTGTTGATGTTATTGAGAGATATTTCCCACTTTCTAAAGAAATGCGTGTGCAATATGATATTGATCGCATTATTAGTTTTGTGCGGTTGGCGCTTGAGGAAGAGAAAAACTTAGGTGTTAGAGATGAAAACGATTGGTATATCACTTTTGAAAAGTCATGTGAATGTGAGTTATGTGATGAACTGGGTGGATTTTTGCATGATAAGAATGCACAGTCAAAAACCTGGCCGATTGGGGAATCAAAAAGGCAACATGTATCCAGTATGGTTTATGACTTAGCTGTTCCGGTAAAGATTGAAACTTTAAGGCAAGGTAGTCCACATAAACTTGTCTTGACCAAAGATGATGAACTTTATGCAATATCACTTAAGCGACACCAAAAAATCAGTGGTGCTTTAGCACAATTATGTTTAGATTTTAATATTAAGGAAGGCGCTGTTTAATGATTGCAGAGAGATTGCAAATTTTTGCTAAAAGAATGGATAAATTAAATAAACACATCAAGGCGCTCGATGAATACAAAGCATTGATTGACCAAATGTTAAAACGCCAAAATATTTATAACCCACAAATATTTGAGAATCTTGCAGTGCAGGATAAGGCGGTATTGGATGCTTATTTGAAGCGATTTAGCTCAGTTCAGGATTTTTTAGGCGCTAAAATCTGGTCAATGATGTTTGGGTTTGTCGGGATTCCTGCTAAAGCAATGACTGAAGTGTTATATCATGCAGTAAAAGAAGGCATTTTGGATTCTCTTGAGAACTGGATAGAAATTCGTGAGATTAGGAATGAATTAGCGCACGATTATCCTGATGAGCTAGAAGACGCCTTGCGTGATTTACAGTTTTGTGTTGATCGTTATGATGCGCTGAAGGCATATTATGATAATACATTGGCTTTTTGTGCGAAACACAAGGTGCTTAAATAATGAGATTATCTGAACGAATGAAAAGCGTTTTAAAAAAGGCCGTTTCTCAAAGCTTTGGCGAAGTGCCTGTGTATTTGTTTGGTAGCCGTGCTAATCATAGCTTAAGCGGTGGTGATATTGATTTAGCCATTGATGTTGAAATGGATAAAGAGCAATTTTGGCAGTGTAAAGTGAAATTTAAAACAGCACTTCTGCAAATGAGCTTTGATCAAACTGAAGTGGATGTGGTGCCCTATCACTCAAAAGATAAGCTTTTATCTGATGAGATTTATCGCACAGCAGTGAGATTGTTTTGATTTTCTCTCTTTAGAATGCATAAATCAGATAAAATATTATCTATTTTAAGGGTTTTAATCTAAAATTAGACATTATTGTGCCCAATTAGATTTGTTATGCTTCATTTTATTACTACTTCAGATGTTCAAAAAAAACTGGCAGATTACCTTAAAAATAAGCGTAAGTCGCTAAAATATTCGCGCAATAAACTCGAAGAGCGTAGTACTGTGCCAGCAGCGACAATTAAGCACTTCGAGACGACAGGCAGAATTTCGTTACGCCAGTTTTTATTAATCTGGCAGACTATTGATGATTTAAGCAAAATTGATGCGCTCACAAGACAGGATAAAGAGCCTAACTATAAAACGATTGAGGATGTGTTAAAAGATGCGTGAGTTTATAGCAAAGAAAACACTGGAAGTATTTAGGTCAATAACATTAAGCCAAAAAATTAAAGTTGGGCAATTGGCGCAAAACCAGTCAGGGATTTACTTTCAATATGATCAGACATACTTAGCAAAACACGCCAACCTGTCTCCATTTGCACTGAAGTTTAGTTCGGATTTGCAAAAAGCGCCTTTAACACCGCATCATGGACTACATGGCGTGTTTGCAGATGCATTGCCTGATGGTTGGGGGATGTTGCTGATGGATCGTGTTTTTCGTCAACAAAATATCTTGCCTCATCAATTGACTCCTTTGGATCGTTTAGCATTTGTCGGTGACGGTGCGATTGGTGCATTCTTGTTTGTGCCTGGCTCGGAATATCAACTAGAGGCAAAGAAAGGTAGGATTAATATTCATGAGTTAGGGCATCAGGCACAAAAGCTATTTGAAGGCAGTTTAGATGAAGTTTTGCCTGAGCTTGTCAATGTCGGTAGTTCAGGCGGTGCAAGACCCAAGGCGCAGATCTATATTTCGGAAGATTTAAGTTTGGTAA
This sequence comes from Cysteiniphilum litorale, assembly GCF_003428165.1. Taxonomy (GTDB): domain Bacteria; phylum Pseudomonadota; class Gammaproteobacteria; order Francisellales; family Francisellaceae; genus Caedibacter; species Caedibacter litoralis. The sequence goes on along the minus strand of NZ_QLIQ01000006.1, from coordinate 28,576 downwards.
GTACAAAAGCCTCCCCGGGTTTAGAGCCGTATATCATTAAATTTACCTCTCAATCATTACCGTTAAGGCACGAAGAAGGGTTGTGTGAAGCAGCGTACTTGAAGATGGCAAAAAATGCTGGGTTGAATGTACCGGACTTTCAGGTGCTGCGAGTGACTGGTTTAATGCAAGAGCAAGCATGGATTGCACTTAAGCGATTTGATATTGCTGATCAAAAGAGGCTTCATGTTCATAGTTTGTGCGGATTGATTGATGCAGATTTCAGAGTGCCATCTGTTGACTATGAAGATCTTATTAAACTGACTCAAACGCTTTGTAACTCACCGCAGGCAGCTCAACTACAGTTTAAACGTGCTATGTTTAATCTATTTGCGCTGAATCAGGATGATCATAGCAAAAACTGGGCATTTATACTCAATGCACATAACGAATGGTCGCCTAGCCCGTTTTATGACGTGACCTTTAGTCCAAATCCTTATAATGAGCATATGATGGCGTTTCAAGGCCATGGTCGAAAGCCACCTTTGAAAACTATACAATCACTTGCGCAGGTAGCGAATTATGCCTCTTGGCAAAATGCCCAAAAAGATATTCAATCAGTTGTTGATGCGCTTTCATATTGGCAAGACTGTGCGTATGGTTTGGGTGTAAACAAACAAATGGTACAAATGATCCAGAAGAAGTTAAATGACGTTTATGCACAGAATCGTCAGTTGCTAGAGTAAACTTGATTGTGAATTGTGAATTAAAAATTTAGCATTGAAAATTAAAAATTATACAAGTTGAGGCAAATATGAAAAGACTTCCTATTGGTATCTCAAGTTTTGAGAAAATTATTACTGAAAACTATGTTTATATCGATAAAACCAAACATATTGATACGCTAGTGAACAAAGGCGCGGGGCGTTACTTTCTATCGCGTCCCAGACGCTTTGGTAAGTCATTATTAATTGATACGATTAAGCAAGCTTTTCAAGGCAGCAGAGAATTGTTTAATGGATTGCATCTTGAGAAAAATTGGAATTGGGAAGTCACTTATCCAGTATTGCATTTTAGTTTTGGAGAGGGAAATATATCAAACCCTCAACTTTTGGATGAGAAGATTAGTGCATTTCTCGATACGTATTATGAGCGTTATAATGTTGAACAATCTTATAGTGAAATCAGTAGCAAATTTTCTTATCTCATTAATACACTTGGCAATAAGTATCAGCAAGTGGTTGTTCTAATCGATGAATATGATAAACCGATCTTAGACAATATTGATAACAGTGATCTTGCTATAGCGATGCGCCAGCGTTTAAAAAATTTTTATAGTGTGATTAAAGCGCAAGATGAATATATTAAGCTTGTAATGCTAACTGGGGTATCTAAATTCAGTAAAGTTAGCTTATTTAGTGATTTAAATAATTTAGACGATATAACCTTAGATGCTAAATATGCTGATATTTGTGGTTATAATCAAGTCGAATTGGTGGAGGCTTTTAACGAGTATTTGCAGCAAGGTAAAGTTGATTATCACTTATTAAAACGTTGGTATAATGGTTATAATTTTGCAGGAAGTGAAAAGCAAAAAGTCTATAATCCCTTTGATATCTTATTATTTATAAGTAAAGATTTTCATTATCGTAATTATTGGTTTGAAACAGCAACACCAACATTTCTAGTGAAAATGGTGCAAAAGAATCGCTATTTTATTCCTGATTTTGAAAGTGTTGTGGTCAACGAGCATTTGTTGAGAACCTTTGATGTTGATAATATGCCGATTGAAACACTTTTATTTCAGACAGGATATTTAACGATTAAAGAAATGTTTCTCCGTGGGCATGTCATTGCTTATCGGTTAGGGTATCCAAATTATGAGGTCAAATATAGCCTTAATAACAGCCTAGCAACAATAGCAACAAATGACAGTAAGAAAAATCAAGTGATAGATCATATGATTGGCGCTTTTGAAAAAAATGATTTCGAGCGCTTAGGTGAAATTATATGTAGTCACTTTGCAAGCATTCCCCATGATTGGTATCGCAATAATGATATTGAGAGGTACGAGGGATTTTATGCCAGTATTGTTTATAGCTTTTTGGCTGCACTCGGCTATGATTTAATTGCTGAAGATGTAACAAGTCATGGGAGAATTGATTTAACACTTGTGATGTCAGATAAGGTGATGATTATGGAGTTTAAACTACAGAAATATGGTGATGCCAAAAAGGCTGTTGCACAGATCAAATCACGTCAATATGCACAAAAGTATGAGTCTTATAATAAACCAATTTATTTAATTGGGATGAGTTTTGATGACAAACAGCGCAATATGGCAGATTTGGCAGTGGAAAGGTTTTAAATTAATGATGAATTATGAATTAACCCCGGAGGGTGGGTGTTGAAAATTAAAAATGAGGAGGTCGATGTGAGGCTGACAGAGTATGAGATTAAGGCAATCAAAAGCTCATTTTTAGATGTTTTTGGTGTCGGTAGTATTTATCTTTTTGGTAGTAGGGTTGAAGATAGTAAAAAAGGCGGTGACATTGATTTATATATTGTGCCTAATGACGCGCTATCGCGAGATCAGTTGCTTGCGAAGAAAATAGACTTTTTAGTTAGCGTGAAAAACTTGATAGGTGAGCAAAAAATAGATGTTATCATGGCCACGAATGAAAATAGACTGATTGAGCAAGAAGCCCTAAATAAAGGTATTAAGCTATGAATGGTGATAGTGTGTTGAATACATTTCAAGAAAAAATATATGAATGCAATAAGCACATTGAAAAGATTGAAACTGCTAAAAGATACATCGCTGACTATATGCCGCTTAGTGTTGAGGCTTATCAATCATTAGATGACGTTATTTTGAGTTTTATTGATGGGTTAATCTATCGTTTCTTAAAGCTTCAGGATACGATGGGAGGCAAAATTTTTCCCGCTATTTTGTTATTAGCAGGGGAAGATGTAAAGAGAAAAACTTTTATAGATATTCTAAACCGTCTTGAAGAGCTTGAGGTGCTTGATAAAAATCAATGGCTTAATCTAAGAGAAGCCAGAAATGAAATAGAACATGAATATTCATTTAATATTGCTGAAGTTGTCGATAGCATTAATCTTATTTATCACAAAAGTGATGAGCTTGCAGAAATTTATGAAAGCGTGTGCGCGTTTTGCAGGGTGAGGTTTGATGTTGAATTAAAAATTAAAAATTAAAAATTGAGAATTATTGGAATATCTTATAAGATTAGCGACGGTTTTCAAGTAAAGAACTTATTAGTTTCAAAATAAAAATTGGACATGAGATAAAGTGGATAGAAAAATTTCGGTTATTGATTGTTTTATGCACACTTCTAGTGATGATATGTGTTAGATGAAAAAGTTTAAATATTATTTTTTTGGCATCATGGATGCAAAAGACAAAAAAGCCTTCTGGCGATATGTTATGGTGCTCTTTTTAGGTAGTGTTTTTGCTGTTTTAGGAATTGGCGCTGTAATACCTTTTATCAATGTATTGATTCAACCTGAGAAAGTGATGTCTTATCAAATTTTTGATGGATGGGGTTATAACCATATAATCATTATCTTAACAGTAGTTTTGATTATTGCATTTGCCGTTAAAAACTTAGTAGCATTATGGTTGCTTAATTATCAATCTAAATTCTTATTTGGTTTGATGGCAAAGATACAAGGTAAACTTTTTACTGGTTATATGGCATTGCCCTATGAATATCATTTGAATCGCAGTACGCCTGATTTGATTAAAAATGTTAATAATGAAACGACAATGTTGTCTAATTATGTTGTGGCACCCTTTGGCTCGTTTTTGACTGAACTTTTATCCTCAATATTCGTGCTTGTTGTTTTATTTTGGATTAATCCAGTTTTTACCATATTGGTTGCAATATTTTTAGTTTTAGGTGTAACACTCTTTATGCGGCTTATTAAAGTTAAAATAGAGCACTACTCAAATGTGCGCTCTGAAGCGTGGTCTTCAATGACGGAGAATGTTTTAGCTGGACTTTCGGGTATCAAAGAATCAAAGTTATACCATTGTGAGAAAACGTTTTTAGATGCGTTTAAAAAAGATGCTGTTCAACTTAAGTCATCCAGTGCCTTTCAGCTAACATTTCAACAAGCGCCAAGAATGCTGATTGAGTTTATTGGTTTAACAGTGGTGATGTGTGTGTTGTGTGGCTTCGTTTTGGTTGGCAACACGCCACAGAGTATGTTTGTGCTTTTGGGAGTTTTTGGTGTTGCCGCTGCACAACTTCTACCAAGTTTAAACCGGTTAACTCAAGCGATGGTTCAAATAAAATATGGGATGCCAGCGTTAGAAGGGATATATAATGAGTTGCACCAAGTTAAGTCTAATGATTTGTTGTTACTCGAGCAGAAAAAAAAGGTAAATACTTTTAATTTTATTGATTATCTTAAACTCAAGGATCTATATTATAGCTATGCAGATGGCACGCAAGCGATTAAAGGTGTTTCTTTAAATATTCCTAAAAATAAAAAAATTGCTTTTGTCGGTGAATCAGGTGCTGGTAAAACGACTTTAGTTGATTTGGTTATGGGGTTATATGAGCCATTGCAAGGCCATATTGAGCTCGATGATGTAGTGATTAAAAATGCTGATCAAAAGCTAGCATTTCAGAAGCTGTTTGCTTATATCCCGCAATCTATTGTCTTGTATGATAAAACAATTAGAGAAAATATCGCCTTTGGTGTTGATGTTGATAAGATTGATAACCAGCGTATTCAGGCGTGTTTGCAAGCTGCACAGTTAAAGGAATTTGTTAATCAATTAGATCAAAAAGAATATACATTTATTGGTGAGTCTGGTGTGCGTTTGTCCGGTGGACAAAGGCAGCGTATTGGAATTGCGCGTGCACTTTATCAAGAACCTCAGATTTTAGTGATGGATGAAGCAACGTCAGCACTTGATAATAACACCGAAAGAGAAGTAACTGACGTGTTGTCAAAACTAACAAATCTCACTATCATAACGATCGCACATCGTTTGAGTACGATTCAAGATTATGATGTTATATTTGTGATGCAGAATGGCAGGGTAATTTCTTCTGGTAGATATGATGAGTTATTGGGAAGTTGTTGTGTGTTTGCAAAAATTGCAAGAGTAACGGAAAATAAAGTGAGTGATTATGTTTAAAGAAAAGGTTGTTTTGGTAACGGGGGCTGATGGTTTTATCGGTTCTCATTTGGTGGAGATGCTTGTGAAACAAGGTGCGCGTGTAAAAGCTCTTAGTCAGTATAATTCATTTAATTATTGGGGGTGGTTAGAGGATATTGATTGCCTTAATAATATTGAAGTGCTTAATGGTGATATTCGCGACCCTCACTACTGTAAAGAGATAACTAAAGATGTAGATGTGATTTTTCATTTAGCGGCACTTATTGCTATTCCTTACTCGTATGTGGCGCCAACGAGCTATGTTGATACTAATATCACTGGAACCTTAAATATTTGTCAAGCAGCTAAAGAAAATGGTTGTAAACGCATTATTCACACCTCAACAAGTGAAGTCTATGGTACGGCAAATTACGTGCCAATTGATGAAAAACACCCACTGCAGCCACAAAGTCCATATAGTGCAAGCAAAATTGCAGCAGATGCAATGGCAATGAGCTTTTACAATGCCTTTGGATTGCCTGTAACGATTGTGAGACCTTTTAATACGTATGGTCCGAGACAGTCAGCGCGAGCAGTTATTCCAACAATTATTACGCAGATTGCAAATGGGATTAAGGAAATAAAGCTTGGGGATGTATCACCAACACGTGATTTTAACTATGTAGAAGATACGTGTAGAGGGTTTATCGCTTTGGCAGAATGTGATAGAGCAATTGGTAAGACGGTAAACGTTGGCTCGAATTATGAAATTTCTATTTTAGATACGCTGAATTTAATTAAAGAAATTATGCAAAGCGATGTTCGATTTTTAGTAGATGAAGCACGCATTCGTCCAGATAAAAGTGAAGTTTTTAGACTGTGGTGTGACAATACCTTAATTCATGAGTTAACAGGATTTAAGCCTCAATATGATATTAAGGAAGGCTTGAAAAAGACATGTCAGTGGTTTGCTCAAAGTGAAAATTTAGCAAAATATAAGGCGCATATTTATAATGTATAACGCATTTATTGAGTTTGTTAAAAGTTTATATCCAAATCAGGGGTTCATTCCATTGCATGAGCCTCGTTTTATCGGTAACGAAAAGAATTACCTTAATGACTGTATTGATTCAACATTCGTGTCTTCGGTAGGTAAATATGTTGATCAATTTGAAGATGCCTTGGCGGATAAGCTTGGTGCTGATTATGCTGTTGCTACTGTGAACGGCACGGCTGCATTACATATGTGTCTGTTGCTTGTTGGGGTTGAACAAAATGATGAAGTGATAACACAGCCCCTTACCTTTATTGCAACATGTAATGCAATTGCCTATTGCAGTGCTCATCCTGTATTTGTTGATGTTGATCTGGATACCATGGGGATGTCTCCGGAATCTTTGAGAAAATTTCTTGAGTGTAATGCAAAATTAGATAAGGGTGTTTGCTATAACAAAACAACGGGTAGAAGAATTACAGCGTGTATCCCGATGCATACCTTTGGTCATCCTTGCCGCATAGATGAGATTAGAGCGATATGCGATAAATATGGTATCAAAGTCATTGAAGATGCAGCGGAATCATTAGGCTCAACTTACAAAGGAAAGCACCTAGGTAATTTTGGACATATTGCCGCCATGAGTTTTAATGGCAATAAAATAGTGACCTCAGGTGGTGGCGGTGCAATTATTACTAATGATGAAAGATTAGCTAGAAAAGCCAAGCATTTAACGACAACAGCGAAACTTAAGCATCCTTGGAAGTTCGAGCATGATTGTATTGGTTATAACTATCGCATGCCAAATCTAAATGCTGCTTTACTGTGTGCTCAGCTTGAAAATTTGGATATGTTTTTATCAAGTAAGCGCCAAGTAGCAGAAAGCTATCAATCATTTTTTAAAGATTGTCAGTGGGCTCGCTTTATACCTGAATTAGAAGATGCAAGATCTAACTATTGGTTAAATGCTATTTTGTTGAGTAACCCTAATGAGCGTGATTCTTTCTTAAAAATGACGAATGATGCAGGTGTTATGACGCGACCTGTTTGGAAGTTAATGAATGATTTGCCAATGTTTAATCATGCGCTTGGTGCGGAAATTCCAAATGCATTAAAGCTTGAAAAATCAATTGTAAATATTCCAAGTAGTGTTCGGTTATGAAGGAAAAGATTTTGCTAATTGGTGGCGGTGGGCATTGTCGCTCATGCATTGATGTTATCGAACAATCTAATCAATTTGAAATTGTGGGAATTGTTGACTCATTTATATCAGTGGGTGCTAAAATATGTGGTTACTCGGTATTGGGATCTGATGAAGACTTATCAAAACTGCATGCTTTTGCAAAATATGCTCTTATAACTGTTGGTCAGCTAAAAGATAATGAAATCAGAAGAGGCTTGCACTCTACTTTAAGAGCGCTAAATTATATTTTGCCAACTATTGTTTCACCTTTTGCGTATGTTGCACGAGATGTAGAGATTGGAAGTGGAACGATTGTAATGCATCATGCCATAATTAATACAAATGCAAAGGTTGGAGAGAACTGTATTGTTAACACTAAATCTTTAATTGAGCATGACGCAGTCATATTGGATCATTGTCATATTTCCACGGGAGCGATTGTCAATGGTCATGCAAAAGTTAATAGTGATTCTTTCGTTGGCAGTAATGCTGTTGTTGTGCATAATGCTTCCGTTCCAGAAAAAACATTTATAAAAGCAAACCATCTATTTAAAGGATAAGTTGTGAGTAAAGTATTTATTATTGCAGAAGCTGGAGTTAATCATAATGGTTCAATAGATTTAGCTAAGAAGCTTATTGATGTTGCTAGTGATGCAGGTGCTGATGCCGTTAAATTTCAAACATTTAAAGCGGAAAAGCTTGTTTCAAAACAGGCACAAAAAGCGGACTACCAAAAACAAACAACGGAAGCACAAGAGTCTCAATATGATATGATCAAGAAGCTGGAGCTTGATGAAAATACTCATTTAGAGTTGATGAATTATTGCAAAGAAAAAAGCATTATGTTTTTATCGACCCCCTTTGATCATGAAAGTATTCGTTTGTTAGCGGATATGGGACTAGAGATTTTTAAAATTCCTAGTGGCGAAATTACTAATTTACCTTATCTTAGAGCAATAGGTGGATTGAATAAAAAGGTAGTGCTTTCAACGGGAATGGCAGATATTGGAGAGATAGAAGATGCTTTGGGTATCCTTGATAGTGCGGGAACAAGTAAAGAAAATATCACAGTGCTTCATGCTAACACAGAGTACCCAACACCAATGTGTGATGTTAACTTAAAGGCGATGCAAACAATAGCGCAAACGTTTAAAGTAAAAGTAGGGTACTCAGACCATACCTTGGGTATTGAAGTTCCAATTGCAGCTGTTGCAATGGGTGCTTCTGTGATTGAAAAACACTTTACCTTAGATAAGACGATGTCAGGACCTGATCATAAAGCTTCTTTAGAACCTAAAGAATTAAAGGCAATGATTGGTGCGATTCGTAATATAGAAAAAGCTTTGGGTGATGGCATTAAAAAACCAAGCCCTAGTGAGGCACCTAATATAGTCATTGCAAGGAAGTCAGTTATCGCAATTAAATCAATTGCGAAGGGTGAGCTTTTTACAGAAAAAAATATTGGCATTAAAAGACCAGGTAATGGTATTAGTCCTATGCGCTGGGATGAAGTTGTTGGAACTTATGCGCAAAAAAACTATCAGGAAGATGAGCTGATATGAAAAAAGTTTGCGTAGTAACAGGTGCAAGAGCAGAGTATGGGTTGTTTTATCCTATATTGAAAAAAATTCAAGCATCACGTAAATTGCAGCTGCAACTTGTAGTGACGACGATGCACTTATCTTCAGAGTACGGTGATACTGTTGAAAATATTAGGGCAGATGGGTTTGAAGTAGATGCCGTTGTAGAGAATTTGTTAGCGGCAAACTCCAATACTGCTATTTGTAAATCAACAGGTCTTGCTTTAATGATGTTGGCAGATGTATATCAAAGACTTCAACCTGATGTTGTGCTGCTATTAGGGGATCGTTTTGAAACACATGCAGCAGCAACTTGTGCGCTTTTAATGAATATTCCAATTGGGCATATTCATGGCGGGGAAATATCAGAAGGTGCAATTGATGAGCAAATTAGACACAGTATTACTAAGATGGCTCATGTGCATTTTACTTCGACAAATACGTATCGCAACCGAGTAATTCAAATGGGTGAGAACCCAAATATGGTGTTTGTATCAGGAGCGCCTGGGATTGATAATATTTTGAATATGAACTTACTTACGAAATCCCAACTTGAGTCTGAGTTAAATTGGCAATTTGGTAAAAAAAATATTCTATTTACTTATCATCCTGAGACGATTGGGGTATTAGATAGTAAGCAGGTGATAGATTCAATATTAAGCCAAATTAAAAAATCACCTGAAGATTGTCATGTGTTGTTTACCTATGCGAATGCTGATGAAGGTGGGGTTATCATTAATAAAGCATTAGAAGGTTTTGTTAAAACTGATCAAAAAAGATTTAAAGTAGTTAAAAATTTGGGACAGTTGAGATATTTATCTGCAATGAACTGTGTTGATGTTTTAGTTGGGAATACCTCAAGTGGTATTATCGAGGCGGCAAGTTTTCATAAACCCGTTGTGAATATTGGTGATCGGCAAAAGGGCAGGCTGGATAGTGGTAATGTGGTGCATTGTGGTTTTCATAAAGTCACTGAGGCTATTAAAGAGGCGTTGACGCCTGAGTTTATTGCTCACTGCCAAAAAGCTAAAAACATTTATGGAAATGGGAATGCTGCTGAAATAATAGTTGAAGCCTTAGCGTTATGCAGTTTGTCAGTCGTTAAAAAATTTTGTGACGTAGGGGTAGGCAATGCTTAATATTGAAAATGTGTTAATATCCCCAAAAATACTAATTGTAGATGCAATGAAAGCTCTAGATAAAGGTGCTAGCCAAATTTTATTAGTAGTTGATAGCGAGCAAAAACTCTTGGGAACTATTACCGATGGTGATATCAGGCGGGCTATATTGTCTGGAGTTAGCTTAAATGATCCCGTTCAAGGGATAATGAATAAGCATCCTCTGTATTTTATACAAGGGGAAAAATTTGATTTAAAGCAGGCGAAAGAAAAACATATCACCAAGGTTCCAATTATAGATCAGCAGAATGTTGTTGTAGATTTGTTTGATGTATATGAGGATAGAGAGACTGAGAAAGAGAATATTGTGGTGTTGATGGCTGGGGGATTAGGAACACGCCTTCGCCCTTTAACAGATAAAAAACCAAAGCCATTATTGGATGTAGGTCAAAAACCAATCTTGGAAACTATTATTGAAAACTTTGCCAAACATGGATTTAGAAAATTTTATTTATCAGTTAACTATAAAGCAGATATGATAAAAGAACACTTTAAAGATGGAAGTCATTTGGGTGTTCAAATTGAGTATTTGCAAGAAACTCATCGTTTAGGTACTGCGGGTGCCTTAAGTTTATTAGACAAAGAGAAAGTGAATAGCCCTTTTTTTGTGATGAATGGCGATTTGTTGACAAACGTTGATTTTCAAAAGATGTTAGATTTTCATTTAGAGCAAAAATCTCTGGCAACAGTTGGTGTGCGAGAATATGATTTTCAAGTGCCATATGGGGTTATAAAGACAAAAAATGGTTATGTCTCCTCAATTGTTGAAAAACCGGTACATAATTTTTTTGTCAGTGCAGGTATGTATTTATTAGAACCAGAATTATTAAACCATGTTCCTGTTGGGGAGTTTTATGACATGCCAACACTTTTATCCGAAATAATTGAACAATCAAAACCTGTCAGCTCTTTCCCAATACATGAGTATTGGCTGGATATAGGTAGAATGGATGAGTATCATAAAGCTAATAGCGAGTATAAGGATGTTTTTATATGAAAGTGCTCATCATTGGCTATGGTTCGATCGGTAAAAGACATTTTGAAATACTATCTGGTTTGGAAGAGGTTAATCAGATTGATCTTGTAACTAAGCAGTCGATATCACATGTGATAAAGTATAATGAGCTATCTGAAATACCTAGTGAGATACTCTTAGAATATGGTTACTTTGTAATAGCATCAAGAACTTGTGATCATTATGAGCACTTAGAGTACTTATGCAAACATGTGGATAGTAAAAAAATTCTGGTAGAGAAGCCATTATATGATAGATCTTATTCATCTATTGCTGTAAGAAGTAACACGGTGTGTGTGGCATATAACTTACGCTTCCACCCCGTGTTGTTAAAACTAAGAGAGCTTTTATGTGTACATAAACCTTTATTTGTAAATGTCGTATGTGGTCAATATCTGCCAGACTGGAGACCCGAAACAGATTATCGGGTCTCATATAGCGCTAAATCCCATCAAGGTGGTGGTGTTTTAAGGGATTTAAGTCATGAGTTGGACTATTGTACTTGGCTTTTTGGAACATTCGACAAAGTTAGTTCAGTGAGTAAAAAATTATCGTCTTTAGATATTAGCTCAGATGATGTTTTTTCATGTTTGGGTGTTACAAAGAGCAATATTGTGATGAGCATTTCTTTAGATTACTTGAGTCGTCAGCCGGTCAGACAATTAATTGTTCAGTGTGATGATGCGACAATATTTGTTAATTTACTTGATAGTAAAATTCAATTGATTGGTCACAATAGAAATGAGTCATTTAACTATGATGTCAAAAGGAATGATACCTATTTAGCGATGCATAAGTATTTTATTGGGAACAATCCTAAGAGGCTGTGTTCATATAGTAACGGCCTTGAAATTGTTAAATTTATTGATCATAACTTAATGTGTGGGGTACCTCTTTAGTGGAAGTAAAGAAAAATATTTTATGCACTATTTGTGCAAGAGGTGGCTCTAAAGGAGTGAAAAATAAAAATATACGCCTACTTGCAGGTAAGCCTCTTATCGCTCATACAATTGACCAAGCTTTGGCAACGAAAATGTTTGACCATATTGTGGTGAGTACTGATTCAGATGAAATTTCCAAAATTGCAATTGAATATGGGGCAGAAGTATTCTTTAAAAGGTCAGCAGATCTATCATCTGATACATCGGGTAAGCTAGAGGTAATCAAAGATGCTTTTGTGCGTTCAGAAGCATATTACAAAAAAAACTTTGATGTATTAATTGATTTGGATGCAACATCACCCTTAAGAGATGTGGAGGATATTGTTAATGCTTATGATCTTTTGCAAAAAGGGGAGTATAGTAATGTGATTACAGCAATGCCAAGCCGAAGAAGTCCTTACTTTAATTTAGTAGAAATAGATCAAAATGGTCGAGTGAGCTTATCTAAGTCTTTGAAAAAATCAGTGGTTAGAAGGCAGGATGCGCCAAAAACTTATGATATGAATGCCTCAATTTATATTTGGAAGCGCGATGCAATATTAAATAAAAAATCCCTTTTTCTTGAGAAAACAGGGTTATATGTTATGCCTGAGGAAAGATCAATAGACATTGATTCACCTTTGGATTTTGAGTATGTTTCTTTTCTTATGACTAGAAATCTTGATCACAAAGTTTAAGGGTTCTATTAACTATGAAATTAAATGATACACAGTCATATTATCTCGACTTTTTACGCTTGATTTCCGCTCAATTTGTTGTCATTGGACATGGGCTTGTAATGTTTGGAATTGTTCCAATAGGTTCGCATAACTACATTCAACAAACACCGGTTGTTATATTTTTCATACTCTCAGGCTTTTTAATAGCATATGCGCTTTTTAATAAAGAGGAGTCATATAACTTTAAAGTTTTTTTTATTGAACGATTTTCAAGAATATACTCAGGGTTAATTCCATGTCTCATTTTTATACTGTTAATTGATCTTTTGCGAATACATGTATTACATTTGGAGTACCCGTACGCAAATTATTTTGATGTTAAAAGCTTTCTTGCGAATTTATTTATGCTTGAAAACTATCCAAAAACCCATTTTCAGGCTTTTGGTTCAGGGAGACCTCTATGGAGCTTAGCAATTGAGTGGTGGATGTATATGTTTTTTGGCATGCTTTACCTCAGTTATTATAAAAATAAGATAAGTTGGAAAGGGGCGTGCCTGTTAATGTTTTTTGCAATAGTACCCTTTTATAATTTATATAGCAGTTATTCTAACTCAGGCAAAGACTCTTTTACGATTATTTGGTTTGCGGGATGGATAATTGCATTTTTCTATTCGTACTTATTAAAAACCGAAAGAATATCTATTCTAGCAAGTTCGATCTTTTTAGTTTTATTTTTAATCGCTGCAATTAGACGATACTCAATGGTTCCATATGTATATGATACGACATTTGTTTTGTTGGTTTCTTTTGCATTTATGTTTTCACTTTTGTTTTTAAGTAATTATCAAATAAACAAGCCACTTCTTGGGAGTAAGAAAGTAATATTTTGTGCAGGTTACTCATACACCCTCTACTTAATACATTATACTATTTTAGATTTAATATCAGTGCTATTTAAGCTTGGGAGTATTGAAATGCGATGGCTTGTTTTCATTGGCGCGTTTTTAGTTAGTAACTTACTGTCTGCATTTATTGCTTATCATACCGAAATGAAGTATAAAAATCTCGGCAGATGGATAAAAAGAAAACTGGGTGTTATTGCATGAATTATAAAAATGGGAGTTGCTGATGTTAGATGGTAAAGTAGTTGTCGTAACAGGGGGGGCTGGTTTAATTGGTAAAGCTTTTATAAGATCAATAGTAGAGAACAAAGGTATTGCAGTTATTGCAGATAGTAATATTGTGCATGCAATGAATGTTTCTAAAGAACTATCGTTGGACTTGCATAGTGATAGAGTTTTACCTATGCAAATAGATATTACTAACAAAAACTCAATTTCTAGTGTGATTGAGAAATTGCATGATGATTATGGTAAGATTGATGCTTTAGTCAATAATGCATATCCCAGAAATAAGAATTATGGAAAGCATTTTTTTGATGTGACGTACGATGATTTTGCTGAAAATACGAGCATGAATTTAGGCGGTTACTTTTTAACGTCACAGCAGTTTGCTCAATATTTTAAAAACCAAGGTTGGGGCAACATTATAAATATTGCATCCATTTATGGTGTGGTAGCGCCAAAATTTGAAATTTATGGTGGAACTAATATGACAACTCCTGTAGAGTACGCAGCAATAAAATCTGGAGTAATTCATTTGACTAGATATATGGCGGCGTATTTCAAAGGATTAAATATTCGAGTAAACGCAATTAGTCCAGGAGGAATTCTAGATAATCAACCTGAAAGCTTTTTGCAAAAATATAAAGAAAATTGTTTAAACAAGGGTATGCTTGATCCAAAAGATTTATGTGGAGCGCTTGTTTATTTGCTAAGTGATTTGAGTAAACATGTGAATGGGCAAAATATTATTGTGGATGATGGCTTTTCACAATGAATTTAGATTATAACAAGTCATTAATCAGAAACTTTAAAGGAATCTACTATCTTGGATATTTGGGTTTCTTATTGATCGTGGTTGCCTCCTTATCATTTACTACAAGAGTCGTATGGGGGCAGATATTTGCTGTAAATATTCTAATTTTATTGCTTTATGTACGTAATAGACCTGCATTCATTTTTCATCCTAATAACATGGTGTTTTGCTATCACGTCTTGTATGTTGTAATCCCAAGCTCGATATATTTTGTTTATAAATACTTTGATATTTCATATGCGCTTCCATGGCTACCCCCTGATTGGTTAAGCTTCGCACCATTGATTTATATTGAAATTTTATTTGTATATATAATTTTATATGGCTCCTTTTCATGTTTTACTAGAAATATCAAATATAATCTAGTCCCAGAATATAAAGTATCAACTTTTGTTACAGGTGCTACTTCTACAGTTTTGGTGGTGTTGCTGATTTTCTTTATTACTTTTTCTGGTGGGTGGTTGATGTGGGTTGAAAACTATCAAAAAGCCTACATAAGCAATAGAGAGGGGCTTGGTGTAATTAATTTTTTTATAACTTATTTATCTCCACTAGTGGCTTTTTTGCTAGGTTTGCAATGCAAGAAAGTTAGAAATACAATAGTGTATTTTGTTTTATGTATTTTGTTTCTATTGTTTCTATCATACTTTCAAGGGTTGAAGAGTAAATTTATTGTTTTATTCGTAATCTTTATATCCCCTTGGATTTACAGAAGTAAATTAACGTATAAAAAACTTCTGTTAATTGGAGTCTTTTTTTTAATTTTTCTTGGCTTTGCTAATTATTTAAGGTCAGATGGGTTTTATAATTCTAGCAAATCATCGATTGAATATCTTATGACATATTTCAATGTTTTCTACCTTCAGGACAAGGTGTTACATTTTTATCAGGAAGGATTTATGCAGACTATATACTTTCCTTTGGTAAAGTATATGCAGTTTATGTTTGGGGCTGATTCTCATTCTAATTTTGACTTATCAGTTATGTTGACCAAAGTTTTTTATCCTGAACAGTGGTATATTGAAAAAGGCACACAGCAATGGCCATTAATTACAGACTTATATTTTAATTGGTATGGTATGTGGCTGGGCTGGCTTCCCTTAGTGTTGTATGCAGCGATTATTTCTAAATTATACAAATGTTTTTGCGAGGCTAATTTGTTGCTTTGGCCAGTATACTTGCTTGAATTCTTTAGGATTTTTACAACTTTACGCTCAACGCTTATTCCTTGGGATATATTTGTAATGCTTTTTTTCTATTTACTAATTTATTTTATAATTGGGAAAGCTGTATATGTTAAAAAACAAAATAATTGAATCTTACTATAATGAAATCTCCTGTGATAAAGACGCTGCTGAATATTTGAATCTAGATAAAAAAAGGTACCCTGAGAGATTTCTATTTAAAATCGGTAAGATTGTTAACCTCTCCAAGCTCAAATATAAACTCTTTTTTTTATGCTGCATTCTGTATGAAAAAATTTGGTGGTTGTTGTATGTGTATATCATTGGCAGATTCGTTATGAGTAGTTTTATAAGGTCTCGTAGTAATGGTGTTTTAGAAAATGCAAGAGTGGGTTTTACCGAGTCAGAGAAGACATCTTATGATTTTAGTTTAACTGGGATAACATCCATTACTGAGGTGCCGCTGACATATAAAGGCTTATCTGAGTTTTGCTCCTTCAAAGACAAGAGTAGAGCCTTATTACTTGCTTTAAGAGTAGTTTATCAAGTTCAAGTATCTAGAAAGAAGAAATCAAAACTAGTATTTTCAAGCTTTAAGCTTCATCTAAATGATGTTTACAGAGTCTCTATGTATACAGTGCTGCTTGAAAAGCTAAAGAGTCATAGCATGAGTATTTTACTCAATAGTCATTATGAAAGATGGACATATCTAGCTTCACAGATTGCCGGAGAAAAATTAACATTAGTACAGCATGGCAGGTTAAAGGAAGGAATCGCTTTTGACTATAAACTTGGAATTGTAAATCAGCTTTACTGTTATAATAGCAAGTCATATGAGGCATACTTAAGTTACTACTCAAAAATTCAAAATCATCAATATATTAAACCACAGCTTAAGCTTGAGCATATTGGTGATAGGAGCAAGAAAATTATTTTTATGGCATCCTCGGTTGTTGCTGTAAATAAGGAGTTAGCTTTTATTAAGGAGCTGCTTGCAGAATCTAGATCGCTAGACATAGTAGTGTATGTTAAGCTGCATCCACTTTATGATTATGCGCATCAGTACGAAGAGCTTGCAAGCGATGTTGTATTTATTGATAAAAAAATTTACCCCTATGCTGACTATATGATTACGTATAGCTCATCTTTGGGAGATGAATATTTAGCTTTGGGGCAAAAAGTCCTTTTCTTAGAAGAGCATAAGGATATTGAGCAAGGAGTCAAGCTAGTATTAGAATCTCTCATTGAGGATAAATAAGCTTTCTGTTAGAATGCGAGCGGTTTGTTTTTAGCATACAATTAGTAGTTAAGGAATTAAATGAGTTACCAAATATGTACAAATTGCGTAATGGACACAACTGATAGTAAAATTACCTTTGATGAAAACGGGGTTTGTGATCATTGTAATACCTTTAAAAAAAGGACTTTACCTATTTGGCATCCAGATGAAGCGAGTATTGCCGAGATGCAGCAAGTTGCAGAAAAAATTAAACAGCACGGCAAAGGGAAAGATTTTGACTGTATTATTGGTATGAGTGGTGGCGTAGACAGTTCGTATCTAGTTTATTTGGCAAAAGAGAAGCTAGGATTGCGTCCATTAGTTTTTCATGTGGATGCGGGTTGGAATTCTCAGCAAGCGGTTAATAATATCGAAAGAATTGTTGATAAATTAGGACTTGATTTATATACCGAAGTGATTGATTGGGAGGAGATGAAAGATTTGCAACTGGCATTTTTTAAATCAGGAGTGTCTCATGTTGATACACCGCAAGACCATGCTTTTTTTGCAACGATGTATAAGTTTTGTTCCAAGTATAAGATTAAGTATATGTTAACAGGTGCTAACTATTCTACAGAGTGTATTGTTAACCCTTTTGAATGGATGTATTATCAATCAGACTCAACTCAGCTAAAAGATATTCATAAAAAATTCGGATCAAAACCGCTTAAGACTTTTCCTTTAACCAATATTCTTTGGCATAAAGTTTATCTGAAGTATATAAAGGGTATTCAAGTGGTGAAACCACTTAATTACTTCCCCTATGTCAAGGAAGAAGCAACACAATTTTTAGAAAAAGAGTTTGGATATCAGCGTTATGCACAAAAGCATTTTGAGTCGCGATTTACTAAATTCTACGAGGGGTATTGGTTGCCAGAGAAATTTGGATTTGATACAAGAAGAGTCCAGTACTCAAGTTTGATTCTAACAGGACAAATGAGGCGTGATGAAGCGTTGGAAAAACTTAAGAAACTAGCGTATGATCCTGAAACCATTGAGCATGACTTTGAGTATATAGCCACTAAGTTGGGCATTGCTCCTGAAGAGCTCAGAAAATATATGAATGAGCCAAATAAAACATTTAAAGATTATAAAAACCAGTATTGGATTTATGAGCTGGGTTCGTGGGCAATGCAAAAATTAAAAATGAAGGCAGAGTATAGAAGATGATAGGAGTGGTTGATTATGGCGTTGGCAATGTTAAAGCCTTTGTCAATATATATAAACGTTTGAATATAAAATGCCAGATTGTCAATTGTGAAAAAGAACTTCATAGTGTAGAGAAGCTTATTTTGCCCGGAGTGGGATCTTTTGATTATGCAATGTCTAAATTAAATAGTTCAGGCCTGAAAGAGTCGATTATAGAGCTTGTTATGAATGACAAAGTACCAATTCTTGGTGTGTGCGTGGGGATGCAGATGCTTTTAAACAGTAGTGAGGAAGGCGAGCTTGAGGGTCTTGGTTGGATTAGTGGTGTTGTGAAAAAATTTATAGTAAATGATTTACATAAGTTACCTTTACCACACATGGGATGGAATGTTGTATCTAAGATGAGTAACCATCAGATACTTTCAAATTTGGAAACTCAAGCGAGGTTTTATTTTTTGCATTCTTACTATGCGGATTGTGATGATCAGCAAAATGTTTTAGCAATGGCAAACTATCAGGATGATTATGCTTGTATTGTGAATAAAGAAAATATCTATGGTATGCAGTGTCATCCTGAAAAAAGTCATCATAATGGTGTGCAGTTTTTAAAAAACTTTGGGGAATTATAAAAGTGCTATTTCCAAGAATTATCCCTTGCCTACTTGTACATAATAATGGACTTGTTAAAACAGTAAAGTTTAAATCAGGAAAGTATGTTGGTGATCCGATTAATGCAGTGAAAATTTTTAATGAAAAAGAAGCTGATGAACTGATGGTGTTAGATATCGATGCAACAGTTAAAGGCAAGGAACCAAACTATGGCATGATTGAAAATTTAGCTGCAGAGTGCCGGATGCCGTTATGTTATGGTGGTGGAATTGTTAATGCTGAGCAAGCAGCTAGAATCTTTTCCCTAGGTGTTGAGAAAATTGCCATGAGCTCTGCCATAATAACAAACCCTAATTTGGTTGATGATATATCCAATAAAGTCGGTGCACAAAGTGTTGTTGCAGTGTTAGATGTCAAAAAGAATCTTTTTGGTAAATATTCCATATATACTCATAATGGAACCAAAAAGATTGATATAGATTTATTTGATATGCTGGAAAGGCTAGAATCTTCAGGGGTAGGCGAAATTGTTATTAACTCAATTGACCATGATGGCGTAATGAAAGGTTATGATTTTGCTTTAGCAAAAAAAATAAAAGCTAGTATTAAAGTGCCACTCACCATACTGGGAGGGGCTGGAACTCTAGAGGATATAAAGCAGTTAGTTGATGAAAATGGCATTATTGGCGCTTGTGCTGGTAGTTTATTTGTTTTTAAAGGGAAGTATAAAGCTGTCCTAATCAATTACCCAAATGCTCTAGAAAAAGCAAAAGTGCTTAACATTTTTGCCTGATATTATGATTGATATAAGTTTATAAGGTATTAGTTAAAATGTTTAAGAATAAAGTATTATTAATAACAGGCGGCACGGGCTCCTTTGGCAATGCTGTCTTAAGAAGATTTTTAGAAACTGATATTGCTGAGATTCGTATCTTTTCGCGCGATGAAAAAAAGCAAGATGATATGCGTAAAGCATATAATTCGTCAAAGTTAAAATTCTACTTGGGTGATGTCAGAGATGTTAACTCGATTCGTGATGCGATGCGTGGAGTGGATTATGTATTTCATGCTGCAGCATTAAAGCAGGTGCCTTCATGTGAGTTTTATCCGATTCAGGCAGTGCAGACAAATGTTTTGGGCACTGAAAATGTATTAAACGTTGCTATCGAGAATAAAGTTAAAAAAGTAATTGTGCTTAGTACGGATAAAGCGGTTTATCCAATTAATGCGATGGGTATGTCCAAAGCATTAATGGAGAAAGTTGCGGTTGCTAAATCGCGAAATCTTGATGAAAATGTCACAACGATTTGCTGTACGCGTTATGGTAATGTGATGGCGTCTCGTGGTTCTGTTATTCCGTTATTTATTGATCAAATACGCAATAATAAACCAATTTCAATTACAGACCCGCAAATGACGCGTTTTATGATGAGTCTTGATCAAGCTGTAGAGTTGGTTTTATTTGCATTTGATAATGGTCACAATGGTGATATTTTTGTGCAGAAAGCGCCTGCGGCAACCATAGATTTATTAGCAAAAACGCTAAGGAAATTACTTCAAGCG
The DNA here is from genome assembly GCF_003428165.1 of Cysteiniphilum litorale. GTDB lineage: Bacteria > Pseudomonadota > Gammaproteobacteria > Francisellales > Francisellaceae > Caedibacter > Caedibacter litoralis. The sequence continues at coordinate 8,185 of NZ_QLIQ01000006.1, read as the reverse complement.
CCAGATCATCAGATCAAGATAATAGGTACGCGCCATGGTGAGAAGCTCTATGAGACATTGCTAACTCGTGAAGAAATGGTAAAAGCGATTGATCTGGATGGATATTATCGTATTCCTGCAGACGGACGTGATTTGAACTATAGTGAGTATTTTGACGAGGGTGAAACCGTTGTCACTCAATCAGACGAATATCACTCTCATAATACACAGAGATTAACAGAAGCTGAGCTGCATAACTTATTGCTAGGCTTACGAGAGATTAAAGACGATCTTGTTGAATTTGGTGCTCTAAAATGAGGAAAACAATTTTAGTAACAGGAGCCAATGGCTTTATTGCCAAAAATTTAGTAACTCAACTCAGGCACTGTGCTGCGTTCGATTACAATATTGTAGAGTCTAATAGACAAACTTCAGATGAAGTGTTAGAGCAACTAGTTGAAAGCGCTGATATCATCATGCATTTAGCCGGTGAAAATCGCCCAAAAAGTGATGAAGGCTTCATTGAGGGCAATTTATCTTACACGCAAAAAATATGTGATTATGCAAAGAAGCATCGACTTGCAATCATATATGCGTCATCGACTCAGGCGGAGCTTGACAATAGCTATGGTCAATCAAAGTTAGCAGCAGAAAATACTTTGAGAAGTTACAGTAATTCAAACAATACGAATGTCTCCATCGTAAGGTTACCAAATGTGTTTGGCAAGTGGTGTAGACCAAACTATAATTCCTTTATTGCAACAATGTGTCATAACTTGTGGCGAGATATCCCTGTCAAGATTGATAACACTTCTAAGATGCTAACGCTAGTGTATATAGATGATGTTGTCCGCACACTAATAGAGCAAATCAATGAAATTCTTGATGGTAAGGTAAAAGAAAATGTAAATTATTTTGATGTTGTTCCTCAATATCACAGGTCGTTAGGCTCGATTTATGAAGCGTTGCAAGCAATCAAAAATGGCCAAAAGACTTTGCAAATTACAGAAAGAGCTGAAGGATTTGAAAGAGCGCTAGCAGCAACTTTTATGAGCTATTGCCCTAAGGACAAAATAAAGTATGCACTTGCTGAGTATAGTGATGATAGAGGTACTTTCTATGAAGTATTTAAATTAGCAAAGTATGGGCAAGTATCTATTTCAACAACTAAACCCGGTGTTACAAGAGGTAATCACTTTCATCATTCAAAGCAAGAGAAATTTCTAGTAGTAAAAGGTCAGTGTGAGTTTAAGTTTAGATCATTGAATACAGGTGAGCTTATTAGCTTTAGTACATCAGATAGAACAAAGGAAGTGGTGGAAGTTCCTTTAGGCTATACACATAACTTTACTAATATAGGCCCAGATGAGCTTGTTGTATTAATATGGTGTAATGAAGCGTTTGACCGCAATCATCCAGATACATATGCTTTAGAGGTGTAAAGTGCAAAAATTAAAATTAATGACAATTGTAGGAACTAGGCCCGAGATTATTCGGTTATCAGAAGTCATCAAAGAGGCGGATCGCTGTTTTGAACAAACTTTAGTGCATACCGGACAAAATTATGATTATGAACTTAACCAAATATTTTTTGATGACTTGGGATTGCGTGCGCCAGATGTTTATCTTAATGCAGTTGGCAAGTCTTTAGGAGAAACAGTTGGCAATATTATTGCATGTTCTTATACCGCCATGCAAAAATACCAACCAGAGGCATTATTGCTATTGGGGGACACAAATAGTTGTCTTGCAGCATATTCCGCAAAGCGCTTAAAAATTCCTATTTTTCATATGGAAGCAGGCAATAGATGCTTTGATCAAAATGTGCCAGAAGAGATTAATCGCAGAATTGTTGATTGTATTAGTGATGTTAACTTAGCTTATACTGAGCATAGTCGCCGTTATTTGTTAAGTGAGGGAGCTAAAAAAGAATATACATTTGTCACTGGCTCCCCTATGACAGAAGTTTTAAAAGCAAATATTCATAAAATAGAACAAAGTGTAATTCTTGATGAACTCAACTTGAAAAAAAGGAAATATATAGTTGTATCTGCTCATAGAGAGGAGAATATTGATTCAGAGAAAAATTTTACTTTATTAATGGAGGCGCTTAACGAACTTGCTAGCGCGTATGACTTACCAGTGATTTACTCTCTTCATCCAAGAAGCAAAGCTTTTTTAGAGAAGCGCAAGGTAGCATTGCATCCTAACTTAAAACTGATGAAGCCTTTTGGTTTTAGTGATTATAATGCATTGCAAAAAAATGCTTATTTAGTTGTTTCTGATAGCGGGACATTGAGTGAAGAGTCAGCAATGTTGTCTTTCCCTGGCATTTTAATTCGTACGAGTACTGAGAGACCTGAAGCGGTTGATAAAGGTACAGTAGTCGTCGCAGGAATTGATAAGCAATCAATTTTACAGGCTGCAGAAGTATTAAGGCAAACATTTGATTATGATCATGATCGCTATGAGCTGCCCCATGACTATAAAGACGACAATGTATCACAAAAAATAACTCGTATTATCCAAGGTTACACTCCTATTATTAATCAGTTTGTATGGCGAAAATGAAGATACTAATTATCACCGATGACTATTTACCGAAGAGTAAAAAAGTCTCAGCTAAGATGCTACATGAGTTAGCGTGTGAATTTTATAAGTTGGGACATCAGGTGTGTTGTGTTACGCCAAATAACTATAGTGATTCTGCGCATGAAGTGATTAATGAAATAGAAGTATTTCGCTTTAAAACGGGAGCGGTTAAAAATACAGGAAAATTGAAGCGTCTAATTAATGAGCTGCGATTCTCAAATAAAGTTTGGAAGCTTGTTAATAAGAATAATTTGAAGCCTGATGCCATCGTGTATTATTCACCCTCCATTTTCTTTGGTAAAGCAGTGATAAAGCTTAAAAAGCACTTTTCCATTCCAAGCTATTTGGTGTTAAGGGACTTTTTTCCACAGTGGACCATAGATCACGGCATAATTAAGCAACAATCTCTTATAGCGAAATTTTTGCGATATTATGAAAGTGTTAACTATCAAGCCGCTAGTCATATTGGCGTGATGTCACCGGCAAATTTAAGTTGGTTTAACAGTTACACTGATAAACGTTATATAGAGAATTGCAGTGTGTTATATAACTGGGTTGATACAGACTCTTTAGATAGTATTGCACCGAATGTTGAGTTTAGACAAAAATATGCTCTTGAGGATAAAGTGATCTTTATTTACGGTGGTAATATTGGCTTTGCGCAAAATATGCAAAATGTGGTTAATTTAGCTTACCAAATGCGATCATACAGTCAGGCACAATTTGTTTTGATTGGACAAGGTGATGAATATCAACTGGTTGCAAATGCAATTAAAAAGTTTGAGTTAAACAATATATTATTGCTTCCAGGCGTTTCTCAGAAAGAGTACTTTTCAATCCAAAAAATTGCTGATGTGGGTTTGTTCTCTTTGCATAAAGATCATAAAGCTCATAATTTTCCTGGTAAAATATTGGGATACGTTAGCCAACCTCTACCGGTTCTGGGGTCAGTAAATTCAGGAAATGATTTGATGGAGCTCATTAACAAAAGAAATGCTGGTCTTGTTTCTCTTACAGGTGATGATAGTGTGTTATACGCTAATGCTATTAAACTATTGGATAAGCGATGTCGTCAAGAATATGCCATGAACGCAAAAAGGCTAGCAAAATCAGTTTTCTCGGTTGAGTCTGCCGCAGAGAAAATTCTAGATGTTTTTGTTGGAAAGAGATCTGAAAATTAACGACGTGCTTGCAGCTGTTACTGAACTTGGATTATTATTTCTACGATCATCTTTAGGCTTTTTAATAGATTATAGTAGTTAGCAATCGAATATTAACTTCTGTTTTATTATGATAACCAAAGTTATCGCAACCTAGGTTATTATAATTGTGAAGCTTTATAATCGACAAGATGGGCTAGCTAGTCCTTTTGGCAAAAGCAGATAAGTTAAACACAATAAGGAAGAATTAAATCGAGGCAAATTGATATTAAAGTTACACAAGCTGGTGACCTATTATGATGGATATGATGTTGAATATAAACTATTATCACTTGGCGATATTAATGAACTGCTTAAGTAGGGAAAAGGTAAGAATATGAAAAAACTCCCGATTGGTATCTCAAGTTTTGAGAAAATTATTACTGAAAACTATGTTTATATCGATAAAACCAAACATGTTGATACGCTGGTGAACAAAGGCGCGGGGCGCTATTTTCTATCTCGTCCTAGGCGCTTTGGTAAGTCATTATTAATTGATACGATTAAGCAAGCTTTTCAAGGCAATAGAGAATTATTTAAAGGATTGCATCTTGAGAAAAACTGGGATTGGGAAGTCACTTATCCAGTATTACATTTTAGTTTTGGTGAGGGAAATATATCAAACCCTCAGTTATTGGATGAAAAGATTAGTAAGTTTTTAGATACGTATTATGAGCGTTATCAGATTAAAAAATTGTATAGTGAAGTTAGTAGCAAATTTTCTTATCTCATTAATACACTTGGCACTAGGTATCAGCAGGTGGTTATTCTAATCGATGAATATGATAAACCGATTTTAGACAATATTGATAATAATGATCTTGCTATAGCAATGCGTCAACGTTTAAAAAATTTTTATAGTGTGATTAAAGCGCAAGATGAATATATTAAGTTTGTGATGCTAACCGGAGTCTCAAAGTTTAGTAAAGTGAGTTTGTTTAGTGATTTAAACAATTTAGACGATATAACTTTAGATGCTAAATATGCTGATATTTGTGGTTATAACCAAGCAGAATTAGTAGAAACTTTTAATGTTTATTTGCAGCAAGCTAAAGTTGATTATGACGTATTAAGACGTTGGTATAATGGTTATAATTTTGCAGGAAGTGAAAAACAAAAAGTCTATAACCCTTTTGATATCTTATTATTTATAAGTAAAGATTTTCATTATCGTAATTATTGGTTTGAAACAGCAACACCAACATTTTTAGTGAAACTGGTGCAAAAGAATCGCTATTTTATCCCAGATTTTGAAAGTGTTGTGGTCAACGAGCATCTGTTGAGAACCTTTGATGTCGATAATATGCCGATTGAAACACTTTTATTTCAGACAGGGTACTTAACGATTAAAGAAATGTTTCTCCGTGGACATGTCATTGCTTATCGGTTAGGGTATCCAAATTATGAGGTTAAATATAGTCTTAATAACAGCCTGGCGACAATAGCGACAAATGATAGTAAGAAAAATCAAGTAATAGATCATATGATTAGCGCTTTTGAAAAAAATGATTTCGAGCGCTTAGGTGAGATTATATGTAGTCACTTTGCAAGCATTCCAAATGATTGGTATCGTAATAATGATATTGAGAGGTACGAGGGATTTTATGCCAGCATTGTTTATAGCTTTTTAGCAGCACTTGGCTATGATTTAATTGCTGAAGATGTGACAAATCACGGGAGAATTGATTTAACACTTGTGATGCCAGATAAGGTAATGATTATGGAGTTTAAACTACAGAAATACGGTGATGCCAAAGAGGCTGTTGCCCAGATTAAATCACGCCAATATGCACAAAAGTATGAGTCTTATAATAAACCAATTTATTTAATTGGGATGAGTTTTGATGACAAGCAGCGCAATATGGCGGATTTGTGGGTTGAAAAAGTGTGAATGTTAAAGAAGGTTTGTGATTAAATGAAAGCAACAACTATTTTTGGTTTAACAGCTAGTTAGACAGTTGCTCAAGTATAAGGAGTATCAGTTAACTTTTTAAAAAGTAAAGTAATATAACTAAACCGTGGGCAAGGTCAGTGCTTTTAGTATATACTTCAGCGCCATAGGAATTTATTTAATCGATCTATATGAATAAATCATCGCTAATTGCTTTTATATTAGAAACTCTTATGTTTTTATTATTTATATGGGCTTATGAGTATATCTGGAGCTTAAGTCAGGAGAGTTTTGTATTTATGCTTGTGATTTTCTGCTTTAGTTGGTTATATCGCTATCAACGTTCTAGCATGCTGTTGGAGTACTACACGCATATTATTATTGTTACAATCTTTTTCTTTATTATTATTTCTTTGGTTACGGTGGTTTTACGTAAAGCATCACATGTTTTTTTAGTGGGCAGTTGTGCCATTGTTAGTTGGTTCTTGGTGGTTACACTTGCCCGCTTTGTTATTATAAGGGCATTTGGACATCCTTATCGTATTTTAGTGCATTCACACTTACTATCGAGGCTTGCATTAAGTCATAAGGTTAAATTAATCGCAAAAGATAAGGTTATTCCAAAAGACTTGAAGCGCATTGATGCAATTGTCGTAGATAGGCACTTTCATTATGAAAATGACTGGAATCAGCTTATATTCCATGCAAGTCAACATGATATTCCTGTGCTAACTTTAAGTGCCTATGAAGAACTAATTGAGCAGCGCCTGTCATTAACACAGTTGAATGAAAATTGGATGTACGCAGGATTTAATGTTCCACTATGGTATCGATTTTTTAAAAATGTATGTGAGTTTTTGTTAGCTTTATTATTGCTACCATTATTACTGATTGTTTTTGCTGTGGTTTCGTTGGTCATTATTGTCACCATGGGGCGTCCTGTATTTTATATACAGTCAAGAATGGGCTTTAATAATAAACCATTTAAAGTATATAAATTTAGATCGATGGTTAAAAATGCAGATGTAGATGGCGAAACAGTGGCTGGAGATATGCGTGTCACCAAGTTTGGGGCATTTATGCGTAAATTTAGAATCGATGAATTACCACAGTTTCTGAATATTCTTAAAGGTGATATGAGTTTAATTGGTCCACGCCCTGAATGGGTGGAAACCGCGCGACAATTTGAAAAGGATATCCCTTTATATCGACTTCGCCATATTGTTAAACCTGGTATCACAGGGTGGGCACAGGTAACGCAAGGGCATACGATTGGAGCAGATGGCAACTATGAGAAGCTGCAATATGATTTATATTATGTAAAACATTATTCACTCATTATGGACCTGAAAATTGTTATGAAAACGATTTATACAATTTTGACTGGCTTCGGTGCAAAATAATCAAAACCTTTCATTGCATAGTTGTCTTCAATTCATTATATTTTTGCCAGCGTTTTTAGAACTAGTTAGAAAAAAATAAAATAAGGAAAATAAGGAAACATATGTCACAACAGGATAATGATATTATTAGTATGAGTGATTTATTGGTGACACTAATTAAGCATATTAAGTTATGGCTTGTGATTGTGGTGTTAGGCGTCATTTTAAGCATTGTTTATGGTGTGAAGCATCAAGATAATTATGAGTTTAGTGCCAATCTTCTGGGCCCTAGTTATATTAGTGAAGGAACGGCTCATTGGGTTATGGATAAGAGCGAACTTTCTAATTTAATCGGGGTTTATTATAAGCAATATCAAGACGCTAATGCTAATGACTTTTTTATTAATAAAGTACAGTTTGATGCGGATAAATTGCAGCTAAACATTAAAGCGAAAAAAGATCAGAATGAGCAAGTGATTACATTATTAAATGAATTTATTGATTATGCTCAAACACAGGAACAATACAAAACGACCATTAGTAACTGGCAAGAAAATGTTGAGTTTGGTTTAAAACAATTGCAACAGCAAAATAAGGTTTATGCTGATACCGTTAAGCAGTTTCAGCATAATATTGAGACGTTAAGCCAGACAAAAGATTTGGCGACCGTAAATGGTCAGGCACTATTGAATAATCTATCAAATACCATTTTGTCTTATCAAAGCCAAATGTTTGGCAATGATATAAAAATACAACACTATAAGTCACAGCTACAAACACTTAATAAAAAGATTCTATTATTAGGTGGAGTTATTAAATCTTATAAGCCTATTGGTCTAACTTCACCAGTAATTGTGATATTGGGCATTATTTTGTCGCTGGTTTTAGCAACAATTATTGTGTTTATAATTGAGTTTATTAAAAATCTGCGTCAAGAAGTTAAACAAAAATTAGCAAAATAAGAAGTGTCAGACTCATTGAGCTGCAAAATGTAGCTATAACCACTGAAACAAAACACGGCTGTCCCATCTAAAAACCTTGAGTCAAAATAGTGCTTAAAGTCTGATTTCCCCAGGCTGCTTTCTTACGTAATCCTTTGATGCCAACGTTCTTAAATTTCCCCTTTGTATTATTTAGCATAT
>NZ_QLIQ01000005.1 GCF_003428165.1 Cysteiniphilum litorale | reverse complement strand
CTACTTTAAGCTCAATATCTTTATGATAGCCAGATTCAGCTTTAAGCATCTCTATCCAATCAACAATAGCTTCATGCAAAGCCATTGTTTCTTTCGCCTCAGCCAGACTACTTAATCCTACTTTGATAGCGCAACGCTCAATATAAATATTGGCATCATTTGGTTTTGAGAATTTGCAGTTGAGATGACACAGCCAGGCTTTAATTTTCCCTGACTTATTACGCGTCTTTGCTTTCTTCTTGGTTGCCAAAAATATTAACCTAATTAACCTACAAAGCTATATTATATATGACTTTGACCAAAATGAGTATGCTTAATCCTTTTTGCTAAAAGATCATTGATGGCTAACACACTCATTTCCTGTTTTGCGACCACGATCGTGGTTAAAAAACGGAAGATAAACGGAAAATACATAATTATAGAGTCATTGAAACTAGGTGTGTCAAATTGTCAATTAAGTGCTTTAAAATTGACGTCTATAGGCAGATTTCGATATGATGAAGTTATTTGGCAAAGGATAAATAAATGATCACAGATTATTTAAATGCGACAGATATGAAGCATATTTGTCAGGCAAGACAGTTTGACGCTAAATGTGCAAAATCAAAAGATGTATTTGAAACCAGTTTTTCTTCAACGCAAGGTTTACCTGATGCGATTGAGTCTCTAACTGATCGTGAGCGCATATTCCTTTCGTATATAGGGGACAAGACAGTCGATGTCAGCTTTTTTGCTCCTTTATATCCTGAGGATGTCGGCAGATATGGTACGTATACGCAAAGCTATGGTGCGTTATTTAAAAAAGTATGGGCAAACCTCGTACGTAAAGGGTTGCTATCTGTTACTCAGCGTTATGCAGATACCAATTTAGAGCGGTGGCGTTTTGAAGTTCCAAGCCTTTACTATTCTTTTATTCCAGCGCCATTTAAAACATTAACTGAAATAAATGAAACACCATTACCTGCCGATACTGCTTTACGTGGACATATTACGGCAATGGCAGTTACACAGGGGAGTGCTCCCAAACTTAGCACCTATAGCTTGAGAGTAAGTGATAATACCCTTAAAATTGGTAAAGAATGTTTTAGTTTAGACTTGCTTAATAAATGGCAGCGCCGGCAGATGAATCAGATATGCTATCCTCAGTTTCATCATCGCCTTAATTTTGAACCCAAACTTGATGTCATGTTTGATGTCCTTAATACTGCTTTAGCGCAACTCAAACCAGGTCAATTTTTTAGTGAACGGGATATTAGCCCATTGATTCATTTTTTACCAGATCCCAAAAGAGAGCTTAAGACGGCAAATGTATGCCAAGCTGCTGCCGATTTTGGACTGTTTAGTAAAATATATCATAATAATAAAGTGTATTATGGGCGTGGTTATGATGTTGTCTATGCCAACACTCCAGACGAGTATTTGATGCTTGAGAAAGATGCTTTTATTGTTGATATGACTAAAGTGCCGTATCACACTCTGGAGACACTGACATCGATCTGTCATTTTAAAGTACAAAAAGCAAAGGGTAATCAGACACGTAAGATAATGGTTGTCCCTGATATGCTACGTTTGGCAAAGCAGGATTTATCTTTGCTTGAATCACCACTTGTACAGTGGATGTGTAACCAATCTCCTTCGCTTAAGCAGTCATTTGATCGGATCATGGAGAAGCATGGCAAAATACTACTACATAAAAATTTGCTGATTGCCAAGGTATCGGACTTGAGATTAAAAGCCCAGTGCATCAAGGCATTTGAATATGATGATCAGGTTAAATTTTTAGCTAATGACTATATGGTATTCCCGAAGAATAAATTACCTGTGGTGCAAAAGTTTGTTGAAAAAGCAGGCTATGCCGTAAAAGAACAAAGCGGAAATTAATCTTATGACAGTGACTAGTGATATTCAAACAAACATCGACATTAATCCAGATCAATATAAACACATTATTCCTGATACCCGTATTTTATTATGGTTGCATGCTTATATGGATTACCTTTGCTTAAGAGAAGTTAAAAGAAGTTATCGAGGCAATCATATTCCCGATGCTGATTATAAGAGAATATGTAAAAGCATTAATCAGGAAGATAGCGAAAATAATAGACGATATATTGATGAAGCAGATCGTATTGCTTATGCGATGCATTGGATTCAATATGATAAGCGCGGTTCTTATGGTTATACTTCAGATGAAAGACTCTATAAAAACAATATCATTAAAGTCTCAAAAGAGGACTATCAAGATTATCTGAATATAACGAATGAAGATAAACGTTATAAAGCCCTTGTAAAGAGACTTTGCATATCTGTGGTGCCAGAGAGCAATGAGTTATTTCAGTCTGAGGGTTATGGTGCAGGCATATTAAACAAGTTCCCATTGGAGTATTATTACGCCAAAGACGTGGTGAGTCAGATTAATTTTGAAGCGGCGCGTTTAGCGATTATTGATGCATTAGCTACGCTTAAACCAGAGGTATGGTACTCTGTCGATACACTGGTTGATTACTTACATAAGCACCATTGTTACGCATTGATTCCAGAAAAGATGAAGCCATCAAGGCATTCTTATGGGAAAGCTAATAGATATGCTCATTTCAATGAGCATCCATCGACAGACAAATATAAAACGACAACCATTGATCAAAGTATGACCGATGCTTTTAAGCGTGTCGAAGGACGCTTTGTTGAGCGATTCTTAGAAACACTTCCTTACAGCTTAGGGTGGGTAGAGCTAGCTTATGACAAAGAATATCATAGCGATGTCAGCCCATCTTTAGGGCATTTAAAAGCATTCAAGGTGACGCAGTTATTTTATCTATTGTATGTTAACCCTATCCCAGCGCCAACTGTGAAGGTTTTACCCAATTATGAAATTACAGTTGAATCGCTCATTTATCCAGTAGGGCTTATGCATCAGCTCATGAAGCTTGGCGAGTTCAGTAATCATGGAGCAATATCACAAGTTAAAATCGATAAGAATAATATTATTCAATTAGCAGCAAATGAGCCTAATCTTGATGTGATCAAACTGTTAAAACAATTAAGTGTTCAAGGATTGCCACAAAACGTTGAAACAGACATGCAAGAGTGGTGCCATCAAGGAGATGCCTTTAAGCTCTACACCAATAGCGTGCTATTAGAATCACAATATACCCATGATTTTCTTACTGAGCATATGACCGCCACAGTCGATAAAAATACCTTTATTATTGGTGATTATCAGACAGTTATTGACAAGCTTGATGCGCATGAAGATGTTTCTCTTGTCATTGAGCATAATGATGACAAATTTAAGATGTTACCTAAATCCTATGCAACTTCCTTACCAAAAGATGGCGTAAAGAAAGCAAAAAAATCTCAGCCTAAACGGAAAGTTAAACTAAAAAAACAAACGATGCTTTCTTATGACTTTGCGGATGAGGAAGCATTTAATTTGATTAAAGATGATTTGATTGCCAAGCACATTATTATTGGTGTTAATGAGTCCAACAGAACAATCAGTTTAAGCAAAAATTATGAGCAAGCGTTTAAACAATCATTAAAAGCAGCTGAAAACTATCAGTTTGCCGTAGAAGAGGAAAAATAATTGAATCCTTTAGCCCCTTTAATTGTCCAAAGTGATCATACACTTTTATTAGAAGTGCAAAATCCAGAGTATACCGTATGTCGTGATTTTTTGGTGAGCTTTGCTGAATTGGTTAAGTCACCAGAGTTTATGCATACCTATCGAACGACACCTCTATCACTATGGAATGCCGCAGCATTAGGTATTGAGATTGAGTCTATTCTCGACAATATGGCTAAATTCTCTAAGTATCCTTTACCTGCTCCAGTCATCCAATCAATGACCGATTGGTATCAGCAGTATGGTAAGTTAGTGCTTGAGAAGTCAGATGACGAAGAATATCTGCTGTTATCGGTAACAGATGAGTATATCTTCGATAAAATAACCCATGATGATGCGTTAAAAACTTTCTGGTATGAATATGATACTACCGAAAAAGCACTGGTTGTGAGGGCTTCTGATAGAGGGAATGTTAAGCATGCACTAATTAAGGCTGGCTATCCTGTGAATGACCTTTGTGGCTATATTAAAGGTGAACAGCTTGAGATCATATTGCGTGATGTGACGTTGGAGCATCAAAAATTTAGCTTACGGGATTATCAGCTTGATGCTATAGATGCTTTTTATCAAAATGGACGTAATGCTGGTGGTAATGGCATTATCGTTCTACCTTGTGGCTCAGGCAAAACCATTATTGGCGTTGGCACGATGGCGTGTATTTCCAATCATACGTTAATTGTGACGACTAATACCACTTCAGTTCATCAATGGCGCCATGAAATCCTACAAAAAACGCACTTAACTGAGGATCATGTTGGTGAGTATATTGGCGGACATAAAGAGATTAAACCAATCACTATTACCACTTATCAGATGTTGACGTACCGCGCATCGAAATATGATCCCATGCATAATATGAAAGTGTTTACACAGAGGAATTGGGGATTAATTATTTATGATGAAGTCCATACGTTGCCTGCACCAGTATTTCGTGCGACTACAGCTATTCAGGCTAAAAGAAGACTGGGGCTAACGGCGACACTGGTTCGTGAAGATGGTCTTGAGGACGATGTTTTTGCGCTGATTGGTCCTAAGCGTTATGACGTGCCCTGGAAAGTATTGGAAGCACGTGGTTATATTGCCGAAGCACATTGTATTGAGTATCGTGTGCCATTTTGTAAAACCCTTGAGAAAGAATATGCTTTTTCGGACAAGCGCAGCCGCTATCGCATCGCAGCTGAAAATAAACATAAAATCACTTTGGTAAAGGATTTATTGAAGAAACACGCCAAGGACCAGGTGCTTATTATTGGCCAGTATATTTCGCAATTGGATACGATTAAAAAGGCACTTAATGTTGAGATTATCACAGGGAAAACGAGTCAACAGCGCAGAGAGGTACTATATCAGCAGTTTAAAAGTGGTGAGCTATCTGTTTTATTGGTTTCTAAAGTGGCTAATTTTGCTGTTGATTTACCTGATGCAAATGTCTTAATACAAGTATCAGGTACCTATGGCTCACGTCAAGAAGAAGCGCAACGGTTAGGTCGCATTTTACGACCAAAGACTAAACCTTCGCATTTTTATACCTTGGTGACAAAAAATAGTGATGAGCAAGACTTCAGTCAAAATCGTCAGATGTTTTTGGTGGAACAAGGATATCAATATAACATCCGTTATTATGAATAATAGTTGATACTATATCATCTAATGAAATGGAGTAATGAATGTAATGAATAATGACGTTGTTAACATAGAAGCGTTATACGATCAAATTGCAGAACACATTAAAAAAGCTAGATCGAATGTTTTAAGAGCAGTTAATCATGAACAGGTTATTGCTTATTGGCACATAGGTAAGCATATCGTTATGGAGGAGCAAAAAGGTCAAGATCGCCAACAATATGGGACTTACCTAATAAAGCAGTTGTCAGAGAAATTGACCCATCACTTTGGTCGAGGGTTTAGTGTTTCCAATCTTAAATATATTCGTCAGTTTTATTTAACCTATCACAATCGAATTAGTCACGAGGCTCGTGACCAATCTCAATATATTGAATTTAATCCAAATTTAAGTTGGACACACTATCGGTTGCTTATGTCTGAAAGCCGTCCATCAGTCAGAGATTTTTATGAGATTGAAGCAGCTAAAAATCATTGGTCAACACCTCAATTAGAGCGCCAGATGACAAGCTTCTTATATGAGCGACTTGCTGCCAGTAAAGATGAAAAAGGATTAATACAACTTGCTAATCAAGGGCAAGTTATTGAAACACCAGAAGATGCACTTAAGAGTCCGGTAGTGTTGGATTTTTTAGGATATAAAGAACATCATCAATATACTGAATCTGATTTAGAGTCAGCTATTTTAGATCATTTGCAGGAGTTTTTGCTTGAAATGGGCAAAGGCTTTGCTTTCGTTAGTAGGCAAAAGCGCATCACAATGGATGGCGAATACTTTCGACCTGATTTGGTGTTTTACCACACTATCTTGAAAGCCTATTGCATTATTGACATCAAGGCGGGTAAGCGTATTAATCATGGCGATGTTGGTCAAATGATGATGTATGTTAACTATTATGACCGAGAGATCAAGCAGTCAGATGATAACCCGATCATAGGTTTGCTACTGTGTGCTGGAGAAAATGAGGCAGCAGTCAAATACACTTTGCCAGAGGATAATAAACAGATATTTGCACGTAAATATCAATTTCACCTTCCCACACAAGAGGAGTTAAAGGTTGAGATACAACGTGAATATCAGGAAATGAAAAAGCTGCTTAATCAAGATGATAAAAAATAACTTGTAAGTTTCATTTTGCATATTTTGGCTATGAGTGTGATCAATGTGTTTACGACCTTCACAGCAAACGATTAGTCGAGATATGCTGCTTCCTGTTATCTGAGTCTTTTGAACTGTCCTATTTTCCTTAGCTTCTTTAGTTTCTTCACTCTTTTTGCCTGTATTGCTTTTTTCCATCTTTTTGTCATTCTTTACCTTTTCCCAATAAATTTTATTTCCTGCATATTGAACCCATCGATTTAGCTTAACGAGTTTTTTAATTCCCGTGAGGTCTAAAGTATCGAAAAAACACGACTAAATATTTACGTCAAATGTATCGAATTGCTGTAAAACGCTTTAACAATAAAGAACTAGTCGAGCTTATTCCCCTAAAACGGGCTATGGGTGAGTAGACCGACCAAATTGCTTCAGTCAGCCCCTCCGTAGAACCGGACTTGCGGAACTACCGCAATTTACTACCCAAAGTGTTCTTGTGTGTCAATGTATTATGAAATTCACGGCTTTTAAAATTTAGTGTTGGCGATAGATTCTTGAACTCACTGCCTGATCTTGTGTTTATTTCATTAATAACTGCTGTTTTCTGATTGCATGCAAACATATCCTCCACACAAGCGATGACTTGCTGTTGTGATATTATTGTAGTTGTTCCCATAGTAGCTTCCCCCTATTGAGTAATAGTGTTGTTTATCCTAAAAAACACTGTACGTAATTTAACTTTTTTATTTTATCCTTAAGCAAAAAAATATGGTTAAAATGGTTGTGATCAAGATAATATGTTTTTGATCTTAGTCACAAGTGCTTAAGTTAGATACAGCGTAAAGACTTTACAGGCATTAGACAATAGTTATGTTTAAAATCAAGCAGATTGCTTATAATTTGTTTGCTTAAACAGGGATTAAACCTTGTTTATGTTGGTTGTAACTTTCCTAGATCAATCACTCGATCCGCCATATTGATGGTTTCTTTTCTATGTGCAATCATAACAACAGTAATGCCTAGATGTTTTATATTCTGATTAATATAAGATTCATTTGTTGCATCAAGATGACTAGACGCTTCATCTAAGAATAGAATTTTTGGTTTGGCATACAATGCCCTTGCAAGCAGCAATCTTTGCTTTTGCCCACCCGATAAAATGTTCCCCATATCTCCAATAAGCGTTTGATAACCCATCGGCATCTGTATAATTTCCTCATGGATACAAGCAAATTGCGCGCACTTTTGTGCAAACTCAAGATCAGGCGTATTAGCAAAAAAGGTTATATTTTCAATGATACTTCCGCTAAGTAGTGCGTCATTTTGCATAACTGCAGAACTTTGCATTCTAAAATTCTTTAAGCCTATTTTATGAATATTTTTACCATCATAGAGTATTTCACCATTGGAGGGGCGTATGAGTTGCAACATTAATTTCATCAATGTGGTTTTACCCATTCCAGAAGCGCCAATAATTGCAACCACTTCTCCAGTGTGAATTTCAAAAGAAAGCTCATCAAATAATTTTCTCTCATAGCTAGAATAAGAGAAACTGAGATTTTTCACAGTGATATGTCCTTGCAATTGTGTATTTAAAATACTTGTCTTATCAATATCAACTTCTGCTTTTTCTAATGCTATATCAGATACTCTGTCTAAATGTAGATATATCATTCGATAGTCAAGTATTTTATCAATCAAGCTTTTTGCTCGTGCAATAAATTGTGTTCGATAAGAAATATAGGCAATAATCATACCAATAGAAAACGTATTATTCATAACAGAAATAGCACTAAGGTAAATGATGATGATATACTCTATACCACTTGCTAATTGACTAAATGAGCCATAATATAGTGATATCTTGGTGATCTGAATACCAGTGTTAACCGTATCTACATAACTGGTTTGCCATTGTGATTGTCGCTCAAGCTCCTTAGCAAATATCTTAACTGGTAAAATTGACCGAATAGACTCCATGAAAATAGAGCTTTGTTTTGCTGATAGATGCAAAGATTTTTCATTCATTCGCCGAAAATAAGGATACGATATCATCCTTAATATCACATACATTAACAATGCAATACAGACAATAGCAGTCAGCAATTTGCTATAAATAAACATAATAGCAAATGTACCAAGCACCATGATGGCATCTAGCAGTCCTTCGATAATATCTGTGCTTATTTTTGACTGAATTGTTTTCATTGATCCAAAACGTGAAATAATGTCACCTAAATGACGTTTTTCAAAGAATTGAATGGGTAGTTTCAGCAAGTGTTGAAATAAGTTACTACTTAATTGCAAGTTTAATCGTGCTGAAAGATATTGTACTGCAATGCTTCTGGCATATCCTGCGAAAACCTGCATGACTAATAATAAGAAAAAACCAATGCACAATAGTTCAAGCAACTGATAGTCTCTTGTAACCAATACATCATCCGTTACAAACTGTAGAAACAATGGCGATAATATCGCAAATATCTCAAGTGCTATTGATACAATGAAAACTTGAAATATAACGCCTGTTAGCCCAGGAAGCGCATTAAAAAAATGCTTTAATCTTAATTTACTTTCATCTAGAAGATTGAACTCGGTTTGCGGGGTTATCTCTAGAGCAACTCCTGTAAAATGTTGAGATGCCTCATCAAGATTCATATTAACAGCACCAACGGCAGGATCATGAATAAAAATCTTGTTTTTGGTTACTTTCTTTAACACAACAAAATGATTTAAATCCCAATGCAGAAGTGCAGGCTTACGCAATAACTTAAGCTCATTAATTTCACATTTCAATGGTCGAGCCATAAAGCCTATGCTCGCACTGATATCGATCAGATTTTGAAAGTTCAAGCCAGCAGATGAGCTATCAAAATTAGTTTTTAACCCCCTTAAATTAACTGGTTTTTTATGAAATTGCGCAATCATAGCAATACATGCCAAACCGCACTCAGCGGCCTCTGTTTGCAAAATCATAGGCAAAGAACGGCGTAAGCTAAAATTTAATATGCTCATGTTGTTAAACTTCCTCTTAGGCTGTAAATAGGATCCAAAATCCATCGTAAAATCGTGCGTTTTTCACCTATTATTTGTGCATCAAGCAACATCCCCGATTGAAGTAAATGTGGCTCGTTATAAACAGAGACATATTGCGAGCATAGTTTAGCAGTGACAAGATAAAATGGCTGATTTAATTTAATCGGTGCCGAGATTTGATCTGATGTCATAATCGTTTTGCCAACTTGTGTAATAACAGCATCATAAACACCAAATTGTTGATAAGGGTAAGCTTGATATTTTAATAATACTTTTTGACCAACATGCACAAAACCTGCTGCTTGTGATGTCACAAAAAGCTCAGCAGTTAAGTGACTATTTTCAGGAAGGATACTTAGCAGTGGCTTTTGTAAATTGACGCTATCACCAGGTAAAGCATTCAGAGAGGCAATAATTCCACTGCTTGGTGCGGTGATGGTGTATCCTTTGCTTCTTGATGTATCTATTTGTTGACGTTTTAACTGATCCAGCTCATTTTTTGCATCTAGTAGTTGAGTATATTTTTTTTGGTAGTCACTGAAAGAAATATAATTGTTATTCAATAGTGTTTGCATACGACCGAGTTCTGATTCAAGATTCTTCACAATGTTCTGTTGTAAATCAAGTTGATCTTTAATTTCTTTTTCAGAGGCTTGAGTTAAATCTACACCATCAATACCATTATTATTTGACTCTATAGTGAGTAATGGTTGATTTTTATTAACACTTTGCCCTTGGTTAACCATAATACTTTTGACTGTCCCTGTTGTATGAGGGTAAAGCAGTAGGATTCCTTTGTTAGGTTTTAAAAAGCCAACAACTTCTTGTTTTTTTGAGTATGCGCCTAAGCAAACAAAAAAAGCTAAGCCCACACCAATGAGAAAAAAAAAGCACAGCCAGAGTGTTAATGATATAGGAAGGATTTGTGTTGTTTTACCAAACGTTTTTTGTCGCTTAGCCTCGAGAGCTTCTTTGCGAAATAAGTCACTCATGGTTTATATAATAATCCAAAGATGTATACTCACCATAACCATAAGTTTATGCTATGGCTTGTGATGAGTATGGAAGAAACAAATTAAAAACTAAAAGGCACTGCCTGAGTTATTGCCATTGGTACTCGGTGTTTTAGGATTAGTGTTATTACCAAAAACAGAGTCATGTATTTCATGCGTTCCATCGGCTGCTTCTGAAATGCCACCATTGAATTCTTTTGCGGCAGTAGCTGCATCTTTACTATCACCAGTTATTGTATCCCAAAACCAAGTAACAGCACCATGAATAGCATGACCAGCACCATCAATCACTTTATTGCCACCATCAATAATACCAGCTCCACCGGCAACAGCTTGCAATTCAACAGTATTTAAATCTCTCATTTTAATCTCCTTTTTTTGATATTTAAATTTTATTACATATGATCGTTTTTAAACTAACGTCATAGTGCGCTAAATGTTGCGCATCGGTATAAAATCATATTTTGATCCATATATAGATAATAAATCGAATATCTTATCAAAACGCTGTGTTATATCTCGTTTAATGTGGATATTACAGGTATTTTCAGTGAGAAGAGGTCTATAAGTTTGCTTAAATTACTTTCAGCTCGACTGCAGTATTTGAAACTTTCTAGCATAATCATGTAGCTCATAACGATTGACTAACTTTAATTTCTTCCTGATATTTTGTGTATAATCTTCGATAGTTCTTACCGATACGTGCAGTTGCTTGGCTAATTCACTGGTCTTATTAATGCCAAGCGCTAATAACCTAAGTAAATTGAGTTCATTATTATTTAATTTATTCTCAGTATTTAGCAAATTGCTATTTTCAGATAATGATAGAGCATAATGGCTCAAATTAAGAGAATTAAGTTTATCTTTAGCAATAAAAAATGGCGTAAAATTTTCAAGCATAGTTGATTTTAAAATCGATATTACAGGCATAATTTTTTGGGGAATATTAATCAGGTTAACATAAAAGTGAATCAGGTCTTTCCAATCAGTGTAGTAGAATACAAAGCGATGCTTAACATATTCATAATTAAAAACAAAAGACATTGCAAAGCAAGGTGGCGTATCGCTATTTATTGGATTGAGTAGCGGTTTCCAAAGTTCACTTTGATCAGATAATGTAGCAATATCTGCTAATGATAATATTTTTGGTAAAAAATCAATATAGCTATTATTGTGATATGGATCTTGAAATCGATATAGCGTGTTTAAGTGCATTCTGTTGGCATAACGATGGTGATATAAAGGTAAGCACCATGCCCCAGCATCGCTGGTTGTAGAATAATCTATTCCAGCGCACTTTAGCACTTTAATGATTGGCTCAACATGGCCATATAGCCCCAGTGACTCAGCTATGCGACATAAGTTCATGATATAAATTCCCATATATACGGTTTGACACAGCACCATGCTTTATGGTGCAAATTTTTCATTAAGGATTACTCATCATCGAAAAGATTAAATTTTGAAATTTATTCAAATATACCCACTATATCTTATCATCTATTGGTTATATCCATCACAAATCACTTAACAACCAGACACTGCAAAATGGCTTATGACGAGTACAATCGACAGATTTGGCTATGATATCGTGCATTGTATAAATGGCAACTGCGTGGACTTAACTTTTATAATAATTTTATTTTTGCAAGTTTCAGCATTGATATTAACAAACCTCAATTTCATCTCTTGTTGTATGCGCTTTAATTCCTAGTTTCTCACGAATATATCGGTAAAGTAGATCATGTGCTGTTTGCGTGGGATGCATCTCGTCCCAAAATAAATGATGTTCAGGATAAGCACAAATTTCAGTTGTTGCGACGGTCACCCCTCCATTAATTACTGATTCTGTCGAATAGGTACTATAATTTCCATTCCAACAAGGTTCCATTAGGTTTTCAATTGCTAATCCATATCGTGCATTAATTTGACTCTGATCACTCACTAGTTCAGATAACATATCAAATATATCAATGTGGTGAAATTGGTAATCAGACGTGGCATGTTGTGCACGATACCGTTCAATCATACTCACGAGTTGGCGATTGTGTTCTTTAGTAACAGCGCTCATGCTTTGAGTTATATGAAGTTGCCGTGCTTTTGGTGTAAGTCCTAAGTCAGGCAATCCTAAAATCACAAAACGTGTCACTCCAGCACGTAGTAATCGATCGAGTCCTGCATTAATTATATTGATGGTTTCAATTGTGATCTCTTTTATTTGCTTGTCAGTATATTGCTGCATTGGATAGTCATTGGCACCAACCAAAACAAAAGCAATATGCCGATTGCGTATGCTTGGTTCATTGTTAAAAAGATATGTATCAATTTCAAAATCAAACGAATATGGAAGTCCATGCCATAAATGCCACCGTGCCGATGCTCCACCAACTGCATAATTTTCTGCGGCAATATCATGCATTTGCAAATCCTCAGCCAAACGCACTGTCCATGGACGCCCATTGGAGAAAGCACCGTTATAGTATGGTGGGGATTTGGGTAAACTTCCTAGTGTAAATTTGTGCAAAGTTCCCTTGTCACTGAGACTGTCTCCTAAAAATAAAACTTTATCCACGCTGTCGAATAATTTATTGTTATCAAGATCAATCGCCTCAGGGCAAAATAGTAAGGTAAATGATGGAAAAGGATTCCACCAATGCCAGCTAACGTAACTTTTTGGCTGTAACGCCACTCCAATTACGGAAAGCCAGTCAGCTCCAATATATCGATGATGAGGTTGTAAATGTAGTTGTCGCCAATGCTTATGAATACGAATCCACAGATGATACGGTTCTGCTTCAAACATGCCTATAGTTTTTGAAGAAAGAGTACCAACAGTATATCGCTTATACTTTGACACATGATCTGCGTGTTGTTTTATATTTATTGATATATCGGCTTGGCAACGGTTTTCAAGTACAATATAAAAATTCTCGTTAGCATTTATCGATGATATAAGAGAAGATATAATAAGACATATAACTCCACGCCAACATTTTTGTACTGTGAGCCTCCTCATGACCCTCTCATTCTTGTATCTTCCACAGACCCAAACCCAATCATAGGATATATTATAGAGATATATAAATAATCAAATTGTAGGAAAGCGTATCAAGTTGTTTTCTTGGCACATATTTGATTCCAGACAATTTGAATAACTTTATCCTTTTAGAGTATTAAGGTTTTGCTGCATAAATTTGATACTTGTATGATTAAGCCACTCCCCCAGAAAGTAATATCTGGATAACGTAACAATATCATATACTCCAAAGGTGCAAAACATATCTAAAATCATATTACGTATCGTTGATTCGGCTCTAAAAACACGTTGTGCTATATCCGTGTTCGTCATGCCAGAACATTTTAATGACAGTACATAAAAATTGAGTGCAGAAAGTTTAACCTCTTTTAAATAATTATTAATGATAATTTTTTTACCTGATACCTCAGTAGCGTTTTGCTCAAAAGGAAAATAAAATCCTCGAATATAGATATTATTGTGGTTGATATATTTCTTTGTGGTAATAATGGGCTTTACGCCATCATTAAATAATGCCATATCCTTTCGCACAGAGATACCTTTTGATAAAATGGCCTCCTGATTACCAAGGTCATACATTTGTTGAAAGGCCTTTTTTGATGGGATTTCGAGAGCAGTCTTACCAAGAAGGTCTTTTTCTTTCAATTTGATATCATCCATGAATCTTTGGTTCATACTGATTAGACGATATTCATTATCGAGTTCAAAGAAAGATATTTTGTCCATTTTTATTCCTGTATAGAGCTAGAGTTTAGGCGTTATATTATTCAATTACAGAATTTCTAACTCAACACGTATGAATACGTGATAATTTGCCCATATTACTGTCGCTTAAATCACCCATCACAAATGATCTTGTGATGAGGATTAGAAGAATTACTAACCTGCCGCAATAGGCTTAATTTGCATAATATTGCCATAAGCCAATGCATTGACATTACCATTAAGACTACCACCAACTGATTGCCACATGTCACTTTCACCATCCCATAGTGCAATACCTTGTGCGGAACTTTCCCCAGCATGTTTAAATTTACCGCCAACATACAATGATGCGGTATTGTTAAAATACTCGGGTGCAATGACGTCAACCTGCCCATCAACGCCACTACCCAATTGATGCCAAGCTTCATCTTGGATGACAGCAATATGATTGAGCTGCTCACCGCCTAGGTTTAAAAAGTCCCCTCCTACATAAACATCCTGATGGTGATCCCCTGCCAGTGCATATACATTACCTAAATTTGCAGCATCCTTTGTCATCGACTGTATTCCTGCAGAGCTGAGAGAGAATATATGGTTTGTATCTGCTGTATTATTAATGCCTGTAAACTCACCACCAATGATTGCATGCAGTTGATTATCTTTATTGCTACTAATAATCGCTTTTACTGATCCACCAGTTACTTTGACATCACCACCAAAATCAATAAACTTACCCTGAGCCCAAGTTGCTATGTTTTGTGCTACATGATCTCCAGATGACAATACAAATTTTCCGCCAATAAGAATATCATCATCTTGAGGGTGATCAGCAATATTTAGCTTACCTAGAGATGATATCGTATAAACTGGACCATTCAGACCATTTGCTAAAGGTATCCACTTGTTACTTTGCCACTGAGCAATATTGTTTAATTTCGTATTGTTGGAATCATTAAAGCTTCCTCCAACAAATAAACTACCATTTGGCGTAAAATCCATGGCAAAGACCTGTGCATCCTTAGCATTAGCACCTTTTAGACCACCATCTAGCGTTTGCCATTGATGCCCATCCCATTGACCAATTAGATTTGCTGGCACCTTACCCGCATTAAAATAATCAAATTTCCCACCAACATAAACGTTCCCATCTGCAGCAACTTTTACGGTATTAACGCTATTATCGACACCTTGCGCCAAAGGTTGCCAAGACTGCCCATCCCACATAGCAATATTATTTATAGCTTGTCTTCCTTGATCGGTTGCAGTAAATGCTCCGCCAACATATAAAACAGGCTTACTTTGTAGCGAAAAGGCAAACTTATCAGTTTTGGTTGTGATAGACAGTGTTTCACTATCAGAGTTTCCTACTTTAATCATAGGTGCCTCAGCATTGCTGTGCAGATATAGATAGCATGATTTACCTGCATTTAATTCATAGGTATTTTGATCCTTTGCATCACTGACGCAACTATTTGGGCACGTAATACTGGTGCACCATGGACCTTTATCCGTGTTGGCATTTTTGCCATTGTATATGCTAAATAGCTTCAAAGTCTGCGTCGTAAAATTGACATCTTTGTTACTATCATTCGCAAGCACTACCCTTTTTACCCCTTGATACATGTTATATGATGTATCAATATAAGCATGAACACCCGTCGTCGTTAATGTCGTTGTCGATTCTTTATCTAAATTATTTGCTGCTTTAATCGTAAAATTGTAAATAGCATTTTTAAGCGTGCTGTCTGCATTAAACACAATGCTGCAACTTTTTCCAGGAGAGACCAGATTCCCAGACAGGCAATTATCAGCATCTTTTGAGCTCACAATTGACAACCCTTTGGGTGATATTTTAGCAACTGGATCCGCTGTAATAAGATAATCACTCGCTTGTGTACTCGGCTGCCAAGCGAAAGCTCCGGTGTTGATCACAGTCATTTTTGTTTGCTCACTCCCTGTGGTTGGGATATTAATCATGGTTGAATGAGGTTTGATCGCTACTTTGCCAATGTTAATTGCTGTAGCCTTGCTAAAAGTGTAAGCATTCAGACCAAACGTAAATACAATTTTTCCTTGCCCAATGGCATCAGCACCTGCATCAATGGCTAATTCGCATTGACTATTTGCTTTAATCTCACTACCTTGTTGGCATGTTGAGCCCTTAGTATTAATAGTCACACCGTTTGGTAAAGTTGATTGTATCGTGCTTATTTTGATTGGTTGATTAGCACCATTCATAAGCTTAATTTGTTGCTCAGCGGGCTTATTAAAATCAATTTGATCACTCAAGTTTACAGGGTCGATACTGGCACTAATCTGTGGGTAAATAGCTTTGATATTTGCTGCAGTAATACTTATTTGATGGGTCGTTTGATTAGCATTTAGCGCTTGCAAATTTGCTTTCAATGCATCAATGGTTGCTTGATTAGCATCCAGTGCAAAACTAAAAGTCTGTGATTCACCAGGTGCAAGATTATTGACTCTTGTTAATTGCATATTTTTAGCCAATTTAACTAACCAGCTTGGCAAATGAACTTGCAAATCATTAATGGCTTGATGTTGATCTGTATTTTTTACGCTAAGACTAACGGTACTTCCTGGCACTATGGTTACTTGACCATTAATAGCTAACTGTGGGAATTGATACTTAGAATCATTAGCCAGATAATTAATTTTTACTGGAATCGAATAAGTTTGTTTATCTGTGACAATATCGATTTTGTCATTCAGTAGCTGAGGCTTTGCACTTGAAACATTAATACTTAATTCACACGCATGACCATCACTTACTGTCACATTACAATTACTTCCATCGGTTGTATTGCAACAGCTGTTTTGTTGATGTGCATTGGCAATCTTGTATTGCATTGAGCTGCTTTCGGGTAAATTGATGTGCTGAATATGAAGTGTTTGCGAAGCGTTCGCTAAAGCAAATTGTGTCTGTGTTTGACTATAATATGTATTGGATTTTGTATCATCATTATGAACAGTTAAATCTAATAATGCATCATTGCGTACAAGCGCAGTTTCTGGCAAAGAATTATCGATCGTAACCCCTACTTTTGGCGATGGAGGATTGGGGTTTGAGGAGTTAGATCCCGAACCTCCACCACCACACCCAGTTAAACTCAGCATGCCTATAGTCGCTAGAATACCCAAGGTTAATAACTTGTATTTAAATTTGGTATTTTGTTTGTCATTTCTTGTTATTATATCATTAGACTTTGTCATGTAATTGCTCTCCTAATAATTAGTGATTTGAAATCAGCAGAATCAATGTAGACCAATAGAAATTAAGGACAACTTTATTGATTAAATATAAGCAAAACGTTAAATTAATTTTAATATTTTACGTGAAACCACTGCTTTATATCTCTTAAACTGGCAAAATTAATAACTTTAAGGTGAATACAATTATAAAATATTTATTATTTCAACTATTTTTTTATTTGATATAGATCAAAAAAAAGCTCAACATCCATATCACATTAAAATCACAAAATGATTTAATAATAATGATAATAAATAAACTTCCATCAATTAGTTTGCTTTTCTTGTGCAATCTAGTGACACAAAATGTCATAGCCTCATCATGGGATACCACGCTATGCATTGAAAATGACTTGGCTTTCCCCGTTCACCTTAAAACAGGAACTATGACCAATGAAGACTGGGATGGTGATTCTCGCCCTGATCACAATCTTGATAATTCAATTATCACAGCTAATACTACAATCTGCCAACGAGAAGAAATCAATACTTATGTTCAAAACCATAGACAAATAGCTTTTGCGCTTTACATTAACGGTCAACGGTCTGATTTTTCCTTAGCAAACATTCCTAACGTATGTATTGGAAAATCTTGCACCACAAATACAGGCTATTTTTGGACCGTTACTGATAACTCAGCGTTGATTGGCGAAAGAAGTTCCAACATTAACTGGGAAATTAAACCTAATTATTCTTCTGGTTTTGAGTGTTCAAATGGTAAAAGCTGCGCACTATTTAAGGTGTCCTCTCAGGTGCCAAATCAACCCTCGCCGTCACCTCCTCAAGATAAAAAGTACAATCTCCAATTCAAAAATATCAGCACTAGTAGTGTTAATATCCCTACTTTCAAAATTGGCATCAATCAGACTACCTTAATCATTCCTCAATCGCAAAATTTGTTGATTAGCCAACAAAATGATGATGTCTTTAAAAAATATATAAACATGGAAGGTGGTGACGACCTAGTTTCCACCATTCTAAGCGCCCCTAGTATGCAAGGATGTAGCGCCATCCCAGACCCGCTGATGTCGGGTGGATTAAATGCTTATTCATGCCCGATGCAAATAGGGCAAAGTCAAATGCAACTTATTGTTAGTAATACCAATGAGGCAAATATATTTCTTGGCATTAAGCTTGGTGTTTTTGATACAAAGTATAATATAAAACACACACTTTTTTGGTCAGATTACCCTCAAGAATGTTTCATAATTAATTTTGATAAGATAGATATTCCAACAACAGATAACATAGATTTAACTAAAGATATAACATTTAACTTCATTAATAATGCCAACAAATGTAATGAGTTTAAGAAAGAAGGTTGGCAAGCATACCAGTATTGAAGTATTAATAAATAGAGATACTCTTCATATCAGATGATTTATTGGATAGCCAACTACAAACAGGAGATCCTTGATTTTTATGTTGACAAATAAATATCACACTATCTCCTACCTTTGTGTAGCCAACATTTGTATTATCACAATTTATATTACCTTTACTAATAGTACACATAGTCGGGCTAGCACTAAAAAACACCTGATAAACACCATTATTAATATCAAGATCACGATAAAAAATATCTTGACCATTTTCTTTGACTGATATATTTCCTAACCCAATAGGCAAAACCGAAGTACGACTGCAAGCTGTTGCTTGCGCATTGGCTATATCTCCATCATTATCCTCACTCCAGTCACCACGCACAAGATCAGCATAGTCATTGCCTTTTATTTTACCTACATGTCCCCACCATCCCGTCCAAGCAGAGTAGTGATCTGATAAGTTAACAATCATATAGCCACCTTTATTATCCGAAACCTCTATATTGGGGGTACCATATGTCGCCACATTTTTTATTGTTTGTCCTGATAAGACAGTTGTTGTAACTTCTTTGCCAGCAATCACATTGTAATCATCATTTAACTGTGCCACAGTTATTTTTAGTGGGTAGGGGCAATTGTTTTTTAATGAAACATTTAACTGAGGATTATACCCAGATGAGAAGCCAAGCAATGGCAAAGTGCTTCCCACGAATACACAGTATATTTTCTTTAACATTTAGTCTCCTTATATGCTTGCATTGATATGACCTGACTACCTAAAGTTATACCCATCACTAACCATTTTTCAGTATCTGTGTCTTTGAATTTATCGCGCAGCTTTACACTGATATTTTGCTGAGCATCCGTAGTATATCTATCACCTAAAATTCCTGTAACTTTATCTAAATTATTCGCTGCCCACATCTGCCCCTGTTTCTCCTTCACTCGCTTTCTTCGACTGTCCGAACTTATAAGGAGATCGTGCTGAGGTAAAGCTCTGCATACCTGAAGAGACAGACTCTGTGTACTGTGTTTGTGCCTGATTGGCCTTTTCTTCAGCTTGTGTGCCTGATTGCGCCAAACCTGACGCATTTTGTGACACATTTGATTTCATCTCTTGTAAGTCTTCGACACCTGCCCTTTCACTGGCATTATGCCCGACCCATTGCATTACTTTATCCGGTAGCAAATAAATTAACGAAAAGCATTTATTAAAAGCGATGGCTATAAAGCTTGCATACAGAAATACACACAACAAACTAAACGTACCGTTGACATAAACTGAGCTACCCTCAAAGATACTACTAATTTCAGTCATAATAGAATGAAAGCCTGTTGCCGAAAAACTAATAACAACATAGGTTAAGACAATGCCTGCTAATAAGCCGACGATCATTAACACTGGGCGCAATACAATATTCAACATAATTTGAATGCCTGTTTCTGCTTTACCAAAGACTTCATGTCCTTGAGGGTAAACAATACCCAGGGCAACAATTGGTGCTGCAATCAATGCTTCAATGACCAGCAGAAGCCAAGCAATTTTACCCGCCCAAAACAAAATAAATGGTGCCAATGGAATAATTAAAGCAAATAATACCCCAATACCAAAAAGGGTGATAAGTACAAAGAATACAATAGGTAACCAGATAAAAGAACTCATAATCTTAAGCATTAATGAGCCAAATCCTATTTGAATCCCACCAATGCCAAGAGCAGCTGTTGTTGAGCCAATATCTGTAAGCGGTGTAGCGCTTAAACCTATTGCTAATGCTGATACACCGCTATATGCGACCGCAATCCATGACCTATAATCATACACCTTACCATCAAATGCATTATAAATACTAAATAAGCTTGATATGGTTGTTTTTATAATTGCTAGCCCCACCCCTTGAATTTGTTGCATCATCGAGAAATGATTCTCTACCACATTAGTTCCTTTGGAATTCACAGAGCTACCGATATTATAAATTTGCGCCATGATGCCATTTTGATCAATATCATCATTAACGGACATTTTTGCTAGCATTGTTGAGATAAACTGCGAGGCTGGTGAGGAGATATCTCGCTCGATATTAGTCGTTGGCAAAAAACTGACTTGATTATTTTTTAAGAAAGTTAATATTTTCAAGGTATCTGTTGCAATTAGCTGATCTTTTTCAGAGGATGGTTGACTACTTTTCTCATCTGCACTTAATAAATTACTGATTAGAAATAAAAATCTACCTTGTTGAAAGGACATATTCATCGGCACAATATTATTTACCAGCTGCGTACAAGAAGTAATACTATCACTCGCTATTAATTTTTGTCCCAAGGATATACAGTATCTATCATTCCCTTGAAACGCTTTTGTCAAAGTGTCTTCAATTTTACGCATATCAAAGCCTAATTTGTTTAGACTTTTGTTCTGACTATCCTCTTTGGTTAATGTTAACCAATTACTCTCGTGAAGACTTGCCTTATTTGCTAATCCTACCTTGTAATTGCCTCTCATAAGATCCGTTGTGCTAATGTTGTTTAGATGATATTTTATTTTGACCTTATCTAGATTAATATCTATCATTGAGTTTGCATTGCTTTGCTGCAACTGATCAAAAACTTTAAAGTTTTTATAAAACTTTTCAAGGTTATTTGAAAAACTTTTGTCTAGATTAAGGTATTGCTGATCTGCATTCCACCAGCCTTTTGTCGTATCAACCTTATCATCACTCTGTTGTTGGTTACTTTGCTTTATTTTCTTTTCAAGCCCATTAATAATATTGTCAGAGAGTTTAATTAAAGCCTGTGAGTTTAGGTTGATACTTTGCGGATTTTGCGAGTAATCAACAATTGTTGTCAAATCAGTGGCGTCATTAGCATATTGGTTAATCGCATCAGTAAAATCACTTTGTTGTCTAATCGGCGGATAAACATCAAATAGTCCATTGTAAATCACATCTGTAATTTTTACCTGCTGATAATGATCCCCATCTAAAAACGACCATTTATTCATACCCTGATTTAAAAATGGTGACCAAGATGCAAAATCATTCACTGAACTTGCAAAAATCGAATCAGCAATATTAATGATATTAGCGGGGGTAGCCTCTGCATTAATTGGCATGTTACATCTAACATAACCTGATGCTGGTGTACATAAATTCTGACTTTGCTGGATCATATTTTCCGCGAAGTTTGCCAACATAAAGGTGCCAATATCATCCTTTATACCAGAGGATATATCTGAGCTGATCACAGGGGGTAAATGTTTGTGTGCGATATCATTATTAACTGATTGCCAGACATAGTCGGCAAAATAGATCCCTGTCGACAACGCCATAAATACCAGATACTGCGCAAAGCAAAAGCCAGACTTAACCGGAATTGCCGCCATACTGCCAAAAACACTACGAATAGGAATCCAATAAGAGTCCCAATTTTTCCCTAGAAATGTACCATCTCTTGCCGTGTTTATGGTGCCAATAATCACTATATAAGCATAAATAAATATGACCACACTCAAAAGCCCAAGGTTAAAGTGATAAATAATCGCTTTAAAAGCTGTGTGCGTTGTATCATTAATTGAACTAGCCGGTCCATCAATGCCAAAAATTTCATTGAGTACCTTCCATGAAGCATCATTTGTTGATTGCGCAAAGCTAATCATTCTTTTTCTCCCTTTGATGTGTAAAGCCTAACAACCAGTCTTTAAAGCCGCATCCAAAACGCTTTTGTTTAATTTGATACAACCAAAAATGATGTTTAAATGCTTGAGCTAAACTTAAAATAGTCGCTGCGAATGCTAATAGCGAAAGCCAATACAACTTACTCCATAGTAACCACAGACAATACGTAAATATCACTGCGGTAACCAGTAAACATCCTTTGTATATCAGTCTCAATTTTGTGGTGATCAATATAAGCTTGTCATCATTAATATCTAGACTTTTCAGATCGTCATAACAAATATTTGACTGCGATGTTGGCACTGAAAATAAGTTTTTAAAAAGACTGATAATTGCCTTGCTTTGCAACTTCAGTACATCAACCATCAGCAGCTTTCTCATGCGTTTTAAACGTTGTTTTTTCTTAAACATCAGACTTCCTTCTACGCGCGATTAAAATGTTAAGTTACTGCTTTGAATAATTTGTGCGATGCCAAATAAACTTTGATTAGCATCTTTGACTTTTTGCTGTTCAAGAGTAACTTGTAGTATTACTTGAATGTTTTGTACTTCATCCCCTTTGGAGTAACTTATCAGTAAAGGGACTTGTATTTTCCAACTACGAATGCCAGATAGATAGCCTTCAGCCGTGACTACTGGGACATCATTTAGTGTCGCGCTAACCACAATTTTCTTATTTTTTATCTGCGTTAAAGTATTTGTAAATGCGCTATTGAAACTACGCCAACCATCACTGGTAAAAAGTGGCTCAACTCCACTTAGCTCATGCCGATAATTTAGAAAATCTAACGCATAAACTTTTACAATGTTTTGGCTAACCCAGTTAATGACCATCTGATTATTGATGCTTGGTGTCTCAGCTAGCATGATTTGTTTGATCACGCCATGGTCATTAACTGCTAGAAACTTTTCTTGTTTACTATGGTAGCAATACCAACATGCCAGCAATAAAAATACATTAAACAAACCGCTAACGATAATGACTTTTATCAGCAATCTGAAATTCTCGCGATAGAATGAAGCATTTTGCATGACGAGTTTTAAATTATCTTGCTTCATGACACTTCATCCATTGTGCGAGTTAATACTTTTTCTAAGATATGCAGACGCTCATAACACATAATTTTGGTAATAATCTGACATTTTTCAAAAGAGATGCATCGCTTAAGCAAATACTGAAAATCATTATTGGATTCACCATTTATGATTGTGTAAAACTCATTAAACATCTCGGCATTTTCCTCTGCTAAATGCTGCATGTAGTACATTAGTATTTTTGTTGGTAACATATTAGCCACTTCAATAATTCTAATGACGTTCTCTTTAGTTACTGGCCAGATATAGCTTTGCTCAAAAAAAATCTCAAGCTCATGATAATCCCCGTCATCGAAACTAAAATCATTATCGTCGATTTCAATTTGCTCAAAAGCATCTAATAAATCATTGATATAAGCATTTGAGAATGATGTCCAATAGCTGTTTATTTCATCGTGTAAAGACATTTAACACTCCACATCATCAAGGTTAATTTCAGTGATACCAGATATTTGCATCAACATTTTTTTTATAAAGGCATTTGATAAAAACGAAATGCTTTTATTCGGATAAATCTGCGCCTGTATTTCAAAATAACGTTTGGCTGTGCCTGTTGGAAAGGCTTGTGATAACTGCAAAAGCGCTTCATTTACTGATAAGTGCTCAAAAAGTTGATCGCGAAGATAGATATCCTCAGCAGTTGTAGTAAAAGCCCATAGTTCATAGGCGCTTAAACTTAAGTTTAATAACTGTGTATTGATCCCAGACTTGGTATGGAACTGTGACAAAAAGGTCATTCCTGTGGCACTAGGACCATGAACATAGTGCTGCAAAGCATAGCGCTCCGTCTCATTCAGTCCAAACGTTTTGACTGTTTGATTCAGAGCACTATGATTGCCCCCACTTAAAATAAAAATAGAAGTTGCAAACTCTAGGATTACTGGGTCAAAATCAGCTAATGCCTGAGATGCTAGAACAACTTGCACATTTTGCTTTCTGCCTTCACGCATATCTTTGATTACTTGTTGGCGAATTGGCCAACAATTCGATGTGCGATGAAATTCGTCAAAAACAATACGTTTAGGAAGATTGATCATCGATTTAATTTTCTGGGTGTGATAGTGCTTGTAATTATCAGGTAATCCATTTAAGTCACTTAGCTTTAAATAAAATTGATTTGATGTTGCGTGTCTTACTAGCATATAAGCAATAGCTGATTTCTTCTCATCACTGGCGCTACCTGTTGTTACCACTGATGATAGATCAAATGCTGTCACACGTGAGGTGACCGACAACTTAGTGACCACATTGACACCTGGGTAATTACGGATACAACTGGCAATATTGCGACAAAAATACTCAATATAACTTTCACCATTGCTTAAGGTAAGTTTTTCGTACAAATCTACAATTGATGGGTGATGGACTGCTGATACCATATCAACTAATAGCGGCGAGGCATAGCGTTGTGCCAATTGTGCCAGTGATATTTCATTATGTATAAATAAATAATCGACTACATCCCACCAACTACTTATATTGGATGCAATAGCATGGTCAGTATGAAGCTGTAAAAATTCATCAATTTCGGTGACAATACCATCTAAATAAAGCTTTGGTTGATGTTCATCACTGGCATTGCGATATACAATATCAATCACCATTGTGATCATCGCACTCATCCCATCAGGTAGGCTGTGCGTAATATTTTCTAACATTAAAATAGATATGAAATTCACTAGAAAATGTCGATGCATAATGTTTGGTGTTCTTGAACCTAAATAGCTATCAAATGGATTGATTGCATCTTCAGTAGACAGGTGAAATCGATAACTTTGAGCAAGAGCTATACCCTGAGCATTATTGCTACGTTGCTGTAAAAGATGGATTAATCCAAAGGATGATTCGCCGATATCTAGGATTGAAATATACGGAAGTTCATCTAACCCAGCCCTTAAACATACACCAAGGTTCAGTTTATTTAATAACACTGATTTTCCTGCACCAGAGCGTGCATACACAAGTTCAACCCAACTGACCTGTAAAGAAGAACCACTTTGGTATGGCCATGTTTTGCCATCTGGTGTCCTAAAAATAGTGGATCCTGAGTCCCATGAACAAGCGGGTCTAAATAACGGCATCAATTTAACCGCATCACTTAATGGACAACCAACAACGCCCGGAACATGCTGTTTATCAAGCGCCAATAAAGTTGAACACACTGTTTTTGTTGGGTCACCAAATTTATCGCATACTTGTGCTCCACCCCAGCTTTGCACTGCTTTGATCAGCATTGACTTTTGTTGCATAAGTCGATCAAGATCATTCTTAGCTGCCCAAGTAACCAAACTAACGGACAGCTTAATAACAGGGACATCACTTTTTTCTTCTAAAACTTTTAATAATCTATGGGCATCACAAATCAGGCGATTTTCATGTGAGCAAAACTTTAGAAACTGCGCTAAAATTGACTTTGTTTTACTAACATTAATGCCATTATGTGACATACTGTAGCTCATTTGCCAAGGAATATTACTTTCAACCAGAGCTCTAAATAAATTGAAAAATGGTTTTATGTCTTTTGGAAATAACTCAATAGTAACTGGGGCATAGCAGTATTCTCCAAAAGAGGCTTCAGATACTGACATATTCATACCATCTTCGGTGAAAAGCTGCTGTGAAAAACTTGGCCAAAGCAAATAATTTTCATCGCTATTCGTATCAAAATAGTGTGCTTCACCTGGCAATAAAGCTTGCCAAGTTTTTTGCTGATGATTTGGTGTTATCTGCCATTTGATGATCGATAGTATGCGATCTACTGTCAGTAGTTTCATACTAATTTGCATTACTTTTAATGCATTGATGATCAGTGACATCACTGATTGATGCGCCAGTCTTATCTCAGGCAGGACATTTAAAAACTGCTGTGATTTAGCAGAAAGCTTCAGTTCTAAATCTTTGATGGATTTGGCTTTATGCGTGAATGCACGTTTTTTTTGTGCACTGTCTATGATTGCTGAAGTCGTCCATATGCACAAATAAACCTGCTCAAAATTACATTGCTGAGAAAGATGTTCTTTAGTTTTAGTAAAATAATCTGACAATGGAATATCAAGGCGTTTTGCAGTATGGATGCTTGATTGTTGGAGCCTATCGATTTGCTCACCAATATCGCTTGGATCATATCGGTATAAACATTTAACAATATGCCCTTGTCTTTGTAACAGTGGTGTTAGCGCTTGTTGCAAATGACCTGACAGCTCCTTGAACTCAAGATCCGAAATTAATTTATTCACACCTGAGAAGTCAATGACTGAAAGTAATGAGCCATCCTGAGTGATCAGCGTATGTTCATCATCAGCGCTTTCTAGTTCGCAGTAGCTTGCTAAAGACTTTTTACTGTACTTATCAAGCCAAGCAAAACATTCTTCAACACCTTGATACAAGCGATTTAACATAACCATACTCCAATGTGCTTATGAAAATACATAACCAGATGACATAAAGACTTTATTATGAGTACTATCTATCTTTAGCACTTTGCCATAACCTGGAATCTCAGTATTTTTGACAACTGTACGCGTATAGCCATTTTGATCCTCAAGCCAAGCAATCCCATCAACAATCGCCGTTAAATTAAGTTTATCGATACTCGCCATTCTCGCTGCACTCATCGCTTGCAATTGGTTTTCAATATTGCCTAGTGCGGTTTGAGCTTTTTGCATTGCATCACTATTTTGTGTCATTTTCGCTATACCTTCTTTTAGTGTGCCAAGGTCAGCTTCTATTGATTTAATATGTTGTGCCAAAATTAAATAGCTTGATTTTAACTCTTTTTGTGTTTGCTGCTGCATCGTGACTAATGACTGCAACTGTCCCTCTGTCACAGTTTCATGCTTTTGATTTAATGGCTGTGGTCTATAGGCAGGATAATTATTGCCACTAACAGGTAAGCTAGGTGAGTCGATTTGTTGCCACTGCTGATCAGGCACTTGATTACTCGATAGATCTTTTTGACTAGGATGTGTTGACGAAAAAAGCGGACTAAGTAATAAATAAGCACCAAAAATCATCGCAATGCCAGTGACTGCATAAGCAATATGTATTTTCTCAAATTTAAACCGTTGTGGTTTGGTTGATAGCGTTTTTGATGAATATGACGCATCTTGAGTCAATGAATTTTCTCCATGCTCATTTTGATCATTTTGACTTTTAAAAACATCCTCTTGCATAGTATTAATCTCCAAATAATTTTTGCATCTGTGTAATCAGTGATTACACTTTCCCCGGACGAACATCATCCATAATTAAAATGCCAATAGCAGAACCCTGCGCGAGCTTTACTGTCGGCGGCATATTAAACTGTTGTGCCATTGCATTACTCAATGCACTACCAATCTGACCTAAGCCCGCATAGGCGGCATTTTGGGTGGTCACTTCTGCTTTTTGTGTGTTTTTTTGTGTGTTAATGCAGATTGTTGCATTTGGCGGGCAGGCACTATTTTGTCCATTTGAAAAATAAGTTCCGAACCCTTGTAAAAATGCAGCCGAAAACAAACTTCCATAGCGCAACAAATAGTGATGGTTAACACTTGTTGCCATGGCACTTTGTGCTGTATTTTGATCAATCGCATAAGCGTTGATTGCCATACTACTACTGTCACTAGGAATCGACATCCGTGTGAATTTAACCACCAGTTTGTCTTCTTGACGCTCAAAATTACCCAATAATTTTGCACCTTTATAGTTGCCAACGACTATCGTCGCTAATACCGGAGTATTCGCCTGATCACTATTAAGCGCTGTGTTTAAGACGGCAAATAAAATATCACCGGCTTTTAACAATAC
Organism: Cysteiniphilum litorale; assembly: GCF_003428165.1. Lineage (GTDB taxonomy): Bacteria > Pseudomonadota > Gammaproteobacteria > Francisellales > Francisellaceae > Caedibacter > Caedibacter litoralis. The sequence continues at coordinate 81,330 of NZ_QLIQ01000005.1, read as the reverse complement.
GGAACCATTTTGCGCAGTTGATGCATCAGTTGCTGTGTTATCACCGTTATTAATAATCACTTGCTGCATGGTAGGCACTTTATTCCATACATTAATTAACTGCTGAAAATTATTTTGCTCTGCCTGTAAAGATGATGAATTATCACTATTTGACCACTCTTGTCCCTGAGATGCTATTGAGGATAGACTATTTTTATCCTTCTCATTTGCTTGCTGCTGATAAAATGACTTAGGATCCTCACTTTTAGATGCTTGTTGATGATCATCTTGCCCGTTCGTACTAAAAATATTTTCTATATAACTATCTTGAGATTGTTTTGCCTGAGAAATATCTTCTTTATTTTGCTGTTGAATCAGTTTGTCATATGCGCCTTTATGTAGGTTATTTGGCTGATTTGGTGCAATCTCATTATCGATAGATGATGACAAATAGGTTTTAGAGCTGTTTGAAAAGACAGATATCCCAATAATAATTGCCGTTGCACTACCAAGAAAAACACAAAGAATTTTGATTCTAGGGTGTTGCGCAAAAAATTTCAGCATTGCCTTAAGCATTGTTATCCCCAATCATCACTTTTTTTAGACCTGAATTTGTTGAAACCAGTACCACCGAAGTTGGATTAATTTCATAAGCATTCATATGTGCAGTCGTATTATCCTCAGCATGATGAGTCCATGAAGGTGATATCAACGCCCCTTCGGTGATTAATAAATAATGTCCTTGATAATGCCATGCACTAAGCGCACTATCTGAGACAGTTAACTTTTTTGCCTCATCCGGCACGATGCCGTGCAGTAAATCAACCAATACACCGCTATCTAACTGAGTCAGCTCACTGTCACTGTGTCCATTAGAGTCAACCACACGAATATAGTCTAAATAGTCCCATTGCGACTGTGTTGATAACAACGTGATCGTCACGGGAATTGATAAGCCATTGAGCATAACGGCCATATTCGTCTCAGCATACGGCTTTATTGCTTGCATCATTAAGACGTTATTTTTCTTATCCCAATCCACCTTGAAATCACCACTATTACCAATGACATAACTGCCAATTGGCAGAACATTGCCATTGGCATCTGTGAAAATAAGCGAGGTAACCACGCCAACGCCCAAGCGAACATTTGGTGGTGTAATATGTTTAGTTGGATTAAGACTTGTCATTAATACGCGTGATACTCCTTGCGTTCCTGACATTGCTGGCACCGTTGATGCTGCTTTCTGACGCGCAGAAACATCCGTTTTAATCTCCTTAATTTGACCTGGTGTTAGCGGAAACATCGAGCTGACTAATTGATCAATATCATTTGTGTTTGCAAAAGATATCTGCGTCAAAAAACCAAAGGTAATACCAAGTAAAATATGTATTCTTCTCATCAGAAATTGATTATTTTTGTGTTTTGTCACGAAGATAATGCAGCACTACAGCACTTGCAAAAATTAAGTGTTGAATTCAGCTAAACGTTTATTTAGGCATTAATTTACAGTAGTTTAACGGGAGTTAATCAAAGGATGGTTAACGTTCTATGGCTCTTGGTTTGATTGAAAATCAGTATTTGAATTTAAGCTTTGATTCGCAAATAAGCACCGATGATTAACATTGGAATTATTAGTCGTATCTATTGCATTTTGTTCTGAGGTTAACAGGCTTTCTCTGCTGAGTAGGATGTCAGTTTCTTCATCAACTTCATGACATTTCATTATCTCCTGCTCTGGGTCATAAAAATTATCTTTATCAAGATGTGGGTCAAAATATTTATTTAGTACTGTTCTGTAGTCTATATTCTCTAAAAGCTCTGAACGTACATGGTTAAGCAATGCTGAAATCCAGATAGCAACATAACGCGTACAATCAGTTTGATACGGCAATTGCACACCAAAATCAACCGTATTAATTTCACGACCCGGAAAGTATTTCGATAGATTATTTTTCAACTCATCATAGTTTATAGGATCCATGTAATGCGATAATGAATTATAGATCTTTATATCTCCGTCCTGTCTAGTATTATCTATTGTCACAAGTACAGCATGTTTGCCGCTTCCAAAAGCATAGTCACAAGGTAATATCAAAAGTCCTTCTTTATCCTGATACCCGCTAATATTTTCACCGTTCTCCATAGAGAATAAATAATAATGACTCTTACCTTTTTGAAACAGGTTTGAGTTGCCATTTTTTTTAACAAATGCATTAACATAATTCGCTGTACACCCTCCCTCGCTAATACGATCAGTATAACGCATGACGCTAAAATAGGTTTGAGCTATAGGGGTGAAAAAAGAACTTGGAGTAATTCGCACTAAGTTGTCAGCAAAGTAACGATCAAGATTATGAACGATCATATCCTCAGCAGACTTAAACCCATATCTACGAGCACGCACATAATGACCATCCTTGTGATAACACAATGGATACCCCATTTGTTTTTTAAATAGATCAGCGCCATATGACATAAAGCCTTGCCTTCCAACTCTTAGCTCAACTGCTGCACCCTCTCCTAGGTGACTTCTACAGAATGCATTAACTAATTCATCAACTTGCTGTTCTGAGCAAACAAAAAAGTTATTTTTATCTATTTTTTTCCAGTCGCCTTCGATAGATATGCTCTTGTTAGCAACTAACGCATTATTTTTATAAACATATAATTGCAGATTCTTCATTACATCTGTGCTCCTAGTTTAAATTGACATAATTGATTATTTAGTTTCGCTGCCTGCTTAAAAAATGAAAACCGTTGCGGATTGTGGTTTTTCAATTTATCGTATAAAAACTTAGGTAATACAGCTTGCATACTTTTCAAGCCATAAGCGCCTGGTGAATTTATATCTGCAATTTGCTGCATATGCTCAGAGTAGAAAAGCTTTTTAAATATCTCAGCAAAATGCTTTTGATCTCTTTTAGAATAAAGATTAGGGAACCTCTTCTTCTCTTGATAGCAGACTAACAAAGCATCTGCAAATAACTTTACCATTCCGGCACGATCTTTACCTGACTTGCAAGTTGTATGTGTTTTACCACCTAGGTGGTTAACTGCAATAAGCTCATAAGCAGCACGTGATAGCATATCACGTCGATTTGGATAGGTTGTATTCATTGCTTTTTTATATTGTGCTAAAGCATCAGCAACCAATTTATTATCTGGTTGTTCAGTTTCATTAAGTTGCTGAAGTCTTTTGACAACTTCCCTACGCTGCCACAGGCTTACACCAAAGAAAAAATTATTACAAAGATAATTATTAAGCTTGCACAATAGCGACATATTAATCGAATGGTTTGTGCTCAATACAGTCACACCCTTCAAAACATTCTTGAAATTATCTATCGCCTTATGTTTATAGTGTAACATTTGGTTTTCTTTACCTGTAACAAACCCTGCAATGCCTGGCTTAAGCAAGGTTTGATATAGCATTAATTGAGGTGCGTTATTGTCATCTTGCTGGTAAATTTCTCGAGCATTGTTTTGTGTTTGAGCAATAATGCTCTTTTTTCCCATTTTTGACTGATATGGCACAAGAACCGAGCTAGAATGCACATCAGATTCCCAGAGCTTTTTATCATCATATAACACATTGTGCAGCCAGTAATTGCTTATGCCTGAGCGGCGATCAGCGCTACTTTGAAACACTCGATCAGCATAAATACTATAAAGTGTATACTCTTGGGCTTTTTTGGCATCATTTGATTGTATTGTATCTTCAATTTTATGATTGCTATTTATAGCACTTAATTTTTGAAAAGACATAAACTCAATTTTATTTTCCTTGATAAATTGGTTTACTTTGTTTACTAATTTTTTATCCGGAAATGTAAGGTTTTTTGCTTCTTTGATTTTTCCTTTTTCAATATTGTCAAATGGCGTTATACCTTGATTCTCATCAACCATTTTCCGCAGTAATTGAAGCGTTTTTTCTTCGCGTAATTTTTGTGCATTATTTAAATTAAAGCGATACTTATTCATATTAGGTTCTCTCTATTACTATCTGGAGTTACTATGTCATGATGTAAAAACAAACTGCATAAGCTATCACCTCTCCTCTTGTGGGAGAGGTCGCACAACTTAGGCTGTGTTGGTGAGGGGAATTTGAACCTCAACTTAATTTTGATTGATTGCTATCAAGTCTCTTGTACAGGATCATTCTCAGCAGGCTTGCTTTCAATTTTCTCTTTAAATGGCATCGGCTTTTCGTTAGATTTCTCTATAGCGCGCAACGCCTCATTAAACAGCTCATTATCACATGATGGATCTTTGTTAATAGTGACATTGCATTTTTCCCCTAGTGCTTTTAATTCTTCGAGCGCACTAAGATACTCCTCTTTTGTGGCATTGCCGACATGCTTAAAAGTAACCGTCACACCTTCCCCAGGTTGTGATTGAATCTTTGCTGCCACTAAAGCCGTTAAAGTTTTAGCAAACTGCTTAAATGAACTGTTTTGCGCTGATAGCGTAATCACTCCATTTTCATTATTTTGAGAAAGTGTGTATTGTTCACTGCCTTTTGTAAACTTAGCTGATTGATTCTGTTTTGCCTCATGCTCATTTGTTAAAGTGCCACCAAGTTCTTTAACTAAAGCCTCAATATTTTCCCAGTCAATAAATATTTTTTGACCAGACTTACTTGGCATGTGTGCAGATTTTTCGCTACCCTCACTACTTTTATGAATGTTAGGCAAACTATCTTTTTGTGCTTCTGTTGGTAAATTTACACTATTCTCAAAGTTAAAATCTCGACCCAAATCAAAACATGATTGACTTCTTTCTAATCGAGTAAACTTAAGAGGTTGGGTTATATTCAAGCTCTCTTCTAAGGGCTTATCTATACCACTCTCTTTTATACTTTCTTTAGAAAAATCTAAATCATTTGTGAAATATGATTGAAACTTTTCTGCTTCCTGAGGTTTTAAATTACTCAGTTGACTTTCAGGCATTTCATTAATTACTTTTTGATATAGTCCTTCTAAATAGCTGTCTTCTATAGAACTTTCTAAATCTTCTTGCTCTTTAGTTTTTTCACTGATTACTGACAATGATAAATTTTGATCATCTGATAAATTACTTTTTAGTGACTCTTGTAAGACTTTAACTAAATAGTCTGATAACTCATGTAAGTCCTTTTTTAGCAATCTACATTCGTTAATTAACAGATACAAAACAGTGTAATAGTTAATTAGACTTTTCCTTAAATCATGATTAACAATCAATTCTGTTAATATTTGATATATACCCTGAACTCGATATTTTTGCTCTTCATTACCATTACTTCTGTCAGTATTAATGGCTCTAAAATCCGTAAGTAAACTATTATTCAAATCTCTTATAGAGTTTATTATAAATAATTTATCCTCACTATAGCTCGTATTTGCAATACATCGAATCTCGTCAATTTTCTCAAGCAATAATTTCTTTGCCTTAGTTTTAGCTGTGAGGTCTGGTAATTCAATTTCTTGACCCATTGCGGTTTATCTCTCCCATGAAATACTAATATAATTATAACTTCCTTAAAACTTGGTAACTGGAATTACGCACTTTAGGAAAACCATGATTTTATAAACACCCCGTCAGCCTACGACTGCCACCCCTCTTGAAAAGAGGGGAATTAGGCACCGGTAATTTTATATTCCCCTCTTTTCAAGAGGGGTGCCGAGCTTGCGAGGCGGGGTGTTGGAATATAAAAAGTCCGTGTAATACCGAGGGTTAAATAAAAAAGTTGGACATTCTTAATGTATAAAATCATACTTTGAAGCCTTACGTGGCATATTCAGAAATATTATCGACCCTTATCTCAGCAATACTGTTATTAATGACTGATTGCAAATTAGGTTGCATTCCTTTAGAGAAATTTTCTAATTTTGCTATAAAATGCTCGATAAGCTGTTGATATCGCCCTTTAAATTGCTTAAAAGTTAATATATCAATTGCAGAAATACATTGACGAATATCTGATTTATAGCTCTTTTTTAACTCTTTTTCACGCGCAAAATCATCAAGATGTGCAGTTAAATTTGATTTTTCTCTTGCCATTATTTCACTGTTTTTAATAGCTAAATCATTTAAACCTTTTAAAGATTGAAGCTCTTTATTCATCAAATCACAATACTTAAACTTAGTTCTATAATAATCACCAAGAGCTTCTGTGTCACAGTCATATGCTGATTTAATGATATCAGGGTACTTTTTTTGCAATTGAATATGCTTTCTCTCTAGCATCGAAAACCCTTTATTTTGGCTATTTATGGTTGTATTTATTTGGTCAAATAGCCTTTGTTGTTTATTATCCGCATGATAAAGAAAATCCTTAAAAAGACACCACCATTTTGATGGTCTGCTTTGTGTCATTGTGGGCATACTTTTCCCCCTTAATTTGTTACAAGTGAATTTGTTGTTACTCTGAATAGATTTGAGATTTCTAAGCCTCAAAAGCCCAACGGTTATGAATGACTGACAATAGCTTCAGGAGCTTTTTCTAGTTCCTTATTTTTAATATAAAACGTAAGGAATTCTTGTGCTTTATTATCAATAACTTTTTGTATTCCTGATTTCTCAGGTTGCGGTTTGTCTGTTGCATTTTTAATAGCATAATGACTTACATCCTTTTTAATAGATGGGGTAGAGCTCTTTATGTCATGCTCAGCGCCCTTTATCAATGACATATAATCTGTTAATTTCAGGTCACTCCCCATATCAACCTCCTTAGCTTGATCAACGTTATCAAGACTCTCAAGTTTATTCTTGTCTTCAGTAGTAGCACGCTTTTTAGCTGCTTCTAATATAGCATTAGCAAGTCCTAGATCAGTTCTAGATGCTTCATCAATTTTAGCATATGTATCAATAGCTTCTTTGACAATGTTAATATTAAATTTCTCATGAGCTCCTTTGTCCACATAATCAACACTCTTCTTATCTAGTAAGACACAATCCACGGCTCCTTTTAATCTGTTTTCATAGCTAGGGTTTAAAAGCGATAATTTATAACAAAAGTTTTTAAATAAATTCATAATTTTCTGCCCAATAGATTTCAGAAAATCCATGAAGGTGTTGTTTTCTATATGCACTGCTTGATCATGCTTAGCATGTAAATTTTCTATCTTTTTAATATATTTATTTCTAAGATCACCTTCATTCAGACTTCCAGTAACTAAGTCCTTAAATAAGGATTCAAACAAACCATTATAATTTTCTCTATATTTTGCATATCTCTCCTTACAGACAGTAAATTCTTTAGTCATACCATCAGCAGCAGCATCCCATTTTGTCAGGTTCTCTGTATAAGACTTATGTAAAGATTCAAAATGATCTAATATGTCAATTTGTCGATCTAACTCGCCTTTACAGTAATCTATTTTTGCCTTTTCTTCTTTTGTAACACCATCTACATCTAAATTTACTATTGAAAGAAGCCCTCTTCCTATGGCTGTTAATTTATCTTTTAGAGTAATTAGATTCTCTAGCGTCATATCGTCATTTATTGATTGAAATAAGTTTTTATTTTTATTTCGATTTCCAAACTTCAAGGTCCTCGATTTACCATGATCCAAAACTGTATAAGTTAAGTTTTTAGCATTTTCTATTAATTGTTTCAAACTACCCATTTCATTCTCCTTTATTTAATGTCTTATAAAAAGTTAATTATCACCTCTGCCAGTCAAGCTATTGATCTGCCAGATGCGTTCACTATAACCAAGTTTTTTAGATATTTAAGCCTTTGACTCATGGATCGATCATTGCGCTTTAGCTTACGTATTTACCACATCAAAATAGGCAATTAATCACATTTTCTTGAGCGCTTTGCTCGATCTATCGCATTCGTATATCAAAGTCACACTATATTTCTTAATATTGCTGCTAATAACCAAACATTTTGTGCACTACTATCAGCTGCAAATATCAATCAAGATAATTATTAAGGAAAACAAATGCCTACATTTAAAACATAGTATAACTACCGTAATCAATATACGATCAGCTGTATTGTTGTGATTATTGGGGCGAATTTTATGAAGCATGGATTGAGTATTAATGCTTTTCTTTTGTGATGTTTATTACTTTGAGATTATTAACCAACAAAAATAAAAATAAGGAATCGTTATGAAAAAACTAACTCGAAGCATTACTTTAGGTCTATCTTGTTTAGGTAGTTTGGGGTATTCCCAAGAGCTTTATCTTTATTGCTATGCTAATGATGGCAGGAGTAATTATACCTACTTTAAAGAGGATTTACCTGCGCTTAAAGTTGACTCATCCCAAGGAAGTTATTATCTACTTAAAAGTGATGATATGAGTGACGATACGCTTAAACAATTGCGTCAGAAATGCCAAAAATTACTTGGTATTGCCGATGAAGATTTGCAATCAATCGAGCCCCGAGCTGATAGATATTCTTCGTTTAACTATTTTGGTCTCAATGGTAAGTATGGCTATCCACTCAAATTAGCGCTCAATGATGAATTATATCAACTACGTTACGGTAACAAAGCAGATGATTATTTGATGCCTGCTAGCCTGACAACATCATCTAGCTTTGACTATAAGGGACAGTATTTAAATGCACCTATCGCAGTTGAGACTGTGCTCACTGACAAAGTTAAAATCGCTCAGTTTATTAAAGACAGCATTTTAGGTTATGAGCCGATAGCGATCCGTGCAAATGGGTTAGGTGGTGGATTTGAGCGAGGAACAATCTTAATCAAAGGATTAACTCAAGCTCAGGCTAAACAAATATACGCCTTTTTGAATAATGCCACACGTTCTGAATCATATCAAAGAATCTCAACGCATGGCGACTTAGTGTGGGGAGTTGATCTACCAGATCATAGTTATATTCAGACACCGATTGAAACATTTAGACATGTTCTTTTTTCAATGCCCAAGCCTTATGATGATAGTGATCTTGATCTCGACAAATATGGCTCATCACTTACCAGCGAAATACCGAGCATTGATGAGGTAGCACAGTATGTCAATGACAATCGCTTTGTAGATAAGCCCTTTTATATTCGCTTGAAGCCTGAATCATATGGTTTTAATGATTATTTAAGTCAATTTGGTCATGCGCTTAGCTATGTCAAGTCTAAACTCGATAGCAGCTATAAAACAAAACCAGGCTATTATGGCGAGGGTGATAAAAGTAGTAATGGCTCGTTTGTCATCGATATTTCAGCTGATGCTAATCGCACCGACAATACAACAAGTGATTTTAGCTTGGCACCGATTAAGCAAAATAATCATAAGACAACGCATGAGACACCTCCACTTAACCAGACATCAGCAGACATTGGCGATGACTGGGACATTATTGATGCAACAGAGGCTTTGGAGGCAAAAGCATATACCGCCTATGAGCCTCTGGCTAGCATCTATCAAGCTCAAGCTAATTTATTAAGCAATAGTGGTTACATAGTCGACTACTCAACACGATACAGCAATACTCTTGAGCAATTGCAAAGAGATTATGAACGTCAAAACAAATACACCTTTAATGGTACCACCTATAGCACAACACATTTTGATACCTTTATTAAAGCGATAAATCAAAAATATGCATCACTTACTGATAATCTAAAGGCTAAAAATCTATGCTTTATACAACAGCTGCATCAAGGGCTTTCTGCTGCTTTTTATGGCGACAAGATGATGCCTCCCAGTATTGGAGATGACAATGATTTTTATATAATTAAAGAGCCATCTAATCAATCTTTTAGTCATTTTACAATTGAACATAATAAAGATGGCAGCATACGCATGGCTAAGTCCAAATTTTCCTTTCATGTCAATCAAAAAGACTTTGGTAGCGGAGAATCTAAAACAGTTGGCGAGCTTAAAATCAATGTCGATTTGTTACCTATTTATGAACAAGATACGCTGACTGGTATTCAATATAACAATATTGATTCGACCTATACGGAAATTACTACATAACATTAACAGAAGAAGGTTTAGTTATATGTCATCAAACAATCAACAAGAAAACTTTTTTAAGAGAGGTGGCTTGTCTATCGCTTTTATGAGCATCTTAATATTAAGCGGATGTGGCGGCGGCGGTGGCGGGGTAGCATCATCAAGTGATGATGCTACCCCGCATTCTGCCGTAAGCATTCATATAAGCGGTGATAATAAAGCGCTTTTAACAAATCAAGATAACAGAAGTAATGTTTATACGATTGATATGCGTCAACAAGGGATTATGTCAATGGGCGGGGATCCTTATGCTATTTCTATATTGGCTACTTCTGATGATATCAGTATTTCTGATAATCATTGTAATACAACACTTGGATTGGGTGGGAGCTGCCAGTTTACTGTCTTAGTAAACAACGTCACGACAACACCTACACAAAGCAACGACTATATGCCTGAAATCGCTGATGTTAACATTACTGCAACCAATATAAACACTGGTGATGTTATCACTGCTACTTTACCTATCACGTTATTACCGGATCCATTAGCTGCTAACATAAGACCAAGAAGAGAAAGAGAAGAAGAAAGAGCAGAGAATCATTTTCATGACCTACTTGAGCAAAGTTGGCATACTGAAAATATAAGTTTACAAGATCCTTCGAGCTGGCGAGTAATACCTGAGGAGTATCCTGATCATTTTCAGCAATATGTTTTTGGTTATAATGTCCCATTTATTCGCACTTATTATGGCGATGTCAACAAGTTACCATTAGCAATGTTAACGCGTTGCGGCAACACCTTAATCTACTTTGTCGCACAACAAAAAGAGCAAGTGCGGTTGGAGTCAAATGATCGTGACAGTGTCACGGTGAAATACCATCCTTTAATTGCTGATGGTTTAACTACAGGGGTTCTCAATTCAGCTAGATCAATAAATGGCACTTTAGTATTAAAAGAAACTGGACAAGATGACTTAATTCGCCATACCCATGTATCTGCTCATGATTCTACTTGGTCTGGAGTAGAGGATATAGATAGATTAAAAGATCTTATTACAATCTCGACGAGCAATGAGGATAATTACCTTGTTTCTATTCTAACAAACATATCAGGTAATCCTTTTATTGATCAAGGAAATTTAGGTGCCACGAAAGTAATTACAATTCATAGTTTACTGACGATGAATACGTCTGGTCGATTGATTGACTCCTTAAGGAATCTTGATTCAACTAATAGCATTGCCACACTCGCCAATGATACTTCTTTAACAAATAGTTTTATCATCAATGCGTTAAATGAATATAGACATCAAGTTGCCTATGCATGCTATGTCTCTAGCTAGTCAATAAGTAACTACATTTATTGGTAAAGTGATCAGTTATAATCTGATGGAGAGGGAATGGTGTTAGTGTTAGTGTTAGGTTTATGTTGATTAACAATCTCAAACTTGTCAATTTCGCCATATTTTCGACATCAAGAGGGATCCTAAGACCATCTATGAGCAGTAGATTAATGTTTTTAATGCAAGCTTCGATAAACAAACCACAAACATTTTAAGGAGAAAATCGTGCCAAACAATAAATTATACAAAAAGCTCAGTACTTTGTTGTTGACAGCTTGTCTATGTAGTTGTGACGGTGGCGCGGAGACGGAGTATCAAGAGATGCCGCATGTGCGTGGTACTCAAGTGGTTAATCTTAGAAATGCACCAGAAGTATTACCATTTGAGCACGAAACGCATATGCAAATTGAGATATCAGGCATATCAAATATTGCTCAAGCTGCAGTTATGTCACCTTGGCACTATCAAGTGATTGGTAGCGATGACTTGGTGCAGGTTAAGAAGACAAATAGCGGTCTAGCTATTAAAAATATTAATACCAGCGGTGAAGACAGAAATGTAAAGATTAATATTTTGGTTAATAATGCCGTTCTAGAGACCTTGACAGTAACGCTTTTAACCGATAAACCTTACACTTACATGCTTAGAAGTCAAGGGAACTATTTTTTAATCGTTGATCCTCTGCACTCTGATTCAAGGGAAGAATCATTAGAACAATCACTTTATCTTGCTGTTGCATCTAGCCTATTGCAACGAGATCACTCTACTGAACTAGATGTGGCTGTTAAAAAGGAAATCACTCACTTTGATACTTTTTCTGATTTTGACTATAGAACAAGTCGTATTGAAAAACATAAATTAATTAAATCTCTCTATACCAATGCAGGTTTTGATATCACAGATGTTACAAATATACCGACATTTGCAGATAGGTATGGATTGCCATATAAGCAATTGGAGTTTACAGGTGTTCCTTCTCAGGTTATTGGTGCAGCAGAAGTTGTTAATAGTCCTGATTTAACGGTGACTGCTACACGTGATGATAATAATCCTGAATTTGTATTAGGGGATATGGCTGGTAAGTTTGTATTAGTACAATCTAAAAATAATACTGGAAATATATTAAAGGAAGTTATCGAACGTTATCTTTCAAGTAGCTACACTCCAAGTACGCCTGGTGATTCAACTGCTCCTAGTGTTTCAAGTAATTTTAGTGCTCCTAGTAACCCAAATGTTCCCAGCTCTTGAAATACTCTTAGTGCTCCTAGCAACACAAATCCTTCTAGTGATTCAAACGCACTTAGACTTAGCGCTCCAAATAATATTAGCAACTCACATATTCCAAATATCCCACCACCACCTCCTCCTCTAAATCTTAACCCTAAACCGCTACCACCAGTTGATATCGTGGGTCAGGCAGAGATTACGAAGCTTGCAACTACAATAGTGGATGGAAAAGATATTAACCTTAATGAACTGCTTCAGTATGTGTTTAGAACAAAACTAAAAGAAAGTATAAGTCGATCATCAATATGGCTAACTTCAGATCAATTAAGTAGATTTAATCATCGGTTAAAGATTCAACCTCCTTTTGAATTTAAACACAAAGATTTTTTATATCGATTGGTAGATGCTTATATGTATCTTTACACACAACCTCTAAATATTCCTAAAATCACAAACAAAGGTTATGAGCATAGCAAACAATTATCAGATTTTTATGGTGTAGTGAATATGCTTATCAATACATATAAAGAATTTTGCGATGACTTAAAAGACAAAATAAAGATAACCTTCAATGCTGAGAGTTATCCACAGTTTTATAATGATGATGATTTAAGAAACAGCGCAAAACTATACATTATTGAACAAATAGCACAAAAACTTGCAGCAACAAAAAATACAAGTATACATAAGCTTGGCTTTACATTTAAGCTCGATAGCAATCTGGATAGCACAATAAGCGCTTTCATAAATAAACTGACTTCTTTTAACCCATATGAAGCATCTAGTCAACGACAGTCGAATAGAGAACCTGTTGCTCAAAAAAAAACAATCGTGCAAGCAATGGAATTTAAAAAAACTATTCAAGATGCTATATCTGAGCGTTTATTAAGACACATACACGATAAGGATGTAAGAAATGAATGGGAGACGTTAGTAAATGCAAAAATAACTTCCTTGAAATCCAATGATAATGACACATTTCTTGAGCTTTTGGCGCTCAATTTCCAAGATAATAAAGAATGCATGTCGGTTAGTCGTTTTCAATTTCTTTCATCGGCAGTTACTGGCGGTGAGGTTGAACAAGGACGTCAGTTACTTAAACTAAGAGATTCACTGAATCATGAAAATGATTATTATAAGGAGCTTAATACTAAATGTGACGAGTTTGTTAAAGACCAAAATACCATAGACACCAAGCACATTTCCAAAGAAGGCATTCTGACTTTTATACCTTTTAAGTATTAATCACTAAATAGAATCAGGCAGTGATGGAATGGTGTTAGCTAATTCCAAGTTGATATATTTCTCAATATCATTATGTGTAAAATCAGCATTATTAGCCACGCTTAATATATGCCTAAAACGAGAAGTTATCGTATTATCATCACAACGATTAAGTGTTTTAATCAGGCTTCTAACCGCTCGGGTTGTTGATTTAGGCTTGCCTGTCGCTCTGTCATAACAACACAAGTGGATATAGTCTGCTATATGTGTTGTCTTTAGCTCTTGAACAAAAAAATTCGCTAACGCTTGTGCTTTCCAGCTTGTCACAAGATCTGTTGTATAGGGAGACATAAATGTTGAATCTTTTTGATATGCTTTAAAACACCGAAAATAAAATTTTTGCCAGACATATAACTGCGGCAACTCTTTCTGATATTTATCATGTAAAAAATCATAAGTACTAAAATAACCTTCAAAAATCATTTTTTTTGCCTGTTTTTTGGCTTCTGTGAAGGAAATTGTTGATACTGCTTTTGGTTTTAAGGTAACTGTTTTATCACGATAATATTCGCGCAAACGTCTAAAAACACTTTCTTTGCGATTAAGATAGCTGTAGATGCTATGAATACCTGCAAAAATATGTATCACGATATATAAAACGAATCGTTTTAGCCAACTAACATCGACAATTGGCAGATCTTGTGTTTTTAACGCCTTATACAAATTATCCCCAGCCTTATCTTGACTAAATCCAAAAACAAGCGTTTTCGCGCGAGTATCCTCTAATCTTCTTGTATATGCCGCATATTGCTTTGCAGTTTGAGCTTCATTGTTATCAAATACTGGCATAATAAAATCTTCGGTCGGCATATTGTCGAAATACCCGCCATCAATATATTCAACAATCTGTCCACCAACATCTATCTTGGTCGATTGCAAGATAATGGGTAACGCAGCCGATGCTTTACATGCCAAGGCAACATCAACCTCAGGCGTAACCTCGGCATTAAATACCTGAAAATCACCCGTTTTCTTTTCAACTGCTGTTACCACCAACAGCTTAAATGTCTTGCTATCGTATCGATTTAACTTAAGTAAATCAGCAAAAGTGATGGGCTTATCGCTAGCGCATTTTGCAATGATCTCTTTGATTTCATTAGATTTGTTTAGCGTATTGTTTTGGTCAAAATAAGCTACAATGCTACTCTTAATGTTGTTCACCATAAACTCATAAAGTGCTTGCCCGTCACGTTCTATTAGTGCATAAGGTGTCCGATTTCCCAGTAAGTCGATAAAATTAGCCTGTTGTGACAATGCTATTAGTTTTTGTTCAGATATACCAAATGCCATCAGACTTGCCAATAGCGCACCAACTGATGAACCTGATAACATGTTAACACCATCAAATATACCGCTTTCTTTCAGCGCTTTGTAAACCCCAGGATAAAGTACACCTTTAGCACCTCCGCCACTAAAAACCAGATACTCAATATTAGGTTTAGCCATAAAACATCCTCAACCTTTAACTTAAAATAACTTCAACAACTGCACACTTGGAACCCATCGCAATGAATCAATAAATTCACCGTCATTATATGACACCGCAAAAAGCCCAAGTAAATCGCTAAATTTAGGTTCGATATTCAATACTTCTTTGATTTGTTGGGTAAAACTCATCAGCTCTGAAATTGCCTCAGTAATTTCAAACACATTGTTTTTTTGTTTTAACTCATCTGCCCATTGTTGATACAAACCATTAAGCGTTGCTTGTGAAATATTTGGCAGATAAACAATACCTTGCTCATTATAATCCCAAGCTGGGTCATCTAGCATTTGGATGTGTGCACATAAATGACAAGCTAATGCTAAGTTACCCAATGTATTAACGTTATAATCAAGATCCTTATTCACAATATGCAAATGCCTTGTTTCAGTTGCACCACAAAATTGACAGTATGGTGCCTCATTCCATAATTGCTCTTTGATTTTAATATAACTCGCATGATTTTGACGCGCGTAAAACTCAATAAAGTTACCACTTTTAGCACTTAACTTTAGTGGCAGGAGAATGTGTGATTCCATTGTTTTATTTCTTTTCCTCTTGCTGTTTTTTAATTATTTTAATTTTTTTGATTTCCAATTTTTAGAATACTCTGAGCAACCTAGTAATGAATCAAGAATAAATTGAGCTTTAATCCCCCTCACCCGTGCAACTTAAGCTGCACGAGCAATCCCACAAGGGCAAAGGTACTAACTTAGTTCTATATCATTAGCTATATACATATATCTCTTGCTGTAAGGCCTCTATTGCTGGTTTGATCATTGGTGTCGTGATCTTGGTATTGAGCATTTTTTCAGCCTGCCAATGCGCAGTAATTGCTGCAGCTTCGACAAAAACCGCTTCTCTGCCAACATTATTTAATGCATACCATAAGGTTCTGTATTCCTTTTTTAACCATAAAAAAGAGGCATTTGGGACAATACCACCTTTACGTGCATGCTCCAATAATCCACACAACAACGTGCTATTATAATGATGCTTTGCAGCTATTGATCTGACCTTTTCCACATGCTCATATCGCCTAATACTTGATTCTACTGCCTTTGATAAACGTTTTTTGCAACGGTATTTATCTAGCCAACTGCTGCTCATATACCATTGTGTGGCACACTGCAAAATACGTCGCCCCAATTTGCGATCATGTGCAACAAATGCGATTAAACCGGCGTATAAAATGTATAACGCCTGTGAATCGATAAGTTCATCACTGCCAACCTGACCAAGCTGACGGCATAGCACACCATAGCTTTTATGGGTATCGAGCTTTTTATCATGACTTTGCAAATTATGCTGACTAATAAACTCAATGGGTGACAGCGCCATACTAAAATCACCCTTCATTAAATCTTTGCACTGATTTTCTGGCAAATAGACATCAGCAAATGACTTTTGCATCCGCTGAGATAGTGTTCGCATAGAATAACTGCTTTTGTACCTGCGAACAGGATGAAATAATAATAATAAAATCCCTATTACAGCACTTAAAGTACACAGTAATTTCTTGCTTATTTCTCCCGTAATTAATGCCAGATATTTCATGTCTTCTAATGATACTCTGGACTGTGATACGTGATTGCACCAGTTCATAAGTAATTGATATTTATGATTGAATAAAATAATTAAACTTAACTCAAATTTTTTAATGCCAAACACAACATCAACAATATATTGATGAAATACAAAATATACGAGTAAGGCTATTCCCAAGCAAAGTGCAATCACGTAAAAAACACCCATTTCAGAATGATCACTTGTTTGCTGCTGACTCATAAACTCCCCCAAGCACATTATCAACCGCCAGAATATTTTCATCACATAAACTTAAAGCTTGATCAAAAATAAAAAGTAATTGGATCAGGTCATAGCTCTCTTCATTGATATCAACTATTGATTCACCAAAAACATAGTGATAAAGGTCTTCCGCCTGCGTAATCAATAGATTAAGCAACACGGCCTTGCGATTTAATTTATCAAATGCTTTCTCGTGTCCATTTTCAATGCAAATAACACCATTTTCTACCAGCATTTTATTTAAAAGGTTACTTAATGTGATCATTGCCTACTGTCCCACTAAGTGAATGCGTTAATTTTTGATGTAGTAATCTACGACCGCTGCCTTTTTTGATTTTCAAATAATATTGTCCCAGTTTTAACAATTTCTGCTCCTTTTCCTGCGCTTGTTCTTTCGCCAAACGCATATTTCTACCACGCATAATATTAAGGGTATAAATCAAACTAGATAGCCTTTGCATATCTATCAATCGACGCGATCCTCGATCCTGATGATCAGCTGCAATCAGGCAAGTTAAGATATTTTTATCCGCTGATTCTTCAGTATTTAAGGATAAATCGACCTTTGTTGCTGTCTTAGCTTCTTTAGCTTCTTTAGCTTCTAACGTATGATCCTCTGCCGATTCTTCGGCACTAGCCAACGCTGTCAGGTCAGTAGGTATTGCATTAGACTCTGTAAAATCTACTTGCTCAATGTTTTGGTCATCTTCAATCTTGCCATATTGCTCTTCTTCTATTTCTGCTACTTCTACTTCTAATATTTCTTTATCTTCTTCATCGCTATTATTATTTTGCAGTAAAGCCTGTGATAGACGTCTTGAGCTGATTGGCACGGCATCTTGAATTATCGGATATTGGTCATGCTTATTGGCAAATTGATAGCATTGCAGAAAACCATTACTAAGTGACTCCAGCTTTAAAAATCGATTTAAACGTATTGCACTGGTTTTAGGCGGTGCAGCATAAAACATTTTAGTACGATAAATACCCGATTGAAAGAACACATGTGCCTCACCCGGCAGTTGATCTTTTAAATCCATCAAATCCAATCTTGATCTTTTCTCAATCGTTGCTTCCTTGGTATCTTGATAACCATATGCTTGCCCATTACTGCCCATGTTATAACTTTTGGCAACAGTGACATACGCCTCACCTGCTGTTTTATTGAAAAAATCCCAGGTTTCTGTTGGATCCTCCAATTTCATACATACTTTGATATTGGTATTAGCAAAGATCGATGCTGCTTCTTCTTTGGACGCTTTTTGAAAGGCTGGAATATCTTGTCCAGCAAACACCACTGAGAACCCTAATGATCTTGCCTGTGCTGGAACCACCGCAAACCCTTCAACCGCATAATAACCATACTCATCTAAAATACACAAAAATGGCGTTTCAGCATTGGATGGTTTCGATTCAATAACCTCTTTATAATCCCCTTGAATTCTACTACCTAAACCTGAAGCAAGCATGGCCTTTAATGACGCGATAATTAGCTTGCCTAAGTTCGCTAATTCATCTGGTGATTTCTCCAAAGCTGGCAATAGCACAACCAATATACGTCGATTGAGTACGACATCCTTGAAGTTAACTTCCGCCAAGTTGGTACGCATAATATGTGCATAAACATCAGCAAGTGAGCCAAATATTCGCGTTAACTGCATCGTAATATAGCCATGTTGCTCATAGGTCTTATCTGACTGTTTGCCTACATTTTTTTTCTGATAGCCTGGTAATGTCCCTAGATAATTATAAAGCGGTGACAATACCTCTTTTGGCAGGGTCTCTTGAATATAAATCTCATGTTCATCCTGATCAATCGCAACCTTATTTTGTAGCAAGTTTTCCAATACATCCAAACTAAAATATTTGCGAATTAATTCTGAATCTAAATTAAAATATGCTTGATCACGCAAATAGACTAAAACACGCATCAAAGCTTCGACGAAAGAAATCGCACGCCCTTTCCACATATCGCCATCGCCACCTTGTTTTGATGACCCCATCATACTCACCACCAATTGTGACAACATACTCGATGAGCCAATAGCAAATGGGTTAAGCGTATTTGAAAGTGCTTCTTGCTGCGGACCGATGATATCCTCAGCACCGGTCATATAGTTAACCACTAACAGATCGTCTTCGCGTCCCATTGATCTCGCCATTGAAAAAACCTGTGCAAAAAGACTATTATCCCCCTTGCCATCAACATAGATAAATCCACTGCCTTGCGCTAGTGCGTTAAATGCAATCGATAATAGCGATTGCGTTTTACCACTTCCCGTTGATCCCAAAATTAATGCGTGTGTGCGCATATCATCATTTGAAAACCACACCTCGTGTTTTGTATTCATTTCATTAGCAAAAAAATACAGACCATTGGCTTTTTGCGGCTTATGATGCTTAGGATCTTTATTGGAAACATCTAAATGCTTAGCACCCATCGGTAAGCGAACTGGTAGGCGTGGTAATTGCCAGAATGCATTCCAAAAGATCAGTAAAACAAGCACGAACAGTAAATCATTGATCAGTGGCAGACACAAAATCAAAATACTACATACACCAATCAACGTCACACTTCCGGTAAGTGATGAGCAAAAATCATAGGTTCTGCGCAAAAAAGGTCTTGTGTCACGAATAGACATGCTTGGCGTTGATTCTTGCGCCTTCGACAATCCTCTGTATCTTATTGTTTTCATCTTCTATATACTATTTTTTCTCTACCGACGATAAACTCTCTAAGCAACTGTAAAAAGTCCTTTATGTTGAGTTTAAAGTAATTTAAAACAATCAAAATTATCGCAACCACAGCACATAAACACACCGTCCATAACCGAAAATGAAATAGACATAATACAATTGGAATAAAAACTTGTGCATCTATCACAAAAAATTTCGGGGTGCGTGCTGAATCACGCCAATGTGCATCTAAATCACTCATTACTACCTACCTAATGTATGCTATGTTTTGATAAATTAGGACTCAATAAATGTCCCTGCTGGTATAACTGTTTAAGATGTTCATCTATATTGGTTTTATCTTGCCGCATCATTTCGTTTATCATTTGTGCAAATTGATGCTCTGGCGTCTCAAGCAATGTTTTTACTTTGTCATCTGAGAATAACAAATACTCTCTTAATGCCACTCGCCCACCTTTTTGAGTTGGTATTAAGCTCTGCCAGATAATGGCTCTCAGCGTGCACAATAAATCATACCTAATCGTCCATTGGCGTTCTTTTGGGAAAAGCATCAAGCCTCGCTGAAATGCTTCTGCAACACTTTTGCTGTGTAAGGTTGTGTATACCGCGTGCCCTGTTAGAGCTGCCTCGATCACCGCTGAAAACGTATCTTGATCACGAGACTCACCAACCATGATCGCCGTTGGCGTTCTACGCATGGCATTTCTTACGGCATAAGCATAATTGGGTAACTGCCGCGGCAATTCAGATTGACTTACACTGGCAGGCACTGGCATATCTTCATCAACAGAGTAAAGGTATTCAATGGGTGACTCCATGGTAATTAACTTTTCACCATATAAATTCCTAGATAGTCGATGTTGCAACATCGAAGATAATAAGGTTGATTTACCTGAGCCTGTTGCACCACAAACGATCACAATACCATCATGCACTAAGCTCAAATCATACAGATCATCTGTAACATTTAATTTATTTAATAGTGGTGGGCTAGCAGGCAAAATGCGTAGTGATAATTGTAAGCCCGAAGCATTCATGCTATGACAAGCCGTAATATTGACGCGAAATCTTACCCTTTGCCTTTGTTTCATCAGTAATGTATAGCTAAAATCCAGATCACTACCACTTAAGACTTTTGCCACAGCATTACTGCCATAAAGCAAGTTGGCTGCATTCTCAATTTCATTATAGGTTAATGTGCGTTTTGTCAATGGCATCGCCAGACCATCTTTATTTGCAATGACACGCGCACCTGTTTGCAAGGTAATATCAGAGCAATTTGCCAAATAACACTGCTCTAGTATGTGGTAATAATCCTGCTCTATTAAATAAGAGGGCTCTTGGTGAAATATACTAAGTGTCATGATTTAGATGTCCCTTGGAGTACGGGTTGCCATAGACTGCTATTAACCTGAAATTGAGGTAATAATTTTAGCTGATAGCTTTGATTATCAATTACCAGTTTATTATCGTTGCCTGTAATGCCATATTCATTCTTCTTAACATAAGGTTGTGATATTTTGTGCTCTAATACCAAACGACGGTAAAGCAGCATGCCATTAAAGTCGCGATTAAGTTTACTGATATCTTGTTTAAAAATATCAATGCCTTGCTCATACCCTCTTTGCCAACCAATTTGAATGATCTCTTTCCAAAAATCCTGCTCCTTTTGATTAGTCGGCAAAACTGATTTGTCCGGCATCTCAGGTTTTGCATAATTCATCCATAAGTAATCGCGCCATGTTGGCACCACGGTCACAAACTTTGATTGTTTGACAATTTGATAGACTTCAGCACCTGCTTTAATCGTCAAACTATCTGGTGACAACTGCGAAACATTATAAGCCGTTTGGATAACTGGTGGCAGCACATGATTAGGCAATAACAAATCATTGAAGTTATATGCCTGATATAAAATACCAGATAGCGTTTGCAATTTGGCATTCACTGTTTGTGATACTCGATACAGTGCCATTTGTGAACTTAACGCCAAAGCAGCTTCTTTTAGTGCTTGCTGCCTGATAGTTAGATCATCTTTAGCGTATATTGCCGTTGTGCTATTTGATTTATTTAAATTTTCTATACTTGAAAGTGAGTCTGCTACCATTAGTCAACATACCTTATACTGATTACGCGCACTTTAGTGTTGATTGAAAGCACTGCTTTTGCCTTGGCTTGTACAGCAATATTGGTCAAAATATTTAATGCTGAGTCATTTACAGGGGCATTTAAATTCCCCAATAAAATCACAATTGGAAACAGTGGCTGTTTACCAAAGGTTTCAACTTTATAGCCAACGGAGTCAGCAATTTGTTTTAATAGCGGCTCGATAGGTCCATACCAAGTAATCGATAAATCTTTGCTTAAATCCTCGGATCTTACCTGCTTAAATGGCATTTTTGGCTGCCCATATTTACTCAGTTCAATTGCATTTAAGTTTTCTAATGAATGCTGTATCGATGAGGTTGATACCTTGATTTGGTTTAAAACCACTTTGTTTAGGTACTCATCTTGTTGTACCGTTTTTAAATTGCTGGTATTAGCGCAGCCCGATAACCATAAACAAACTGGCAAAGCCATGATGACAAATAATTTATCTACTGTATGCATTTTTATCTGTTATCCATCATCAAATTTACTGATTAAGTGCATTTTCATTTACAGTGAACATTGTCTGTGCATTTTTCTCACCGGCTCCACTCATAATTGATCCTTGAATCATCTGTATCCCTGGAACAAGGCACATCAAAAGCACACCTATCAACAAATGACCAGAGCCGTTTTTAAGATGCT
The DNA here is from genome assembly GCF_003428165.1 of Cysteiniphilum litorale. Taxonomy (GTDB): domain Bacteria; phylum Pseudomonadota; class Gammaproteobacteria; order Francisellales; family Francisellaceae; genus Caedibacter; species Caedibacter litoralis. The sequence goes on along the minus strand of NZ_QLIQ01000005.1, from coordinate 58,795 downwards.
CACCTTGCGCCCCTTGCGTAGTATGATGCTTCCTAAATAGCTGCAGCCCACTATAAACAAACCACATCCCAGCAAGCGTTGCAACGACTTGCACAAAATATTCAATCTGGGAGATAAAACCGATTAAGTGCTTTGCCCATTCTTTAAAATCATTCTGACTGTAGCCATTAGTTCCCGCTGCATAAGCTCCTGTTATTGCAATAGCAAAAACTGCAATACCCAGACCAATTTTTATTCCTTTGTTATCGATCATCATCTACTCCTGTTTGTTAATAAAATAGTATTTTTTTGCTTATTTTTATTTTCTATTTGAGCTCTTCTCATCCAATAAAAACCGTAATATATCATCTACTCATCCTTCTTTTTTTATTACTTATTCACCACAACCTATAAAAAAGCTTTAATACTCTGGATCGCGTTGACAACAAACTCTGCATTCATGGCAATGATCCCTGCTAGCATGTGTGATAACGTGCGCCCAAGATGACCCTCTTGACCTTCTGATACTTTTGTCAGCAAAATCATGGATCTAGTTAAGGACACCAGTCCAACAATCATCAGTACACTATAGAGCACATAGACAGTTTGTTGATTAGTACTGACATTTGAAAAGTCATTCATATAACGTAACAACGTGTTTTGAGGATTCAGTGAAGTGGTTGGAAACAAACTGGCAGTCAACATCTGAAAGAAGTTTGTAATCGATACCAAAACAACACCGGAGAAAATCATAAAAAATGTTGTAGATGGCGCATAATAGCGAAACATCTGCTGCGCTTTACCGTGTTTTGTTAACCGAAAACAACCAATTAACAGCACAATAAAACCAATTCCGCCAGCAACACAAATCACAAAAGGATAAACCGACTGAGCAATTGCAATGACAATATGCTTAGTTGCGGTGACATCAATACCTTTTAATCGTGGATCCATGTTTACTTTCGCGTTGATTTAATTAAGCACTAGATTACGCCTAAAAATCCTTGCATCAAGCATCCACCTAACTTCATGTGAAAACGTTTAAACTAGCTGCTCATTTCTGTGGAGAACACGGTAATATCACATTGACACACAACAAATTTTTCAGCACTTAACCATTTTCGTAGTGTTTTGTTGTAGGATAACTTCATATCGCTATCAATATGTGTTCAGGCTCAAGTTAAAAACGCTTAATACAACCCAATACATCTTAGGCTAACAAACTACATACAAAATATAGCTTACACTCTCAAAAATCTGCAAATTAACCTCCAAGCAATACTAAAAATATTTAAGGTTAATTAAATGAAACTACTAATGCGTTTATCTCTTTTTGTTTGTCTTATAATGGTCTTTATTCCATCATTGAATGCAAGTATCGCGGTTGATTCGCTATACGACGTATGGTCTTCTGATAAAGACTCATTTGTCAAAACGATATATAACGACAGTAGCGACAAAACAGCCTATGTTAAGCTCGAGTTAAGTTATGTTGATATCGATGCAGTGGGCAACAAAAACGAGCGTTTACTTAACGCAAAAGAAATGTCCCAATCGGTGTTTATGACACCGACAAGGCTAATCATTCCCCCCAAACAAAGCCGATATATACGTTTTCGCCTACCACAAGGACGTAGTGACCAAAAAGCTGAACTGTATAAAATTGCGATAACTCCGGTGACACCTGAGAAAGGTGATGGTTTTGGGCTGTCCAACAAACAACTAGAGGAAGTCAAAGAGATATCAGCAGGTGTCACGATCAATATTGCCTACGTCAGTCAATTGGTTGTAAAACCGACAAGCTCGACATTCAACACCCAAATATTTGATCAAGAAGAGCATGTCGTTATTGCAAATCTGGGTAATGACTTGATTAAGGTCGAAATGCAGCAAAGCTGTAAGGTTGGTGCTGATCCTAAAATCAGTGGCTGCACCAACGGGTATAAACGCCAAGAGCTACGGATTATGCCAAATGACAGACGTGAAATTAGTAAAGCGCATGCCACAGAGATCACTTTTGACATTATAGAAAATAACGACAAATCCTTTAGTCGAACGATCAAAGTATGATTTTTGGGGCAACGTTAAGTGCAATCTTTCTCCAACATAAAAAAACATCATGCCCTTGGCTTTGCCCCTCAATGTTAAGCATTGATTAATAGAGAATATTTTAATCAAAAATAAAGTAAAAAATACAAAAACATAAGTCTCAGGGGGTTACATGAGGAAGTATTAGCATCAAATCAAATCAAATCAAATCAAGAAAATAATTTAAAAACTCAATAAACATGGAGAAAAAATATGAACAAACTAACGAAAAAAATCTTAACTGGATTAACCACTGCCTCAATTGTGAGCGTCGCTTTATTACCGACTTCGGCTATGGCAATTGGTCAAACTTTTGTTCTCAATCTATCAGTTGAGGTTAATGATCATACAGCATACAGCACAAATGCAATCACATCTCCCACTTACAATCCTCTAACCAAAAAGATTGACCAGAAAGAAATCCTTAAAGACCTTATCAATTACTCAGGGACAACCAACCAAGCTTATAAAGTAACCTTGGATACTCAACCAGTTCTTTCTGATGGTTCAACAGGTAACTACTCTTTTGTTCTTCAACTAGATAACGCTCCTGATGAAATTAATGATACTAATTTTAATACTGGTGTAACTGTTACTCTCAATTCAACGAATAATTCTACTAACATTAATTTTAAAGAGCTCGATATGTCTGGCGCCCCAAAAGGAACCTATACATATAATGGCACTATGACGATTGAGCTGGTTTAATAGATCAATACCAAAGCTTATTTTATTAACTGCTATTTTCTTTCTTTATCTTTATATCAAAAAGCAAAATTTTTTTGCAAGAGAAATATAGCAGGCAATGGATGCAATTCGTCAACTTACGACTTGAATTTAAGCGTTTTTAAAACAAAACAAATTGTAAGTTTGTCGGTTCAGCACATTAACAATAATTAAAGGTAACTAACTTAAGTGAAAACCCGCTACCAATTGATAACACTCGCTTTATGGCAACTATTTGCACTAGAGGCGAACTTTGCTAATAGTACCAAGCAACCCTCATTGCCAGCCATAGGCAGTCATGGCTATCACACGATTCCTAATGAATTTAGACAAGCACTGTCAGAGCAGTTTGAAGTCAATATTAGCATCAGTGGCATCAAACTTGGACAATTTCCTATTGCCTATCGTGATGAGCGTATTTTTTTTGATATCGAAGACATACTGACCAATAAGAAAATTCACTTAAAAGCTGAGACGATTGCCATTTTACGTCAAGTTTTTAGCGATGGGCTTAATCCACATAGTGTCATTTCCTGCTCAGATATACTTCAATCTCACGGTTTATGTCAGGCAGATCAACCTTTTTTAAGTGCGCATATTGACTTTGAGCAAATGACCTTAGCCCTTTTTCTAGCCCAAGATGCTTTTGAATATAGCGCCGGACAAAATGGCGTGTATTTAAGTAACCCATCAAGCAATATGCTCAACTCATTATTTGGCTACCAATTGAACTTTAACTATAGTGATGATCGCAATACCGATTATTACCTTGAGCTTAATAATGTCACCGGTTTAGGGCGTAATCACCTAAATAGTAGCCTTTATTTTCTACAAAGTAATTCTCAGAAAAAAACGCGCGTGAACAATGTCTATTGGCAAAATGACCAACGCAACCTCTATCTACGTGCCGGTTATTTTAACAACGTCAACTTTTATGATGGTCAGACAGGTTATCGTTTAAGCTATGGTTTTAACGGTAAAGGGATCTTAACCGAGCTTGGCAGTTCAGACAACTTGGCTATCGTCAATAATAAACCAGCACTGGTGCCTATCCCGCTATTTTTAGACGCCAACTCAACGGTTAATGTCTATAAAGATGGGCGTTTGATTTCGGTGCAAAACTTCACTGCAGGCAATCATTACCTGCAAACCGAGAGTTTCCCTTCAGGCATCTACCCTATTGATATTGAGATTACTCAGGGTAGTAGTGTCATTCAAAAACAAACAGCGATTGTCAATAAACCCTCAACGTTAACTAAACTCCATGGTGATAATAAAGCCTATCGTGCTTGGCTAGGAATGGTCAGCAAAGATCAAGATAGTAGCATCAAAGCACCTTACCTTGGGGGTAATTACGCATTAGCTGTTACTAAAAATGCGGTTATTAATGCTGGCGGTTATATCGCTAATAACTTAGTATTAACCGAAATTGACAACGAAATCTATTTACCTTTCAACAGTCAATTCACGCCAAATCTGGCGATGGATTCGACAGCTAATTATGGGGTGAGTTTACAATTAAGCACACCATGGAGCAGTTATTTCACCACCAATTTATGGTATAACACCAACAGTAAAAGTGACAATACTTATAGTCCATTTAAAGCAAGAAGTAATCGCACGGGATTGTCCACTTATTTGGATTTGCAAAAGCTTTATATCGGTTCGATTTCCACCACTTATAGCTATAATCTACGCGATAAATCTGACAGCATCTCAGTTAATCTTTATCGCACACTGTATAACCGCCATGGCTTTAATGTCAGCTTATCAGCAAGCTACAATGACTATTTTAGTAGCTCCACCACTACCACTGATAAGGGCTATGCGCTAAGCCTTAACTTCTCTTACTTCTTTGGTGACGGCAGCTCGATGAATAACCGCATGCGTTACCAACAGCAAAACAATCAGGTTTCCAATAACTTTAGCTTCTCGCCGAAAGTCGATAGCTCATATCTACGTAATGTTAATGCCAATCTTGACTATCATACGCATTATTATAATGCCATGGCAGGTGTTGGATTGACCTCTGAATGGCTAGAAGGTGATCTATCAACTACCTCAATTGGACGTGGTAGTGATCACGATTACAGTGCCACTGGTAACCTTAAAGGTAATGTTATTTTAGGTGCGAATCATCTGAAGATGCACAAAGATAAAACTGCCAAATCAGGCGTGATGCTTAATATGCAAATGCCAGATGATAGTTATCAAATGTCCGCTCAAATCAATGGTGCAAAGTATCCTTTAAAAAATGGGCAGAACTTTATTCCTTTACGACACTATAAACAATACGAAATCGCAGTGCACGAGCATGCCGATGAAGCACGTTCTGTTTATTTTAAAGATAATATTGAGCGCGCTAATCTTTACCCTGGCTCGATTTATCAAATACAAAAAGTCATTTTCCCTGTGGTTGAAGTGATTGGTCAGCTGGTTGATCATTCAGGTAAAGCGATGCCACACACGCGCATTATCAGTGGTGATGATCAGTTTGCCAAAACTTATACCGATGATATGGGCTATTTTGTGATAAAGGTCAGTCAAACAAATCCAAAGCTTTATGCACTGATCAAAGATCACAGCAAAACACTGCAACTCAACCAAACTGCTATTGAGCACGCTAAATCCGGTGCTTGGATTGGTGCACTAACTGTTTAATCAAGGGGGAAAATGATAATGAAAATAATGCAAGCAAGGCAAATTAAAATGATTGCGCAATGTTGTGCTTTTTTAGTGGGTTGTTTCTGTGGTGGTGAGGCATTGGCAGAGATTAAAGACTACAATGCAAGTGTAACGCTTGATATCATAAAAGAGTCAGCGCAAGATAGTAGTAATAATAACTTTATGATTACTCTGCCTGAGCGTGAAATAGCTTCAAGAACAAAAAAGAAAAAATATATACTTAAAGATGAAATTTCCTATAGCAAACAAGTTCCTTTAAATTGTGGCAACCACACTGTCACTGCCACACTTAATATTACTAAAAGTAATCTGAAGTCTGGAAGTAATCAAACTAAAGCTCTGATACTAATATCACCTACTTTGACACTGGATTCTGGATTAATTAATAAAACAGGCATCCAAAAATGTTCGCTAACCAACACTCCCATAAGCTTACAAGATCTTGCTACGCATTGTGAGAGTGGTGAAGTTAATATGGACATAACACTTAATATAGCACCCTATATTCTCATCACTAATAATAGTATTGATGCTGAACTTACCGAAAATCAAGACTCCGGCGATTACACAAAACAAGTCGAAATTCCTGTTGAAACCAATGCCAATAATGTTAAGTTAACCCTATTCTATTGTGATTATTACGATGGCACTACCTGCCAGCTAAAACATGAACGGAATGATCATAATAAAATACCGATTCATATTAATGATATGAATAATGACATTAAGATTGGTGACCATATATCTAAATCAGGTTTTGCAAACATCAACAATACATTTCTTTTGGATCTTAAAACCAAGCAAAGTGACATGGACAATGCTAAAGCTGGGAAATATGTTGGAAAAATCAATTTAAAACTAGAAGCGTCTTTTTAAAAAAATGATGAAGGTAACAACAAAATGATTAGAAATTATTTAAAAATGCTTTTGGGGCTCCCTGTTTTATTGTTTGCAGGTAACTGCTGTTTGGGCTCTTCAACTGCAGATGTGGAAATTAATGCATATCTTACTGTTGATCAACGAATTAGATTAAATAATCAGGATAATAATGTTACGGTGAGTGCGGCACTCTCTCGTGATCAATCTAATCTTTACGGATTATCAACCGCCCCAGCTTACAGCGGAAAATCGAATGAACTGCAGATAACTTCGAATATTGCTAATTTAGAAAAATATAAGATTTCATGCAGAGACAATAGTGTAAGTATACCTTTAAACGGTGGGGGTAGTCAAAAATATATTGGCTACGTCTATCAAAATAATTCGGTAAATGGGTACAAGGATATTATGTCTGAAGAAGTCGAAATTAATAGGGATAGGAGTGATGACTCTAATACCACAACATTCCAGTTGCTTTTTGTATTACCTAATGGCGTTAACTATAAAACGGGAACGCACTCAAGCACTACTACCTGTACCATTTCAGCTTAATCACTTTTTGCCTATGGCTTCGACTGGCGCTCAGCCAACAATGTCAATCATGCCCCCTATGACTTCAACCACCACTTAACATCAGCCACCAATCCACTCTTGCTCGGATGGTTATATATAGTCAAAGTAGCGGCATTGTGCTCAACGATTTCTTTAACTATTGATAGCCCTGAGCCTAATCCTGGAAGATTGTGACTCTTTTGGGCTGCCAATCCAAAAAAACAACCACCACAACTAAATACATGAATGCAAGATAAGTTACAAAATGTTTATAGCTTACATTAAAATAATAAGTGACACTGGCAATGGGTGCAGTGCAAGCACCCGTAACTATTAACTAATTATATAGGAGAGCTGTCATGGGATTATATTATGCACCTTTGTTTTTTTGCTCATCGGATAATGAAGGTGGTCGTCGATGTTTTAAGGGTTTACTTTCTTTGATTAACGCGAGTGTCTGTCGCATTCTAAAAAACAGGTCACGACTTGGAGTTAGTTCCACTTGATCTCAATTGTCAATCCACGTTTGTTGGGGTTATTATATATAGTCAAAGTAGCGGCATTGTGCTCAACGATTTCTTTAACTATTGATAGCCCCAAGCCTGATCCTGGGAGATTGTGGCTTCTTGAGTTATCAACACGAAAGAACGGCTCGCATAGTTGATCGATAATCGCTGGGTCCACACCTGGACCTTCGTCAATAAATCGCAAACAAATCGCATTTTCATTTACTGTTTTAATGATTGTAACATTAACACTTTGGGCATATTTGATGGCGTTATCAATGATATTCTGCACTGCTCGTTTAAACGCTTTTCTCTGCAAAGGCAATACCGCTGAATCCAGCGTGCTTTCGAATTTAACTGCAAAACCATTGATCTCATACTCATGACAAACAGCATCGATAAAATCAACCAAATTAACTGGTTGCATTGCTTCAATTTTATGTGATTTTTCACTGTAGGCATTCATTTGATTAATCAAATACTCCATATCAGCATAATACTTCAATAATTGATGATGATATGCCTCTGGAATCATATTTTGCATATATAGCTTTGCTTTTGCCAAAGGTGTTTTCAAATCATGGGACAACGCTGATATCAGCTGTAATTTATCGTCTAGCATTTTTTGTACTTTATCACTGACTTTAACCATCAAATCAGCGGCATTTTGCATAAAAAATGGCGTGAATAAAGAATGTTTTTCTACTTCTATCCCCAAGTTGTCGGCAAGCATCTTCATTTTTAAATAGGGTTTTAGTAATTTCTCAGTATATGCAAAATACACTGGAATAATAAAGGCAATAAATAAAGAAGCAACTGCAAATAGCAAATACAAGTATATCCGGTTGGTATTATCAATTGAAAAATCTATGCAAAAACCAAGGTCTTTATAGCAAATTGAAATATCTTTTTTCCCGTAGCCAATATCCGGCAATATTTCTTGTATCCGCTTACGTACTTCCCTATAAGTCTGTGAAAAATAGGTGCCCTGCAAGGCAGTGATATCTAGTACTAACTTCTTGGAGAATATCCCATTATTTGAAAAAGCATAGCCAATATAATTAGGCCAAGTACTAACATATAATGATAAATTCTGCTTATAGGATGCTTGTGGCAGAAATTTATAATGTAAATTCAATACAGCATTAGTTAGTGAGTAAATCGTCTGATAATAACGGTTGTTTTCATAATTTCTATATGAAAAAATTATAAATGCAGCATTGAGCAGCAGAAAACCCATAAATAGTTTTGGTACCAGCCAAAAATATATTCTTGTTTTCATCTTGACTTTCATTTATGGTGCTCAAAAAGCATTTTTTGATCCGAATAATAAATATCTGCAAGCATAATATAACCGTAGCCATGTACGGTTTTGATGATTTTAGGGTTAGCAGTATCCTCTTCTACCTTTTTACGTAATCTCCCAACAATAATGTCCACTGCACGATCACTACCGTCATATTCACGACGAAAAAGTGCCTTTGTCACATCATTACGCGATAATATTTTTCGATTAGAATCAATCAATAATCTTAATAAATCATATTCTGTATTTGAAAGCTCAATGCTAACACCTTGCGCGTTAATCAAATAACGATCATACAAGTCTAAAACCAAGTGACCAAAATGAACATAACGTTTGTTTCTATTTTCCTCTGTTACAAATGAAAACTGTCGCAAAGCACTCTTGATTTGTGCTACTAAAACGTCACTATTAAAAGGTTTTGTGATGTATTGACATGCGCCAAGCTCATAAGAAAGTATTTTTTTTACATCACTATCAAGCGCCGTTAACATAATGATTGGGATATTATAATTTCTTTGTATCTGCTGGCATGCATCAATACCGTTGCCATCTGGCAACATAACATCTAGGAGGATGATATCGGGCACTTTTTTATTCAAAATAGTCAATGCGCCTGATAAACTATGCGCAAAGCTCACTGAAAAGCCATGATTTTTGAGTAGTTTTTGAAGCAACTCAACCATTTCGTGGTCATCATCAACAATTAATACTTTATTTTCGTACAGGCGTATCGTACTATCAGAACTTAACATCATTTTTATATCCTACTGTTAGTAAAAGCTGTAATTTGTCGCAATAGGTAGTCTTAGTCGTCAAATTGTAATGAAACATAACATCGATATTCAACTACCCACCAACATTCAATTCAAAGCAATACATCTAAATACAAGTATCGTAATACATTCATTTAAATTTTTAGTCTGTTGAGGTTCAAAAATAGGAAGTCTGCTGATAGCTAACCTTACACTCCGTACAGCTACGGTATTTTATAAAAGTTTCGTAAAATATTAAAAATATCACCCCAAAAAAGTTGATATTTCATTCAAACTCCATAAAATGCACACAGCTTAATTATTTTAGATCATCATTTATACAAATAAAAATGTCATCCATTCTATCCATTTACACAACGCTATATGAAAAACATAACAAACTACTTACCGCCATCCTGCAAGAAGAATTGCATGGTATAGATGCAGATGAAATCGTCTACACTATCGTGCTCAGAAGTGGTTTAGTTTATGAGGTTCCAATTCGGCTTATAGATTCATCATATCGATATCTTGAGCACCGACCTACTCACTCAAACCCAGTGCATTCTTATGATAATGTGCTCCTGCTGCCAGCTTTGACAAAATATACAGATATTTGTCATTTTGTGTGTAAAGATGATCAAGAAGAACAACGCTTTATAGCCTCAATTCTTGATACAGGTGACGATGCTTTAATGATTTTTTGTTATCACTTGGATGGTAATATCTCAAAACTCACGCTTTGCTTCAATGATAAAAAGAAACAAGTTACCTACATGGATAAATATATCGAGCTTAAACATCGTATACAATGTTTCTATCAAAAGCTTACAACTCATTTTTACGATTTATCTGAGTTTCTAATCTCAGAAGAGTTCTCTGGTCATGACTTTCAAAAACCAACAGGCATCGAGCTTACCCATCCCCTTATTCAACAGCTGTCAATCAAAGAGCTGCAGATTATCTGGTTTTTATATCAAGGTATTCACAGCGCAAAAGAAATTGCTCCAATGATCGCACTATCGCATCGCACAGTTGAGGATAAACTCAATGCCTTGATGAAAAAACTAGGTTTTCCTACTAAGTACGAATTTCTCATGTACATATCTGGTCAACAATCCTTAATGCGCTACTTACTGTATAAACGTATCATTACGTGAGTTTTGTCTTTAGTCTTCCCTTAGCTGAATAAATAAAGTCGCTCAAGCGCATTTCAAGCTCGGTGGGATCCGGGGATAGGAGGGATAAGGAGTAAACCCACACGCAAACAAAGTAACTACCTAAGCGACTGCAGCCATGGTACATTCACGAATTAGCAACATCAATGGACATAATGTATTGTTATGTATTTTCATGATTTTCTTTGTCGTCAACACTCGAAAATGATAACTTAACAAGAAATTTACTCCCTTTTCCGAGAGTGCTTTCAACAATAATCTCACCTTTTAATAGGTCTACATAATCTTTCACAATACTTAAACCTAATCCACTACCTGGGGCATTATTAGAATCATAGCTTGAATTTACTCTAAACCCCAGACAGAATATATCAGATAAATGCTCTTCTGGAATCCCTATTCCAGTATCTACAATAGCAAAACTCAACCATAGAGTAGCAGTTCGGTCTTCATCATGTTCTATCTTTTCGATTAGTTCAACGGCTAACTCAACATATCCCTCATTAGTATACTTAACTGCATTTGCTAACAAGTTACGTAAAATCATGCCCAGCTTGACTGAGTCACCGGTAATTTGCGCTGGTATCGCCTGATCTATTGCAAGCTTTAATACTAATTTTTCCGATTTCTCAATCGTAAGACAGCTCTGTAATAAATCAAATTCACGATTCAACATATTGCTCAAACAAAAATTCTGTTCACGGATATTAACATCCCACACACCTGACAAAAATTCCCGCCGCATATCCAGAAACATAGTCTCAATTCTGTCCACATTTCGGCTAAATCGTGGAACCAGTTTTTGTACTTTAACATCTTCCTTTAGTAAGGATCGCAGTAAAATAAAATCACTCTTTAAACTGCTAATTGGCGCACTCAAATCATGAGAGAAATTTCTAATAAACTGTGTTTTTAGTTGATCTTGCTTTTTCATTAATATATTTTGTCTTTCTGCCTCCCTCTCCAACTTTTTACGCTCAGTAATATCGATTGAGACTCCTACTATACCTTTGACCTGTCCAAATCGATCGAGAAGGGGTGATTTTGATGACATAAAAACACGACCACTATTATCCGTACAAAACTCTTCTACTATCACAGTTTTATCATCCCTCATCACTTCAGCATCATTAGCAATTGCCTGATCAGCCATTTTCTCAGGTAAAATATCATAATCTGTTTTTCCAACTATATTTTTGATCTTTTTAAATTTATTAAATGATAATACTGAGCTATTACAGCCAAGATATCTTCCTGTTACGTCTTTCCAATATACATGAGCGTCAATAGCGTCAAGAACCTGCTGGAAATCAATCTTATTTGAATCACTACTAAACTGATGGTGCAATAAACTATCCTCCTCCTCTGATGTATCGACCAAAATCTCAACAACGCCAATAACCTCTCCATTATCATCAACTAATGGATTTCTTATAGACTTAATACAAATGCTGAATAATCCTCCAAAATTATAATACTCTGTGAATACACGACCTGATCGACTTCTTATTACAATAAAGTCATGCCTCTTAATAGTTTCAACTAGCTCAATCATACTTTCAGGGTATAATTCAGCATCAGTTTTTCCTATAATATCTCTCTTTTGCTTGCCTAAAAGAATGGAAAATTCTCTATTACAGCCAAGGCATCGTCCATCTTTATCTTTCCACCGAATGTATACGCCAGTCATAGAATCAACTGATTCCGCAAGAAACCGCAATCTCTCCTTTAAAATTTTATTTTCCTCTTCCAGACTTATTGCCTCAAAATCGACACCAAACAAGCCATCATTTTTTACTAAATCATCCATCATCACTTTCCAAGTATTATTCTATTTCTGCAAGCCATTCTGATAATAATAGTGGTAATAAAAAAACATCAAGGGCTAAAATAACAACACCAATTATACCTGTCATTGCTGCTAACGGGTTATTTTTAATCCAATCGCTAAACCAGATGAATAACTTAAGCATTAAGTTGTCTTTTAATTCCCTAACAACTTGCAGTGCTAACTTCTGCGAATTTTGTTCATTGATAATACTCAAATGATCACCAAGGGCTTTTCTAATCCGTAACCCTGAAGTATAAGTCAACCAGCCATTATCCTTATGATTACCGTTCTGAGCATGATTCTCATCTAACGTAGCTGCTTTGTACAAAGTAACCGGAATTCTAGAGTGATCTTTTGGCTGATAATCAAGGTTTAACTGCATCATATGACAACTCGCTGACATCACATTTTTAATTTGTAACGATGATATCTGATAGAATGCGGCACTACAATTAGATAACATCTTACTCAAATTGTCTTTGTTATAAAAACATGGAGCAAATACGATCCACGTATCAAACATAAGAACCCGCTTAATCGTTTTCCCCATTCTCTGTAACTGAAGTGCTATTTCATAAGCTATCGTACCGCCCATAGAAGCACCGATTAAAATATATTTACCTGTTGGCTGTATTTTCAATATTTCCTTAAGATAAACTTCTGCCAACTCTTCCAATGAGTCAACCCTTAGCTGATCTGACTTATAAATATTGATATTTTGCAATCCATAATAATTATAAGTTATTGGTAACTCCCTAATAAGTGGCATATAACACATCACAGTCCCACCCACTGGGTGAATAAAAAAAACATTCTGATCAGCCTGATTATCCATTAACGTTAACATTATACTACTCTGGTTTAGAGTTAATTTAGCCGCTGTTTTAGTTTGATCGCTAATTACTCCGCTATACGTAGCAATTTTTGCCACCGTATTGTGTTGTACGATATCTGCAAGAGAGATATTGATATTTAATCGCTGCCGCAATATCGAGATTAACTGAATAGCCAATAAAGAATTTCCACCAAGATCAAAAAAATTATCTTCTACACTAATCGCTGAAATAGCCAATACCTGACAAAAAATCTCCGCGATTTGTCGCTGTATATCAGTACATGACTCATATACCGCCACACTGCCTGACTCTAACATATTCAATGTCTCTACACAGTAAGCCTGATTTCCTAATTGTTTAACGTCATATTTCGAGAAAACAACTTGGTTAACATCTAAACAAACTGCATTGTCAATTGCAGTGCTGATTTCAGATGACTTAATGCTATTGAGACTAAACAACTGAGGCTTTTGTTCCTTATTGATGAAATCATACGCCATACCAATATCTGATATTTGATTGAAATTAATCGTCAAAAATCGCCCAACACCCTCATGATGCCTATATGAAATTTCATCCAAATATGAATTTGCCGCAGCATATCGCCAATTGCCGTAACTTGGCACAACACTCGCTAACGAAGAACAGGCAATAAAATAATCACTTGGAATAAAATCAACTAATGACAGCAAGCTAATTGTACCAGAAGTCTTTGGCATAGTGATCTCTCGAACACGCTCTAAATCTACATCTTTGACGGCACTCTGAGCAGCCACTCCCGCAGCATGCAAGAGCAAAAACAAGCGATCAACTTCTCTGTCTTTCAACTGATATACCAATTCAGCTATTGGATCCCAACCAATATTAAAATTAACATAATAAATCTGATTATTATTGGCGTTGTGTTGTAGGTCATTCAGTCTTGATAATGCATTGCCTTTAAGCTGCTCTTCCTTTTTTCTACCAATAAGTACAATTTTGGCATCTGATGCTTGGTGGCAAATTGTTTTTGCAATACTATAGCCTACACCTCCTAACCCACCGGTAATTAAGTAATTTGCATTACTCCTACAAAACAATGAGAAATTATTTAAATCCTGAGGTTTTGTCTGCGATTTCTCATAGCTTAGCCGCCAAACTTTGCCATAGCGCAGTGCATAAATATCTCCCTGCTTTTGAAGCACATCAATAATGTCAATATACTGAGATAAATCGTTGGGATCATTCAAAGCCAAATCAAGATGACAAGCTGATATATTAGAATTTTCAATAGGCATCGCCATATTAAAGCTAGCCACAACTGATGGGGAACCCACCAAGTTTTCCTTATCCACAACATCATAGTTATCATAAGTTATTGAAATAAACGTATGTTGCTTTGAAATTTTTCTATAAATATGACCGAAAATACGTTCAAAGGCACAGGCTTCGTCCACTTGATGAGAAGAAAAATAGAAACTCTGTGATATATTTTCATACAATTTTATAGTATTCAAAAATGACGTCAGCCATCGTATATGTGAGTGATTATCTATATCCATATGACACACATTTCGCTTCCTTTTGAACTTATTGCCTTTTCGCAAGATCAAAAAAACAACGTCAAAATTTCCACGATCAAGCTTAGTCAAAAACTCTCTTGCCTGCTGGAGATACCTTTTGCCATTCACAATAACAAGTGTTCTACATTTTGATCGCATAGAGCCCTGTGGCTGCACTGCCACTGTTTGCCAAGAACGTAGATAAAACATATCATCATTTGTACTAAGCTTGCATTTTGCACGCTCTTCACTTAATGCTATCCAATGAACGTTCCGTTCAAACTGGTAATAGGGCAAATTAACTACATCCCCAATCTTAGGTAAGACAAAATCAACTGGGTATCCATAAGACCATAGCCTTGCCATCAATTCGTTCTTGTTTTTTAATCCAAGACGCTTGCTATGCTCTACACTTGCTTTTGCTACATCTTTAGCTGATGGTAACAAATCTATACTTATAAGCTGACGACCAAAGTCATCTTTATGTGCTTGAATAAACGTTGTCAACGCGTTTCCGACGCCAACTTCAACAAATACAACCTCAGTAGTATTTGAGATAATCGTTGCTATACTGTTACTAAACTGCACAGGTCGCCGAATATGTTCCGCCCAATACTCAGCAGAGGTAACCTCAACACCTGCTTTTAGCCCGCTTATATTGGAAATAAATTCACGTTTTGGCAGTGAAAAAGTTATCTTGTCAATCGCCTCCTTGTATTTTTGAGCTGCCTTCTCCATTAAGCTTGAGTGATATGCGTGAGAAGTTTTGAGTACT
This sequence comes from Cysteiniphilum litorale, assembly GCF_003428165.1. GTDB lineage: Bacteria > Pseudomonadota > Gammaproteobacteria > Francisellales > Francisellaceae > Caedibacter > Caedibacter litoralis. The sequence continues at coordinate 43,161 of NZ_QLIQ01000005.1, read as the reverse complement.
GAACTAGATATCTCAAGTCCATCAAAGTGCTCTTTAAGTGCTATGATTTTGTCTTTCACCCCTGAAACTACGCAATAATTTGGGGCATTAACTACAGCAATCTCGCACTCATACTGCTCAACAATTGCTTTGACCTTATCCTCTGTCAAATTAATCGATAACATCGCACCAATCGGCATTTGCTGCATCAGCATACCACGAAGCAATACAATTTCAATCGCATCTTCAAGCCTAATGACTCCAGATAGAACTGCAGCAACATATTCACCAACACTATGACCAATGAAGCAATCGGCCTTAACACCCATTTTCTCTAACAAAGTTGCTAACGCAAAAGATGTCACAAACAAAGCCGGTTGCGCCCACTTAGTTTGATGAATCAGCTCACAATTACCTTGCATGTTTAGCGAAGGAAATAAAATACCCTTAAAATCTTCTTTTATATGTCGATTAATATAATCAATGCACCGGTCAACAACTTGCTGATAATCACGATCATGTTGATACAAAGAAAGCCCCATATCTGCATACTGTGTTCCCTGACCAGGAAATACAAAAACTGTCATCGCATCCGCAGCGATAAGATTTGATTTGACTACAGGCTGTGACTTTAATTTGTCAATAGCTTCTTCTTTGTCTCTACAATCAATTGCGATTCTATATGCAAAAGCACATCGGCGCTTTTGTAAGGTATAGATAATATCATGCAAAGATGATTTTGATGATATTAAATACTCGGTAAAAATGCTAACATAGCACTCCAAAGATTTCTTAGTTTTTGCTGTAATTGGCAATATATAGCTGCCATTTTCCTCTTGAGATTTTTGCTGTGACAGTCCCATAATATGATCACCTTTTGCATATTCTTCTAATACAACATGAGCATTTGTGCCTCCAATCCCAAACGAACTCACACCAGCAATTCTGCTTTTGCCATTATCCTTAACCCACTCTTTCGTTGTATCACTGACCTCAAAAACTGTATCATTAAGGTGTAAATCTGGATTTGCTACATTATAATCAATTTGTTTTGGAATAACCCCGTGTTTCAACATAAGACACACTTTAATAAAACCAGCCAAACCTGCTGCTGAATCCGCATGACCTATATTCGCCTTAACTGCTCCTAGCTGGCATCTATGTGCTCGTTTTTTAAGTGATGTATCCGTAAAAGCAACATTAAGTGCCTCCACTTCAATTGGATCGCCAAGTTTGGTTGCTGTGCCATGACACTCAACATAACCGATATCACTTGAATCAACCGCTGCCATTGTTATAGCTTTTGCAATACACTCAGCCTGCCCTTCGACACTCGGCGCTGTATAGCTTATCTTACGATCACCATCATTATTTAATGCATAACCTTTGATCACTGCAATAATATTATCTTTATGTTTTTCCGCATCCGTTAAGCGCTTCAATAAAACTGCCCCCACACCAGAGCCATTGATCGTGCCAGATGCACCACGATCAAATGTACGACAATGTCCATCCATGGACATAATCATCCCTTGCTGATACAAGTGTCCAACCTGATGTGGTAACAGTAAACTTGTACTGCCTGCTACAACTAAGTCACACTGTCTACTACTGAGTTTATAGCAAGCCTCAATAATTGTAGTTAAACCCGTAGAACATGCAGTATTTATACTTACGCCTTCACCTTTTAGTCCCAGTAAATAGCTTAGCTTAGTAGCCACTGAGTCCTTGTTGTTAGCAATATTAGCTTCCCAAAAATCAACATGATCATCTTTTATGAAATTTGAAAGATTGTCATGTAAGTAAATACTATTGGAACTACCAACAACAACCGCAATAGCATGTTGATTTCTGTCCCTTGCGTAACCTGCTTCATCTAAAACATACCAAGTTTGCTCAAGTAGTTTGCGAATCTGAGGATCTAAAATCTGCGCTTCATGTGCCGATAACCCCCAGAAGAGCTCGTCAAATTGATCCATATTTTCAACATGACCTGACACAGGAATGTGCCTTTCATCCTGCAGAATATGCTCAGGAACACCTAATTCTCGACATTCTTCTTTAGTAAAACGCCGAAGTCCTGATTTGGCATTTGCGATCATTTGCCAATAGTCTTCAACATTAGTACAACCAGAAAAACACCCCGCAACCGCAATTACTGCAATATTATTGTTCGACATAAAGATCAACCTTTGGTTTATGTTGTCTCTTAATATTTTCTTTATTTTGCAGGTAGCGACTTAAGGCATCAACATTCGGATACACAAACAGGTCACTTACTTTAAGATCGACGGCTTCAGGTACTTCAGCTGCTAGCAAATTTTTCAACTGCATAAGCATTAATGAGTTTCCTCCTAACTCAAAAAAGCTCTTATCAAACGGAATCATATTTAATTTTAAACCCAAAACGTCAGCATAAACCTTACAAACCAAGCGCTTAATGCCTTTAGCTGCCCTAAAATCATCCACTCTGCTACCCATAACTATCTTTGGCAAAGCTGTCTTATCAAGCTTACCATTTGTTGTCAAAGGAAACGACTTAATATAACAATACCCTTGCGGGCGCATATATTCAGGCAAATACCGAGCAACGTGTGCTTGTATTACCACTTCTGATATAGCAGCATCTCCACCGTAATATGCCACCAGCATAATATGACCGTTATCTTTATCTTGCTGAGTTAATACTACGGATCTGTCGATACCGTCAATCCTGTTTAGCACTGATTCAACTTCCGATAGTTCAACTCTAAAACCTCTGATCTTAACTTGAAAGTCACTACGCCCAATATACTCAATTTCGCCATTTGGAAGCCATCTTGCCAAATCACCCGTTTTATAGAGCCTAGTAAAACCATTTTTCCTATCTAAATCGGTCACAAAAGGATTTTTAATAAATCGCTCTCTAGTTTCTTTAGCTAAATTTAGGTAACCACGAGCTAAGCCAGCACCTGCTATATACAGCTCGCCAATAACCCCTATAGGAACGCATGTATATAATTTATCCATTACAAATGCTTTTACGTTCCAGATAGGTTTCCCTATATTTGTACTGACCTTACTATCCCTAGAAATTGTTGTACATACTGTGTTCTCCGTGGGACCATAAGCATTAAAAACCACGTCACCCAGATCGTGTGCGTGCTCAAGCACAGTCTGAGAACATTTCTCACCAGCAAGTATAATTGATCTAAATTTCACCGAAGGGGTAGTTTCATTACTAATAAAATACTCAGAAAAACAGCTCGGAGGCAAAGTGATAATGCTATTTCTCCCACCTGTAATATTACGATAAAACCCATCTAAAAGATCATAAAATAACATAAGTCTTTGACCAAACAAAATTGCTAAAAACACTTCCCAAACAAAGGCATCAAATACATACGGTGCAAATTGAATAACAACACTATCTTGATCAATCGACAAATACGATCTTTGTGCATAGACCAAATTAACGACACCACCATGCTCTATCATAACCCCCTTTGGTCTACCCGTAGTTCCTGAGGTATACATAACGTAAATCAAATGACTGCTCTTAATATCTATGTTTAAATTATCACTATCTCCCTGATAGATATCCGCTTGATCTACCATAACAGGATCAACCTTATCGCTATGAGATAAATAGCCACGCACTTGTCTAAGATAAGATTGCGTTAGCAACAATCGACAACCCGTGTCATCCAAAATATAAAGCAATCGCTCCTCGGGCACTAGTGGGTCAATAGGAACGTACGCACCACCAGCCTTTAACACGGCAATAATAGCAATAATCATTTCAAATGAACGATCAAGACATAAGGCGATCAATGTGTCTGGCGCCAAACTTTGTCCCACACTTTCATGATACTTCCCTCGAATAAAGCGCGCCAGTTGATTGCTTTTCTCATTTAGTTCCTTATAAGACATAGTGTCTGCTTCACACACCAGTGCAATATTATCAGGTGTCTTCCTTACTTGCTCTTCGAACAATTGATGAATAGTTCTGTCTTTTGGAAATGGCTTATCCGTTTGATTCCATTTATATACAATCTTTTCATATTCCTTCTTGCTTAACACGGAGAGATCCTTAATCAAAGTTTCAGGACAACTAACGAGCTTCCGTAAAACATTGTGATAGTGCCGTGATATCTGTCTTATTTTTTCCTCTTCAAATAGCGCAGTAGCGTAATTAAAATAACCGTGAATATTATTGCCACTATCATCGATCAACAAACTTAAATCAAACTTTGCGACTGAATACACATCATGCGCAATGCTAAAATCCCATAGATCAGAAGCCACTTGAAAAGACTCAAATGGTTGCATATTGAACACCACTTGAAACAGTGGGTGCGTATCCAACTGTGGCTCTATCCCTAAAGTTTGAATGACTGACTCCAAAGGAATATCTTGATGCATCTGAGCCTCAACAAGTGATTGCTGAATTTGTCTAATAAACTCGCCAATAGATAAATCACTATCTAGATATTCACGAAGTGCTACCATATTGACAAAACATCCGATGGTTTGTGTGTAATGAGCATGTTGCCTGTTCATCATCGGCACACCGATCACAATGTCATCACTGCCTGTATATTTATTCAAAAGTAGATAGTAAGCACCTAACAGCAGCGCGCCGACTGTTATCTTTTCTTTCTGGGCTAACTTCCTTAATTTATCTGTTAAACGAGCACCCAAAGTAAAGTTAACATTTTTACCTTGATAATTAATGCTCGCTTCCCGTGGCTTATCCAACGGCAAGTTCAAGTTTTCATAACCAGATAACCGCTCACACCAGTATTTAAGTTTTTTGCTGTAATTATCACTGCTTATATAGCCTTGCTGATAATGAACGTAATCGCGATATTGAACGACCTTTGCAAGTCTCAAGACCCCTTCTTTGCTCAATGCGTCATATGCTTCTTTTAATTCACTCAAAAAAATCTTGATTGACCATCCATCAAACACGGTGTGATGCATATTAATGAATATATACATCTGAGAATCTTCCACACCATGCATAAATCGACTTAAGTAGCCACCACCTACAGAAAACATGCTCATACTAAACGGCAATTTATCTGATCCCATGAGCGTCATGCTTGCAATTTCAGTCATTTTACATCTAAACTCTGCCTGATTCGCACACTGATATTTCCTAACACTCCAATCAATATCTATTTGGCTTTGTCGTAATTCAGAAGACGCCAATTGCTGTTCAATACAACATGATAAAATATCATGCCGCTTAATCACCTCACGTAACGCCCTCTCCATGTAATGAAAAACGACTTTATCCGTCAACTTCAGAAGCATCGGAATATTGTAAATAGCTACAGCAGACTCATTATATTGTTCTGCCAAATAGATGCCCTGCTGCTCACGAGACAATGGGAAACCACAAGATTTATCCCCATCACCATCAAACGAATCGCATACCTCATCACTGGATTTTTTATTTAAATGGTTTTTTAACTGGTGTGAAATCAGTTCAGCTGCTATTTTTTTTATTGTTCCCATATTCATAATCACAGACGGAGAAATATCAACTGCCAGTATCCTGTTAATTTTTACTGACATATCAACTGCATTTATCGAGTTACCTCCATAAGCATAGAAACTATCATCGATGCCTATCTCATCAATAGCCACTCCTAAAATGTCCGACCATATCTTACGTAACTCTCGATGTACATCATTCTCCGGCAACAAGCTCTCCTTAGCACCTATATCATTGATCGTTATCTCATCTAATAGTGCCTTACGATCGGTCTTGCCATTAGCACTTATTGGCAAATCCTTCACATGAACATAAACGCTTGGTTGCATATACTGAGGTAATAAATAGGCTAAATGGTTTCTGATAATATCCTCTTTGATGGCTGTATCAGCAGCATAGCAGGCAATGATAAGCATAGCTGGAAGATTCTGTTGACTAGTCGCCTTATTTTGGGAGTCTTTTTTTATCACAACTACACATTTATTAACTCCTTCAAGCGTCCCTAAGGCGCTTTCAATTTCACCTAATTCCACTCGCATCCCATTGATCTTAACTTGTGTATCACTTCTGCCAACATACTCAATCTCACCATCGGGTAAAAATCGACAAAGGTCGCCTGTTTTATAGAGTTTGGCATAACCACAACTTAATCCATTTTTTGGAGCAAATGGATTGTCAATAAACCTTTCCTTTGTTAATTTATCATTATTTAAATACCCTCTGGCTAAACCAATACCACTGATATAAAGCTCACCAACAGCGCCTATAGGTTGAATATTTAAATTCTCATCTAAGACATACAGCTTGGTATTGCTGATTGGGCTTCCTATACTATTAACGACTGCATAGCCATCACTCACTAACTTTCCTGAAGCATAAATGCTTGCCTCAGTAGGACCATAGTAGTTGTACAATTGACAACACTTCGACCAATATTGTGCGCTATCTTCGCTGCAAGTCTCCCCTGCCACAACAATACTCTTAAACTGATACCTTCTATCACGCGGTAGCAACGACAGCACAGCAGGTGGAATAAAAGCATATTCAATGAAATGATGTTCAAAATATTCGGCTAACCTGACCATATTTCTGCGAATGTTCTCAGGGATAATATATAACAAAGCTCCTTGCAACAAAGTAACCCACACTTCAGAGACAAACACATCAAAAGAAAAAGCAGCATATGTGGTTACGCGCGACTCACTCGTCAGACAATAGACATCAAATAAACTATAGACTGTATTGATTACAGAACGATGTTCTATCATAACGCCCTTTGGCTGCCCCGTCGTTCCTGATGTATACATAACATACATTAAATCGGTTGGCTTTACATTTAACGATAATTTTCCCCCGTTACCATTCGCATAAATCGTCTGATCATCTACCAGAACACAATCGCAATCCTCCCTTAAGCTTGATAGTTTCCTTCGATAATCCAACTGAGTCAAGATAAGCTTAGTTTTGGTATCCTTCAAAATAAAATCAATTCTAAAATCAGGAAGCGTAGGATCAACAGGCACGTAAGCAGCACCTAATTTCAATACAGCAAGAATCGCTATAATCATTTCAAGCGAACGATCTAAGCAAATGGCTACTAGCAAGCAGTCTGCCGATGATGAGTCCTCTACAGATGTGTGCCAATAATGCTCTAGAATATGGTGTGCTAACTGGTTACTTCTATCATTAAGCTCCTTATAAGTTAAGCTGTTATTCTCAAAAAACAAGGCTTTTCTATCAGGTGTTTTACATGCTTGACGTTCAAATAATTGAGATACGGTTTGACCATCCGGAAAAGATTTATCTGTGGCGTTCCACATCAACATTCTTTGATATTCCTCTTGACTTATAATAGCAATCTTATTGATTGGAGCTCTAGCACCTTCATGTAAGAGTTTTCTCAATAAATCAGCGTACTGCTCAGCCATATAAGATACTTGCTCTGATGAGAATAAATCATCACGATATTTCAATCGAAAAAAATACTCACTATCAAATTTTTGATATTCCAATAACAATTCATATCCATAAATATCGACATATCCATCAGCAATCACATGTGATCGACACCCTTCAAAATTCACTGGCATTTTTCTAAGGTTTGTCTGCGCAAATCCTAAGTTCAACTTCTGGTTGGCGCGTCCATCAAGAGTTTCTGTCACTGGTAATTGTGTATGCTTAAGAACGATATCACCCTCTTTTGTGACCAACCCTTCTAATGCTTTACCACATTGATTAATAATATCCTCAAAAGTTTGACCATTCTCTCGCGGGATTTTTAGCACACATGTGTTGATCATTGCACCAAAGTAGTGATTGCTTTTGACATTTTTTTCCATCGCAACAGGGTAACTAACATAACTAGAACTGCCCATATGTCGCCCCATTAAAACACCCCATGTCACCAACAATAGGTTAAATACCGATATATTAAACTCATCTCTCAGTTCATTAATGAGCGTTTCATTGACTTTAAAAACCTGCATTCCCACTTCAAGATTGTCATGATCGCTTTGCAACACAGATCTCAAATAAGGTAATCCATTGGTGACATTGTCATCGCCTAAATAACGCGCCCAGATATTCTTGCTATTACTTGCAACAAGTCTTTTAACTCTTTCTCCTTGCTGATGATAGAGCAGTTGTAAGAATTCTTGTTGTGATTTATTACAACGCTCTTCAATCTCTTTGCTAGCAAAGTCATCATTGTAATATCTAGAAATTTCGCCAATAAACTGATCAAATTGACTACCGTCTAATAGTGCATGATGAGCTACGATAATAAACTGATATTCCGCATCACCCAATCTGACCAAACCAAAGCGACACAAACAGTCTCTCTCTATATTAAATGGCATTCTAATAAAATTATTCACTTTACCAGAATCGACCTCGAGTAACGCTTCGCGACTTTGTTTGTCACCAACCTGAGCCCATACTAAACCACTACTATTATGAGTCAGACGCCTGTTAAATAAATCATAGTCCTTTAAAAAACGACTAAGTCCAACTGACAAGCGCTTCACATCTAAAGCACCTTGAATGTGGTTCCTGAAGACAATATTGTAATCACAGCGATGACGGTCAAGCTGATACTCATACCAAAAAAACCTCGTATAAGGGGAAGCAATTAAATATTGCATGACACACTCCAACTTATTGCCTTATTACTCTTTCACACTCCACATTCAGCTTCCACGCATCGTGCATTTTCATCAACAAACTGTCTTAGTATTCCATCGATACTGCTCGCAAGTGACGGCTTAAGATATACCTGATCAAAACCGTATTTTTGTACCCGCTCATTAGACATCACAAGATCAAAACAATGCCCAGTATTGACAACAATATAGCTATAGGTTAGGTTGCCGATTTGCTCTAAACTTCTGAGCTTTTTTGCAACCTCAAAGCCAGTTACATCAGGCAACCCTAGATCCAATATAATTAAATCAAACGTGATATTAACCGCAAAATTAAATGCCTCACTGCCATTAACCGCTGTTACAACATTAGTAGCAAAATCCAAATCATAACTCTCCAATAAAACATCAACAAGTTCCGCCAAAGATTCTCTAGATTCAGCATAATCCTCAACAATCAACACGTTGAAACAACCTTGTTTCCAAACCCTTTCACGAACATGTTCTACCTTGGAAATATTCCACTGAGAAAAAATTTGATCAACTACACCAACTTCATTTTCATCGCTAATAAAACATGCTCTATTCGTCAAAATATTGTTCTTAGAACTTTCATCAGAATTACCGACCACAAATACCAAACAACGATCACTCACTTTCCATGTCCAAGAAGGTATCCTATTGTTGCAAGCTTCCACAATTAGCAAGTCGAAGAAACCACTCCCTAGCTTCGACCAAAATACAAGCTCATCCTCAAACTCTTCAACACTACACACATAGGGGTTAAAACATTCATTAGACACTAATTCATTGTAATATGCTGACAAAGGACCATGATCTGAAACGTATAATAACCTGTAATAAAATAAGCCTTGACCTTTATTAACCTGACTTACAACAAACTTATCTACTGAGATTCGATTTAGTTTTGAACATGACAAACTTAAATCTTCGCTAAATTGATCTACATGCATTTTGAATTTGGCAAACTTATCCTTCTCACTAGCGTCTACTAGCGCTTCATCCTGATCAGCCGCTACTGATGCAGCCATGCGTGCCTTGTACAAAATAGTTTCCAATAACTGCTTATGCTCACTTAATAATTCTTTAAACGTGCTTAATTCAATGACCTCATCTTTAGCATTTTCCAGATCAAAACCAACACTCAACAATCCTAAATTATTACCATTGTGATCCTTTATGAGTCTCTTTTCCATACTCAACATCAATCGACGATCTCCACAATCAAGATCAAGAAGATCAACCACCTGAGCATAAGATGAACCAAAACCTACTATTGGTGATGCCACGCTTTCTTCAACATTTCCAAGCATGGTATCGTGTAACCCATCTATTAAAACCCCAGTATTGGCATCAAAGTCAACAAAGCGATGAAATAAAATATCCTCTCTAGTAATACCAATAGCAATCTCCATTTCCTTATTACAGTCAACCACACGCCCACTCTGATCAAGCAGATAAGCAATACCACCGAATCCATCCAAAGAAATTACACTACAACCCTTCGACACATCCATTATGTACTTCCAAAGCATTCAAACACACCCAATATGGTTCCATATATGAAGGATAAATAACACCTATTAGATGAATTCAGTTGTGTTGCAAATGTATTTAAATGCATCTACGCTGCATGCGAATCATTGTTCACGATCGGTGCGAATATGCATGCAGGGCAGTAACCACTAAGCCCTTATTAGTTGAGCTTTAATATTATGCAAAATACTTTCTAAGTAGCGGATCATATATATCGTAAAACTGATCACGCTCTTCGTAATAAATTAAGTCTTTTGAGATGAGATATTCCAACGCCTGTTTAGCACTGCTATAGTTTCTAATCCCAATTTCAGTTAAAAGATTCTGATCAAGTTTTTTACCAACAGTCGCGTGAGCCAGATATTTTAAAAGGCGCTTTTGATTTGCACTTAATCCTTTCACCTCTTCTTTAATATACGGCATTGTTTGCTGTGTTACCTGATCCCATGTTTTTCTAATCTGCTCTATTTTTGGAAGCGCATCAAATTGATCCCAAAGCTCGAGACATAAATAGTTGACATAATATGGATGGCGTTCTGTCATTCGTACCAAAAGGTTATACATATCGTATTCTGGCATAGCTTCTCCCCAACGCTCCTCAGCTGCCTTTTTCAGAAAGCTATAATAATGCTCAAGTTGAATCTTGCTGAGCTTCATAATTTTACATAACCGATACAGCGGTTTAGATTTATCCATAAAAAGCACCTCAAGCATATGCCTTGAAGAGCCTGAGAAAATGTAAGCCACTCGCTCTGATCGCTCGGCAGCATGCCTAATAGCTGCCTGAATAACGCCATTTTTATCAATATCATACATTTGCTGAAACTCATCACAAACAATCACGGTGCTTATGTCTAATTCAACGGCTAGCTTATCAATAGCAAGCAATAATTCCGACACATCCTCCGGTGAAGATTTCTTTTCATGTAGGGTAAGTTTTACACTTTGACCATACATATTGGATATAAACTCAGGCTTATAGTTTTCAAAAAATTTATAAATCAATCCTTTTATCTTGTTGATATCGCTAGTCATTTCACCAATGAGTGTAGAAAGCTTTTTGCATATCACCTGTATAACATCGTTGGCATCGATAGCTTTTAAAAAATCAAACCAAACATGTTTGTACTCATTAAGTCTTATTACTTCGCTAATTAAGCTTGTTTTTCCATAGCGTCGTGGCGCAATAATAACGGTATGCTCAGCATTTTCTATATTCTTGCTTAAAGTATTTTTTTCTCTGGTTCTATTACAAAAACTATCACCCTTAGCAATTGCTAGCGTAAAGCGTTGTGCCATAAAGCAATCTCACATGTTGCATATGTGTATATTATATATTGATATGTAATATACTCAAGTGTAATTATGATATTATTGGTTACTATCTTTGATTGATAATAACAGCGCACAGACGATTATAATCTCAAAGCCCCTAATAAAAGCATCAACACACTATATGTTAATTTTTCGTATCACTTATGTTTTTTTAAAAAAAACCAATAAATAATTTTCAGCCTATGTAAACGCTATATTTCATCTGTATTTTACTATAATATACTCACGTTGCACTGAGCGTATCTATATCCTCCCTCCCCTCGATTTCGTTCAGTGTCAACTGAAACTAATAAACTCACAGATCACCAACTAAGAATATTAATGGTACGGACTTAATTTTGTGTCTATACTATCGTCACAGTAACGAAAAATTCTTTATTGCCATGCCAAAATCCAATGCCCAACGTATGCGTAATAAGCGTGAGCGTGATTACGCTTTGCTGCTTGACTCAGCAGGAAGTGAAAGAAATATTTCAGATACTGGTTTAATCGAAGTTATTAGCGTATGTTACCGTAAATCAAAAGACAATGGTAATACGGGTGTTTTGAAAATAGCCCTCAAGGAACTTAATCAACGGATTCAATTGATTGACGATAAAAAAGAAAGCTCATAAAGCTTAGATGCTAAGATTTTTGAATTAATACAAAGGATAATATAAACACCTATTGGAAAGGCTCGGTAAAAGCACGATGTTGGCCTACATTTGTAATCCGACGCCTTAACACATATACGCTTGGGTAAGATAATGCTTTAGAGATTTGCTCAATCGTTGTATATTCCCCGTTGAGCTTCCATACCTGCCCTTTGTTATTCCGTTTAGTATGTTCGACTTCAATAGTTGTTTGTTGACCATAATAGTTTAGTGGTTTTGTTATAATCATATCTCACCTTATATTTTGATTGATTGTTGTTTCACTAGCTTTCTGCGCCTGCTTTTTCTTTTGTTTGACGCATTAAAAAACGCCTATCCTCTGGAAGTTTCACCTGATATAGAAGCTCATACATAGCGGTGCCATTACTCTCTTCAACTTCTCCTAATAAATGATGATTGCGCATAATCTTCAAATAGATATCTAAACTTAAACGACTATCATTAGCTAATTGCTCAACCATCACTGAGCTTATATACCTTTTGACCATATCGGTGAAAATGTGCTGATTGACCAAATCATCATTTTCAATGACCTCATCAATTAATAGACGCACCTGCTTTTTTAAGTGATTTAATAATGGCTTTTCATCAATAAACTGCGTGCCTGTTGGTTGATTAAAAAATTGCTCATCACTAAAAGTAAGCTGTTCAACTTCACCAGATTCATCCGTCATAGCCGAATGCTCCCGGTTACCTTCGTGCATGTGACTTAGCTTACTGTCGATGGGCTTTTTGATGAGGTCTTTTTTCTCAACATAATTGATGCCAAATCGTCCTTTATAGCGCTGATCGTCATAGTGAAAAATGCGATCACAGATAAATGAGCGCATACCACTTTTAAAGACAAATTGCTTTGATCGATCGAGTTCTCTAATCACATCAGTATGGTATAATTCCGTCGCAGTTTCTTGCTCACTGGTTGAAATTGATGTGCTGACATTACCAGGGGTTAAAAGCCCTGCACGTGTAGCACGACTCTTAGAGGTTGATTCATTGCGACTTTCAACAATAATGGTTTGACAACCACCAAGCTTCTGAATCCACTCAATGGTCTTGGTATCATTAGCACCAAAGACTCTGATTAAATCAAAGCCTTTAATCATGTCCGCTTTTTCAAATCGATCCACTTGGTCCACTGACTGAAAATATAAAGAAAGTCTCACTCCTTTGGCGCCAAATATCTCATACAGAATGGGAATCTCAGGCACAGGTCCCAATTGTGCAACTTCATCAATCTGGATGGGATAGCAAGGATGTAACTGATAAGAAGGCGTAATTGATAAGTGCGTTGCCAACATCGATAAAATCATCCTGATAACTTTAGGATAACGTGGCACCATGTCTTCAGGGATAATGAAATACAGATCACTGTTGCCTGTAACATAGTCTTGGATATTCAAACCCTTTTGACTAAAAAAGCGCGCCCATGCGGGACTGGCAACATAATCAAAGCAGCGATAAAGTGTTGACAGTATAGAACCAGCCTCTTTATCAGCTACCTTTTTAAGCATACCAATACCAGCAACTATCCTTCGACTTTTATTTTCTTTTTGATAGGATTCAAGTGCTTTGATGGTGCCTGGTTTATCTAATGGCGCAAACGTATCATATAAATCAGTCAATGATTTACCCGTCCCTAAAAACCCATCAATGGCAGCTTGTAATATTGAATTAGCAGTTTCTTTAAAGTGATCGGTTTCAAACTTCCCTTCCACAATCATCGCGCCTGCTAATGCGGCAATATAACGATCACGTGTCAGCTCATCATTTAAGTTAACATGATTTGGATTTAAAGGATCATAATGAAACACCTGAAAACCTTTAAAATCACCATACTGATCAAGGACGCGATAAGGGTCAATCGCTACAGGCTTTTTGCCTTTGCGTATAGCATCCTCATACGTTGTCAAAAAAAGCTCGGATTTAATATCTAAAGCAAAAATATTATGCTTAGCATCTAAGATGGATGGAATGGCTGCTGAGACACCCTTACCACTTCTAGGTGGTGCAATCACCAGTGTATTAATTGGTTTTTCAATTGCAATATACTCACCATCCAACTTGCCTATCGCATAATCATCACCAGATAATGCCTTAGATCGATCAGTCACAAAAGCCATTTTTCTAAGATAAGGCACATCGGCTTGCTTGGCACTTCCTAGCTTACCTGATGAGGCTTTAACGTCTTCTTTAGGTGTCCGTCTCATTAAAAGATGAATCAAGCTGATTACTAAAATGCTACCAGCAAAAAGATTCTTAGCCATCACTAAGTGATAATAACCTTTAAGATATGATGCCATGCCTTGGGAGTGAGTAAAAAATCCAAGTGATTTAACCTTCCAGGCAATAACAGCATTTAAGACAAGATCGCCCACAAATCCTAAGACAAGTGAGCTAAATATTGCCGTATTTAATGCAATCAGCATAATATTACCTTTTTCATTAAGGAGTCGGTTATAACCCCACCAATAAATAAGAGCATATAACCCAATAATAACCAGAGCTTGCCAATTAGACTTTTTGAAAACAATCACGTTCATTCCCAAATAGTACATCGCTTCAAAAAATGACTGATAGACCATCAATGCAAGACAACCAACAAAAATAGTCATCATCAACAGAAAAATAGATAACTCATTCAAAGCAGAATAAGGGTGATTATCTAATCCAAACTTTGTAAGTTTACGCAGAATCATAAGCGCATTCCTTTTATTTCAGACATCAGAAAGGCACTTCATCTGAGTTATTAAGCTGCTGTGCATATTCCTCATAACTAGGTACAGGTGGTTGTCCCTGCTCAGTCGTAGCTCTTGAATCTGGGGAGTTAGTGCCATTATTAACTTGTGCATTTGAAGGTTGCAACTCCCGTTGCTGTGCTTGGGTATTTTGCTGAGGATTGCCACCGACTAACTGAAAGCTAATACCGACAACTTCAGTTGTATAATGCGTTTGCCCGTTTTGATCCTGCCATTGATTGGTGCGCAGTCTGCCTTTAACATAAATCAAACTGCCTTTAGTGGTGTACTGGGCAATCGTATCTGCTAATTTCCCAAAAAAAACAACGCTATGCCACTCCGTATTTTCAATAAACTGACCCGTTTGGCGATCTTTATACCCATCATTTGTCGCAACACACAAATTGGCAACGGATGTGCCGTTTTGCATATAACGCACTTCTGCATTAGCACCTAAACGTCCTAATAGTATTACTTCATTTACTGTACCTTTAGCCATCTTGCTTCTCCTATTTTTATTTGCTTATTTGATTTATCTGACTATGTGTCTTGATGATGTAAAGTTCAACACTCGCGTAATAGTTGGGTTGGCGTCATAGACGAGAAAACTGCAATATCACCTAAGCTAATATTTTTCAGCTTGCTCACTCGTGGATTATGTAGTTTCTTTATTTTCTTTATTTTCTTTATTTTCTTTGTTTTCTTTGTTTTCTGTAGATTCAGTCGTATTGGTTTGAGTGTTTTTTGCCTTGGTATTTTGGTCGCTTTTAATATAAGCAAGTACACCATAATAAATCACTGAGATAATGGCTGAAACAACCAGAAAACCAATCAGAGCATGTAATCCATCGGTGTAAAAAAACAATAAAGAAAATGCAATAACAAATGGATTAATCCAAATTCTTTTTACATCACTTAATATGCCCTCTATTGCAGCCTGTAGATATGTTTTGATGTTATTCATACTTAACTCCCCCGTTGTATTGGTGATTGATTTTTTTGATTTTGCTTATCGCTCACTTGCTGAGTTGATTTTGTTGTAGTTGTTGACATTTTTTCTTTTGAAGTTGTCTGCCCCTTTTTATCATTTGTATCTTTCTTAGATACTTGAGCGTTAGTTTGTGATTGACGATCAGCAACCAGTTTACCGTTTTCATAGTAAAAGCTTTGTCCGTTAATTCGCACAAAAGTGTCGTTTTTAGCTATCTCAAGCTCTGAACCATTATATAAATAAGTAACATATTCAGTCTGTTTCACCTGAACGAGCATCCCTGCACTTAACTCACCTTTAAAAGGGATCAATACATGATTATTAGAATTGACATACAGCTTTTTATCAACCATAACAATGTCATTTTTCTTTAGCTTCTGGTTACCTTTGCTATCGGTTATAGCTTTATCGTTATTCGCATGATCACCATCACAGGCAAGCGCAGTAAATACGTTAATGGTTGCTTGATCAATCCGTGAATTAAAGGCATACGTCAGCTTGTGTTGGCATAAGTTACTATAAATAGCTGCTGCTTTTTGATGAGCTTCGTAGCATGTTTGCATCCCTTTATTGCTCATGACTTGGAAATTAGCCGAGTGAACAATACACTCTGAAATATAATTTTGATTTGGTGTAATACTGGCTAAATTTCTATAACACGATGAGGTATACAGTGCATCGGTTGTGCCATATTGACCATAGGCTTTAGCAACCATCTGATAGCCTAGCTCTGGATAGCCATACTCAGCAGCATGTAATCCGTACTTGACCACATTTTCAAGTAATGGCTGTTTTAGCTTATCATAGCCTTGTGCTAGTTTCAGATACGCCAAACCGGAATGCTTTGCTAATAACGGCTGCAAGGTTGATTTCATTGTTGCTATCTGCTGCAATGATTGCGCTTGATTATTGCTTTGATCATCATTAATCGTATTAAGCATCTTATCAGCCTGATCAAACAATACCTTAGATGTTGTTGAACCATGATCTTGAGCAAATACCACCCCTGTTGGCATTGAAGACATTAATAACGTCACCAAAGGAATTGAACAAAAGCTGGAACGCGTCATATCACTCACCCCACTCTACTTGTATAAGTGTTTTACAGACATCACTACTTTCAGCCTTTTCTTTACCATCCTTACCTTGAGACATTAAATTGCTGCAATAATCTTGTGCCTTTTTAAAGGTTACCATACACGATTTTGTGCCCTTATTAGCGCATGCTTTTAAATCGGCACTACTAACAGGCGCTGCTTGACACCCCGAAATTAAGATTGTGGAACATAAAATCCCACCTGATAATACTTTGATATGTTGCGTGATGGATAATTGACGCTTCATAATAATAAACTCCTTGTTTTTGCTTTATTCTTTTCTATTTTTTTTCTATTCTTTGGCTTACTGGGAAAAACCAGTGCTATCTGGAATCCAAGTTTTTTTTAATGTTTTTCATTCCCCACTCAAATTTCTTACTGTTTTTTTGGAAAAAATAGTAAACCCTTGCGTATAGCTAAAACCCATGCTGTAAGGAATACCTAATGATGACTGCGCTTGTAACAAATGGCTAGCGCCCATATTTTTCCCATGCTGAGGATTGTTTGATTTTTTAAGCTTCTTTTGTCGCCTTGTTTCAGTGCAAGCATCAATAAAATGTGAGATAAAACCTTGTCTTTGAGGCTGTTGATGAGCAACTGGAAACTGTCCATAGGTTGACGTGCCACTAATCACAGGGGATACACTCACCACCTCAAATCCTTTCGCTTGCAAGACTTCAATTTTTTCATTTAACAACGCGATTGTGCTTTCCATATTCGCGCACACAGACAAACCGTCTTCTGACTCAATGTGATGGCAACCAACAAAATCCACTCGCTGATCAGTGATCACTGTATGATCGTTTTGTTTAGTGTACGTATTCATAAATGCTCCTAATCCTTTTTTAGTTAAAACGTCAATATTGGTTCCATTAACCCAATCACTTCCTGCATGTTAACAGTTCCAAAGTATCGAGAATCCCAAGACAATTGGTAATCGTAACTACCATACAGCCACACTTGATTTGTTAAGCTAAAATGGTTTTCCTTAATCAAACTCGGTACCTTTAATCCTGACGGGCTTATGCGCAAAACAGGTGCCTGATAAAAAGCGATTTTGCCCTTATCTGTAACAACCTTAATACTGCCCTGGTGCAAAAATACCTTATCGCCTGATACGGCAATAACTTCTTTTAATACTGGCTCGAAGCCATTTTCACAACGTGAGCTATGAACTAAATAACCATTATTTACAGCTACTTTTGCTGCCTGATCGGGTAAGCACGAAAGTACAATTGAGCCAATATTGATATGCTCAGATTGATTAGCTTTAAAGCTCACCTCTTTGTACAGACCATAAGGCATTGATGGTGTAACATTAATGATGTAACCGCATGATTTAAGATAGGGATAAACCACTAGCCACAAAACAAGCATAGGCAAAGCAATCACAAGACAAAAACAGATCATTTTTTTATGGTTATACTTGCTTGGTTTAACTGTATTACTCATTTTAATCATGGTTTATTATCCCTAGCTTTTTAGTATTAATTGCTTAATACTGCATTGCTTGGCATTTGATTCGCAAACTGATAAGGTCCTTTAAAGGAAAGGTTGCGTGTGACAAACACCTGAAAATTATTGCCCGGTCTTATTTTAAGTGTCGGTTGAATGTTTAGGTCTTTTTGCAAATAAGCCTGTGCCGTCTGTGTTAACTGCTGACCGACTGCCGCGTAAACAACTTGTGAGGTTGTTGGACCTTGGCCACTGCTATTGCTTGGTTGTGTTAACTGAGAATCTGCACCAAATAGACTAAACAATAGAGCAGAGCCAAATACTTTCATGTAGTGGTTATCTACTAAATCCATGCTACCCATATACCCTTGTAAATCAGCGCCGGGCATTCCCCCTAAATTAACCGTATTGCCATCAGGGAAAGTAATAGACGACCAAACCATCATCACTCTGGTTTGACCATAGCTGACGTTTGAATCATAGACACCATTTAGCACTGAGCCTTGTGGAATCAATAGATAATTGCCTGTCACTGAATCATAAACATTTTGACTCACCGTTGCTTTAATGGGTCCTGGCAAATCAGAATCAATCCCTGAAACAAGCGTTGCGGGAATAATTGACCCTGCTGTTACCGTATAAGGTGTTGCTGGCTTTATTTCATCTAATGGCAATGGTTTTGCGGCATGATGACCACCATTTAAAAAGGTTGATTTTTCGGCTTGAGCATTTGCCTGATCATACTCACTTGAGTATGCGCTAATCTGACTATTTAAAGCCGCATTATTCGCATTAGGGGCTCCATTAATACGTCCCATTTGACCATCGATATTTTGCCCTGTTTTATCACTTGGGATAACTGCTGTATTGGTGTTAGCTGCTAAGATTTCTGATGAATAGGCTTTAAGCAACGCTTTGTCGCTATCACTGCCGCTTGAAAAGCTTAATCCACCATTATTAGTTGATGGTGACTTACTACTGTCATCATTAGTCACTTCTTCAAGATGACCGTTAACATAGCGATACTTTTTACCATCTGCACCGGTAAAGGTTTGCCCATCTTTTAAAGCAGTAAGATTGCCATCTTTATCAACAAGATAAGGCTTGCCATTTTTCCAAACAATCTGCCCTGCTTTTAATGACTCGTTATAAGGATATAGCTTGCCATCAGGTCCGACCTGATAATACTTGCCATCTTTTTCGATTAAATCGCTAGGCTTTAATCCTTTGGCCGCCAGTGGTACCCATTTGCCATTTTCATAGACATAAGGCTTGCCATTAATCACACGTTGGTAACCATTTTCAAGTGGCTTGAGTTTGCCATCTTTACCAACAATATACGCTTTGCCGTTTTTCCAGATGATTTGACCCTCTTTAGGTGTACCGTGAAAAAGATGCAACTTGCCATCAGCTCCCATTTTATAGAGCTTGCCATCTTTCATCACCAAATCCCCCGCTTGGGGACCAGTTAATGAAGTGGTATCCAAACCTGAATCCGAATAAGGAACAAGCTGACCGTTTTCATACATATATTTCTTGCCATGCTTCCAAACAACATCACCATTATGTAGTTTTCCATCATAAGGAATAAGCTGACCATCTTTGCCCACCTTGTATAATTTGCCATTGTGGACAACATACTGCCCTGCCTGCATGTCACCATCAGCGACTGCCACCCAGTGACCATTGTGGTACATCATTTTTTGCCCATCTTCATACGCCAACACACCCTCTTTAGGTGGTTTTGTTACCAGGTGTAACTTACCATTTTTGCCAATGGTATAAAGCTTGCCATTTTTCAAGATGTAATCCCCCTCACCCAGTTTGTGACCACCAAAACTGATACCCTCAAATTCACTGCTGTTGATCACATAATTACCCGCACCACCTAAAAGGTTTTCCTGTGTTGGTTGACTATCTAAATAATGGATCAAGCTTGACGGTTTAGCTGATGGGTCTTGGTCTGGATTATCTGCAACCGAAAAAGGTTGCTCGTCCTTGTGCGATAATTCTAAAAAGGCAAACACCATAACCACAAGCCCAAGCACTAGCCCCATCACAAAGATATAGAACGTGTTTTTAAATCCTGCGCCTTTAGGAATACGATGTTGATTCTCTGCTATTTCAGGATTGTCTTTACTTACTTTTTTTCCATTTTTTGCTTTTTCACTCTCTTTTGCATTTTTTTTATCAAGCAGTTTGCTCTTTTTTAGCTGCTTGTTGTTTTTATCAAGACCACCGTACATCGTCTACTCCTTAATGATTATTATTGTAAATTTGAACCGCCTCGCGATTATCCCCTTTGCCACTGACCAACTCAGCGTGTTGGAATAGTCGATCTATAATCATGTAAGGGCGATGGTAGCGATAATTAACCATCGATGGTTGACCGTTGATGTAGACAAAAAGCACAGGCAAATTAACCCGATCAGTCATCGGTGGAAAAGCAATCATCGTATGTGTACCATCATCAAAAATACGTGCCGGCATCCAATCAGGGGTATCACCAGCGACACTGTAATTACTACGCAACCTTGTTGCATTAATAACGGTTTGAGTATTTGGGTTCAGTGAATTCATTGCTGTATTATTATCTGCTGCAAATAGATTACTGCTATCGCTGTTGTTACCTGATACAAAGGCTTGTGTGGCATCACTGGGATACAGGAATCTGACATCAGGTGTAAAGACATTGGCTTGTGATGTAATATTAAAATTGTAAATACGCTTATTGGTGATAATCACAAGATTTGTTACGATGTTCGGTGTCGTTGGCTTAATCAGGATGATAACGTGACCTTGCTTAGTGCTGCCTACATAACTTTGGGTCACAAGCCAGCGCGAGGTGTCACCTAAAGAGATATTCGTGACGCGTTCGCCTTGTTGTAGATTAATCATCCCAGTTTGCATCGGTGCGAACTGAATCAGTGGTCTGCTGTTAGCGTCATAGCTAACAATCTTTACAAACTTACTCTGTGTGTTTTTAACATTGCTGTTTAGATAGGCTGAATATAGATCATATAAGCTTTTTTCTTTATCTTTTGCCTTAGCAACAACTTCTTTCTGTTTGGCATTTTCTTGTTCAATACCTTCGATTTGCTCATTGTATTTTTGTGCCAAATCTTCAGATGCTTTAAGATAGGCGTTATCACTCGTCTTTTGGCTCCCTTGAGTCTGAGTGCTGCCAGATAAATCATCGTGCGTAATTACCGATTGACTCACCTTTATTTTTTGAGGGGCAGCATCAACAGTAGAAAAGGTTGCATCATGTGTTAGTGTTGGGTCTTTCTGCGCTCCTGTTACTTGATGATATCGTGACAGTGAAAGGAAAGTAAAAAAAGTGACAATAACAGCAACGACAATAAGCATTAAACCAAAGAATATTTTAGGTGATATCTTGGCTTTATTGATCAGCCATTTGGTGCTAAATATGACCTTTTCAAGTAATGTGATACACCAAAGTGCCAGCGTAATAATGATTGATTTAAATAGCTTGAGTTTATTTTTATTTAACATCACGATCACCTCAACCTGTTACTTTGTTTAATGAGTCATTAGTGATTTCAAGCTTGCTTTGCGGCATATCTTTAAATGTCACTGTGACTTTGGGGTATACACCCGCAACATACAAATAAGGCGTTGAATATTTAGACTTCATCACACGATCTTTACCCAATAGATAAGCGTGTACCTCTGGTAAGTTATCTGCGTTTAAACCTGACCAGTCAAACACCATCTGCTTGCCATCCGAATAGATATTTTTAGGCATATTCTCTAATGGCTGACCAAGGGATTTGACCTGATAATTAAAATTCAAATGATCAAGCTCTGCATAGTCATTCGTTGTTGAAACCGTATTAGATAGCAGGCGCTCTTTTTGTGATTGTGCTGCTTGGATTTGTTGGCTGTAGTCTGCCTCAATCTGGTCTGGATACCAAAAATTAATAATCGGCACAACCGCTTTATGTGACACCAAGCCAATACTATAAGTACGCATATCTGTTGCAATCGTGAGGTTAGTTGAATCATCAAGGTTTTTAGGGGTGATAATCAACATAATCGAGCCATTTACTGCGCCTGTTTTCATTTGTGATATTTCCCAATTACCAGCATTATCAATATGAACGCCCTGTATTTTCTCCCCTGCTTCAAGCATGATTTCTGCCGATTGATTCGGTGAGCATGAAATAATGGTTCTGCTATATGCATCAAATGGCTCTGTGATAAACCCAGTACCAACGATGGGTGACATGATCCCTTTGGTTTTATACAGTTCAAACGCCTTAGCAATATCTTTGGAATTAGCAAAACCTGTTGCTGAAAAATAGTTATAACTTGGCGTTATTAAACTCACGCTTTGCTCATCTTGATTGGCTTGATTTAAAAGTGCAGCACTATCCGATGGCACATAATCCAGATGATGGTAATCAAGTGGTGCATTTTGATTCATCGAAGCACAACCTGACAACATGAGTAGTGCGCCACCTAATGCAACGTTTGTCGTTATGCTAAAGGCTTTTTTATCTTTTATAAATCGTAATTTGTTTGTTTTCATTCTAACTAACCCCTCACCTTAAAAATAATGGCTAATGCCCACAGTTATTGTTGTGAAACGCTGTGCTGAATCTAACGCATTGCTGCCGCTGTAATAGGTTAAATCAGCCGTAACAACATTATCACTATTGATATAGAAACCACTTCCTGCACCCAGTACGACATTAACGCCTTTCATTGCAGAGGGTGAACCCAAATTTAACTGATATCCTAAACCACCTTTAAGGTGCATTTCCAAGTAAGGATTGAAAAAGAATGTACCCGTAGCGACAGCGCTTAACTCAAACTGATGCATAGTGTGGCTGTCATTTGTTGTGACCTTTTGAGACCCCAAGTGCCCAAGCGCAAGCTCATATCCCAAATAAATGCGATCTGTTAACTTAGATCGCTGACCACCACCGATATTTAATGCTAAAGGGATCTGGCTACTGCTATTAGCACCACTAGGCGTACCAAAAACACTAAAGCCACCATTAACCATTAAAAAATTGTTATGGTTTAATGCCGTCTGATATCCCATATACTCTTGATTAAACACCCCATTCACAGCCATATCTTGCCTTTCGGCATTTACGATATTTGGCAATAAAAGCGTTACTGTACTAATACAACCAGCCACTACAGCAACTTGAATAATTTGCTTTGTTTTACGTTTGATCATCATCACCCTACCTACTTTTTAATTGCTATTTTTTGACCATGAAATATTAGTAATATAGAAGCCAATTGGGTTCAAAGCGCTCACATTGGCTGCCTTTGGCGTTCCCATCCATTGATAACTAAAGACACCTGTATACTGATCTTGTGAGATAATCTCGCCTGTATTGGCATTACGTCTAATTTCAGTCCAAATCACTTGAACGGTATTCGCAACGCCATTTAATCCGTCAATCGTATTATTAATTACAACATCAATCGATTCCTGCTTTTGATGAACAAGCGCATTCGGATTTAATTTTTCAATATACTGTTGGTAAACTTTAGTTGCAGCTCCTGTGGTATAGGCACTCGCGCTTTTCATGTCAGCATAATTTAAATCACCATCAACATACACAGATCGAGCATTACGAATAAAATCATGAATAAGCTTAATCGTGTAATAAGGCTTCATTTGATCAAAATTAGAGGACTTAGCTTCATCAATGCTCAATATTCTGTTATTACCATCAACTCTGACAATATATGGTAAAACCTTAGCGTCATAAGCTAAATTACGCATGATAAACAAGCTGCAAATCGCATAGATTGACAGCACAACAACGGCAATAATCAATAACTTCATCTGCTTGGTGCGATTGTCATAAATCTTCTCAAAAATCAAACGCCCTTTTAAAGCTTCATCTTTGGTTGATGCTTTATCCAGTGAATCAATCACCGCTTCTTTATCTGCTTTTTTTTGCTCGTATAATTCCTTTAATTTTTGCAGTTTTTCTTTACCTGCTTTTAGCGCATTTTGATTGCTTTTTGGCTTGTTCTCGCCATTTCCCCCGTTTTCAGGGCGCAATTCGGTCTTTGATGTCATGTTTTTTTTACTCCTCTAGGACTCTAATGTTTGAAATAAAATTCGCCGTTTCTGGGTGATGTCTCCATCGTGGTTTCTCGCTCGGTGGATGGATTCTGAGATCGCATGTGTATTGAATCTTCCTTTAATCATTTTGATTGATTCAAGGCTGCATTCGAACTCTGCTAAAGCTGCCTGTATATCTTCTAGCTTAATAACAGGGAACGATTGCTTTATAGCAATATCATCAGACTGTGCTACAACCTCTTGTTTATCTTCCTCAAACTGAGTTATTTTCAACTGCTGCAAATCAGGGAATTTGCATAGTAACAACTCCTTTAACTTAACTTCATCTTCTTGCAAATTCTCTCTAACATAGATTAAAAAATTATCAAACCTCTGGTTAATCACTTTTTCAGATGCGTTTTCGCCATCAATAGATGGGTCTAAGCGCCACTCGCCAACAAAGCGATTTACAATTTTTTTAGTTGGAACTATCTGGACTATATTGAGTAATTTACGATGTAGCGAATGTAACCGTAATGCACAAAAGAAAGGGTACAATAGACCTAAAATAAGCATCACAGGTAATTGAATAACAATACCCACAATAAAGACCGGTATAGAAAACAAGAACGTATCAAACAAATATTCCGGCTGGGTATTCCAAAATCTCAACTCTCTATCGGTCAACTCAGTAACTTTTATAAGTCCAAATGCTTGATACCCCGCTTGTCTTTCGTAAAAATCAGGGAAGAATGATTTAGGCAATAACCAATGATGTATAAAGTTTGATAAATATTTAAACAGCCCTAGGTAACTGAAGAAAAGCATAATTGCAAAATATATTCTACTAAAATCAATGACGTAATCTGTTGGGTTAACCGTAATAAACCACAACTCTTTTTGGTGAGGTTGCAGGATAAAACCAAAATGTAAATTGTAATACAGCGCCGCATGAGAAAATATGATACCAGATAATATTAGTGACGGTCTCATATACCCATACCTCATCACCTGTGAACAATACACCGCCAAAATACAAATCAAGATAAAATATAAAATAAACTTGCCAAAAGGAAACGGAATGACCCATATTAAAAACATTAACCCCAAGGCAATAAGCCATAAATCAAATGTGAGTGAACGCGTTTCACCACGATAGCTTGAAAAATATTTAATTCGTAGCTGAATTAATAAGGGTAAGCGACTTCCTAAACCATAAAATTTATTAGGCTTATAGTGATGGAATATCCAAGCATATAAACCTTTTAACATATCAAAACAAAATGCATAGACTGCTTTTGGGTGTCCTGCCATTAATGCTAAAATCCAAAGTACCGGCAAATAAACCAATAATGACCACCACCCCATCGAACTAATACCACTCATAATGCTTGAGTATGTAATTAAACCTAAGCTGTGCATCCAAAGCCATGAGATAAATAATCCTAGCTCTTGTAATTGATACAAACCAAATGCTTGTGATAATTGATGTGACATGCTTATTATCCCTATCTTTTTTCTATTTTGGTTTATTGCCTTTAAAAATGTCCGCAGCCTGTTGCATCTTAGGTTGAACGCCATGTTGAGTCACATGCTTACCAAGCCCTGCCGCTGCACCCGTTAATCCACCCATGACTCTTGTTGCAGCACGTCCAACAGGATTATTAAGCATCCCACCAACACCTTGCGTAGCGGCATGCGCCATTTGAGCGCCTGTTTTTGCCGCAACTGCTCCACCATATTTAGCTGCGTTATATCCTTTAAGCAATGATCCTGTGTTTGGCGTTGCCGCAGATTTTTGAGCAGGTGAATTCATAAAACTCTGAAACGCACCACCTGCACTACCTATTCCAGATGATAAAGCACCAGGTGTAGCGCCACCAGCATTCCAGCCTGCTGCTGCACCTTTTCCCGCAGATACCGCAGCTCTTGTTGCCATACCCGCCCCTGCAATACCGCCTTTACCCATTGTCATTGCTTTCATATACGTTTGACCCATAACAGCAGCACCTGTCATTGCTGCTGCTACGGCAGCCTGTCCGTAATCTCTAAAACCGCCCGCACCTGAAATGGTTGCAATAAATGAGGGTACGTTTTGCATAATGAGATAAAAAACAATCAAACCACCAATAATCATTATGAAAACCGATAAATCTAAGAATCCACCATTTTTAATTACATCCGCCCAGTGGTTTCCTAGCTTAATCCCAACACCAACTAGAATGTAAAACATAACAAGGTTAAAACCCATGCCGATAATTTTTTGCACATAATTATGAACGGTGCTTCTGGTGACATCTAAATTACCTAATGCGAACACTAATGGCCCAACCAATACAAGCGCGTATGCCTTAACCAGTAGAACACACAAAGAACCGGCAATAAATCCGTAAACAATAATAATGAAAAAAGCAGAAATAACCGCAGTTAATGCCGCAACAATATGAAACATCCCTGCATTGTTGGCGCCTTGAATGATATGCCCAGCAATATACCAACCTTGATCAAAAACACTTGATGGACTGACTGATTGCATGCCAGATGCCTGCTGACCAACGTAAATGAAGCCATTTAAAATCTCAGGTATCCATTGACCGCCATACTCAATTAAGCCAAACATCAACCCAAATAAAAGACCAGACTGAATAATCTTAGAAAACATTGCATGCGTTTCTTCACCTCTTAACATCATCATGCCAACCGAAATTAATATACTCATTAATGCTAAAAAGTAACCTAAATTCATCCCAGCGTGAACAAAGGTATTCGCATCACTAACAAAGGCATTCAAAAACTGAATATCAATATTATCTAGCGAGTTGTTTCCCCAAAGGCTCATGTCTTGCTCCTAAATACTTGGTATCTTTGAAAGTTGCGCGTTATCGGCATACGTTGGGTAGTCAACAGAATAATTAAACAAGTCTTGGTCTGCCTGATTTCCCTGTAGCTCTTTCGCTGCTACCGCTGCAATCGAAGCGGCTTGCTGTGCATTAGACTGGGCTTGCAATTGTTCTATCGCCTGAAGCTGTGTCCCATTTGCATTTAACATTTGACTGATGCCTTGTAATTCAGCCTTTGTTCCGTCTAAACTGTTATTGTTGTTAGCAATCTGACTCATATTCTGAGATTGATTTTTCATATCATTCATTTGCACTTGTGTTGCTTGTAAAGTGCCTTGTGCGGTATCTACTTGTGTTTGTAGCATGTTATTACTGTACTGCTGATAGGTTTGATTTTGCTGTTTCTTCCCAAATTTCTGTTGAAACTTGCTCGCTAAGTCTATGGTTTCATAGCCAATTGACGTACCTACTTGCGCTGCTTGGTTAGCCTGGTCAGAGATAGCAGCATAATCACTAATTCTCGTTATGGGGTTATCCTTTAGCATACGCTCTTGGTTGCTTATGGTTTGTAGTTGATTTTGAATATTCCTTACTTGATTGCCGATTTGAGTTTTTTGATTATTAATTTGTGTCTCAGTATTACTGGCTTCTTTAAGCAGCTCAAGATAGCTCATTGGATCATGAACAATATACCAACCATAACCAAAATTATTTAATAATGTGCAAGCCGCTACTATCGCTATTGGCTTAATGATTCTTAACATCACACACCTCACTTTCTAGCGCTCCTAATACTTTTGAGTTGTCTGTTTTCTCGTTAAGAATATTAGCAATCAAGTTCGCTGCGTCTGGCAGTCCTTTCTCATTAAGATAGTCAACAAGATAGCGCTGATCATTGGCTTTATAGTGCTTAAGAAACAGCTTGCGATCTTCTTCTTTATCCAGTGAGATAAACTGCAAGGCAAGCTCACCCACATTAAAATCAATCACTCTTGAGCTGTTAGGCTGTTTAATCATGTAGTGCTGCTTAGGCGTAGCATTCGCGACCTGATAACATTCTTCTTCGGTCAAACCAAAAGAAATATATTGCTCTAAGATTTTCTTGTTGCCGATAATATCACGGTTAGGTAGATATATCTTGGTCGGACATGACTCCACCAATACAGGCGAAATAGGCGATGTTTTTTTGTCATTTAAACTTTGTGTTGCAAACACAACAGATACATTCATCTTACGTAAAGTTTTTAGCCATTCTTTAATTTTGGCAGCAAAAATAGGCGCATCTAAAAACAACCATGCTTCATCTAAAATCAAGAGCGTTGGCACTCGATCTTCAAACATTTTAGTCAAGCGATAAATCAACAATAAGACCAAGGGCTGTAAATATTTTGGTGGTAAAATATTAACGAGTTTACCTATCTCAACACCCAACAGATTATTGGAACCTAAAAAGTCCTCTGTGCCATCGATAAGGTTGCCAAATATTGTTTGTCTTAATTCTTGGAATACCTCTCTTAGCTCTGGCGTATCAAAAGTAAGATTGCTAAATCTACGCATTGACGGTTTAAGATATGTGATACGCTCTACTGCGTCTCTGACCTCGATACGCTGCTCTACATCCATATTTACGCCACTTTGCTCGAAAGTGTGAATCAGCCAATCTATAATTATTTCTTTTTGTGTGTTGCTTTCAATGCCATCAAACAGTGAAAATTGACTGTTTGCGCTATCATCAGTTGAATAGTTTCCATCATCATCAACATTGATGTATCTGCCACCCATAGCCAAGATACAGATGTAAGATGAATTATTGCAGTCTAAAACAATTTGGCGTGAGCTAGGATATTTACGGTGTTGCGCGATAAAAAGATTCAAGAGTGTTGTTTTGCCTGAACCTGTTGGACCCACAATATCGGTATGTCCGACATCTTTAACACAGTTATTAAAACGATATATGTTGTTTTGATCTGTTAAGGCATACATCAATGGCGCTGAATGTTGAGGATAATATGGATTTGGATTGTATTTTTCACCGGCATAAATTGCCGATAAAGGCAAAGTATAAGACCAAAGGTTAGAATCCATTAAGGTGACTCTAACATTATAGCCACCATGAGACGGCAACGAGCCCAAATAGGCTTCCGTAGTATTGATTGTCTCCTCTCTTAACACAAGATCATAGTTCTGTAAGGTTGTAATCAAGTCATGTGCTGACTGGTTTAATTTTTCCTTGTCACTATCCATTAAAATGAAATTCATGTTATACCAACCGAATTTTACTTCTTTGGATTCATTTTCAGCAATGCAACCTTGAACTTCAAAATTATTGGCTTCGGCTACCTCGTTTTTTTTGGGATTGCCACCCATTGCGTTTACTAGGATTCCCCAAATACCAATTGCCTTAGATGACCATGTGCGTTGTAATCTTTTTAGGTAAACAGCCGCCTCATTTTTTGATAAGAGGTAAAAGCGTGTGTTGTATCTAAACTCCATAGACATCTTGCTTAATTCATTCATTAGCATCGGATACACATCATTCGGCAAAGCATCAACAGCAATTACCTTAACATGTTTGCCATTAATCACCGGTTGATGACCTGCTAAAAAGTCATTATAAGCTAAGTAGCTATCCAAAAAATATTTATGACTTGGCGCTTTGATTGTCCGCATATCACCTGTTATGGTTGAATTAAGATAAGTGGTTAACGCATCGCCTTTGAGTAATTCAAACTGATTTGTTCTGCCGTAACTGACAAAAGAAAGAAATTGATGTAAGTTAGATTTAAAACTTGCGACCATCTGATCGAGTGTGCGTTCGACAATCTCATCATCAGATTCGTACATTAAGTTTTTAATACCCGTGCTTATCTCTGGTGGCTCTTTTGCTGTAAAGGTAAAGTAGCTCTCTGACTCGTAAACTTTCCCTGCTTCTTGAAATTGTAAGGTGCGTTCAATATTAATTAACTCGGACACTGCGTCAGGAAACTCGCCATTGCTTAAATTATCTTTAGCTTGTGAGCGCATAAAGTTAGTCTCAATCATCAGATTATCATGCCAGTGCTTTGCTGCCCCTTGACTATAACGCAAACAAATTTGAGCCTTGCGTAACTCACTGATCACTTGTATGTCATCACCAAAGAAACGAAAACTCATGGCTAATGAGCCGTCTTTGTTCATAACAACATCATTATCACCGACAATCATCGCATAGCAAAGCTTATCTGTTGCAGATGCCTTGCCGTACATGATTCTGCGCAATAGTTTAAAGTCATAATTCAACATGATAC
Source organism: Cysteiniphilum litorale (assembly GCF_003428165.1). GTDB lineage: Bacteria > Pseudomonadota > Gammaproteobacteria > Francisellales > Francisellaceae > Caedibacter > Caedibacter litoralis. The sequence goes on along the minus strand of NZ_QLIQ01000005.1, from coordinate 12,546 downwards.
ACCTTAAGTACTTATTTTTTAAATCGGCTGCTAATGGCTTTTTTGCCAACTTTAACATCATCAACATCAGGAAATGAGCTTAATACTCTATTAGGTGGCTCATAGCCCATTGTTGGCTGTGATGGGTGATAGTTCGGTCTTATCCAACTAGAACGATTACGCCATGTTCTACGAAAGACACTGGTGATGATCGGGTCAGCTTTGGTTGCATACATAAAAAACCCATGTAAAAACAGTGCAGCTAATGGCACATACCAGAGGTAGAAACTAAAACGTGTTGCGCTCACCATGCTTAAAATTAAAATCAGTTCAAAATAGAATAATCTACGTTCAACACCTAAAATGACCACTCGAACATTTAGTGATTTTCTAAAAGGTATTGAATAGTTTTCTTGCGACATAGATGCTCCAAGTTAATTTATATTCATTACACATAAGGTGATCATCACAACCAAGTTAAAGATGACCGCAAGGAAAAAAGTCAGATATGAAATAATTGCCGAATAGTTCCTTTTAATCCACCAATTACAACAGGACAGTCAAATAACATCAAAAGGATAAATTCCACGATGGTAAATGATTGAATGCTTTGAAAATGTGCGCCTAAATAATTCATCGTAAAAACCTTAATGAATGACAGCACCACTCGCACCAAACAATGCACTTAAAACCGTGCCAACATTCAGCATAATGGACAAACCAAGCCCAATATTAAAGGCTTTACGTGCGCCACCTTGTAAATCACCAAACATCACAAAGCCACCACAAACAACTAAACCAACAATGCCAAGAAAAATGGCAAAGTTAGATTGAAGGTCAGTAACGATTTTCTGCATAAAGGCATCCCACGGATATGATCCACCAACTGAAGTTGCATTAGCTGACAAAGCAAATGACATCAGTGAAAAGTAGCTCAGTGACACTTTATTGACTGACTTTTTAAGAATTTGAGTTAGACGCATAATTGACTCCATTGTGTTGTATTACTTTGGTTATTTTGATTATTTTTGTTTGATTGATATAACGTGTTGAAATTAAACTTTTGATTTATTGAATCGTAGTCTACTAATTCAACAACCTTTTTTACTCTGCGCCCTGCTTTGACTGTGCTGTCATGTTCAATAAAAACAATAAGATCAACTGCAATAGCAATTAAAGCATGCGGTTGTGATGACACTGGCGAGCATAAGTCTACTAAACGTTGCGGTGTAGTTTCAGGTGAGTTAGCATGGAGTGTTGAAATACCACCAGGGCACCCTGTATTCCACACTTGTAACATGCCATATGCTGATTCATCCCTTACCTCACCAACAATAAGTCGATTCCCGCGCATTCTAACGGTCTTACTGGCAAGATCAGTCATTGTCCTAATTCCTTGGGTCGTTTGTAAATATTCTTTGTCCTCAACATCTAATTCAATTTCTCTTGTTTCTTCCAAGATTAAAATACGGTCTTTGTGATTGGAAAACTCCTTTAAGCTATTGAGCATTGCTCTTACTAAAGTTGTCTTGCCACTTTGCGCTTTACCGCAAATAATAATATTGCGATAACTGCTAATGGCTTCTTTCAGAATGTTAAAAACATCACCATCAATAACCTCAGATGAAAGTGCATCATGCAAAGTAAGCGATACAACATTATGTTTGCGAATCGTCATTGACGCTGCTTTAACCGTAGGTGGGATTAAAAGCTGCGCTCTGGCTCCATTAAACGGTGCAATTTTAGGCAGCTCTAAAGAAACATCAGAATTTTTCTTAGAAACATATTGATTTGTCACCTGACAAATAACAGAAATAGCGTTACGGATTCTTACAGGCTCTAAATCGGCAATATGATGTTTACCAGTGTTATCCTCAACAATTAATCTGCCATCAGAATTTACGATGATTTCAAAGATATTCTCATCGGCAAATGCAGACATAATTTCATTGCCCAGAATTTCCTTTAATAACACAATGTCATTATCATTAGTCATTGAAATTTACCTTTTTAGTTATCTCAAATAAATCGATTAACAAAGTGGTTTTGCCTGTGCCAGTTGAACCATAAATCACCATATGACTAGGCTCATAAGAATTGTTAAATACATCAAATTTATCTTACTTTGCATTTTTATTCGACTTACTATCCATTTTCCAATTATTTACATTTAATGGCGTAACCAGTTTGCTGCTGATCTACTTCTGAAATATTAATCACAGCATCTGCACCTAAACTCGCACCACCCTCTTTTAAATAATTATCGATTGAATCTTCTGATCTATCTAAGCCAATGAACGAATCATAAGTATTTACAATCACACTACCGATTGTGTCGTACTTCTTGCATGGCAAGGTTTGATTAGGCTGATCTTTGTAAAACAGCTTTACCTTGTCCGCTTTAGTCGGCAGAAGCTTAGCGCCCATTAAGCTAGTGATATAACCACGCTCTACTTCATCGAAGTTTGTTGAAGCACAGCCTAATAACATAGTTGATGCTACCAGAGTGGTTAATAGTGTTATTTTTTTAGTGTTTGTGTTTTTCATATTGTTTTCTTTTACTAGGTTAGGCTGTATGCGTTATATAAATTTTTGTAATACTATTTATCTTAATGCGCAACAATCTAGCTAATATTGACCACAACAAGACAGGATAAAATGAAAAGTACAATGAACTAGAAGTCATTAAATCAACGCTTAAAAGTATACTTCTTCTAATCACTGGCAATGCCTCAGTCTTATTATTATTATTGATTGATAATTTAAATTCTTCAATTGCTGAAATAACAGTAAGCTTATTTAATAGTGCACACTTACTTCCTGATATATCATCCACTATCATGGAGTAATAATTTAAAGATGCATCAAGGTTAAGCATGGAAAGAGGATATGTTATTTAAACTTTTTACATTATATCACTATAAAATAAATTGTAAATTCAACATTTTTAATTTTTAAAAAACATTTCAAATTGCTTAAACACACTCTTGTGGTGAGTTTACTGCTAATAATGTATAATCCTATAGATATTAAACACAACCAACATATAGATATAACATTATGACGGCACAAAAAAATATTTTAGATAATATATTTAAAAAACGTTCTGATATATTAAGGAATGTCATGAAAGAATATAGCATTAATTCTCTTAAAAAATTATCTGAATTAAGTGGGATAGATCCGTCAAAATTAAGTTTAGTTATGTCAGGAAAAACAACATTAAATGAAAGCAATGCGCGTCAAATCGAAACTAAGCTAAACTTACCTTTATATTACTTAGATGGGATCTCAAAACAAGGTCATAAAATCCCAGTATATACAATAGAGTCCTATAAAAATAAAGAAGAACTATTCCATATTGATATGGATGCCAATGAAGATTCATTCTTTATTATAATCACAGAATCAATTGCTAAAAGTTCATTGCAAGAAGGTACAAAAGCTCTATTTATACCAATGGAAAATATATCTTTACTGAAGCTTAATGATATATGTTTAGTGAAGTATAAAAACTTACATCATATAGTGGATTATAAAATAACCTTGTTTAAAAACAATCATCTTGAGATAAATCTAGCGAACGCCACACTTATTGGCAAGTGCATTTCAATACACTTATAGAACAAAATAAACTCTATATAATACATCTTTAAACCTATATAATACTTTTGTCAAATAATGTATTGGGGTGTAAATTGAACAAATCTGTTAACAATCATAAAGCCAAGACTATCTTGGATGGCTATCGATATTTTATGAGTATATTTGGACTCATGCTTCATAAATTATCGCTGAAGCTACTTTCTTTTCAATTAAAAGAAAGCTCTATCTACTTTGATGAAGTTGATGGTATAAATATTATAAAACATAAAGTTTTTGATGAAATTAACGAGTACAATATAATTGATTTTATAACCTCAAGAAATATTTATGCTCTCGATAAAGATCAATTGATAAATATCATAAGATATATTTTATTGAATGAACCGCATGATAACTGTCAGGTATTTCTGAAAAAATCAAACTCACCAGATCATTTCATGGTTGTTGCTAATGGTATATCAGAAAATAGTCATTGGTTAGAAATAATATCAAATAAACATATATTTGCAAAATTAGATAATAATGACTATATAACTATTTTAAACGCAATGAAGCGCCAGTTAAAAGTAAACCCAAATATATCACCAAAATTGAGAGTAATTAAATAATATGATTAAAATATTATCAAAATCGAAAGAATTTTACTATATTTTAACATTACTTTTGTATATGACGCTAAAACTAGCTTGTGATCCATTGTTTTTCAGGACTATAGAAATATCATTTTTTGGTCATTCATTTATGTCGATGGCATCGTCAACTATATTTTCTTCAACATATGCATTATCAGATATGATTGCATTTATGAAAGGAAGATATATAGCAATTATAGTTATTATTACAGCTACTTTATGTGATGGTATATTTTCTTATGTCATATATTTTGCTAGTCAAACGATAATACCTAACTTTACAGCAAATGATATCGAAGATTTACATAATACTCTTGCTATCAATCACATTGCGGTACAACTCCCTAAATTATGGCATAATGGGATAATCGCTTCATTGGTTACAGCTATTGTTGAAGTAATCATTTTTACAACTTTATTAAAGAAAATTAAAAATTTTGCAGTATCTACCATTTTCTCTGTATCGATTATTCTTATTACTCATAATATAATCCTTGATCATCAAATGTTAAAATCCTTTGATGATCAGTGGGAAAAAATATTCACAGGACTTTTCTTAAATATGATTTTAGTCGTAATATATGCTTTACTGGTGCAAATTTTTATTTCTTTTTATAAAAAATCATCCCGCTCAAATAAGTATATGAGTTCATGAAATATGACCAGTTTTTTCTATCTCCTAATAAAACCTATACTCTCTATTAGCAAACTTACAAAATTCACCTCTAAACATCAAGCCAACATCACCTATTTCACCATTTCTTTGCTTGCCAATTACAATATCTGCTAAGCCTTTTAACTCTGAATCATCAGGCTTATACACTTCCTCACGATGGACAAACATAATCACATCAGCATCTTGCTCAATACTTCCTGAATCCCTTAAATCACGCATCATCGGTTTTTTAATTGCACGATCTTCAACACCACGATTCAATTGAGACAAAGCGATCACAGGTACTTTAAGTTCTTTGGCTAACGCTTTTAACTGCCCTGATATGTTGGATATTTCAAGGTTACGGTTATTTTGATACGCAGGGCTTTGCATAAGTTGCAAGTAATCAATCACGATCAAACCTAAGTCTGGATTTTCACGTTTGAATTTGCGTGCCTTGTGTTTTACTTCTGTTGGTGTCAACGCTGCTTTATCAACAATCGATAATTTCATGTTTTCCACTTTGGTAAATGCCAAGGTTAATTTAGCCCAGTCGTCATCTTCTAGTTGTGCTGATCGTATTCTTGAAAATGGCAACATTCCTAATGATGATGCCATACGCATCATAATATCCTTAGCTGACATTTCCATTGAAAACACTAAAACCGATTTATCTGTTTGTGTTAACACCGCTTCAGCTATATTCATCGCAAAGGTTGTTTTACCCATTGCCGGACGACCTGCGACAATAATCAGTTGTTCTTCACGTAAGCCGCATAGCTTATTATCTAAATCAATAAAGCCAGTTGGTAGACCTGCTAAACCATCACTATCAGAAAGCTCATCAAGGTAATCAATGATTTGTGGAATCACTGCCTTAGCCGAAATAAAATCATTATCACCACTGTCTATATCTTGACGTACCATTAAAACCGCTTGCTCAACTTTATCTAAAACATCTTCCTCAGATAAGCCTTGCCCCTGTAACATCTCATTAGCTTCAAGCAGTGCTTTGGACAGTTTGCGTTTAATGGCTTTGTTTCTGACAATCTCAGCGTAGGCTTTAGCATTAACTGTCGTGGGTGTATCTTTTGCGATTTCAGCTAAGTAATGTAATCCCCCTGCTAACTCACCTAAGTCTTCACTTTGCAAGGAATCAAAAAGTGTGACTAAATCGTATGCCCTACCCTCGTTTGCCATTTTTTGAATATGTTGATAGACAATCTTGTGTGCAGGGGTGAAAAAATCCTGTGGTGTTAATATATCACTAATACGGTCATAGACATCGTTATCTAAGATCAATGAGCCAATCACTGATCTTTCGGCTGATAATGAGCTGTCATTATTAAGCTTATTAGTATTAACTGGATTGGTGTTCATCATAATATCCCCAACCCTTTGATTGATTCTTGCTGATTCACTGCCTGATTAATTGATAACTGTTCGGCTGCCTTTGAGCCGTCATTCATTGAGTTGTTTAAATACCTTGCTTGAGAAGATGCCCTGTAAAATGTCTGACCTAAAACATTGGTATAGTAAGTTCTAGCATCATTAATTCTTGATGCTATATCAATACAAATAATCTCACTGCCTTTTGATTGATCTGTTTCGTTTTCAGTATTGGCACGACTGAAAAACTGGTTTTGACATTCATACATCTTGTTATAAATTTTGCTGATAAAACCCATACGATAGGCTTTTACTCGTGATGCAATTTGCGTTTTAATGTTTCTTTTTTTCAACTGAGCTTTATATTGATTTACGCTTTTCTCAATCTCTCGACTTAGAAAAACAATTAAATATTCCGCATTATCAACGTCACGTTGTCGTCCTGTTATTTGAATATAGCCAAATGTATCATCATAAGAATCACCATTGCAATACACAGAAAAGCAGCCTGATACCTTTGCCATCGTATTATGTAGCGTTACATACCAATCAGGGATACGGTAATAAGGTGTTGTAATGATTTTATTTGCCATATTTTGCCCATACACTTCATCTTTAGTAATATTATGCGCGTTCATCAATGACATCGCTTGTTTTAAAGCAATACTGGCTTCGTTTTCATTATCTGATAAGGATAATTCAAGCAATTTTCTGATTTTGTCTTTTTGTTTGTCTAATTTGTCTAATTTGTTAGTTTTGTCAGTTTTCTCAGTTTGATTTATTTTATCATTTGTCATACTATTATCCCTTGTAGACGTTGTTTTTAAAGTACGTTTTCAACGCGGCTACATAGTGCTTGTTGTCACCCTTATTCTTGAAAGCTGAGGGTGGCATCTTGCCTTGAAGTTCGCCATTTTCCTCAATGTCAGTAAGTTCAGTTGCAGTTAAAGATTCACGCCAGAGTTCAAATTCAATGTTAAATACACGCTCTTTTTGCTCTTTAAGTTTAAGTAAGCGTTCTTCTTTTGCTTTCAATGACGCTTCAAACGCTAAATCTTCAGGTGATTTGTAATTAGCTTCCGTCCAGTTGCCACCCTTTTTCAGCACCCCTATCAATCCACGTAAGCGATTATTAGCAGGAGCATAGCTTGCCATTTCCTCTAAACGGTTTTGTAAAGCCCAAGCATAATGCTCAATAGACTCTTGGACGCTATCGACAGTTAGTTGGTTATCAGCATCTAAGTTTTTATTAAAGTTTTTAATCTGGGTAACATGACGCTTGGTAAATCCAAATTCAGTTAATGATGAAAAATCAAGGTTAGCCCAGTCGTCATTGTCTGATTCAAGGGTGTTGTTTTCGGTTGGCTCTATCACAGTGACGTTTTTTATTTCAGGTTGAACTTGTGCAGCCTGTTGTAAAAATTGTTTTTGGAGTTCGGCTATTTTATCATTTTGCTGTTTGATTAGTTCGATTAACTGATCATTCTGGGTATTGGTTGGTTTTTGTTCTTCTGTGTCGCTACTATATTTGTTTATAGTATTAGTAGTATTACTATTATATAGAGACTTTTTATCTTTCTGGTTAGATGATTGTGTACCTTTATCCAGTAACTCTAGTTCTTTATAAACAGAATCATTTAATGAAAATATCATCCAACCATTTCTTCCACGCTTTTCATCTACTTTAAGCAAAACTAATTTTTTCAGTAACCGATGAACTGTTGTTTTAACACTGTTTGAAGTAATGTTTACATTAGATACGATGTCTTGAAATGCTAGCCTACTGGTGTATTTTTGCTTATTAGTTTTGATATTCTCATATATCCATTCAACAATCTCTTTTTGACCACCGACTAGTTTAAAATATGAAATTCCTTGCGTCGACATTGTGTCTGCATTGTTTACCTTTTGTGTCGGTATTGTGTCTGCATTGTTTACCTTTTGTGTCGGTATTGTGTCTGCATTGTTTACCTTTTGTGTCGGTATTGTGTCTGCATTGTTTACCTTTTGTGTCGGTATTGTATCTGCATTGTTTAGCTTTTGTGTCGGTATTGTGTCTGCATTGTTTACCTTTTGTGTCGGCATTGTGTCTGCATTGTTTAGCTTTTGTGTCGGTATTGTGTCTGCATTGTTTACCTTTTGTGTCGGTATTGTGTCTGCATTGTTTACCTTTTGTGTCGGCATTGTGTCTGCATTGTTTACCTTTTGTGTCGGTATTGTGTCTGCATTGTTTACCTTTTGTGTCGGTATTGTATCTGTATTGTTTACCTTTTGTGTCGGTATTGTATCTGCATTGTTTAAAGGATTAAGATTTCCTGATTGCCATGGCTTTACAACTGATTCTTTTGAAGTTTGATCATCTTTAGCTAAATATCCTTTGCTTTTTGCTGTTTTCAATAAATCTTGAAGCTTAAGTGACATACCATTAGTCCTCGTTGATCCGTGCTAGTATATTTAACTCAACTAATAAGTCTCGGACAGTTTCATATACATCCTTTCCTTTTTTAACTTCAGATATTGATAATTTTTCATTAATCATTTCACGAAGCTTGGCACTGTCCTTAATAACACTTTCAGATAACGATTGTCCAAAGAGATTTCCCATTTTCAAAAGTATTTCTAGGTTTGTTTTTTGATTTTGAAAAAATCGGTTCATCATAATGGTAATACTTGGATCTTTTTTGACCTCATATGATGATCTAATGTCATTAATATCTTCAAGAAACATTTGGACTCCCATTATTGAAAATTCTTCAGGATTAACAGGGATGATAATGTTATCGAAGTCAGTTAGAGATAGAGAGAATACTGAATTTAGTGTAGTAAGACTTGGTGGTGTATCAACTATTATTACATCATAATTACTTCTTAAGTATTTTAAGCATAGCTTGTTGAACCAAGTCAGATAATGCTTTGGTGATTGTAATGCCAACTCTTTTTCAATTAAACTATTTTTAAGAGATGAGGGGATTAGGTCTAAGTGAGTTCTTATATTAACGATGCATTCATGAACTTTTTTAGCTCCATGTATAATGTCATAAAAAACAGGCTGATTAGGTGGTATTGTAGTAAATTGATTGGTTAGATTTGCTTGTACATCTAAGTCAATCATACATGTTTTTATTCCTATTGAACTTAGAGTGTCTGCTAGCAAAAATGATAATGTTGTTTTTCCTACACCACCTTTTAAATTACCGATGTATATTATTTTTCCTTCTTCAAAACATAATTTATCATGTATTAAATTTTTTGATTGTTCAGGGGTTAATAATATTTGGTTCCCTGCCGTCCTGTGGAGTTCATTTTTATTGTATAAATTATTAAGTCTAGCATTTAAAGTATGTCTTTTTATTCCTGTTATTTCAGAGAGTTGAGCAAGTTTTAAGTGCATTGTAAAATCCTTTGTTTTAACACATATTTAGAATTTAACATAAATTCGTTGAAAGTCAAATTATAATATTTCAATTTTTGCGTAATAGTAATTTTCAACAAAATTATTATTGATATTGAGAATTTTTTCTTTAACATTTATATCATGTCACAGTGACGATGAAAGAGGATAAAAATTATATGTCCAAATCAAGCACCCAAAGAATGAAAGCCAAACGTGAGCGTGACTATCAATTGTTGCTCGATAGTGTAGGCAGCGAACAAAAGTTGTCAGACACTGGTTTGATTGAAGTAATAGCGCGATGTTACAGACAAGCAAAACAATCAGGTAATACCGCAATGGTCAAAATAGCGGTTAAGGAATTAGTCAGAAGAATTGATAGCGTCGATGAAAAGGGCAGAGCACCATAAAAAGTTGTGTATTGAAACCATCGTTTGACTACCCATTTTTTAAATTTTCTGTAACAACGAAGTTATAAGCTTGTGTATGTGTAAAGTTTCCGTGTTATAAATCAAAGCTAAATTTTGAATAATTACATGGGTTGACGACTACAGTTATGAAAAATTGAATTTTTAACGATGCTCTCGACTTTCATTAATAGCAGCTAAAATTTCTTTAGTATCAATATTTTTCAAATTAATGGTATTGACGTTTACAAATGGCGAAGTTGTCTTTTTCAATGGGGTTAGTGTAAATTCATCGCCTCGCTTGTTATATATTTTAACAATGCCGTCTGATTTAGCTATTTTTAGTGCTTCTGCAAGGTGTGATCTAAATTCACTGGTGCTATATGCTTTCATCTTAATTTACCTCAATTGTTTTGATATTCATTTTTTTTGAAATTTCGACTAATTTTTTATCAAGTGTGATGAGTTCAGCTTTTTGTTCAATAGCACATTGAAGCATGTAAGCATCATAAGCGTACATATTGAAGTTATAGGCTATCCTTAATGCTTCTGCTATATTAATACCAACAGTTGAGATTGGTATTTTTGAGTATTCGCTTAGTATAAAACAGCCATCTCTATTACCAATGCTTTTCCTTTTATACATTGCAGATATGGCATTGCCAATTTCCCAATGAATAGATGCAGGAGCATACAACTCATATCCAGATGTTAATTCAAGTAATTGTGATTTTGTATGTTCACTTGTTATTACTGCAATGATAACTGATGTGTCGGCAATTAGTTTCAAATTAATATTCTCAAAGATTTTATTAAGTACAAGTGTACTATTCAAATATCTAAATGTCAAATATGTACTTTTGTACGTAGTTAATGTAAAAATCTTCCAACTTTACGTGATGTATAAAAAATTATAATATATTCTACTATTTGATGTGATTGAGCAGACCCCTGAAAAGCTGCTTGAGCTTGAGGGCATTGGTTCTAAGCGTGTTGCTAAAATCACTTCTGCCTGGGATGAACAAAAAGCAGTGCGAGAAATCATGGTGTTTTTACAATCTCATGGCATCGGGACTTCACGCGCAACACGTATTTATAAAACCTATGGTGATGACTCGATCGATAAAATCACCAAAAATCCCTATCGTCTGGCAAATGATATTCACGGCATTGGCTTTAAAACCGCTGATGATCTTGCTTCAAAGCTCGGTATTGGTTCTCAATCAATCATTAGAGCCAGAGCGGGTGTTGTCCATGTCATTCAAGAGATGAATACCGAAGGGCACTGCGCTATTTTTAAAGATGAGTTGATTCGTAAATCAGTTGAAATGCTGGATATTCCTGAGCATATTATTATTGAGGCGATTGCCGCAGAAATTGAGGATGAAAAGCTGATTCCTGATGAAATCAAAGACAAGCCCTGTTTGTATGTTAACTGGCTTTATTATGCAGAAGTTGGTGTTGCAAGACATATTAACCGTCTTTTAGATGCAGAGCGCCCCTGGCGTGATATCAATATCCCTGAGGCACTTAAGTGGGTGGAAACGGTCACACATTTAAAACTATCTGCCTCACAAAAAGATGCTGTTGGTATGGCAGTTAACAGCAAAGTGGCTTGTATTACAGGCGGTCCCGGTGTTGGCAAGACCACTGTGGTAAACAGTATTATCCGTATTATACGTGCAAAAAAAGCCTCTGTTTCCTTGTGTGCACCTACAGGTAGAGCAGCTAAACGTTTGTCCGAAAGTACTGGGCTTGAAGCCAAAACTATTCATCGTCTTTTAGAATTTAACCCTAAAGAGGGTAGCTTTAATCATAATGATGAAAATCCCTTGCAAACTGATCTTTTAGTGATTGATGAATCGCGGTGGTTTGGGCGTTAAATCATTAAACATCGAATTGCAGAAATTACTCAACCCAGAACCTATGGCAAGTATTACCAAGTTTGGCTGGACGTTTGGCATGGGTGATAAGGTTGTGCAAACCGTTAACAACTACGACAAAGAGGTTTTTAACGGTGATCTAGGATTAATTCGCAAAGTAGATCATGTTGAGCTTGAAGTAACGGTGGATTTTGAGGGAGTTGAAGTCGTTTATGACTTTAATGAGCTGGATGAGCTTGATCTGGCTTATGCAACGTCCATTCATAAATCACAGGGGTCTGAATATCCAGTAGTTATTATCCCTGTAGCTATGCAACATTACATGTTATTACAGAGAAATCTGTTATACACTGGCGTCACACGTGGCAAGAAGCTAGTGGTTCTTCTAGGCGAGGCTAAGGCCATTGGTATGGCTGTAAGAAATGTCACACAGAATAACCGCTTAACACGCTTATCCGAGCGTATTGAGTATTACAGTGTAACGAGCCAAATTAAATTGCCTGATTTGAGCCACATTATTTTGCCTATTATGTATGTATAACAATTTCTACTTTATCCCCTATTTTAGTTGCAAGATGGTTAGCAGTTTCTTGACAGAGGCAAT